>JAQUAK010000001.1 GCA_028687275.1 Patescibacteria group bacterium | reverse complement strand
TGCCTGTACTGCCAGTGATGGTACTTTTGACTCACTCTCAGAAGCCTATACTTGTACTACAACTAATCTAAGTGATGGTCCTCACACTATTTATGTTCGGGCTCTTGATGCTCTAAATAATACTTCTAGTGGCACAGTTTCTGATGCTTTCACGGTTAGTCTTAGTGGTCCCACTGTGACACCTATGGAAGATAGAGTAGAGAAGGCTTCATTTACTCAAGACGCTACTACTTCTGGTGCTAGCACCTATGCCTGGACTTATACTACTGGTGGAGCAGGTACCATCACTTTTGGTGACGCCACCGCTGAAGATACAACTATCTCCGCTGATACAGATGGTAGCTATACCATCACCCTTACCGTTACCGATACTTTATCTAGAACTGACTCCGATTCTTTCAATTTAATTTGGGACACAGTGGCGCCAACAATTACTGTTGGTACCCCTGATTTAGGTGTTATTTCTTCTCCTCAATCAGCCACCGTTGTTATTAGCGATGATAATTCTGGTGTAGCTAGTATTATTTGGACTAAAGTTTCGGGACCGGGATCAGTGAACTTGGCTCCAGATGAATTATCAGCTGACCCAGCTTTTTCTGCTACTATCACTGGAGATTATGTTATGCGTGTAGACGTAATTGATAACGCTGGCAATAGTGCTAGCGCTAGCGTTTCCTTTAACTGGAACGGCGATCCAGCTACTCCTTACATCACTAACCCAGTTGGCGGTTACGTTGCTGGAAACACTATTACAAATATTACTTGGGTTAGCTCAGGTGAGGCCGACTTAGATTATTTTACACTTTGGTATTCTGATAATTCCGGGGTTGACTGGTCTTTATTAGATGCTAATATTGCCTCTACCACCCTTACTTATCCTTGGTTAACTCCTGCCCTTGATACTGATGGTCATTTACTTAAGTTAGCCGTGTTTGATGTTAATACTAATGCCACTACTACTATTAGTCTACCTTTTTCGATTGATTCCACAGCTCCTGACACTGTAGTTGTTACTAACCCTAACGCTACTTCTACTCCGAGTAAAGGTGGTAGCGCTTTAACGATTAATTGGGATGGCGGTGCCGATGCTCACTTAGGTGCCACTCCAATTGCGATTGAGTACTCTGAAAGCGGAAATTTTGATGATACTGTTTTAGTTGATACCGTTGCTAACTCTGGCTCATATCTTTGGACCGTGCCGGCAGTTGACACGGCCGCCAATGCCAGAATAAGACTGACGTCTTCTGACTTAGCCGGTAATCAAAGTGTCGGTACTTCATCTACTTTTATAATTGATTCTTTGCCTCCAGTTTTGACTTTAAATGCTGATTTCGGTGACATTGATGCTTCTTTTCACCCTAGTCCAGTAATTAGTGATAATATTGATTTAGATTCCGAACTAACTTATTCTTGGACAATTTTGAGTACACCAGTAGGTGGTCAGCTTTATCTAACTGTGCCCTTTATCGCCGACCCTAGTTTTTCTGGAGATACGGCTGGTATTTATTCAGCGCGTTTAACCATCACTGATAGGGCTGGCAATCAGACCTCTGACGATATGAGCTTTAATTGGCTCGGCGGTTCTGGTTATCCGGATGTTATCTATCCTAATACCGGTGATCATGTTCCGGCTGGTGATATCAATGTGCTTTGGACAACGCCAAATATTACTAATCTTGCCAGTTATCAGGTAGAATATTCAGCTGATAGTGGTACTACTTGGACAACCATTGCGGTAGCCTTACCGTCTTCCGCAACTAGTACTATTTGGACTATCCCTGCTGGTACGAATTCTAGTAACAACATGATTAGAGTGGCTGCTTATGATAATCTTGACATTCCTGTTTATGCTAATTCTGGCTTATTTGTTATTGACTCTACCGCACCAACCATTAATCTTGCTTCTTCTTTAGGAACTATCAGCACAGCTACAGCCGTATCCGCATCTGCTACTGATAATTTCGATGGCGCTAATCAATTACAATATAGTTGGTCAGTGTTAAGTGCGCCGAGTGGAGGTAATTTGTTGATTTCCAGTAGCACTATTTTAAGCCCGCTTTTATCGGGGAATACGGCGGGTAACTATTCCGCTTTATTAACAGTTACAGATCGTGCTGGCAATTCATCTAGTAGTTCTGTGGACTTTACCTGGTATGTCGCTTCTAGTGGCGGCGGCGGTGGCGGCGGCGGTGGTGGCGGCGGCGGTTCTATTAATTATTGTTCTCAAGTGCAATATAGTGAGTGGAGCACCTGTGTTAATAGTTTTCAGATTAGACAGATTATTAGTCCTTATCCTTTATCCTGTACTTTAACTACTGCTCAGCAATTATCTTTGACGAGAAGTTGTACTTCGGTGGTTGATGATAATGAAGAAGTTATCGTTATTGAAACGCCACCAACGTCATCAAGCTATCCATTTGATTCAGAGGCAGTTGATGTTATTGAACAAGCTCGAAAAGATTTTACCAAGACGGACACTAAATTAGTCAATTCAGTCTTAGGAAGAATCGTTTTACAAGTTGAAGATAAGGGTAGGGCCTGGTATATAAGACCAAGCGATAGCAAGAGATATTATCTTGGTCGTCCAACTAATGCCTTCCAGGTAATGCGTTTGCTTGGCGACGGTATCAATAATGAAAGTCTAAATAAAATTCCAGTAGGCTTAATTGAAGATAGTTTAAATATTGATATTGATACCGATGGCGACGGATTAACTGATAGATTAGAGGAGGGCTTACTAACAGATTGGAAAAATAAAGATAGTGATGGCGATGGCTTCTCTGATTATGAGGAAGTTGTAAGTGGCTATAATCCTTTAGCTAAGGGCAAGGTAGCACTTGATACTAAATTTACTAAGAAACAGTCAGGCAGGATATTTATTCAGGTAGAAGCTAATGGTGAGGCTTGGTACATTGACCCTAAGACTCAACGCCGCTACTATTTAGGCAGACCAGTAGAAGCTTTATCTATTATGCGTGCTTTAAGTATTGGCATTAGCAATGAGGATATCAATAAAATACCGGTTGGCAGTTTCTCTGGATTAGTCAAATAAACTCTAAAGAAGACGAGTAAAAGCACAAATAAAAAAATACCCCATAAGTTATTTACGGGGTATTTTTTATTTGTCTGAAGTCCTATTTTAATGCTATAATTATAATAATTATATGTTAAAGTCTCATTTCTTAGTTTTAAGTTCCAAGATTCTTATCCAATTTATTTGGAATATTATTTTTTTTCCTATCTGGTGGTATAGTTTAGGTTTTTTGCGTTTTGTGTCTAGAATTATTTCTTTTTGGCGAAGCGAGCAGCGTGCCTTGGGTTTATTTGTATGGACACGAAATTTATTTGTACCTATGTATGGCCAGCATGACTTTGCTGGTCGGTTAATGAGTTTTTTTGTGCGTTTGGTACAAATATTATTCCGAGGTTTGGCAATGTTGTTTTGGGTGATTGTTGGTTTAGTTTTAATATTGTCTTGGTTAGCCTTGCCCTTGGCTATAGTTATCGCAACCGCTTATCAATTCTTAGAGATGTAGATATATGGAGATGATGACAGAACTAGAATTTGAAAATAATGAAGCAAATGGACCAGCTACTTGGTGGCGTGGGCGTTTAATTTTTTGGCGTCATTCCATGAGTCGGTCAGCTATCTCTCTTCAAAAATTAAAGAAAATTATTGCTCATGTTTTGAGGATTATAGTAGTTATAGTTATTGTTATTGGCTGGCTTTCGTTACTAGCTTGGATGTTTTTCCACTGGCAGGAATTATCAATGGCGCCAATTAAATTACTTTTATTTTGGGAAAATAGGGATCCTTTAATTTTAGTTTTTCTTCTTTCTCTTTGGTTTGACCTATTTCTCGTCTATCGCCGTAGCGAGGAAATGATTGCCAAAATAAAAATTGACCATCGAAAATGGCGTGAAGATTACAAGCATAGCGATGATTCCTATAACGCCGCTGGTGCCGCCAGTGAATATTTAGAGAAAGTGTTAGCTGATGCTTTTTTGCTGGCAAGTAAATTGAAGCAGTCGGAGGTATCGGTTATGCATTTTTTTAGAGCTCTATTAACTGACGTTCAGGTGCAAAATGTTTTTGTCCGCTTAAATGTTAGTGCTAGCTCTTTGGTTGATAAAATTGAAAGACACTTACTTGATTTAAAGGTTTTAGAAAAAAAACCATATTTATCTGATGAGCTACGCGAAGTTTTGATTCTCGCTTTTATTGACTCGGTCCAGCGTCAGCAGGAGGGGGTTAAGCCTTTGAATGCTTTAATTTTTTGTTACCAAAGAAGCCCTGTTTTAGCAGAGATATTGTATGATTTAGACATTGACGCTGATAAAATTAATAATGTTTGCGAGTGGTTTCATATTAATCGCAAATTAGTTCTTAATTATCAATCATATCGTCGTTCGGCTATTTTAAAGCCGGGAAGTGGTATGGATAGAGCCTATACGGCAATTGCCACACCAACTTTAGATAATTTTTCTCACGATCTAACCTTAGCGGCTAAATATGGCCGTCTTGAATTATGTGTTGGACGTAAAAAGGAAATAGATTCTATTTTTGAAACAATTGAGAGCGGGCAGGGTGGAATTTTATTGGTGGGTGCTTCCGGCACCGGCAAAACCATGGTTATTAATGGTATTGCTCAATTAATGGTAGCCGAACAGGTCCCTAAATTTTTACAAGACAAGCGCTTGGTCGAAATAGATGTTTCAAGGCTTGTTAGTGGCGCTTCTCCAGCTGAGGCTGAGGCCCGTCTCTTAGCTTGTATTAATGAATCTGCTCGTTCAAAAAATATTATTTTACACATTGCTAATATTGAAAACTTAGTTGGTATTAGTGCGGGCGGAGAGGATAGCCTTGATTTGTCTGAGGTTTTATCAGAGGCTCTTTCTCGAGATAGGGTTATCTGTTTGGCCACTATTACAAGTAATAATTATACACGTGTAGTTGAAAAGACAGCTCTTGGAGAATCAATGACAACCATTGGCATTAGTGAGCCTAATATTAATCAAGCTATTCAAATACTTGAGAGTAAAGTGGGATTAATGGAGGGTAAGTATAAAATTTTTATTACTTATGATGCTATTGAACAGGCGGTTATTTTATCAGACAAATATTTGCATGATAAATTTATGCCCGCCAAAGCTTTAGATTTATTACAGAGGGCGGTAACTCTTAGCGCTAAAGCTAGTCGTCATAATCCTAAGAATTCAATTTGCTCAAAGGAGCAGGTAGCCCTAGCTATCAGTGAAATGACTGGTATCCCCGCTCAGAAATTAACTGAAAGTGAAAGTCATAAATTATTATCCTTGGAAGAAAATATTCATCATCGTATGGTTGGACAAGAAGAGGCGGTAACAGCCGTTTCTTCTAGTTTGCGTCGTGCTCGAGCTGAGCTGAAAGACGCAAAAAGACCGATTGCCAGTTTCTTGTTTTTAGGTCCAACTGGTGTTGGTAAAACTGAATTAGCTAAAACTGTGTCTGAAGTATACTTTGGTGATGAGGATTATATGGTGCGTTTAGATATGAGTGAATATCAAGCGGCTGATAGTATTCGTAAAATGATTGGTGATGTTGATGGCACTCTAGGTTATTTAACTGAAGCTGTGCGTAAAAAACCATTCTCCTTAATTTTATTAGACGAAATTGAAAAGGCCCATCCCGATATCTTAAATTTATTCTTACAATTATTGGATGACGGACGTTTAACTGACGGACAGGGCAGAACAATTAGTTTTACCGAGTCGATTATCATCGCTACTTCCAATATTGGTGCTCTTTATATTCAGGAGCAAATTAAAGCTAGCACCGATCTTAATTTACTGAAACAAGAGTTAATTGACAATCAGTTAAACAAGTTTATGCGACCGGAGTTGATTAATCGCTTCGATGGTATTATTGTATTTAAACCCTTAACTAAAGATAATATATTTCAAATTGCTACGCTCATGTTGAAGGGCATCAAGAAGAGATTGTCAAAAAAAGGAGTAGGTTTGAAGGCTGACCGTAAGGGTGTGCAAAAACTAGCTTTAGCTGGTTATGATCCTAAGTTTGGCGCTCGCCCTCTAAGACGTTTATTGCAGGATAGAGTTGAGGATAAGGTGGCCAATAAGATATTAGCTGGAGAGTTGAAGCGTCGAGATACAGTTGTTATCGGGCCAAATGCAGAGATAAGTGTTATTAAAGGCAGGGAATTGTAAATTTATAATAAAAATCCCCGACTTTTTTGCCGGGGTTAAATTTAAGCTCTGGGTTCTTTCCATAAGCTCTGTTCACATCTTTCTTTTTTTTGCTTTTTGTTTCTCTGGAATTTTTCTTCAAGGGTGGAAATTATTTGATCTACCTTCTGCATCAAATTTCGCCCCCTTTCCTTTTGTATCTCAATGACTTGAAAATAGAGGTTGGCACTACTATTTTGGTAATGCGTTTTAACATAATTTAATTCATTTTCAATTTTTTCTTCCAGCTCCCTTTTTTTGATCTTCGTGATATTTTTCAACTCCCCTACTTCTGAGGGCGTCAAAGTGTCAATATGCGCTGTAAGACGCTCTTGACTCATGCTTAGGAGGGGCAGTATGCGCACCTCGGTTTTTTTCTTCATTGCTTCTACTTTTAGTTAAACTTAAAATTAATCTTATCCTTTATTAAGGATATTGTCAAGATAAGTAATATTGTTTATGCTTCCATATTATCTAATTTTTTTCTTAATATTCGCCTTATCACTATTTTTAAGCCTGATTGTTTTGCGCTTAGCTAATTACTGGCAGATTGTGGATCGTCCCGACGGTGTTAAGAAATTACATTCTAAACCAATCCCTCTTTTAGGTGGTATGGCCATATTTTTAGCTTTTTTTACCGGTTTATACCTTGTAAGAATGGTGCTGATTTCTGGAAATTTAGAGCTAAAGCATTGGTTGGGGGTTTTTGTTGGTGCACTTATTTTAATGATTGGTGGTTTCTTAGATGATAAGTATAATTTATCCGCTAAAAAGCAATTTTTGTTTCCTCTATTGGCGGCTATTGCCCCAATAATTGGGGGGGTTGGCATTGAAAAGTTGTCTGATCCTTTTGGGGGCATAATTATACTCCCAGCCATTTTTAGCTCTCTCATTATTGTTATATGGCTATTAGGCATGATGTATACTACTAAGCTTTTGGATGGAGTTGATGGCTTGGTAAGTGGGCTGGGCGTAATTGGAGCTGTTATTATTTTCTTATTTACTTCAAGCACCCAATATTTACAGCCAGACATTGCTTTAGCTGCTTGGATTTTTGCTGCCGCTTGTCTTGGTTTTCTAGCGCTTAATTTTAATCCAGCTAAGGTTTATTTAGGGGAGGGAGGTTCATTACTTATCGGTTATGTTTTAGGTGTTTTAGCTATTATTTCTGGCGGGAAAATAGCTATTGCTCTTCTGATTATGGGTTTGCCTATTTTAGATGTTGCCTGGACAATATTACGAAGGTTAATAAAAGGGAAAAATCCTTTTCGTTTAGCTGATAGAAAACATTTGCATCATCGTTTATTAGACATTGGACTGTCTCCCAAACAAACTGTTTTTGTTTATTATATTTTTGCGACTCTATCAGGTTTGGCAGGTTTAATCCTGCAAAGTCGGGGTAAATTAATTGCTTTAATAGTTTTAGTGGTAATAATGCTTTTGATTGTTATATTTTTCTCTTGGTGGGAGAGAAAACATCGCCCTCGACTGCTTTTTCATATTTGCTGTGCTCCTTGTGCTTCATTTTCTACTCAAACATTACTTTTGCCTAAGTTCCGGGTTACTTGGTATTTTTACAACCCTAATCTTTCTTCCAAGGAAGAGTATAATCGTCGCTTGCAATCTGTTAGACAGGCCGCTAAAACCCTAGGGGTCAAATTAATTGCAGTGCCCTATCGTCATGAAGCTTGGCGCGAGATGGTGCTTGATCGTGAGCGAGATGCGGAAAGGGGAAAACGTTGCCAACTTTGTTATCGTGAACGATTGCAAGCGGCTTATGACTATGCCAAGCGTAATCATTTCCATTATTTTAGCACCAGCCTATTAGTTAGCCCTTATAAAGACGGTGATTCTATTAGAAAAATTTGTGGCTCTTTAGTGGATAAAGATGGGCCAAAATTTATGGATGCTGATTTTCAGGCTGAAAATGGTTTTCATGAATCATTAAATTGGGCTAGAGAAAGAGGTTTATATCTACAAAGATATTGTGGTTGTGAATTTAGTTTTCGTAAATAGAAATTATGCTTATTAATCGTAATTTAATTAAAGTATTATTTATCGCTTCTTGGTTCTTTTTTGTGCCCAGTGTGTGGGCTAACGGCCTACCGGACGCTGATCGGGACGCTGTTCCTGATAAGGATGAAATGGAAATTTACTACACCGATCCCTATAACGCAGATACCGATGGTGATTCTTATAGTGACTTCGATGAAATCAATACCGGTTTTTCACCTCATAATCCAGCTGCAGTTAAATTAATTGATAGTGATTTAGACATGGATGGGCTTAGTGATGCCTGGGAAATAAAATTTAAAAGTAATCCGACAAAAGCCGATAGTGACGGTGATGGCTTTAATGATGGTGAAGAAGTTGAGGCTGGTTTTGATCCAGTTAAGGGCGATGGCTATAAGCTGGATGTTAGTTTAAATATTAATTTAGCCAAGCAAACCCTTGATTATCTTTTGAATGGTTTTGTTTGGCGTAGTTTTCCTGTTTCTACTGGCAAGGCAAGCACGCCTACGCCAAGGGGAACATTTGTAGTCTTAAATAAGATTGATCGTGCTTGGTCAAGGACTTACGGTTTATGGATGCCTTATTGGTTGGGCTTAAGTAGTCCTGGTATTGGCATACATGAATTGCCAGTTTGGCCGAGTGGCTATCGTGAAGGAGAAAACCATTTGGGAACGCCGGTTTCTCACGGCTGCATTCGTTTAGGCTTGGATTCGGCGGCCTATATTTACGCGCACACCGAACGCGGCGCCAAAGTGATAATTTATTAATGTTTATTTGTGAAAAGCGCGATTTTGTACTATTATTGTTAGTGAGCTCAAGTTATATTCTAAAGTCTAAGTTGATTAATTTATGAGTAAAAAAATAGCATATTTATCAATAATTTTCTTTTTTGGCCTTTTTTTAAGTTCTTGTAGTTTAATTAATAGAGCTGCAAAGCCTAGTGATAGCCAGGCGCCAGAAGCGACAGTGAATGAATCTCAAAATGATGGGGCTGATTTAGTCTATTCTGGGCAGATGAAGAAATTTAGTAATTATGATGAATTGCGCTCTTTTTTAGAGAAGAAGACAGTATCTTTACCAAATTATAGTATAAGTAATTCTTCGAGTGGTAGTCATTCGCTAAATGATAGTTATCCGATTCCTAGTTTACAGGATATTGGTATTTATGAGCCAGATATTGTTAAGATTGAGGGTGAATATATTTATGCCGTTTCTTATAATGATATATTTATTATCAAGGCTAGCGAAAACTCTATTCAGGTCCTAGCTAAACTCACTTTATATTCAAGACCAAGTGAGCTATATGTTAATAATGGCAAATTGCTTGTTATTGGGGTTGATACGGAAATTATGGATGCACAGGTTTATAAGGGTTTTCGTCGGCAGTCCCCTTATACTTTTGTTAAAATTTTCAATTTGCAAGATCCTGCCAATCCGATGCAAATTAGAGACTTAGATTTTGAGGGTTCATATTTAGAATCAAGAGTTATTGATAATCAACTTTATTTAATTCTTGATAATTTTAATGAGTATGTTGTAGGAGAGCCACTGGTGCCGCGCTTGGTTGATGAGGGTCGTATTTTGCCATCTGTCTGTGGCGATAGTAGCGCTTGTTTTGCCCCTGCAGTTTTTTATTTTGACGCTCCTTATGATAATCGTCGCTTTGTTTCAATTAATACGCTTGATTTAACTAGCGCCACAGAGCCTGTAGAAGCCCAGACTTATATCCTAAATTCAGCTCAAAATATTTATGTGTCGGCCAAAAATGTTTATTTAACTTATGCAAAAGGTGTAAATCTTGAATCTTTGCAACTTACAGCCATGCAGTCAGTCTTGTCGAATAAGCTTAGTGCAAATGAATCTGCGCAAGTTGATAAGATCAGGGGGGCTGATAGTTTAATCCTCAGTCCAGCTGAAAAAATAAATAAACTATTGCAAATATATAATAATTTTTTGAATAATCGTGGCACTGATGAGCTATTAATTTTCGAGTCGGAATTAGATAGTCTGATGTCTGACAGCTTATCTAAGTTATCAGATAGTCAGTCAAAAACTTTAATTTATAAATTAAATCTAAATGGTAAGCTGCCAGTCTATCAGGCCAAAGGAGAGGTTGCTGGTCTTGTTAAGGACTTGATTATAGATGAGGATGTCTCTGGTAATTTGCGCTTAATGACTACTAATGATAAGAATAGTGGTTTATTTTCAGAAAAAGAAAATATAGCATCTAATTTTTATATTTTGTCACCGCAATTAAGCTTATTATCTTCGATTGAAAGCTTTATTACTAATCAAACGATTTACGCTGCTCGTTTCTTAGGTAGCCATATTTATTTAAATACCCTGGATCAATCCGACGGTTTATATATAATTGATACTGCCAACGTTAAAGCTCCTAAGCTTTTAGGGAAGTTAAAATTAACCGATCCCTTAGCTTATCTTTACCCATATGATGATAATACTTTAATTAGTTTTGGTCGTGATATACAGTTTGATGCTTATGGTAATAAGAAGTTTGGCGGTATTAAGCTGACCCTGCTAGATATTACTGATATAAATAATCCGCTTGAACTAGATAGTTATACTACTGGTTCGATGGGTAGCGACTCTTTAGCTTTATATAATTATAAAGACTTTCTATTTAGCGCCAATAAAAATTTCTTAGCTGTACCGGCTACTCTGAGTACTGGCACTGGATCTTTACGTAATTATTTCGATGGCTCTTTATTTTTTAGTATTGAGTCGGGCAAATTAATTTTACGTGATAAGGTTGATCATTCTGATGGCGGTAAATATCAATTACTTGATTCTAGTTGTGCTGGCGACTGCTATAATAGTTCAGTAAAAAGAATAGTTTATATTGGTAATTTACTTTATACTTTTTCTAACAAGTATATTAAAGTCAATAGTTTAAGTGATTTTAGTTTGCGACAAATATTAAAATTAATACCTGACACCGATCTTGATGTGAGCGCTGAGATTGTGTCTGAACCAATAATTAAAGTTAATTTAGAAAATGGAGTTAATGCAAATAGTGATAATCAATCAATGGAGACTTTGCCTCCAATTGGACCTATTTTACCCCAGGAAAATTTAATCAAGACTGATAACGCTGACGTTTTAGAGGATGTCGCTAGTTCAAGCGATTTGATTGTCGATGAAGTTTTGCCGATAGAGGATGATGTGAACACTCCAGAAGATTTAATTGATAACGCAGATGAACCTGTTTTAGATACACCAATCTTGCCTTAAATATTTATGAAAAAATTAGATTACATTTTGAGGTTTATTTTTTGGGGCTCACCATTACTTTTTTGGTTGGGCTGGCAGTTAATTTTATCTTATCCTCATGCTTTGTGGATATTGGCTAGCGCTTCAACTTTAATTTTAATTTTTGTTGCTTATGAATTCGCTGGTCGTAAGTGGCGTTGGCGATTTTTCTTCACTTTTATTAGTTTAGCCTTGCTGCTTAATAGTTTTTATCTTTTTGCTTCTTTAATTGCAATGCAATGGATTGTGCAATTATTATGGTTGTTAATGATTTGGTATCTATATAGTTATATATCGACTGCTGTGAAAATGAAAAAAAACGTTGATATGACAGCTTGGGGCCTAATGTCTCTATATGGTGGTTTATATACAACTTTTTTTGCCGCTGCTACACTTTTTGGTTTTCAGGCTTTCTTAAGCTTATCGCAATGGCCTTTATTACTAATTTTTTTAGTTATAGTTTTTGCTAACACTAGGGCTCTAGCTTATGCTCAATCATGGAATGATAAGGAATATCTTGGTTTTTGGTTTTTTCTAGCTCTATTGACGACGGAAATAGTAATGATGTTATCCCTGCTGCCTTTAAATTATTTGATAGCCGCTATTTTAAGTGCCTTAGCCTATTATTCAGTCATTAATTTTGCACGTTTATATATTAACGGTAAATTGAGCAAAAGGAAGATAACAAATTATGCTTGGTTTACCGCTTTAAGTTTAGCTCTTATTTTGTTAACTGCCCGTTGGCTTTAAATTATTATGAAAAACAACAATCTTTACAGTATTATTTTTGGAACCATTTTTGGCCTATTAGCTGGAGTGGCTGGCGCCTTATCGATTAATCTCAATAGCGTCGGTGACTTAAACAGCCTTAATTTCAATCGCGAAGTTAATCTTAGTGATTATGGCTATTTATCTCCAAACCTGGTAATTCGTGACCCAAAGAAGGTGGTCGTCAATCAGGATGTTAAAGTTGATGAAACAATTAGAGATATTCAGAATAGTCTTCTAGGAGTTTTTGTTCGTAATGATAAAAATACTAGTTACTATGAGTTAAGTGCGCCTTATGCTCATGCAGTAGCCGCCACTAATGATGGCTGGGTGATGGCGCTTTGGCCTGAGGCGACGGTAGCTGCTACTTTAAATAAAGCTAGCTCCACTTATGTAGTTATTGATAGTCAAAGGAATATTTATGAAATTGATCGTATTTTAACCGGCTCAGATGATTTGGATAATTTAGTTTTTTTACATTTAAATAATGCTAGCAGTTTAGTAGTTAAGCGTTTATTGCCAGAAGGAGAAATTAAACTAGGGCAGTCTTTAATTTTAGCAACTGACAACAAAGGTTATATTGTGGATTCTTTAGCAGCGAAAAATCTGGCAACCTATGATTTAGATAGCGATCAATATTTGCAAAAAATATCCTTAGCATATAATCAGGAAGAATACCCTGCTATTGTTTTTAATTTGAGTGGAGAAATATTAGGCCTAGTCGATCGAGAGGGAAAATGGTTGTTGAGTCCAGTTATAGACTCTTATTGGCGAGCTTTATTGCGCGATAATACTCTACAGAGAGCTTCACTTGGTTTAAATTATTTGGATTTAAGTTTAGTTATTACTAATGATCAGCAATTACCCGATAGGGGCGCCTTGATTCAGACTACTAATGAGCTGGCGGCTGTAGTAAAGGGTGGTGCAGCCGATAAGGCTGGTCTAAAAGAGGGCGATATCATAATTCGTTTTAATGGAGTTGAAATAAATAAGGATAACAATTTATCACTTTTACTTTTAACTTACAGCCCTGGCAATAAGGTTATCATTAATTATTTACGTGAGGGTGTAAGCATGGAAACAGAGGCGGTTCTTGGGGCTATTTAAATTAGTTTATGAAAATAAAAAGCTTACAACAAAAAAAGGATTGGCAGGGGCAAAAGGTTTTATTGCGAGTAGATTTTAACGTTCCCCAAAAGAAGGGCAAGATTAGTGAAGACTATCGCCTATTAGCGGCTCTGCCAACCATTAAATTTTTAGTAGATAAAAAAGCGCGTTTAATTATCATTAGTCACTGGGGCGACCCTAAAGGTGTCGACACCTCTTTATCAACTCGAACTTTAGCCCATCGTTTACAAAAATTATTAAAACAAAAGATTAAGTTTGTTCCAGATACTATTGGCGATAAAGCAAAAAAAGCGGCTAAGGCTTTGCAAGATGGTGAAATTATTTTTTTGGAGAATTTACGTTTTGATACGGCTGAGAAAAAAAATGGCAAGAAGTTTGCTCAACAATTAGCAGCTTTAGCAGATGTGTATGTGAACGAGGCTTTTTCTGTTTGTCATCGACAGCAAGCCTCTGTTAGCGCTGTTACTGAATACTTGCCCGCTTTTGCTGGCTTGCAGTTAGAGGCAGAAGTAAAGAATTTGCAGAAAATATTAAAACCGCTTAAGCCTTTGGTGGTAGTAATGGGTGGTTCGAAAATTGAGACTAAAGCTCCTTTAATTAAACAATTATATAAACCAGCCAGCCACATCTTATTAGGTGGAGGCTTGGCCAATACTTTTTTGAAGAAAATGGGCATAGAAATTGGCCGTTCTTTGTGCGATGCTAAAAGTAGTAGGTATTTGAATAAATTTTTTTCTGGTAAAAAAATTTCTTCTAAAATAATTCTGCCCATCGATGTTATTGTTAAAACAATAAAAGGGAAGAGTCAGCATCGTCATTTAAAAGATATAAAAAAGAGTGATTGTATTCTTGATATCGGACCAGAAACAATTTTTCTATTTAGCTCCTATATTAAAAAAGCACAAACAATTGTTTGGAATGGTCCTTTAGGTAAGTTTGAAGAAATTCCTTTTAAGCATGGCACTTTAGCGATAGCCTCAATAGTGGCGGCCCGTTCAACTGGAAAAGCTTTTGGTTTGGTTGGCGGTGGAGAAACAGTTGAAGCTTTAAAAATGACTAAAATGGAGACTTATGTTGATTGGGTCTCAACTGCCGGTGGGGCAATGTTATCTTATCTGGGAGGAGAAAAGATGCCTGGTTTAAAAAATATTATTTATTAAATAAAAATATGCCTAAAAATAACGAAATTAGCATCACTTCGGTAAAGGCGCGCGAGATATTAAATGCTCGTGGTTTTCCTACCCTAGAAACAACGGTAACTTTGTCTTCCGGGCTTCGTGGTCGGGCTGAAGTTCCGATTGGGTTGACTGTTAATAAGTTTGCGGCCAAGGATCTATATGACGGCGATCATCGCCGCTATAAAGGTAAGGGAATGCTTTTAGCGGCTAATCATATTAATGAATTAATAGCTCCTCGTTTAATCGGCATGTCACCAACAGCTCAAAGAGAAATTGATCTATTGTTAATTGAATTAGATGCTAGCCCAGACAGACGTCAACTGGGCGCTAATACTATGATATCTGTATCTTTGGCAGTAGCTAAGGCTGGCGCGATAAGTGAAAATAAAGAGCTATTTCAATATTTACATGATTATTATCAATTAACTGGCCCAATTAAAATTCCAACCCCTCTATTTAATATGTTTAGTGGTGGACATCATGGTGATACTAATCTTGATTTTAAAGAATTTTTATTAATTCCTCAGTATGATTCCCCTACATTTAAAAGCACTAGTTGTGAAGCCAAAACAATGCGCATGGTCCGGGCCGGGGCTGAAGTTTATCACTCCTTGGGTAAAATATTAAGAGAAAATTCCTATGATTCGGATATTGGCCTAGAGGGCGGTTATGCACCGAATATGGATTCTAGCCTTAAGGCTTTGGATATGATTTTGGCGGCAATAATTAAGGCCGGCTATACAGCTGGGAAGGATTTTAAGCTTGGTTTAGATATTGGCTCTGATCAGCTTTATGATATTGAAGCTAAGCAATATATTTTTCCCTTAGATAACTCATATTTTAGTTCTGAAAATTTAGTTGGACTATATTCAGATTGGCTTGAAAAATATCCAATTACTTATCTAGAAGATGGCTTAGCTAATGAGGATTGGTCAGCCTGGCGCCAGGCTACTGCCTCTTTGGGCGATAAGTTAGTTTTAGCTGGCGATGAACTGTTTGCCAGCAGTTTAGAGCTTTTACGTAAAGGTATTGCTGAGCAGGTTGCTAATGCTTTTGTGCTTAAACCAAACCAAATTGGGACATTGACAGAAACGATTGAATGTGCGAAGCTTGCGGAACGTCAACATTATCAAGTAATTGTCTCACATCGAGGCGGTGAAACCAATGATGACTTTATCGTAGACTTAGCAGTTGCTATCGGTGCTCGATATTTAAAGGCTGGCTCACTAGCACGAGGAGAGAGAGTGGCTAAATATAACCGTCTAATGGCTATTGCCGCCTTTGTTAATGAGACAACTCCCCCTAACAGTTAATATGGATAATGATAGTATTAAATTAGTTGAAGAGAAGATAGTGGAAAATAAGAAAGCGTCTAAGTTATTGCTTTGTTTATTTCTTGATGGTTTTGGCGTTTCTACTAATAATGAATTTAATGCGGTGACGTCTGCAAAAATGCCTAATCTGCTTAGCTATATTCTTGATTACCCGGTTACTTTGTTGTCTGGTAAAACAAAAGATAGCCGTAGGCGTTACTGGTCTCTGGGTTGCGGACTGTCAGATGATTCAGATCACTTTCTTCAGGCCGAAACTTGCTTATCTTTTATATTGGACCAAGCTGGTGTCAAACAGGCTAAAATTGTTGCTAGTGAGCAATTGGCTGGTCTAAGTTTATGGTTCAATAACGGTAAAGAAAACTTACTTACCGGAGAAGTTATAGATTGCTTATCTTCTCCTTCACTTGATGAAGCATTGCGACCACTTGGCAAAAGTATCTTAAGAGAAATTGAAAATCATTTACATAAAAAAATGGCGACTGAGGTTATATTTGCCAGCCTTCCTTTAGCTCATGAAGCTGCCTCGCGCGGAGATTTTAAAGAAACAGTTAATAATTTAGAACAAATTGATAAATTATTAGCTAAGATTGTGTCGGCAGTTTTAAATAAGAATGGTTTAATTATTATTACCTCTCCTTACGGAAACGCTGAGCGGACTAGAGATTTAGCGACCGATTGGGCGGATAAAAGCCCAACTAGCAACCCCGTACCCTTTCTTTTAATTGGCAATGAATATAAAGGAAAGACTATTGGTCTAGCAGATCCACTTGATGGTGATTTAAGTGTTTTAGCTCCGGCTGGAACCTTAGCTGATTTTGCACCGACAGTTTTAACTTTATTAAATATAGATAAGCCTGCTAGTATGACGGGAGAGAGCTTAATTTAAATGAATAAATAGTAAATTATAATTTTAATAAAAGGGAGGTAAATTATGGGAACAGAAAAAATACCCAAAAACCCTCATGTAGATGAGGTAGAAATGCTTAATCAAATTTGGAATAATAATATTCCGAAAATGCGCGGTGTTGTAAGCGTGTCGGTGGATAATAATTTTTCCACTGAATGGTCTACTCAGAAAAAAGTAGAAACAAAACCTTATGATATGTTTGCTGATATTTTTTCAGCTATGCCTGTGTTTAAGCGCAGTAAATGAGAGCTATGGCCGTTCTGTTGGGACGGCCTTTTTTAATAAAAAAGCCAGAATATTTTTCTGGCTTTTTCTATGTCTTTAATTAAATTATCTTAAAATCCTAGATACCAACCAATACAACTTATGCTTATACCAATAATACCGCCAATTAATACTTGTAAAGGGGTGTGTCCAATCTGTTCTAGTTGTTTCGGATAGGAATTATCTAAGAAATCATCTTCTTTTAAATCTTTTACTAGAATATTAAGAGTTTTTCCATGTTGTCCTAAATAATTACGTAAACCAATGGCGTCAGTTATGACAATCATCATAAAGACAAAAGAAATAGCAAATGAAGCCGCGAAGACGCCGTCACGTAGCCCAATAATGGTGACTAGAGCTGTAACCGTAGCGGTGTGGCCGCTAGGCATGTCTGAATAAGCAAAGATATCGCGCCAATGAAAGTGTTTTTTTAGTCGCTTATTCTTTAATAATACCTTAGTACCTTGAGCGATAATGAAGGCAATAATTGGATAAATTAGGTATGGCATCATATTAGACATCTAAATTTTGAACTTTTTTAGCGTGTGTTTGAATAAAGTTTTTACGAGGAGCTACGTTGTCTCCCATTAACATATCGAAGACTTGGTCAGCCTTGCTAGCGTCTTCAATTGTTACTTGTTTGACGATACGACTAGCTGGGTTCATGGTTGTGTTCCAGAGTTGATCAGGATTCATTTCACCTAAACCTTTGTAGCGCTGAATAGTGATTTTAACTGATGTTTTAGTCTTATCATCTTTTTTATTATTATTTTCTTCTTCTTCATTTTCATCTTCTGCGCTTTCAATAATTTCCTTTTCACCATCTTCATCTTCTTCAACAATTTCGGCATCAGTCATCCCGCCCCAGTCCTTAATAATGGTTTCTTTTTCTTCGTCGCTGTAAGCGTAAGCGACACTAGCTCCTTTTTTTAATTGGTATAATGGTGGTTGAGCAATATAAACATGACCACTATTTAATAAAGGCAGGAAGTGACGGAAAAATAATGTTAATAATAAAGTACGGATATGAGCACCGTCGACGTCAGCATCAGTCATGATAATAATACGATGATAACGTAATTTTTCTAAATCAAACTGATCATCAATATTTGCGCCAAGAGCAATAATCATGTTTTTAATTTCATTGTTGGCTAGCATTTTATCTAGACGAGCTCTTTCTACATTTAGAATCTTGCCACGTAAAGGCAAGATTGCTTGGAAGCGACGATCACGTCCTTGTTTAGCGCTGCCACCAGCAGAGTCTCCCTCAACGATGTATAACTCACATTCTTCTGGATGACGACTGGAGCAGTCGGCTAGCTTACCTGGTAAAGTCATGCCTTCCAAGGCGCCCTTTCTTAGAATGGTGGCGCGAGCACTGCGAGCAGCTAATCTGGCTTGGGCGGATAGCACACATTTGCCTATCATCGCCTCTGCTTCTTTCGGGTGTTCTTCTAAGAAGGTGGATAAAGCGTCTCCCATGACTTGCTCAACATAGCCTTTCATTTCGGCGTTGCCTAGCTTACCCTTAGTCTGTCCTTCAAATTGTGGATCAGCTAGTTTAACACTGATGATTGCTGTTAAGCCTTCGCGCACATCTTCACCGCTTAGATTTTCTTGCTTTTCTTTGAGAATATTTTTGGAGCGTCCGTAATTATTCAAAGTTCGAGTTAAGGCGCTGCGAAAACCAATTAAATGAGTGCCTCCTTCAGGGTTATGAATATTATTAGCGAAAGATAGAACGCTTTCATTATATTCATCGTTGTATTGTAGAGCTACTTCAACTCGGCAATCATTAATATCTTTATCAATATAAAAAATTGTATCATTCTTAACAGTTTTACCACGGTGAAGAGATTTAACATAAGATTTGATTCCGCCTTCAAAGTGGAAACGATAGTGCTTTTCTTTATGGTCTTCACGTTTATCTAAAACATTAATAGTTATCCCTTTAGTTAAGTATGATTGCTGGCGTAGACGGTCAAGGATTTTACCCCAATTAAATTCTAACTCGGTAAATATGCTGGAGTCAGCCTTGAAGGTAATAGTAGTCCCGGTGTGGTTAGTTTTACCTACAGCTTTAATGTTACCGAGTGGATGCCCAACTTTGTATTCTTGTTGCCAAATTTTACCATCGCGATGAATTTCTGCTTTTAGATATTCACTTAAGGCATTAACCACGGAAACACCAACGCCGTGTAGCCCTCCAGAGACTTTGTAGCCAGTGCCACCAAATTTTCCACCAGCATGTAATTTAGTTAAAACTGTTTCTAAGGCGGATAGGCCAGTGACTTTGTGCTTTTCTACAGGTATGCCGCGGCCATTATCAATCACTTCTACCATTCGGTCTGGTAATAGAGAAACGGAGATATCAGTTGCGTATCCAGCCATGGCCTCGTCAATGGAATTATCAACCACTTCCCAGATTAAATGGTGTAAGCCGGTGGCAGAAGTTGATCCAATATACATGCCTGGACGTTTACGAACTGGGTCAAGGCCCTCAAGGACTGTAATCGCATCAGCACCATAGTTTTCATTTTTTTGTTCATTTTTAGCCATACAAAATAAAAAATTCCTGATTTTGGAATTGCAAATTATAAAATTTAAATACTGTTTTCTAGTATTATTATAACAAATATAAAGAGGGAAAGCAAACCTTTGTAATAAGCCGTTTTATCAAGTTTTTTCTTTATTAATAGCCATAATTATTTGTCTTTTTCCCCTCCTTTTTCTTTGTAGGATAGATTGTTGTAATAATCTTTTTTATTTTAAATTTGTTATTACCTAATGTTTTTTCTGTTCGAGCTGATTATTTGGCTTTTTCTGTTTTTTGCGCTATTATTTTCTTATATGTCTAAGATTTTAGTAACTGGCGGGGCTGGTTTTATCGGCTCTACTTTAGTTGATGCTTTACTAGCTAATGGTCACGCTGTGACCGTGCTAGATAATTTAGTTTCTGGTCGTCGTGATTACATCAATCAAGCGGCTGATTTTTGGGAACTAGATATTTTAGATGAAAGTCTGACTGAGCGCTTTTTAGAAAGCAAGTTTGATTTTGTTTATCATTTAGCTGCGCAGATTGATGTGCGTATTTCCGTGGAAGATCCTGTCTTTGATAATCGCATTAATGTTTTAGGAGGTTTAAATATTTTAGAGGCATCTCGAAAAAGTGGTGTTAAGAAAGTTATTATGGCCTCAACGGGAGGTGCAATTTATGGCGATACAGACATTATTCCAACTCCGGAAACAGCGCCAACCTATCCATTGTCTCCTTACGGAATTAATAAATTAACTTTAGAAAAACATTTAAATTATTATTATCAGGTTTACGGTCTTAATTATTCTGTCTTGAGATTTTCAAATGTCTATGGTCCTCGTCAGTATAAAGGAGGGGAGGCGGGGGTGATTGCTATCTTTACTGAGGCTCTGGCTAATAATAAGTCCTGTTTAATTTATGGTGATGGTAAACAGACCCGAGATTATGTTTATGTTGATGACGTGGTTTCTGCTTTAATAAAAGCCATGACAGTTGAGGCTCAGCAAGAGATAAACATTAGTACTGCTAACGAGGTTGATATTTGGGAGATGATAAGTATGATTGAAAAGGCGGCTCAGAAAAAATTAGAAGTAAAATTAGCGCCTACTCGAGCGGGTGAACAAAAACGTAGTTGCTTATCTAATTCTCGCGCTCAAGAAATACTAGGCTGGCAGCCACAAATAAATTTTACTGAGGGAATTGCTCGTACTTATAAATGGGTGGCAGAACAAGTCAAATAATTTTCTTAATTTATGTCCCAAAAAATATTTATTGCTAATTGGAAGATGCAACTTAGCCCAAGTGAGGCTATCAAAACTGCTAAAAGTTTTGTTAAGCAGTTTAAAACTTTTAAAGGCACAGCCGTTGTTTGCCCAGATTTTTTAAGTTTAACTTCGGTTTCAAAAATATTTAAAGATACTCCTTTATTATTGGGCGCACAAGATTTAGCTGCTTTTGAAAGAGGAGCTTATACGGGTGAAATTTCTGCTCTTGATTTGGCTGCACTTAACGCCAAGTATGTTTTAATTGGTCATAGCGAAAGACGTTCTTATTTACAGGAAACGGACAAACTATTAGCTGCAAAAATCAGGATGGCTTTAGCACAGAAAATTAAACCAGTTTTGTGTGTAGGTGAGAATGCTGCCGAAAAGAAACAGGGCAGAGAGGCCGCGGTTATTAAGGCTCAGCTAAAGGGGGCTTTAAATTATTTGTCTAATAATGGCGTTCGCTCTTTACTTATTGCCTATGAACCAATTTGGGCAATTGGTACTGGCCTTAATTGTAACCCCGAGAAAGCTTTGAATGTAAAAAATACTATTTTAGAATTGTGCAAGCGAGCCGGTTTAAAAAAGACGCCAATTTTATATGGTGGTAGTGTGACGGCAGAAAATGCTGCTGATTTTTTGGTGCCAGGCGGCTTTGACGGACTCTTAGTTGGTGGTGCCAGCCTTAATGCTAAAAGTTTTGGGAAGATTGTAAAATCATAAATTTTTGTTATGTTAAATACTATTGCTTGGATAATTTTTGCTTTTTCATTGTTGGTGATTTTATATATTATAATCCGTAAGTTTCCAGTTCTATCTATTCTTGATGTAGAGAATATCCCTGGAGAGAAAGAAGCTCAGTTTAAGGAAAAAATATTAAAACAACGCTTGGAAAGAGATTTTAGTTCTTTGTCTAAATTTTGGCAGGGTTTGCGTCGTTTGATTGGCGGGTCGATTGGTAATTTTTTAAAAAAGAAATATAACAATTTAAGCAAAGTCCGTGATGATTTGCGCAGAAAAAAGAAATTAAGCTTTACCGAAAAGAGGGAATTGATTGCTGATTTATTTTTACGCGCTAAAAGTGCTTTATCAGAATATGACTACGAGGCAGCGGAAAAGAATTTAATTGAGATTATCAGTTTGGATTCTAAGCGTCTATTGGCTTTTTTAGATTTAGCAGAATCGTATCGTTTACGTAAAAATTTTCAAGAAGCTAAAGCAACTTTAGAGCACGCCCTAAAGATGGCTTTAAAAGTGAGTCGTGATCCAGAGATGTTGGAGGGCGTAATTATTGCTGAAATTCATTTCTCTTTAGCTTGGGTTTGTTTCGAATTAGGTTTGTTTGATGAATCTTTAGAATATACAAGACAGGCTTTAGACGCTGCACCAAATAATCCGCGCTACCTTGATTTAATTTTTGATTTAAGTATAATTAGAAAAGATAAAAAATTGGCTTTAACTTCTTGGGAGCAATTAGCGGCTGCTAATCCTGATAATCAGAAGCTAGATGAATTAAAGGCCAAGATTGATTTATTGGAGGATAAAGTTTGATTTGCCGTTTTAGCTCAGTTGGTAGAGCATTTCCATGGTAAGGAAAAGGTCTCGGGTTCAAATCCCGAAAACGGCTCAGATAAAATAAAGACCACCTGTTTTAGTAACAGGTGGTTTTGCTTTTAATTATTTTCTACTTTTTTACTTTTGCAAAAAATTTTTTAAAATATTTAATTACAGATTCATCACCGTGTAGATCGGTAATGAATTCTCCTAGGGTAGAAAGCTCATCCTCAAGATGGTGTACGTCATTTTCAAAGAAAAATACTTTTATATTAGGGTTTCTTTCTTTTACTTTTGTTAGCACATCTAGCATGGACTTTTCTGCTCCATCCCAGTGCATGCCTATGTCGTTATAGTCCATGTTCGCCGGCAGGGAAAACAGAACGTCTGCCTTAGCAATAGATTCCCAAAAATCATCTCTTTCATCATTAATGAAGCCACCGATGAATTTCCAGCAAAGTTTGTTTTTGGTCATCTTTTCAGTTATTTTGTGAATATCCCCACCTCGTCCGAAGTAAGGATTGTTGCGACTTTTGGCAGGGTAGTGGTTGTGCCAAAAAATCACGTGTGCCGATTTTTTTATTTTTTCTCTCATGATATTATTTTTTCGATTGCTGTTTTGGTTAATTTTTTGATTTCTGTTGTCTTTCTCCCATTTAGGGCTGGAAAATTAAAGCCACTCTGATTAATTATTTTAATTTCATAGTTAGCTTTAAATATGATATCAAACTTTTCATTTATCTCTGGCGTGGCAGAGCTAGGGTCCCCAAGTATTAAAAGGTAGTCAGCCTGTTTAGTCATTCTCTCAAACTCCCCAGATTTTCCGTTTAAGGGGAGGGAATAAGAGAAAATCAATATTCGGCCAAAGACGTTTATGAATATCTGTTTGGCATAATAAATTTTATCATCCTCATCTGATTTCAGGTTCAGGATAATAGCCATGGGTGCTTTTTGGGCCGCTTCTTTTTGGTGTTTTTGCCTTATCCTTTCGGTGTCGGCGGATCTGTTTCTGCTGGGCATCTTTTTTGTATTTTTTTGTTAATGAATGAATGAATTACAGTCAGTATAAAATAATTGATTTATTTTGTCAATGATGATTTTAATATTTCATGAAATAATAGCCTTATTTTATACTAATATAAGGTTTATTAGTACTAAATATTGACATATTAATAAATATGTGATATAATTTGGGGTCTGATAAGATAGGGTGAAAACGCCTAACAATCAGATAGATCTTTGAAAACTGAAATATAAACCAACATAAAAACGGAACCCTCGGACGAGTAAAGTAAGCCAGGGAAAAAAGATGAATCTAAAAAATGTCGCCTCTATCGGAGGTATTGTTCTCGGTCATGAATTGATCGAAAAATTGTTGTCCTCTCTTATGGAGGGGGCCACAAAACATGGTGGCCAGTTTATAAAGGCCAACATTTTCGGTTTAGGTACTGATGATGAGTATCTTTTTAATTCGGCTCAGGCTTATGCCGTAACCGAATTGAATGTAACTCCGGCCGATCTGGTCAGAATTCTTCAGGTAATAGATTCTTTCCCTCGCCCTACCAAGCTAAGGATAGTGCAAATTATCGGGAAAAATGAGAAAGACGTAACAGTCAATTTCCCCGTTATGGACGGGGATGTTATTCGCTTGGATAAGGATGGTAAAAAAGTTTTTGAAAAAAGAACTTTTACCGCTAATATCGCTGGCGCTCAAACCATCGCCCTATGGGCTACAATGACAGACGAGCAAATCGCTCTCGCTATTAAGGCCGGAAATATGAATAATCCGACCGGAGACTCTTTTTCCGTCGCTAAAATTAAAAGTGCTGCTGAAGCTGTGCTCGACACGGCAAAGAATGCGGCTGCTAATGCCAAGATTGGTTACGATAATATCGGCCATGATATGTCAGCTCCCAACACCCTCAGCCGTTGGGCTGATAAATTTCGTAAGTAATTAACTAAGTAAGAAAGGAGATAAAAATGTTTCAGATTTTGTTTATAATCGTTACCGCTGTTTTAGTTATTGGCGTTATTGTTTCTCAGCCTTTTCGTAACGGATTTGTAAAAGTTATTTCAGACATAGCAATGATAATCTTTGGTGTCACCAGGGCCTATGCTCTGATTGCCGGTAGTATAATTGTAGTAATGTTTGAATGGGTCGTCTTTGCTCTGATAATTGGGTCACCAATATTTTCTGGTCTTGTCTTCCTAACTGCAATCTCGATTTTCTTTATCGTTTGGTTGCCCTTAGGAGTGGTCTTAAAAATTTTTAAGACTACTGATAAGGTGGTCCCAGCTTCTGTGAGGTCGTTCTTCGCCTGGCTAGCCTTCTTGGGCTTTCTGGCGATGATGACGCCAGACGTATTCACGATGAAGACAACCCTGATTGCCGCCTTGGTCGCCATCTTTCTGGCAATGTTAAGCAGTAAGTTTAATCTGCTTGAAAAGATCGTTATGCCACTGGTTCTTATTATGTGCCTCATTGGTGCGTGGAAAATTATTGCTCCTGATAGCTTTAGGGCGACTGAACGTCACCGCAATGCCATTGGTGCAATTTTTACCACTGCCAATGATCGTGGCGCTTTCCGCAAAGAAACAAATGCGGCCGCCACCTTTGCTAAGATCATTAAAGACACGAAAGTTGTCTATAATGCTCAGATCAATGGCGACAGTATTGTCAGTCTCACTATGATGCCTATACCTCTGTTAAAAGGGGATATAGTATTGCTATGTAATCAGAAAAAAGATGTCTACTTGTTTCAAGGACAATCTTTCACTGAAATAAGAATGCCTAATGCACAGGGCACATACGTTAACGGCAACTGCTATTGGATTGAATCCAATCTTTTACAGATTGGAACAATGGCAGCCTTAAGCTCAGTAGAGGTCGCTCAAGCCACCTCCCCAGTAGGAGCTGAAGAGTTAGTAAGTCTAGGAATAGGCACCCATAATTTTTTTATGGTTGCCGGTGAGACTTCAAAAAAGTTTCATATTCTGAGTAGTAACTTCTGTATAAGCACCGACGAAAGTGATAAGGCGGTTCTGATGTATGAAGATTATCGTCAATTAAATCTTTGGCAGCTTTCAGTATTGCCAAATGATAACAAATTAAAAATCAAATCGCTAGTTGACCAAACGGTCACAATTAAAGTGCTTTGATAGTTGAGGTATTGCTACTTGTAGTAATACCTCTTTTTATTTTCTTGAATTATTGATATAATAAAATTGTTACATTAATTATACTTATATGAAATTGCTTCGTTTTTACTCTATTAGTTTATTGATAATGTTGGGATTGTTTATGTTTGCCTCAAGTGGTTTAGCTGTCTGCACTGAAGGCACTCCCTGTCTCACCAACCCCCTTAAGTCGGCTGGTATTGATAGTCCACAAACTTTAATTGGTAAAGTGATTAATAGTGTCTTAGGTATAGTTGGTTCCTTGGCCTTGGTTATGTTTGTCTATGGCGGTCTTATTTGGATGACATCTTCTGGTAGTGCTGAACAAGTGAAAAAGGGAAGAGATATATTAATTTGGGCAGCTATTGGCTTGGTAGTTATTTTCTCTGCCTATGGTTTGGTCCGTTTCGTCATTATCGGCGTGGGCGCTTAGTGATACAATTTAATTAGATAATTATTGATAAATAACAACCGCGTAGTTTTAAAGACTAATCGCGGTTGTTTGACAATTGTGAGATATTTTATATAATGAGAACAGCTTTTAAGAATATATATGGGTCGGTACCGAAGCGGTCAAACGGGACAGACTGTAAATCTGTTGGCTCACGCCTTCGCGGGTTCGAATCCAGCCCGGCCCACATTAAGTTAAGACTTCCATTTTGGGAGTCTTTTGTTATATTTGAGTTAAAATTATTAATAAGCTATAATTTTTCTTATTAATTAAATTTTATTATATGCTTAAAATATTTCAATTTGGTGAGAAAGTCACCGGATTTTCAGTTCCAGTTTTAAATGAAAGAGAGGCGCGAGCTTCGGCTGGTATTTTATTTTTCTTTGCGATGATTTCCTTGCTTAATGTGATGCTTTTAGGAAATTTTGTGTTTATTAAAATATTTATTGTTGCCTTCACTATTGAATTTGTAATTAGAGTTTTCATTAATCCAAAATATGCACCAGTTATGATTTTGGGACGCTTATTTGTTTCTGGACAAAAACCTGAGTATACGGGCGCTCCCCAGAAACGATTTGCTTGGAGCATGGGGCTGGGCTTAGCTATAATAATGCTTTTTACCACAGTTTTTGGACTCTTTTCTGTTATCTTTAGTTGCTTAATTTGTTTTATTTGTGTTTTCTTACTTTTCTTTGAAACTTCTTTTGGTATTTGTGTTGGTTGTCGTTTATATAATTTATTTAATAAAGATAAGGCAGAGCTTTGTCCTGGCGGAGTTTGTGAAGTGAGAAAAAAAGAAGAGATACAGAAAATTAATTACATACAAATTATTGTGCTTTTAGCTTTTGTTTCTGTGATGATTTATGTTGCCTCCATTTTTAATTTTAATGGTAGTAATGTGTCCACAACAGCTTGCTCTTCTGCCTCCTCCTCTTCTTCTCCCTCATCTTCTCCTTGTTCATTCGGTGGCCAAGATGTTAAAGCGTCCCCTTGTCAGGGAGCAGTTTCTAATTCTGTTAAAGTTTGCCCTTTCTAGTCTTTTGATAAAAATCTTGCTTCTGCTATAATGTCTGTATATGCCTTTAATTGATCCAGATAAAATTGGATGGAGTTTAACTAAAATATTTGCAGTGGAATTAGTAGTTTTAGCTATTGTTATTACTATTACTTCTATTTTGTGATATGCCTGAATTGCCAGAAGTGGAAACAGTGCGCCGTGATCTAGAAAAGTATTTAATCGGAGCTAGTTTCCAATCTATTAAAATAATTAATTTTAAAAATGTCGCTCCTAGGGCGACTTTTTTGGCTAAATTTCTAAAGGGAAAAAAAATCGTAGCCCTGGGTCGTCGCGGCAAACTATTGATTGTAGATTTAAGTGCGCCTGATAAACATTTATTATTTCATTTAAAAATGACAGGGCAGTTAATTTATGAGCAGAGTAATAAAACTCTAGCGGGTGGGCATAGTTTATCGGATGATTCTCTAACTAAAGCTGTCGGTGGTAAATTGCCAAATAAATATACCCGCGCCATCTTTGATTTAGATAAAAACAGACATCTATATTTTAATGACATACGCAAATTTGGTTATATTAAGTTGGTGAGTAACGATGAGCTTCGGGATATTTTAAAAAATAATTATGGTCCAGAGCCAATGGATAAGGAATTTAGCTTTGATTATTTAAAAGAGTTATGTCAGAAAAGAAGTGCGCCGATAAAGGCGGTAATTTTAAATCAGAAGCTTATTGCTGGCTTAGGTAATATTTATGCCGATGAAGCTCTCTTTGCCGCTAAAATTAGGCCTGACAGGCCAGCTAAGAGCTTAAAAAGATCGGAATTGCTAGATTTACACAATCTTATCATTATTATCATCAAACAAGCGATTAAAGCTCGAGGCACCACTTTTCGTAATTACGTTGATGCTAGGGGTAAAAAAGGTAATTTTGTTAATTATTTACAGGTATATCAACGCCAGGGACAAACTTGCTTGGTTTGTGGAGGAATAATTAGTAAGATAAAAGTGGCTGGCCGGGGGACACATTATTGTCCTCATTGCCAAAAATAGATAATTAGGGTAATATTTGCCCACTTATCATCTTTGAGCTACTTGAAATAGTTGACTTTTGTTTAGTTTTTATTTATTGTATTAGTGTAATTAAATAATGTAAAAGTGTACGACTGTTTTGCGAGTTCAAGATTAGAGAATCGCATCTTTGTCGTTTTTGTATCTTATGTCCCAGGATAACATGATCAAGCTCGAATGCACGGAGTGCAAAACTGTAAATTATTTTTCTCATAAAAATAAGAAAATTTTAAAAGAAAGATTAGAAATGAAGAAGTATTGCAGTACTTGTAAAAAGCATACGATGCACAAGGAAACCAAATAATTTATACCAGCCGCCTTTTTTAGCGGCTTGGTTTTTATTAGCTTTAGTTTTTAAGTGGTCGCAATAGCGACCCCCATGCCCATTATGACTAAAAGCCTGACTAAACCATTCCTACTCCTACTATTAGGATTGGTACTTATTGGATGTTATTTTGTTTTTAAACCATTTCTCACCGAGATATTGGTGGCAGCGATTTTAGCTTCAATATTTTATACGCCTTATTTAAAGCTAAGTAAGTTTTTAAAAGGACGCCAGAATTTGGCCGCCCTTTTTATGTGTTTTTTTCTAGTTTTATTGATTATTATTCCGACTGTTCGTTTGGTTATATATGCCGGGCAAGAATCAGTTAGCGCTTATGATCGAGCTGTTACTTTCTTTAATGAGCACAGCGTTAATGGTGTTATTCAGACTAGCGTTTTGCCAGAAAAGCTTTTTGGTGTTTTTGATATTTCTGGTATTTATAGCAACGATTCTTTTAAGAATATGTTCTTGGATGTTTTTAAGCGTTCAAGTAATTGGCTTTTATCCGGAGCAACTGTATTGGTTAAGGGTACAACAAATTTTATTATTTCTTTGCTTATCATCATCATCACCATGTTTTTCTTCTTCGTTGATGGCAAAAAGATGTTGGAGAGATTAATGTACTTATCACCTCTGCCGAATGCTTATGATCGAGAAATTTTTGCAAAATTCCGAGCGGTTAGTTATAGCACTATTTTATCTACCTTTGTTACGGCGGCTGCACAAGGCTTGGCGGGTGCAATTGGCTTTGCTATTATTGGCTTTCCGGCCCTCTTGGCCGGAATTTTAGTCGGTCTATTATCACTTTTACCATATCTTGGCTCAATGCTTTTCTATTTACCCGTTGGTATATATTATCTTCTAGTTGGTCAAATTTGGCAGGGTATATTTATCATTCTTTGGGGCGCGATTATTATTGGTAATATTGATAATATTATCCGCGCCTATATGATTAAGGGTAAGGCTCAGGTCAACCCTATCTTTGTTGTTTTTTCTATTTTAGGCGGTGTAATTCTCTTTGGTTTTTGGGGGGTAGTACTTGGCCCTCTTGTCATCGCTATTGCGGTAACTATTTTTCACATCTATGAAATGGAATTTTGTGAATCTTTAGATGGTGGTAACTGTGCTGAAAATAGAAATGAAGCAATTGATGCTGCTAAGAAAGTAGAAGTAGAGAGATTAGCAGAAGAGAAGAAAGAAAAGAAACGGCGCAAAGAAGAATTAAAACATTTTGGTAAGAAATAACTAGGTAAATAACAAATATATGAGTAGTCGTGTTGATAAAGTATATTTTTGTCGCATTTGCGGCAATGAAGTAAAATTTATTCGTGATGGGGGTAGCCCAATTATCTGCTGTGATGAAGAGATGCAGATTAAGAAATCAGATTATAATGGAGAAGAATAAATTAAGTGATAGTATATAAATAAACCTCTTTTTGTAGAGGTTTATTTGGTATAAAAGAGAAAAGGTAATAAATTCATCAGTATTTGTAAAAAACGATTTTCTGTGTATAATAAAACCCATGCAGAGAGTAATAATAAAAAAGGATATAAAGGGCGCTTGTTAATTACTGATGGGGATAGTAGAATGGTAAAAGAGCTTTTTATTATTATAAAAAGACTTAGAAAATTAATTTAAAATGCGGGATTAGTATAACAGTAGTACGCCGGTCTCCAAAACCGGTGGCGCAGGGGCGGCACCTGCATCCCGTGCTATTGACAAAAAAGTGTATCTATGATATACTTTTTTTGTAGTTATAATGAAATTGTTGAACTAAAAAATATGTAAATGGAATCACCGCGATCAAGACTGCACACTCTAATCGGCCAGAGAGAAAGAGCCGAAAAAAGATGGACTATGGGCAACCCTAATGCAGAAAAAGATTATCTGCGTTATAAAAAAGAGGTCGAAGACCTGTTAGGGGAGCATCCCGAACTCGAAAGTCAAGTAGAAATAGTTGAGGATCATTTCCTCAAGCAACTATATGACTAGTAGATTCTCGGTCCAACAAGAATCATCCCGGGGCAATAGTTTCGGGATTTTTTATTATTTCAGTTCCAACACAGTCCACGACCCCGTGCTTGACAAAAATATAGCAATTATGCTATATTTTTTTTATTGCCCTTTAAAATATTTATTGTTTAACTAAAAGAGGAGGCTTTGAAATGATTAATTTAGATGAAAGAAGACAGGAGATTGTTGGCGTTGCCACTAAATTGTTTAAAAAATTTGTCAGCATGCCCAAGGACGTTCGCCCTGACGACAAAGAAAGAACTGGCATACAGGTTATCGTTTGGGAGCCAGGAACGAGGAATTTGGTAATGGGTTCTATCGAAGAGCCTTCCGAGGCGGCCAGATTTTTTGCCATAGAGAAGGCTGTAAGATCGCACATGTTATCAGATATGTCTTCAGGCAATTCTGCCAATCCTGACTCTATGGAATTCGCAGGTAGTGTTTCAATTTTTTATTCTCATCCAGAGAAAAAAGGTGAAAAATTACAGGAGGGTATTTTAAGAGTATCTACCTCTGGATTAACCGCAGAAGAAGATGTTGCGGTGAGCGTGTCTATTATTGCTAGAATTATTGGATGTTCATTTGCTGAAACATGCCAATATATACAAGCTTGTAACGGTAAGTTACCCGCTTGGTACGAAGAAGATAATAAGGGCTATTTCCAATTTCTGTTTGAATAACTCTTATAGACGTTAGTATCGTCTACTCCTGGGACTAAATAGTTCCAGGTTTTTTATTATTTTGACTCCAGAGTGGCCTACAATTCCGTACAATATATAATACCTATGTTTAGGTATTTTTTTGTATATAGATAAGAAAGCATCGAAATATATGTAATAATTTGGTATAATTTAAGAGTACTGTGCATTAATTATTAGGTAGCTAATATTATAAATAATAATAAAAAAATGAACAAAAAAATATTTATTATTGTAGGGGTGGTTTTGCTTATATTAATCTTGGGATTTTTTATTCTAGGTAAAGAAAATAATAAAAGCAATTTGGAACAAACTGTTTTTGAAGAAACAATTGACATTTCTAAGGATTATCTAGAGTTAAGAATATTAACTGATTCAACGTTGATGCAGGCGTCACAGTATAAGAGTTATGATGCGTGGGACAAACAAATGACTTCATTGCTTGTGATGTGGGATAAGCTAGATAAAAAGTCTAAGGAGCTAGAAAAAAATGCAGAAGATTATTCTGAAGAAAAGCTTAGCTTTAACTTTTTAAATGTGGCACAAGCAGTTACTACAAAAGAAATTAACGATGTTTTCGATAAAGCTCCTGCCGGCAAGAAGATTAGAACTTTGGCAAAATTTTTAGGTGTAGATGCTCAGCGAGCTTATAAAATTTTAAAACAAACTCAAGACGAGGTACAGGCTGATGCTTGGAATGAGGCTGGAGATGAGTTTCAAAAACTAGAAACAGCTGCCGTGGTAATTAAGGATGGCTGTAAGGTGGCTGGATTTGTAGGCGGGGTTATTATTTCTGGAGGGACGAGCGCTATAGTTGCTGGTTCGGCCGTTACCAAAGTGGCGATAGTTGTGGCTGGGGCTGATCTGGTTTTAGAAGTTTCTGAAGATGCGGCTAATATTGGACTTGGTAATAATAATAGCGTTTCAGCAATAATAGGTGACGCAAGAAAAATAACTGAGCCAGCGGCTGCTATTCTTACTATTGCCAATCTACCAAGTAATCTTGCTACTGGGTTTGATAAGTTCAATGCTTTTATGTTTGGTTTGGATAATTTTCGATCCGCCGCCCAAGAGGGGAAGGTTATTGGCATCGCTTTGCCTGTATATGAAGGTAAAGAGATGAAGATAAAAATAGACGGAGTTTCGATGGATCGTTTGGAACTAGAAGAGTGGTTAGAGGCGCAGGGCTACAAAGACTATGAAGATTATTTGGATGGTCTTTTTGTGTCTTTAGATGATGAAAAAATGGGCGGGGACGAGCAAGTATTAGAAGAAAAATTGACAGAGTTAGGTATAGACGAGGAATCCGAAGTTAATAATAGTAATGAAGGAGAGGGATTTGCAGAAAAGGATATGAAAATAAAACCAAGTACTGTTTATAGTAAAGATGGAAAAGTTAGCATATCTCTTGAAAGCCCATTGGATGCTGAATTTTTGAGAGGACAGGCTAGAATGTGGAAGCTAAATATTCAAAATTTTTTTGACGAAAAACCAGGACTAAAATATTCTTGTGATTGGCGTTTTTATAACAATGGTGCCTTGATAAGTGAACAATTGGAAAATAGTCAGTGTCATTTTACTACTACGGCCGCGAGTAAAGAAGGGATATTAGTAATGAAGGTTGATTTTAACATAACTCAAGGGCGTTCAGTTTTTGATGAGAATGATGAGTATGTAGAACGTGTTTATGACTTGATTGAGACTATATCTTTATCGGAAGAATATACTGTTAAGTCACCGGTTGATAATTATCGCCATCCTTAGTCGTTTCTAGAATAAAAATCAGTATATATAAAAAGCTAAAGTTTCAGGAATTATTTTATTTTTGTTGTAACATTTTATATAATAAAAGAAGCAGTTTTGAAACTGCTTCTTTTCTCAAATTTCAAACATAGGATTAACTCCGTGCGCCCTACTCTCGTTATACCCAGCACTACTTATTTCTATGAAATCAGCCTTTCCTTTTAGAGATTCAATGTCTTTAGCGCCAACATAAGTCATGCCCGAGGCTAGACCGCCCAGTAATTGATGGATGATAGGTTTAATTGGCCCTTTATAATTAATTTTAGTCATTTCACCTTCAACGTGGACTACTTCATCAACTTTAGATCCATCTAAGTTCATTTTTTTAACAGTAGCTAATAGGCTGGCCATGCCTCGATATTCTTTGAACTCCTTATTATCTATTTTAATTATTTCACCAGGGCTCTCGCTTGTTCCAGAAAAGAATGAGCCAGACATTACGCAGTCAGCTCCAGCTCCGATAGCCTTAACAATATCTCCAGAATTTTTTAAGCCACCATCGGCACAGAGAGGAACCCTGCCTTGGCTGGCTTCATAAGCGTCCATTATAGCTGTTAATTGCGGAACACCAGCGCCTGCCATAATTCTAGTAGTACACATAGATCCAGGACCAATGCCAATTTTAATTGCATCAGCTTTTTTGCTAATAAAATATTCAGCCGCATCCTTAGTGGCAATATTACCCACCATTACATCTATTTGGGGATATTGACTCTTAATATAGTCTAAAGCTTTACCAGCTCTTTTAGAATGGCCGTGAGCAACGTCTAAAACTATAATATCAACACCAGCGGCCACTAGGGCGGGTAGTCGCTCTTCATAATCTTTTACCCCTAGGGCGGCGGCTGTTAAAATTTTTTGTTCTTTAACTGCAGTGATTTCTTGCGCTTGTCGTGCTATACTAAGAAAGCGATGAATAACGCCTAGTCCTCCTAAACGTCCAATTGCAATGGCCATTTTACTTTCACAAACTGTATCCATATTAGCTGCTAGAATTGGAATATCGATTTTATAATTTTTTGTAACTTGAGTTTGAAAATTAACATCCCTACGTGAAATAATTTTATTATATTTAGGTGCGATTAAAACATCATCAAAAGAATATCCTCGCCCAATAATTCTAGCCATATTGTTTAATTAAAATTAATTTTATTACTTGTGCTCAAACATTTTTAATTATGTCCCTTTTGAGACTATAAGTAAAGACTAAAGTTATATTTATAGTAATTGATAAAACGGCGCTCACTTTTCATTAATATGAAAAAAAATAAATTAATAATAATTATAAGCATCCTTATTTTCTTAGTAATAATCGGTTTTTCTTTAGCAGCTTATTTCTTATATACTTCTAGTAATCAGTCAGAATCCTTTCTTGAAGTATTAATTGACAGGCCAGTAGAAATTTCAGAGAAAATAGATAGCCCTCTCATTTATCCCGATGATTTTGAGCTTAGTATTTTTGCTGAAAAGCTTGGTAAAGTTAGAGATATTTTGGCTGCACCTGCAGGAATTATTGTAAGTTCAATGCAGGCTGGTAAAGTTATATACTTGCCTGATAGGAATAATGACGGCGTAGCAGATGAGAAGGTTGTTCTTTTAGAAAATCGCTATAATCCTCATGGTTTAGTAGACCATTGTTTTAGTGAGGATGAGTGTTGGTTATATTTAGCTGAAACAGATGCTATTTATCGTTTTAGATATGATAAAATAAAAATGAAACTAGGCGAAGAAGAGAGAATTGTTGAGCTTCCTGATGACGGTGGTCATTATACAAGAGATGTTTTAATTAAAGATGATTTAAATGGACCACGTCTATATATATCAGTTGGTTCGAAATGCAATGCTTGTGTCGAGAAGGATTGGCGTAGAGCTAAAATACTTGTTAGTAATCTCGATGGTTCTAATTTAAAGGAATATGCAAGCGGTCTTAGAAATTCTGTTTTTATAACGCTCAATCCTTTTAATAATGAAATATATGCCGCTGATATGGGTAGGGATTGGTTGGGGGATTCACTCCCACTAGAAGAAATAAATATAATACAAGAATATCAAGATTATGGTTGGCCGGCTTGCCATGGTAATAAAATACAAGATACAGAATTCGATAATACAGAATATGAGCGAAATCCTTGCACAGATACTATTTCACCTATTATAACTATGCCAGCTCATTCGGCTCCTCTCGGATTAGATTTTATACCAGAAGAAGGTTTTGGTGACGAATATAAATATAATTTATTAGTTGCTCAACACGGATCTTGGAATAGAAGCACTCCGATAGGCTATCAGGTAGTGAGAATGAAGCTAGATATAGAAGGAAATTATACTGGAACGGAAGAGTTTTTATCCGGTTTTCTTTCTGAGGGCGAGGCTTGGGGGCGACCAGCGGATGTTTTAACTTTACCTGGAGGAAAAATATATGTAAGTGATGACCAGGCTGGATCTATATATTTACTTCAGTATAAGCAACAATAGAGCTTGTCGGCGATATAATTTTTTATTAGGCAGGAATTGCTCAATTAATCATTAAGTAAATTTATAAAAATAAATTAATAAATATATTCAACTTAAAATTATTTTTAAGTTGAATATATCACAAAAAATATGCCAAAAGTTGTTAAAAAAAATATTAAAAAGACAAAAGTGTCCCCAGTTAAAGTTGAAAAAAAAGAGATTATAAAAATAGATACAGATGAAATTTCAAAGAAGTTAAAAAAAGCTAGTGATGAAGTAGTTAAGAAGGTTGATTTGTTAAGAAAAAAGTTTGATAACACAGATGTAGAGACAAAGAAAAAAATTGTAGCCGGTATTAGTGCTGCTGCCGCAGTTTTAGTTCTGCTTGCTGGCGTAAAAAAGCTTAAAGGCAAAAAGTAAATTCAGTTTTTATTATTTAAAACAGCCGTCTTTTATAATGACGGCTGTTTTGTTAATTAAATGTCTAATTGTGCTAACACCGGCTTTTCTGTTAGTAGAATATTAGGCTTATTTATGCTATAATATCTTTATATTATTAAACTTATTCATATGAATTTACAAAACAAAGTGGCTATAGTTACTGGGGCTGGTCGTGGCATTGGTCGTGGTATCGCCCTAATTTTAGCTGAGGCTGGAGTTAGAGTTTTAGTTAGTGATTTAAAAATTGAAGATTGTGAGCAGCTTGTAACTGAGATTAAAAACAAAGGCGGACAAGCCTTAGCGTTTAAATGCGATGTCACCAAGGCTCAAGATGTGGCTCAATTAATAGCGGCAGCTGAAACTGAATTTAAGCAAATTGATATTTTGGTTAATAATGCTGGTATTTTCCCCTTTAAACCTTTTTTAGAAATGACAGAGGCTGACTGGGATCAGGTTATGGCAGTGAATCTTAAGGGCGTATTTTTATGTTCACAAGCAGCTGCTAAGAAAATGAAAGCAGGTTCAAAGATTGTTAGCATTTCTTCCATTGCCGCTTTTGTTGGTTTTGCCGGCCTGACTCATTACTGCGCTACTAAAGGTGGTATTGTGGCCATGACTAGAGCCTTGGCCTTAGAACTGGCTAGTCAAAAAATTAATGTTAATAGTGTCGCCCCTGGAGCTATAGAAACTCCTGGTGCTAGCGGCAGTATGAGCGCTGATCTTAAGAAGCAAACTGAAGCATCTATCCCTTGGGGTAGGATGGGTTTGCCAGAAGATATTGCCCAAGCCGTTACTTTCTTGGTCTCTAATCAGGCTGACTATATCACTGGTCAAACTCTCATAGTTGACGGTGGTTATACATTACGATAAATTTAAAATGAATTTTATAAAAAAGCGGGCTAGAGTCCGCTTTTTCCGTTCTTGTGATTTACTTGTCGCTAACTTCAATTAACCCTATAATTATCTTATGACTCAAAAGGAAGCTTTCACTATTTTAGAATCAGGGCACAATGTCCTTTTAACTGGTCCGGCTGGCAGTGGGAAGACTTTTCTATTGAACCAATATATTGCTTATTTAAAGAAGAAAGAAATCGGAGTCGCTGTTACCGCCTCTACTGGTATCGCCGCGACTCATATTGGTGGTCGCACTATCCATTCTTGGGCTGGCATTGGCATTAGGGATAGCTTAAATGCTAGAGAATTACAGGCTTTAAGTAAAAAATCATATTTGAAAAAGCAGTTTGAGAAAACTAAGGTTTTAATCATTGATGAGATTTCTATGTTGCACGCTCATCGACTGGATATGATTGATGGCGTTTGCCAAACTTTTAAGCAAAATTCTTTGCCCTTTGGCGGCCTGCAAATTGTGATGTCGGGGGATTTTTTTCAGTTACCGCCTATTAGTCATGGACAGGCTGAGGCCGAGTTTGTTTATAAGGCTAATGTTTGGCCGGAAATGGATGTGCGTATTTGTTATCTTGATGAACAGCACCGTCAGAATGATAAACAAATGACTAATATTTTAACACGCTTACGCCAGAATAAATTAGAAGCTAAAACAATCTCCTTATTAGAATCACGTTTAAAAGTAAAACCGAAGCGGGGGATTAAGCCGGTGCGCCTTTACACTCACAACGCTGATGTAGATAGTATTAATCAGGCTGAATTAGATAAAATTAAGGCGGAAGAAATTAGTTTTCGTATGACCGGCGAAGGAGATAGGAAATTATTAGAGACCCTAAAGAAGAATTGTCTCGCTCCTGAAAATTTAATTTTAAAGCAAGGGGCTTTGGTGATGTTTGTAAAGAATAAGTTTAAAGATGACAAGGTTGTGTATGTAAATGGCACCATGGGAGTAGTAGTTGGTTTTGATGATGAAAAGTTTCCCTTGGTACGCTTAAATTCTGGTGAAGAAATTTTAGTTACTCCAGATAGCTGGACAGTTGATGATGAAAATAAAATTCTAGCCAAAATAAATCAGATTCCTTTGCGTCTAGCTTGGGCTATTACCGTTCATAAGAGTCAGGGCATGACTTTAGAGGCGGCAGAGATTGATTTGAGTAAATCTTTTGGTTACGGCATGGGTTATGTAGCTTTATCACGCTTAACTAGTTTAGATGGCCTGTACTTATCTGGTATTAATGAGATGGCCTATCGGCTGGATCCTCAAGTGGCTGCCTATGATCAGGAGCTTTTGTCGCTATCTATTATTGCTCAAGAGAATAGGCCACAGATTTATAATAAACCAGGGCAACTAAGTGTATTTAATTAAAATAATTATATGCTGACCAGTTTAAATTTAAGCTTCTTGAATCAGTTATTATTATTTTATACGGTAATTAATATCTCGGCTTTTGCTATTATGCTCGTGGATAAAATAAAATCTAAGAAACATGGATCAGGGCGTATCTCTGAAGGAAAGTTATTTTTTCTGGCCACTGCTTTCGGTGCTTTAGGTGTTTATGTCGGCATGTTTGTTTTTCGCCATAAAACTAGGAAATGGTATTTTTTGATAGGGATTCCTTTATTGATTGTTCAAAACATTTTTTTATTTTATTATTTTTATTTAATGTACTAATTATTTTATTAACAGTGTTTATCACTAATGCTATAATAAATAAATATGAAAGAAGCTGATAAAATAATGCAATCGATTGAAGGCGTTAATGCTGATTTTGCGGCTGATTTATTTCGTATTCAAGCTAAGCGTAATCGCCGAATTAAATCGATTCTTAAACTTAAATCTAAAGACGAATTAGCATCGCTAAGGCAAAGCTTTAAAAATCTTAGTTAATTTATATGGCTCAATTTGAAAAGGGTAAAAATGATTTAGAAAATAATGAACAGAAGGTCGAAAATAATTGGGATAAAAAAGTAGACCATGCCTTGCTTGATTTTAGTCAAGCTGAGCAGTCAGCACTTGCAGAGAATAATGATTTGTCAGCGTCCTTGCGCGAACCTGAGGCCTTAGAGGCTTGTGCGGAGGCGCAAATGGAAATAAAAGAAGCGGCAGCTAGTCGGTATAAGTTACTCTTACCCTTAGTCAATAAATTTAAATCTTTATTTCAAAAAAGGGAAGAAAAAAATGATTCCTCTGAACAATTAGAGGAAGAAAATTATTGGAAAAAAATAGATCAAGAGTTTGGTTTAGCCTCTCAAATTTTTTCTCATTATTTAGAGCGTTCAGACCTTGAGACTTCATCGGAAGATATATTGCAAGGCTGGTTGCAGGAGTTAAGTGATATTAGAGCGGACAGCCAGGAATCGCCTGTTAAAGATTTAGATAATGATATTATAGAATTGAGGAAGTTAATTAATATTAAATCACATTTAGCTCTTAAGGCAGTTGATGTAAATGCCGATGCTGTTTATACAAATAAATTAATGCTTTTGTCTTGTGGTCTTGATGGTCTGCCCAAAGAATTTGTGGAGAGCGATAAATTAGATCAGGATGATATTTTAGAGGTGACTGTTAATGAATATAAACGTAATAAATTTTATGAAGATGCTAAGAACTATGTCGCTAGCAAGTATCCATATAATATAAATGCCAATGGCGCTTATTTAGAGTATTACGGTAATCGACAGGCCGATGAAGCTTTAGTTTGGCGTAAGCTTGGTTTAATGGATAATTTTTATGAAAATAAAGATTACTATCATTATAAAACATTGCCTCCATTTGTGGCTGATGATCTTCTACAAAGAGGTGATAGTTATCAGGCCTACGCTAGCCAAAACATTTCTAAGTTTGAATCTTTTAGTCCACTAGTGTTTAAAGATATGGCGGCTAGAAATATAGATTATATTTTTAATAATTTTGAAAGATTTCCAGACGCTAATCCCGTTGAGTTCATTAAAAGTGCTCTTATTACAGATAGCCAGCACAATGATGAAAAAATAAAAAATTGGACACAAAAAAACATACAGAGCAGAGAAGATTTGAATGAGCTATATCCTTTATTTTTAAAATTTGGAATTTTTATTGAAGACGAAGATATTAGTCCCTTGTTATCAGTCGGAGAGAAAGAGCAGTATAGACAAGATCGGGACAGGCTAAATAAGGAGCTTGATGAAGCGGCGCCCCCAACCTTTATGGCTAGTATAGATTTGGATAAATGCATGCAAATGGTGAGTCAGGGTAATGCGGCGGCTGTTTTTAATCGTCTTTCTTTTAGCACTGCTAGTTCTTTTGATTTTGATAAATTGCGAGTGGAAATGTCCAAGCAAAAAAATACCTGTTTATTGCTAAGTAATGTTTTTGAGAAAAAACTACTAAGCTCTGATTATTTAAATATAATTAAGGAGGGGCGAGCTGATATTTTAGCTCGACAGATAAGATATTCTCACTATGCCATAGATGAAGAGATTGCTTTAGCTTTAGTTAATGAGGGTTATCAGGATGTTGTTGTAGACAATATTTCTAAATTTAAAAATCTTAGTAAGAAAACGGCTGATTTTTTAGTTAGTCTAAATAAGCAGTATTTAGTTTCTACTAATTTAAGCAAATTTAATCTAGCACCAGTTGACTTCCAAAAAATAATTGATGATAACTTTTCCTTAATTGCAGACAATAATAATATTAAAAGTTTACAGAAAATAGGCGTTTGGGATTATTTTTTAGATAAGGGGCTCGAGCATCCTAAAGAATTACTGTATTTACTTGGTAAAGATTTAACATTATTAGATGAGGTAGAACAGGAACAGGTTTTACAAAAATTAATTGATGGTGGAATGGCCGTTAATATTCTAGGGAGTTTAAATTTTAGCAATTTAAATTTAACTTTATCTGGAGATGATTTTGATCAGGCTGTTGAAGCTAATGTTGATATAGATTTATTTGCTAAGATTAAAAATAAGCCTGCCGATTCTTTTTATGTGCGTCAGTTTGAAAGTTTTGATTTTAATGGCGATAAGCGCCTGTTGAGACAGTTTTCTTCTTTGATTTCAGATGGAATTTTGGAGAGAAATGATTCTAATTTAGACTTATTTTTATCCTCTTGCTCATCTTTTAAGGCCTCTTCTTCTGATTATGCTTTTATGGCAGAATATTTGAAGATTGCCAAGAATAAGACGGAGGCAGAAAGAGTTGATTTTTTACAAACTTTACAAGCTAAGGCTAATAATATTTCTCACAATTTGCCTCAAAATCAAGAAGATGAACACTATCTTTTATCACTACGTTTAGTTTATCCTCAGAGAAACTATGATACTTACAAAGATTTAGGTAATTATGCAGACAAGAGTTCTGATCTTGAAAATTTAAAGTTTAACCCCGACGGGGAAAAGTTTGCTTTAAGTGGATTGACTGGCTATCGCTTAAAAGAAGGAGCTAATCCTGATCTTGAATTATTAACTACTTATAAAAGAAGGGTAGAGGAAGTAAAATTATTAGCCGATGCTGATAAGTTGTTGGAATTTTTAACTAAAGAGAACCCTGAGGGCAAGGCAAAAAGTTTAGAAGGGAGGTTGCTCGAGTATCTTGATGATAAAGGCTATGATAGCGAAAATATGAAGGTTGTTTTAGCCTATCAACTTATAGGTTCTTATGACCAATTCATAAGTGCTAGTGCTGACAGGTTGAAAGAATCAGATGATGAAGACTCTAAAAATTATATTATGCTGGATGAATTGTTGGATCGCTATGGCGATAATTTAAAGGAGACAATTAAAAAAATTCAATCTAATCTTAGTCGCTCTGAAGATAAAGATTATTTAAAATCAAATAATCAAGAGGAGGTTGCCATTAAACTTCAAAACTTAGGAGCAAAAATACAAGCCGATCTATCTCTAATTCCAGCTGAAAAAATTAGTGATGATGTTATTAGAAGAAAGATTAAAAAAAGTTTAGAGAATTCTTTTCAGGGTCATGATTTTATTAAAAATAATTCTCTTGAACTGGCGGCTATGTTTTCCGCTGACAATTTCAATAACTTTGCTCAAGTTTGGTCGGAAAGTCTATTAGGCAAAGCTTCTCTTGTGTGTGAGCAGGGACAGTTAGCTAATTTGGAAAAAGCACAGGCGCGTACTTATCAAGAGATTCAAAGTGAGGCCTCTAAGTATGAAGAAATAATAGAAATCGATGATGATAGAAAGGAAAAAAAATTAAAGAAGAACCGAGAAATTGTTGCCTACTTTAGTAAGAATAAGGAGAACGCTCTAGCAAGGATGGTGGGTGATGTTTGTTTGGCTACCGATAGCACAATGTGGGAGGATAAAGATTATTTTGAAATGGTTTTATTTGATCAAGAGCGTAATCGCTGCACGGGAACAGTTATGCTTAAGACTTTATCAGAGTCTAAAGATAAAAAATATTTATTATTTTGCCCAAATCCTTCTGTAGGCTTAGTCTCAGAAGTTTCCGCTAAGAAGCTTTATAATAAATTAAAGGATTTAACTATTACTTTTGCTCAAGAAAATAATTATCAGGGTGTAGTTTTAGATAAAAAACATGGTCGCTCTACTAATCGGGCCGGCCTTTTCCAAAAAGCTTTGGAAAGATCAGTTTCAAAGGATGATCAAGGGGAGGAAGTTGTAATAGATTTGATGAAACCCTATTCAGTGGGGAGTTATAGCTATGAGAAAGACTTAAGGGCTGTTTATCTACAAAATAGTCAAGTTCAAAAATAGTATTTAAGGAGCTTTACGAAATATTTCCCTTATTTTACTTTACGTGCTACGATAATTCTGCTCAGACAAGGCATCTGCTTTTTTGATGGGTAATTTATTTATAAAAATTAATTTTATTACTATGAAAGATTTTCAAGGAGGTTCAAGAAAACCAGGTGGTTTTGGCGGACGAGACAATTTTAGAAGCGGTGGTTCTAGTCGCGGTGGTTTTGGTAAGCCTCGCCAAGGTGGTTTTGGTGGCGGGAGAGATTCTGAACGCCCAACTATGCATCACGCTATTTGCAGTGATTGCGGTAACGATTGTGAAGTTCCATTTCGTCCAAGTGGCACTAAACCTGTTTTATGCAGTAATTGCTTTGCTATTCAACGTGGAGAAGAGCCAAGATCATTTTCTGGACGTGATCGTGAATTTTCAGCTCCAACTAATAATCGTGAACGTGATTTTTCTGCTCCAAAAGCAATGTTTAAAGCAGTTTGTCAGGAATGCCATAATGAATGTGAAGTTCCATTTCGTCCAACTGCGGGTAAACCAATTTTTTGTTCCGATTGTTTTCATGGTAGTGAATCAAACACTAAAAGACCAGCTAAAGCTGAGGCTATGTCTAATGACCAGTTAAATTCTTTAAATGCAAAGTTAGATAAAATTATTGCTTTATTAGATTCTAAAAATAGAGCCCCTAAAACAGAAAAGATTGAAGACGTGGTTAAGGAGGCAGCTAAGAAAGAAGTTGCAGTAAAGACAGGAGAGAAAGTGGCTGTTAAGAAATTAGTAGCTAAGCCTAAGGCGGCGACCCTTAAGTCAGACAAAAAGACTGAAAAGGTTATTAAGGTAAAAACTGTGAAAGCTAAGGCTCCTAAAGTAACTAAGGCTAAGAAAAAGGCCTAAATTCATCTAGGGATTTAATTATATATGATGTTATTTTGTATTTAAACTCAAAATAATCTAAAATGAAAAGATAGATTAATCTATCTTTTTATTTTTATAAAATATGCCTGTATTAAAAAGTAATAAAATATCTTCGGCTAGGTTGTTGGGTGCTTTAGCGATTATGTTGGCTGCTCTTTTATGGAGTATTGATGGTTTATTTTTACGTCCCCTCTTTTATTCTTTACCACCGGAGATTTTAGTCTTTTGGGAGCATTTTCTTGGTTTTCTAGTGTTAAGTCCATTTATATTTATCTTTTGGCCTAAGATTATAGCTATGAGTCGGAAAAGTTGGCTGGCAATATTTTGGGTTAGTCTTTTTGGTGGTTTGATTGGTACTATTTATATTACTAAAGCTTTTTTTGCTGCTTTTGACGGTGAGGTTGGTTTTGCCACAGTAGTTATTTTACAGAAGCTGCAACCAATCTTTGCCTTATTTCTAGCTCGGATTATTTTAAAAGAAAAATTACCTCAGCAATTCTATTGGTGGGCAGCTCTAGCAATTATTGCAAGTTATTTTTTAGCTTTTGCTGGGAGCGGTCTAAGTTGGCATATGATTGATTGGCAACACAATGCGGCTATTTTTGCAGTAGTTGCCGCTTTCGCCTTTGGCTCTTCCACAGTTTTTGGTAAACGTATTGCTAATCATCTGGATTATCGCGCTGTTGCCGCTTTACGTTTTGCCTTAACCTCACTTTTAGCTTTAATGCTAATCGTTTCTAGTGGCACAATTACTAACACCGCTTTAATTACATCTAGCCAGTGGTCTTTCTTGGCCCTAATCGTTTTAACTAGTGGGGCAGGAGCAATGTTTATTTATTATTTTGGTTTACGTCGGGTGAGCGCTTCGGCTGCTACTATTTTAGAATTGTTTTGGCCTTTCTCTGCAATCATTTTGGATTATTTATTTAACCACAGTTACTTAAATTTAACTCAAAGCATTGCCTTTATTCTTTTGCTTATCTCTTTTATAAAAATATCCTTATTAAAGCGGGCGTCTAAAATAATTTTTAGTGCCAAAGTAATTAAGGGGCAAGGCAAGGGTAAGAGTTTAGGCTTTGCTACTGCTAATTTAGATAAAGTTGATCTTGATATTGTGCATGGAATTTATATTGTCAGCATTAAAGTAAAGGGTGAAGAATATTTAGGCTTGATGCATTTTGGTTATAAAGATATTTTTAGAGCCGAAGTCTCTTTAGAGGTTTTAATTAAAGATTTTTCGTCTGATATTTACGGCGAAATTGTTTTGGTCCAGGTATTAAAGAAAATTAGAGAGGTGCGACAGTTTAATAATCCACAAGAATTACAGCAGGCTATTAATAATGATTTAAAAGTATTGACTGAATATTCCTTATAAGGCTGGACTTGCTGATTTATTTTGTCTAAAATTAGTGTTTTTTTGTGTTGTAATTATAAGCTTGAAAAAGGGATTGACATCTTTATAGGTATATAGTAAAATCCATATACTGAATGAGATATAGTACATTATATAAGCTGGCTGGGTAGCATCTTTTCCTTTCTTGGAGAGTTAATGAATTTTCTGTTTTCTGTTTTTTCTACCTTTGCTTTTGCTTTTTTTGGGGCCGCTTTTATCTTTTTTGATAATTGCGGCCCTTTTTCTTTTAAAGAGTTCTAGCTCTTGCTTTTTTTTAAATATTAACTATAATGAATTTACTTATAGTTAACTATAAATATGTTTCAGATTTCAACCAAAACGGATTATGGCTTGCTGATTATGATGGAATTAGCACGTTACTCAGGGCAAATATTGCCACTTTCACCTCTCGCCAAAGTTTTAGGGGTGTCTTCATCTTATCTAAGTCAAATCGCTAAATCTCTACAGGATGCTGGTTTAGTGAAAAGTAAAGAGGGTGCTGGTGGCGGTTATTACTTATCCCGTGAGCCAGAAGGTATTCAGGCCTTAGATATTTTAGAGGCTTTATCTGGTGAAATAAAAGTACGCTGTAATCATAGTAAGACTAAAGCCTGTCCACACTTTCAAGACTGTGGTTTAAAAGGGGCTTGGCCATTATTATTAGGTGATATAAAAAAGAGTCTGGGTCAAAGAAGTTTAGCTTCCTTGCTGGATAAAAAAATATGAAAATGTTAGAAGTAAAAAATTTAGTCGTTATGGCTAAGGATAAACTAATTTTAGATGATATTAGTTTTGAAATTGACGAAGGGGAGAGCGTAGTTATTATGGGACCTAATGGTTCTGGTAAGAGTACTCTCGCTAATGTGTTGATGGGTCACCCTGATTATGAAGTTAAAAGTGGTCAGATTATTTTTCAGGGTAAGGATATAAGTTCAGCTAAGCCCGAAGAGCGGGCAGTGGCTGGTTTATTTTTAGCCTTTCAAGAGCCACGTGAAATTGCTGGTTTAGAGCTTTTTCCATTTTTATTTGATGCCTATAAATCAGTTCGAACTGCTCGTCAGCAAGACCCTGGCAGTGTCTTTTCTTTTAAAGAAAAGTTAGATAAAGAATTATCATCTTTACAAATACATACTGATTGGTCTAGCCGTCAATTAAATCAAGATTTTTCTGGTGGCGAAAAAAAGAAATCAGAGCTTTTACAATTAGCCTTAGCCAGCCCAAGCTTAGCTATTTTTGATGAAATTGATTCTGGCTTGGATGTTGATGCCTTAGAAGTAGCGGGCCAAGCTATTAAGCGTTTTAAAAATGATAAAAATAGTTTATTAGCTGTTACTCACTATCAAAGAGTATTAAAATATATTAATCCTGATCGCGTCTTAGTTATGTCACGCGGCAAGATTGTAAAAAGTGGTGGGCAGGAATTAGCCGCGCAATTAGAGCAAGAAGGCTTTAGCGCTCTTAAATAATTTTTATGTCAGAAAAAAATAAAGCACATGATTCCTTATGGGATGATTATAATCAGTCTGATTACATGCAGAAAACTAAAAACGGTTTGACTGAGGACTTGGTACGTCGTATTTCGGCTGAGAAAGAAGAGCCTGAGTGGATGCTGGCTCATCGTTTAGAATCTTTAGCTCAATTTGAAAAAATGGCCTTGCCAACTTGGGGTCCAGATTTGTCTATTTTAAATTTAGATAAGATTACTTACTATGCCAAGGCGATGGAGGGGCAGGCACAAAGTTGGGATGATGTCCCCATTGATATTAAAAATACTTTTGATAAATTGGGCATCCCCAAGGGCGAACAAGAATTTTTTGCCGGTGTTGGCGCGCAGTATGAATCAACGGTCATTTACCATAGCCTAAAAGAAGAATATCAAAAATTGGGGGTAATTTTTGAAGATTTGGACGTAGCTTTAAAAAAATATCCAGAATTAGTTCGTCCTAATTTTATGAAGGCCATGCCAATTTCTTTGCATAAATTTGCTGCCTTGCATGGTGCAGTTTGGAGTGGTGGAACTTTCTTATATATTCCGGCTGGTGTGACCATTGATGAGCCTTTACAGGCCTATTTTCGCATGAATGCCAAAGGTATGGGCCAGTTTGAACATACCCTAATTATTGTAGAAGAGGGGGCTCAAGCTCATTATATTGAAGGCTGTAGCGCTCCGCGCTATGGCGTTGATTCTTTGCATGCTGGTGGAGTAGAAATATATGTTAGAAAAGGGGCTCGCTTTCGTTATAGTAGCGTTGAGAGCTGGAGCAAGGATGCTTATAATCTAAATACTAAGCGAGCGATTGTGGAAGAGAAAGCTCACATGGAATGGGTTGGTGGTAATTTCGGTAGCAATGTCACCATGCTTTACCCTTGCTCCATTTTAGTGGGAGAAGGGGCTAGCGCTGACCATCTCGGTGTCGCCTTCGCTAATGAAGGGCAAACACAGGATACGGGCGCTAAAGTTATTCACGCTGCTAAAAATACTAGCTCTAACATTGTCATGAAAAGTATTAGTAAGGATGGCGGCAAATCAATTTATCGCGGTTTAGTTGAAATTTCACCTAAGGCTGACAACGCGGTTGTGTCAGTGCAATGTGATGCTTTAATTTTGGATGAAATTTCTGTTTCTGATACTATCCCTGTAATGAAAATCCATAATTCAACTGCTACTATTGCTCATGAAGCTAGCGCTGGCAAGATTAATGCTGAAGATATGTTTTATCTACGTAGTCGTGGCCTGAAAGAGGCTGAGGCGGCCGCCATGATTGTTAATGGCTTTATTGAGCCTATTACTAAGGAGTTGCCACTTGAGTATTCAGTGGAAATGAATCGGATGGTGGAATTAGAAATGGAAAATAGCGTCGGTTAATTTATGAATATCCTTAAATTAAATTCTATAGAAAAAAATATTATCCCACCTCTTGAGCAGGAGTTACTTATTATTGAAAATGATGTGAGCAACATTCCAGCTGAGCGTGAGATTCAAATAGCTGCAGGCATGAAGGCCCAGTACGTTTTAGTCTTGCCAAAATTAATTGATATCAAAAAAATAATTCGTCGTTTTGATATTCAAGAAGGAGCCTCCTTGAATGCTTATTATCTTTTTCTTGATCAAAATGACGAAGTGGAATTAGTACATAATTTAGCTGAGCGAGCTCAAATTACTAGCCGCTCTTTATATATTGGAGAAAAGGAAGAAAAATTAAAAGTTAAGGCTGATTATAATTTTAATGAACGATCTAGTTCGGGCAGAGTTTTAGTTGATGGACTGCTTAATGATAAGTCTCAACTCAGTTATATTGCCAGTTTAAATGTTTTGAATAAAGCCCAGCAAAGTGATACCAGGGTAGATATGCGTCTTCGTTTAATTGGCCCGGAAAGTCGCGGTCAACTTGTTCCCGTTTTAAATATTGCCGCTAATGATGTTAAGGCTGGTCATAGCGCCAGCACTTTTCAGTTATCAGCTGAGGATATGTTTTATTTGCGCAGCCGCGGGCTTGCCCCTGAAGATATTCAAAAATTATTTGCCTTATCGATGGCCAAGAAATTTGTGACTGATTTATCAGATGACGGCTTGAAAGAGGAATTAATACATCTAATATCTACTCGTTTATGCTAGATTATCGTTTATATTTTCCACTTCTAAATCGAGTTTATGAGGGTAAGCCTTTACAGTATTTTGATAATGCTGCTACCACTCCTAAGCCTCAGGTGGTAATTGATGCCGTGAATGAATACTATAATTTATATAATGCCAATGTTCATCGTGGGCCAAACTTTTTATCTGAAGAGGCGACCAATTTATATGAAAGTTCTCGCTCTAAAGTGGCTGCTTTTATTGGGGCCGATCGCGAAGAAATAATATTTACTTCAGGTGCAACTTTTGGTTTTAATTTAGTGGCCCGTAGTTGGGGTGAGCAAAATCTCAAAAAAGGTGATGTAATTGCTCTTAGCCGAGCTGAGCATCATGCTAATTTAGTGCCTTGGTTGCAGTTAAAAGAGAAAATAGGAATTGTTATTGAGTATATTGATTTGAATGATGAGGGCACACTTTCGGCTGACAGTCTAGATAAAATATTTGCTCAGCCAAAATTGCGTTTAATTGCTATTACTTTAGCCTCTAATGTTTTAGGGCAGTATTATAATTTAGAGCCTTTAATTAAACGTGCGAAAATTAAAAATATAATTACCGTCGTGGATGCCGCTCAAGCCATTGCCCATCGATCATTGGACGTAAAGATTTTAGGGGCTGATTTTGTGTCTTTTTCTGGACATAAGTTATTTGCTCCATCTGGTATTGGCGTCCTTTATGGTCGTAAAGAGTTATTAGAGAAAATGCCTTCTTTTTTAGGTGGTGGCAATATGATTAGCGAGGTTTTATGTCAGAGCTTCAAGCCGGCTGTTTTACCTAATAAATTTGAGGCTGGCACACCAAATATTGAGGGTGCAATTGCCTTAGGGACGGCGATTGATTTTATAAAAAAAATCGGCTGGCAAGAGATTATCAGCCGTGAAGAAAATTTAAGTAAATATTTTATACAGGCAATCAAAAAATTAGATTTCGTTAAAGTTTTAGGAGGGGAAGAGGGGCGTTTACCAGTTTTTGCCTTATCTTTGACTGGCTTTCACCCTCATGATGCTGCTGATTTATTGGGAGAGAGAGGAATTATAGTACGCGCTGGTCACCATTGTGCTCAGCCAATCCATGATTATTTTAAGGTAAAGGCTAGTTTGCGCGCTAGTTTATCTTTCTATAATACTACTGAAGAAATTGATAATTTTATTGTTGCTTTATCAGAAATTAAAGAAATATTTAAAAATTAATATGGACATCTACGCTCAAAACATTTTAGATCATTATCAGCGCCCACGTCATCGGGGCAAGATGGAAAAGGCTGATGTTTCCTTCCAGGAATTAAATCGTAGCTGTGGCGATGATATCACTGTGTTTGTAAAAATGAAAGCGGGCTTGATTGCAGATATTTCTTTTGAAGGGGATGGCTGTGCTATTTCAGTGGCAATGACCTCAATTCTAAGCGAAGAAATGATTGGGAAGAGTAAAGAATACGTTCTCTCACTTGGTTTAGATGATTTACAGAAATTATTGGGCATTAGAATTAGTCCTCGTCGTTCAAAATGCGCTTTAATTAGTTTGCGGGCGATACAGGGTGCTTTGAACTCTCTTTAAAATTTCAATATTATGGTACTTAATGCTAAAAATTTACGTAATTTAAAGCCTGGTGAGGCCGAGCAGATAAAAAAGAGGCGCCTTCAACAACCGATTTACATAATTTTAGACAATGTTCTAGACACCTATAATATTGGTGGCTTTTTTCGTTTAGCTGATGCTGTTGGTGCGAGCTGTCTATATTTATGTGGTTCTTGTGCAACGCCGCCAAATCATCGCATAGTAAAAGCCTCTGTTGGCACTTATCAGTTGGTTCCTTGGCGTTATTGTTTAAATGCAAGTGAGGCTATCTTTGAATTAAAATCTTTAGGGGTTAGTATTTATGCAGTTGAACAGGCCCCACAAGCTAGGAATTATTTAATCACAAAATATATTAAACCAGCCGCCTTTCTTTTTGGCAATGAAAGCGAAGGGTTGAGTGAAGATATTTTAAAACTAGTAGATGGGGTGGTTGAAATCCCCATGCACGGTTTTAATAAGTCTTTAAATGTAATGGTGGCTGCTGGATTAGTTTTATATCAGGCATTAGAGTCTATAAATTCAAAACAAATTTTTCCTACTCTAAACGGAGTGAGGAAAGCTCTAGCCAACGCTCTTCGTAGTCGTTGATCCTCCTTGTAGTATCTTCTAGTTCTTGTGTTTTTTCAGGATTATACTCTTGATAATGTTCAAGAAAATAATTTAACAACTCTTGTTTGTATATTTGCAGTTCATTCAACTTTTTTTCTAAAGAGTTGATTTTTTTTTGCAGATTTTTTTGTTCAATATAACGAGCCCTTTCTGCCGTCTTATCATGAATTGTATTTTCTATTTCTTCTGGTAGTTGCCAGAGAATTTTTTCTAAGCGTTTAATATAGTCATTATAATCTTCGTGTAACCGTTTAGCTTGCCCTTGGCTGATTTCAATAATGCCGGTAGAAACTAAACTAGAAAAAGTGCGGTCATGGCTTGAGAAAAGAATAGTGCCATTAAATTTATTTAAAGCTTGAGCTAGGGCTTCGCTAGTTTCAAAGTCTAAGTGACAAGTGGGTTCATCTAATACTAAAATATCAGGTTTGGATAATAGTAAGCCGGCTAAAAGTAGGCGTGATTTTTCTCCTCCAGAAAGGACGGAGATTGATTTTTTTAATTCTTCATCACGAAATAAAAAGTCTCCGGCCATTTTTAAAACTGCCTCTGTTTTGATGTCACTAGCGGCGACGCGTCTTAAGAAATCGCCAGCTTGTTCTTGTCCGTCCATCGCTTCCATTTCTTCTTGCCCATGATAAGCTAGATGGCTATTAGCAGCAAAATGAAAAGATCCGCCTAAAGGCTTTAAGCGACCGCATAATGTTTTAATAAGGGTGGTTTTTCCTTGTCCGTTTAAGCCAAGAATGGCTAGTTTTTCTCCAGCATGGCAATCTATATTAATATTATTTGCTATTTTTTTGTCACTATAGCCGATGCTAAGATTGTTAGTTTTGAGAGCAAAGTTATTACGTTTACTGACTGGCGGAATAATAATACGAGTAATGCCAGCCTGGTGTTCAATACTAATTTTTTTTTGTTCCAATTTATTTATTTTACGAATCATTGCCTGTGCTTGTTTAGCCTTCGAATCTTTTGAGCGGAAACGATTAACAAATTCTTGCCAATGTTGTTGCTGTTTATCTATACTATCATTAGCCTTAATCAAAGAGCTTAATTTTTGCTCTTTGAAAGCAAGATAATTTTCAATGTTACCAGGATAGTGATAACAACCAGTCTTTGATATTTCTATTGTTTCGGTACAAGTTTTTTTTAGAAATTCACGATCATGGGAAATAATTAAAAAACTACCATTATAAGCTTGAAGGTAATTTTCTAGTAGCAGTAAAGTATTTAAATCTAAATAATTACTTGGCTCATCAAGCAGGAAAAGATTAGGTTCCTTTAAGAGCATGCCAGTCAATTTAAGACGCATGCGCCAACCGCCAGAAAGACTGGCAGCTTCTCGTTTAAGCATCCCTTCATCTAGTTCAAATTTACTAGCCAATTGTCTAATGCGCCACTCAGGGCGCCCGCTCTGACGATGTAAAAAATTTAAAGAACTTTCTTCGGCCTGCCAGTCATCGCTTTGTTCCAGATAGCCGATATTAGTTTCACTATTAATTATTATTTCACCATCATCAGCGGTTTCTTCACCGGTAATAATACGAAAAAGAGTTGATTTACCGGCTCCGTTTTGGCCAATCACTCCGATTTTTTGTTTATCATTAATAGTAAAAGACAGGCCAGAAAAAATTTTCTGGCCACTATACTCTTTACTAAGATTACTAGCCTGGAGCAGGATAGGCATATTTATTTTACTTCAATATTTATTAAAAAATAGTGTTTACTCTTGCCATTAATTTCTAAATCAAACTCATCTCCAATTTTTTTATTAAGTAAAGCTGATCCTAGCGGGGAAGAGGCAGAAATTACTCCAGCAGCGGGGTTACTTTCGCTTGCCCCTAAGATTGTATACATTTTTTTGATACCATCACTCGTTATTGTAACTTTGTGCCCAATTTGTACTTGGCTGGTATTATTATTTACAATGACAATATCAGCTTTTTTTAAGCTATCTTCAATATCTAGAATTCTTTGATTTAAACCACGTAAACGACCTTTAGCCATTTGATAGCCAACATTTTCAGAAAAATCGCCCATTTCCGCTAAGCGTTTTACCTCTTTAGCTTCTTTAGGGCGACGCTGTAATAGGCGAGCTAGGGTTAGTTCTAATTCTTTATATTTAGTTTGACTAAAACTGTAATCCTTTGCTTTAAAATTATTCATTTCTCCTCTACGAATAGGTACGCGCATAATATAGTGTTATTAATTATATAAATATGATAGGCGAAGGGAGGGCATTAGGCAAGTAATATTATTGATTTAGGATTTTTTTAATATAATAAAATTATGAAAATATTATGTTTAAAATATTGAGCTGATTTTTATTGTTATATTTTATTTATTATTAGTAAAATATATAAATTGACTTGACTTAATTTGAATTTTTGTGGTATATTTTAATCAAGAGTATTCTTCTCCACCTCTCTCTAAATTATTTTATAGTAAAAGTGACTGGAATGAAACCAGTTGCTTATTTTTATGTTAAAAAAAGAAATACAAATAACACCTAGCACCCTTTCTTTTGCCGATTTAGGTATTAAGGAATCTATTTTAAAAATCATTAGCGACTTAGGGCTGGTTACGCCCACCCCCATTCAACATCAAGCCATCCCAGCTGCCTTAAGCGGACAGGATTTAGTAGGTATCGCTCAAACTGGAACTGGTAAAACTTTTGCTTTTGGCATTCCGATGTTACAGCGCTTAGCTCAGGTGAAGGGTCGCGGCTTAGTATTATTACCAACTAGAGAATTAGCCGGACAGGTTGAAACTAGTTTACGTAGTCTCGGCGGTCTTTTGGGACTACGCACTGTTTCCTTAATTGGCGGTGAAGCGATTAATAGGCAATTATTTGCTCTACGTCGTCAGCCTCATATTTTAGTGGCTACTCCTGGACGTTTAATTGACCATATTAAAAGAGGTACTGTTAAACTAGATGATATCTCCGTGTTAGTACTTGATGAGGCTGACATGATGTTTGATATGGGCTTTGCTCCACAGATCGAAGAGGTCTTAAAGAGAGTTCCGGCTGAGCGTCAGACTTTATTATTCTCGGCGACAATGCCAGCGGCCGTAATGAAACTAGCAGAAAAATATTTGCATACGCCAATACGGGTTGAAGTTTCTCCGGCTGGCAGCACTGCTAAATTAGTAGAACAAGAAATTTTAATTTTGCCACGGGATGCTCGTTTTGACCAACTCTTACTCCTATTGGATGAATTTAAGGGCTCAGTCTTAATCTTTGTTCGCACTAAGCATGGCGCTACCAAGCTAACTAAGAAATTACTTTTTGATGGTTTTAAGGCTGCAGAAATTCATTCTAATCTGTCCTTCGCTCAACGTCAGGCTGCTTTAGCTGGTTTTAAAAGTGGGCTACATCGTATTTTAGTAGCGACTGATGTAGCTGCTCGTGGTCTTGATATTAATGATATTGAGCTGGTGTTAAATTTTGATTTACCAGACAATTCTGAGGATTATGTTCATCGCATTGGACGTACCGCGCGTGCTGGGAAGAAAGGAAAAGCAATTTCTTTTGCTTCATCTGATCAATATCGAGAAATTCAAAAGATTGAACGCTTGATTCAAAAGAATTTACCGGTTAAAAATATTGGTTCTAGTGTAAATCGTCCTCGTGTAGAGAGCCGAGATGAGTTGGATTCAAGTAGAAGAAACTTCCCAGCTAAAAAATTTGGACAGAATCGTAACTTTAATCGACCAAATTCTTCAGCCTCAAAATTTCAAGATAATCGTAGACCAAAGGCATCCCCAGCGAGAACTATTCCGGCTGAAAATTATAGTAGTTTAGGTTTTCGTAAGCGGGCAGCTATTACTGATGTTACTGCTACCCCAGATTATCTTCAGTCAAACGAATCTACTCATCGTGAAGCTCTTCCAGTTAATAAAGATTTTGCTGCTAAGCGTCAATCAGGTTTTAAGAGTAGTCCATCTTCAAGATTTAAAACAAATAACTTTAAACAAGTTTCTGATCAAAAAAATAATAGCCGTTCCTTGACTACTGAAAAAAAAGTTAGAAAAGTAGCTGTGCCGGCAGTAAGTAGTAATGACTCCCCCTTAATTGTTAATCCAGAGTTTGATGGTGGTAATCGTTTTGCTTTTAGACGCAAGATGTTCCAGTTAAAAGAAGAGGCAAAGGGGCGTCCAGCTAGACGTAATACTACTGCTCGATCAAGTTCAAGTAAATTAGTAAAGTCAGTTGCTAGACCGGCTGCAAAGCCAGTTGTTAAATCCTCTGCAAAAACTCCAAGTAGGCCATATAAAGAGTTAAAGATGGGGGTTCGCTCTTCTGGATTTAAAGTGTTTAAATCCAAAGAGACTATGTCTGGACTAGAGAAGAAACAAGAAAAAGCTGCCAAACCGGCCTTTAAAGCTAAAACATTTAAGCCACGATTTAAGAAGAAATAAAAAATTCACCCCCATTTTCTGGGGGTGTTTTTTATTTAGTTTTGCTCGTATTCTAATATTGCTCTATAATATATAGAAATAATGATATTTTTATGAAATTTTCTTTTGTTTCCTTTTTAACTCCAAAAAGGGTTAGTTTAAAAGGTCTTTGGCTGGGTAGTCAAAAACCTGAGAATTTATATATTTTTCTACATGGTTTAGGCGGTAGTATTTTCTCGCGCTCTGAGCTAATGAGTTCTTTAGCGACTGCTAAAGATGCGGTTTTAACTTTTAACAATCGTGGCTCAGGCACAATTAATTATTTTAAAAAAGATAATCGTCAAAAAGATTATCTCTTAGCCGGAGTGGCCCATGAAGTTTTCACTGATTGCCTAGATGATATTGAGGGCGCTATTAATTATGCTAAAAGTTTTAAGCCTAAGCGTGTAATTTTAGTCGGCCATTCTACTGGTTGTCAGAAAATTATTTATTATTTATCTAAGAAGAACCAACCTTTAATAAAGGGGTCTATTTTGTTAGCTCCAATCAGTGATTATGCTGATATAAATATGATCAACCTTAGAAAATATCAGCGAGCTTTAAAAAATGCTAGAGCTTTAATAGGGGCTGGAAAGCCTCACTCCCTCTTGTCAGAATCTTCTTGGCCAAGACTTATCGATGCTCAGAGATTTATTAGTTTATATACTCCCGATAGCGTTGAAGAGGTTTTTAATTACTCATCTGGGAACAAATCGAAAACTCTAGCTAGAGTGAAGGTGCCCGTCTTAGCTCTTTACGCTGAATCTGATCAGTATGCTGATAGGCCTGCTCAAGATATTGTTGATTGGCTTTTGCGACACCATAGTGATAAAAGGAAGATAGTTGCATATATCATTTCCGAAACTGACCATAGTTTTTCCGAGAAAGAAAAAATGATGAAAAAAATAATTAAAAATTGGTTAAAAAAAATTAAGTAGTTTATTTTTATGAAAATAGAAGTAAATTGTCATGACAATCGAAAGAATGAATTTTTGGTAGAGGTAGATAAATTTCGTTTTCGTCCTTCTGTCTACGGCCTTCTCATTAAGGATGGCAAGATTCTATTATCCCCTCAGCACGATGGTTATGATTTTCCTGGTGGTGGTGTTAATATGGACGAGAGTTTATCTGAGGCTTTGCAGAGGGAGTTTTGGGAGGAAACTGGACTAAAGGTTGAGATGGGTAAAATTGTGGAAGCGCATTCTTCTTTTTATAAACCGAGCAATCGGAATGGTCATATTAAAGATGAATACTGGAATTGTCAGTTATTATATTTTATAGTTAAACAAATTGGTGGCGAGCTCTCACTGGATTATATCGATGAAGATGAAAAAGATTATATCTCTTTAGCGACTTGGGTAGATATTGATAAGTTAAATTACTTAAAATTTTATAATCAATTAGGTACGCAGGGAAGCGTTAATTTAATTAAAAAGGTCGCTGAAAATATAGTATTTTAAATTATGGAAATTATTCCTATATTGAAAATAGAGCATCGTCGCGTTCGCCGTTCGCGACATGTACGTTTGAGTTTATCGGTCGATGGACGCGTTTTAGTGACGCGTCCTTTTTGGGTTTCGGAAAAATTTGCCCAAAGTTTTGTTTTAGAAAAAAGGGAGTGGTTGCATAATCAACTAAAAAAAATACAATCAATGCCAGTCTCGGTCTTAGGTAAGGGGACTAGAAGTGACTATCTTCGTTATAAAGAAAGGGCTCGTGTTATTGCTACTGAACGTTTAATTTATTTTAATCAATTTTATTCTTTTCCTTATAAGCGTCTTAGTATTCGCGATCAAAAAACACGCTGGGGAAGCTGCTCAAAAAGTGGTGGCTTAAATTTTAATTATCGTTTAGTATTTCTACCCCCTGAACTGCAGGATTATTTAATTGTTCATGAGCTCTGCCATTTAAAAGAGCTAAATCATAGTGCTGACTTTTGGGCTTTAGTGGCCCAGCGGATTCCTGATTTTAAAAAAAAGCGTCAATATTTGCGTAATTTTAAATAAAAAAGCTAATTAATGGTCCTGGGTTGGCATTAGTACCCAAGGCCTATTTTAACTTCCAATACAGGTTTATATCTGCTATAATATTGTTGAATATTAAAGGATATTCTATTATTTTTTTAGTAAATTTATTATATGAAAAAAACAAAACGTTTGTATTTGATAATTGGGGCCATAATTTTAATAGGAGCTCTTATTTGGTGGTGGCAGGGGCGTAAAGGCTCCGCGCCAACTTATTCTACAGTCACAGTCGAGTCCGGGCCTTTAGTGCAGACGGTTAGTGAGACCGGCACTTTAAAGCCTGTTAAAGAGGTGGCTTTAAATTTTTTATCTTCAGGGCGAATTAAGAGTGTTGAAGTTAAGGTTGGTGACAAAATTGAAGCTGGAGCAGTGTTAGCCTCCTTAGATGATAACAGTCTACAATCTCGTAAAGCTGAACTCGGGGCTGGCTTACAAATTGCGCAAGCTAATCTTTCTAAAACTTTGGCGGGAGCTAGCTCGCAATCAATTTCCATTAGTCGGACTAGTTTAAATCAAGCTCAATCTAGCCTTGATTCTGCTAAAGTTGACTTAGAGAAAACTAAACAAACAGTAGCTGAAAATATTCGTCAGGCTGAAAAAACTTTAGCTGACTTACAGTCTAACTCTACTAACAGTGTCACTCCTCAGGAACAAGCGATTAGTAGTGCTCAAATAGCTCTAGATAATGCTATTAAAACGGGCTCTAAAAATATTGCTAATGCTCGTAGTTCAGCATTGTTAACTTTAAATGATAAGATTTTGACTGCTCAGATCGCTCTGGATAATATTAATACCATCTTAAATGATGATAAGGCTGAACCAGTGCTTAGTGTTAAAAATAGTTCTTTGCTGCAATCTACTACTGCTGCTCATACGGCTGCTCTCAACTTGATTGTTAGTGCACGAGCTGCTGTAGCTGGCATTAATAGTAATTCTAGCCAAGTTATGATTGAGACGTCTGGTCAGAGCGTTCAATCTTTGCTTGCGCAAACTGATGCTTCCCTAGATTATGCTTACGCTATGCTCGAGGCTACTATTACTAGCTCTAGTTTTTCACAAGCCAATTTGGATGCTTATAAAAATTTAATTAGCGGACAGTCTTCACAAATAAACTTAGCGAGTTCGGCGGTAGAAAATGGTTTGCAGTCTTTACGCAACGCGGTAATTAGTAATGATACCGCGATTGCCAGCGCTCAGGAAAATGTTAGACAGGCTCAGGTAGGTTTGAGTAATGCTATTTTAGCCGCTAGTAATAGTGTTAGTAGTTTAAAAGCTAGTGGTGGGCAACAAATAGCTAGCGCTCAATCTCGAGTAGATAGCGCTGAACAGGGCGTTGCTTTGGCTTCTGCTCAGTTAAGTAGCACTACTGCTCCTGCTCGTTCACAAGATGTTGCCTTGGCTCAGGCCCAGGTTAGTCAGGCTCAAGCCAGTATTGCTGGCCTCGAGCAACAGATAAATGACACTATTTTAACTTCACCTCTGGAAGGCGTGGTGACGGCTGTTAATTATGAAATTGGTGAACAGTTCGGTGCCGGTGGTAAAGCCATGGTTACAGTTTTAGTAAATAATAGTTTTAATGTTGAAGTTGATATTGCTGAATCTAATATTAGTAAGATAAAAATTGGAAATCCGGCTGATATAACTTTCGATGCTTTCCCAGATGACTTTATTTTAAAGGGAATGGTTAGCTTCATTGAACCTGCCCAAACTTTGATTCAGGATGTTGTTTATTATAAAGTTAAAGTTGATTTTAGTGATTTAAATAGCACTATGAAAATGATTGAGGACCGTGGTTTCAACTTAAAGGCGGGGATGACTGCTAATATTATTATTACCACCGATAAGCGTGCCGATGTTTTGCAAGTCCCAGCTCGCGCCTTAATTGATAGTGATGGCAAAAAAACAATTAAGTTATTAGTTAATGGAGTGGCACAGGAAATTCCAGTTGAAACTGGGCTAAGAGGGGATGAAGGTATGATTGAGGTTATAAGTGGTATTCAGCCTGGTGATAAGGTGATTACCTTTATTAAGAATTAACTTTGTTAACTATGGTTAAGCCTTTGATTCAATTTGATAATATTATTAAAACTTATATCAGTGGTGATTTAGTAACGGAAGTCTTAAAAGATCTAAGTTTTACTATTTCTAAAGGAGAATTTGTTTCGATTATGGGCCCATCTGGCTCTGGGAAATCAACTTTAATGCATATTCTTGGTTTACTTGAGCGACCAACGAGCGGTAACTATCATTTTGCCAATAAAAATATTAATACCCTTGATGATGAAGATCTGGCTCATTTGCGTAATCGCGAAATTGGTTTTGTTTTTCAATCATTTAATCTTTTAGCTAGAACTAGTGTTTTGGATAATGTTAAATTACCCTTAATTTATTCTAAGGATAAAAAGAAGATGGATGAGCGGGCAACAAAAGTTTTAAAGAGTGTAGGCTTAGGGCATCGTCTTGATTATTTTACTAATCAAATTTCTGGTGGAGAAAAACAGCGCGTGGCTATTGCTCGGGCTTTAGTTAATGAGCCTGCGGTTATTTTTGCTGATGAGCCAACTGGTAATTTGGATTCAAAATCAGGTGTTCAGGTTATGCAAATTCTACAAGAACTTAATCGACAAGGCAAAACTATTATTTTAGTAACACATGAAACTTTTACGGCCGAACATGCTCAACGTATTATTCAAATGCATGATGGCCAAATAGTTAGCGACCAGCCAGTGAAAAATCAAAGATGGGCAAAAGAAGGGGAGTCATTGAAATAATCTATGTGGGAAAATATACGACAATTGTTTATGTTAGTATCCCGGGCCTTGTTTAGTAATAAGACCCGGAGTTTTTTAACTATGCTTGGCATCATTATTGGTGTAGGGGCAGTGGTGTTAATTATTTCTTTAGGCGCTGGTGCACAGTCTTTAATTTTAGGGCAGTTAGAAGGTTTCGGTGGAGATTTGATAGGCGTCTTGCCGGGACAATCAGATGCTAATGGTCCACCAGCTTCAGTTTTTGGCGTTAAAGTCACTACCCTGAAAAGTGGTGACGCGGAAGCTTTTAAAGATGAAAAAAATGTGTCTCATGTAGTGGCGGTAACATCTGCTTATCAAACTAGTGTTTCTCTATATTGGCGTGATCAGAGCTATGATGGCACTTTACAAGGAGTGGCTGGTGATTACCTATTGGTTAATGGTGGCGAGGTGTCGAGTGGTCGTTTTTTTGGCGCTGATGAAATTTCTGCTAATTTACGTTTAGTCGTTTTAGGTAGTACGGTTGCAAGTGAATTATTTTCTTTCAATGACCCTGTCGGACAAAAAGTTAAAGTTAATAATCAAACGGCAACTGTTATTGGGGTGATGAAAGAAAGAGGGCAAGTTGGCTTCCAAAATTATGATAATGTAATTTTTGCGCCATTACTTTTTGTGCAGAAGGAAATCGCGGGCGTAAATTATTTAAGCTCTATTCGTATCAAGATTGATTCTGCTGATAATGTTGATGAAAGCATAGAAATGGTTAATCAAACCTTACGTGAGCGTCACGATATTGATGACCCTTCCGAAGATGATTTTTCAGTTAGGAGTTTTCGTGACGCTTTAAATTTAGTGACCAGCATTACTGATGCTTTGCGTTATTTTTTAGCGGCCATGGCTGCTTTGTCATTACTGGTTGGTGGCATTGGTATTATGAATATTATGTTAGTTAGTGTCACCGAACGTACGCGTGAAATTGGTTTACGTAAAGCTTTGGGGGCCACTAATTCTCAGGTGCTTAGTCAATTTTTATTTGAGGCGATTGCTTTGACTTTAATTGGCGGTATCATTGGTTTAATTAGTGGGGTGGCGCTTGCCTATCTGGTTGCCTTAATTGTTCGTTCTTTAGGTTATCGTTGGGATTTTGTTGTTTCAGCTTTTTCAATTATTATCGCCATTGGCCTTTCTACTTTTATCGGGGTTATTTTCGGTTACTATCCCGCTAAACGTGCTAGTCGATTAAGCCCAATTGATGCGCTTCGTTATGAATAAAATATGCAAATAATTATCGCTTTTAAATTAGCCTGGAATTCTTTACGCTTAAACTTAGTTCGGACTAGTTTAACTGTACTTGGTGTTGTCATTGGAGTAGCTGCTATTATTATTGTATTTGCGGCTGGCGATGGGATTAGTAATTTAGTCTCTGGAGAAGTTGAAGCTTACGGTACTAATGTTTTACAAACAGAGAGCAAAGCTCCAGGAAAAAATAGCTCTGGTGGGGCCGAGGTTACTACTTTGAAGCTAACTGATATGGAGGCTATTAATCAACTGGATAACATAGTTGATAGTTACGCCGTCTCCTTAGGTCAGCAGAAAATTAGTTATGGAGCTGAGAGCACAAAAGTTTTTATTTTTGGCACTAGCGCTCCTTATGCTCAAATTGACAGTAAGACTAAGTTGGCAGAGGGAATATATTTTAGTAAAGATGATGATCGGGGTCAAGCGATGGTTGTTGTTTTAGGGGCGACTCTTAGAGATACTTTGTTTGGAGATCAAAAAGCACTTGGTAATTTTATCAAAATTGGCACTAAAAAATTTCAAGTCATTGGCGTACTTGAAGAGCAGGGTGGTGGCGCTAGTTTTCTAGATTTTGATAATATAGCCTACATGCCCATTCAAACTTTGCATAAGCGTATTTTAGGGATTGACTACGCTATGTATTTTATGCATCAAATTGCTAACGTAGATCAGGCTGAAGAAACAGCCGCCGAAGTTAGCTCATTAATGCGTGACCGCCATGATATTACTGATCCCGAGAAAGATGATTTTCGTGTATCTACAATGTCTGAGATGTTAGCCACCCTCAATACAGTTACTGGTGCAGTAACTTATTTACTCCTCGCTATTGTTCTTATTTCTTTACTTGTTGGCGGTGTGGGCATTATGAATATTATGTATGTAACGGTAACAGAAAGAACGCCAGAAATTGGTTTGCGCAAGGCAATGGGGGCAACCGCTCGAGATGTTGCTTGGCAATTTTTAATTGAGTCTCTTCTTATTACTTTTTGGGGGTGGATTTTAGGCACTATTTCAGGAATTTTGGTTGCCTATATCTTAAGTAAAGTGGCCCAAGCTTTTAATTTTAATTGGCAATTTAGCCTACCTTGGCAGGGTATTTTATTGTCACTATTATTTTCTCTACTTTGTGGTTTTATTTTTGGTTACCGCCCAGCTAAACAGGCTTCTCGTCTCGACCCGGTAACAGCTCTAAGAGCAGAATAACACTAAGTATTAATAATGAAGGTAGACCTTTTCTTAGAGGTCTTTTTGTTTATGGAAGAAAAATATTATTGGGGCGTAGTACTAATTAGCGACGCTAAAATAACTATCTATTAATTTAATAAATAAATAATTTATCTAAAAGTTGCTAAGCATCTTTTAAATAAATAAAAAGTATATGAAAAAGAAAAATATTATTACTACTAGTGTTTTGAGTCTAACTATTATTGCTCTCGCTGCTGGTTTTGCTTTTAATGCTTATGCTCAGACAGAGGATGCAACCGCGCTAGGCACTATGTTTAGAGGGGGTAATTCTGAGCAGAGAGTTAATTTAACTGATGAACAGAAAATTGATATGGAGGCTCGTCGATCAGAAATGGATGCTACCAGAGAAGAGCATCAGGCTGCCATGCAGATGGCTTTAAATAGCGGAAATTATGATACTTGGGTACAAACAACTACATCTCAGATGGGCGCTGATGCTAGAATTTTAACTCAAGTTAATGCTAATAATTTTTCTCAATTTGTTGAAGCTCATCAATTAATAACTCAAGCTCAGGATAAATTTGCAGCCTTAGGTATTGATAGAGGTTTTGGTGAAGGCGCTGGACATGGCATGGGTCGTGGTTTACACCGTGGACTTAAAGGTTCGGCCAATCTTAAATAAAAGTATAAATTAATATATAAATTCTGGGCGAAGGCATAAGTGCTTTCGCCTTAGAACAAAAACTCCTTATCTTTATATAGAAAGGGAGTTTTTTGTTTGAGGTGATTGTAATTAACAAAAAAGCGGTCTAATGACCGCCTTTTTATTAAAGCTATTTTTTATTTTTTTAAATTGCCTGCAAGATTGTCCAAATAAGATATAGAATGTAAAGGCTAATTAAACTAATGCCGGCGAAGCGACCAATGTGCCATTTCTTAGCTATGAGAAAGAATAAGACCGAAATAACGGTAGCGAATAAAAGAATAATAGAACTATTGAGATTTTCAGTGGCTACGGGGATAATCTTTCCTCCTATAGTAACAACTGCCCAGGGCAGGCCTAGTCCAATGAGAATATCAAAAATATTTGAGCCGATGGCATTAGATATAGCCATGCCGCCACGTCCTTGACGAGCGACAATGATTGAAGACATTAAATCAGGGACGCTGGTTCCAGCTGCTAGGATAGTTAGACCAATGATAACTGCTGGTATATTAAGTATTTGAGCAATGCCAACAGCACTTTCTACTAGGACCCAGCTTAGTGCGGCGATAAAAACGATTGATAAAAAGAAAGCGCTCCAGTAATGTTTTTCTTTAGGGAAGATGAAATCTAAAGTGTATTTAATGCCATTAAGAAAAAAGGCGACTAAACTTTTCTTTTTTTCTTCTTTATATAAACCATCTTCGACTGCTTCAATTGGGTCTTTATTTTCATCTTTGTAGGGGAATATTTTTTTCCATTTCATGACAGCAACAACATAAATGACGTATAGTATTAAAAAGATGGCGGATTCCATTAAAGTTATTTTTCCATCCCAGAAAGAGACAATTAACCAAATAATACTTAAGGTATAGAAGGTTAAATCACGTACGATCGGTTGCCAAGCAATAAAGGCTTTACGTACCATGGCTGATGCGCCAATAATAATTAAAATATTAAATAGGGCTGATCCAACAATTGTGCCCGCTCCTAGAGCTTCATTCCCAGGTTTGAATAAGGCAATGATTGCAACAAATAATTCTGGGGCACTTGAGCCGACTGCCATTAAAGTGGCGCCAGCCATATCCGAATTCATCTTGAGCTTTTCCGCTATCTTATCCAAGGATTGTACGAAGTAGCGATCACAAACTACTGCTAGTAAATAAAAAGAAGCTAGTAAAAGTAAACTATAGCCAATTAAAAGCATAGAGTGTATTTTTATAAATTAATTATTCTAATATAAATTTACCATAATACTTAGTATTTGTGCAATCATTTGAGAACTGGTCTCTATTTATGCTATAATTCAATTGTATATTATTAATATAAATACACATGGATTCTAATCTTTTCTTACAGCTAAGTGCGCTTTTAGCCATTACCGTGAGTGTGGCTTTTTTTGTACGCTTAGCTAAGCAACCTTTATTAGTGGCTTACATTGTAGCTGGAATTATTGGGGGGCCATTGCTACTTAATATTTTGCCAGCTGATGAACCAATGTATCATGCTTTTGCTAGTTTTGGGGTAGTCTTGTTACTCTTTATTATTGGTTTGGATTTAAATTTTTCTTATTTAAAGAAGATTGGCAAAGAGTCGCTTTTAGTTGGATCTGCGCAGTTTATTTTAAATTTTGCCTTACTTTTACCTTTAGCTCATTATTTTGGTCTTAGTTGGACTGGTTCGATATTTTTAGCTTTAGCTTCATGTTTCTCTAGTACAATCGTAGTTTTGAAGATTCTGAATGACAAGCAGGACGAAGAGGCGGTATATGGTCGCTATACCATCGGTTTAATGTTGGTTCAAGATATTATTTCTATTTTGATTTTATTGTATTTAAGCTTTACCGCTCCTGATAGTGTTATTGCAGGAGATTCTCTATGGTTTGTTATTAAGGCATTGGCGGTTATTGCAGGTATAGTGGTGATGGCTAAATATGTTCTGCCATCATTTCTCAATAAAATATCTTCCTCCGGTGAGTTTTTATTTATTTTTACAGTTGCTTGGTGTTTTGGCGTGGCCTCATTATTATTATGGAGTGGATTTTCTTTAGAATTAGGAGCAGTTATTGCAGGCCTTAGCCTAGGTGCCTCTAGATTCCAGGCAGAAATTGCTAGTCGTATTAAACCCTTGCGTGATTTCTTTATTGTTATTTTCTTTCTCCTATTGGGTAGCGGAGCAGATTTTAGCCATTTGGATCAAGTTTTGATTCCGGCTTTATTATTATCTGCCTTTATTCTAATAGTTAAGCCTATTATTCTATATGTTTTATTTAGAGCCCGTCGTTTCACTCGTCGTAATAGCTTTTTGTCTGCTTTAACGGCCGGGCAGTTAAGTGAATTTGGTTTTATTATTCTTTTCGCTGTGGCTGCCTTAGGTTATTTAGATGGCAGAGAATTAGCTATCTTCACCGTGGCTGCTATTATTACTATTTTCTTTTCTTCTTACGCCATGACCTATAGCTATAAGATTTATAATTTTTTATTGCCCATCTTTTTATTATTTGGACCGGATACTTTTGTCCAAAAAGAAGAAATTAAAGAGTCTTTTAATACTATTATTTTTGGCTATCATCGTACTGGCTGGAAGATTGGTGAAGCTCTTAAGAAAAAGAAAGTTTCTTTTGCTGCCGTAGATTTTAATCCAGATAGTGTGGCTAGTTTTAATCGTCGTGGCATTCGCTCATTTTTTGGCGATGCTTCCGATGTTGAATTTTTAAGATCCCTACCTTTAGCTGAGGCTAAAACAGTTATTTCTACCATCCCCTCCGCCGAGGACCAGTTAGTTTTGATTAATTTTGTTCGTCAACATAATCCTAAGGCGGTTATTGTTGCTAGTTTGTATCATAAGAAATATCTACAACCATTATATGGGGCTGGAGCTGATTATGTTATTTTGCCGCATCTTTTGGGTGGATCATGGGCGGCGGAAGTTATAGCTAAAGGTGAATTTAGTCGTCGTGCCGCTTGGAGTAAATATCGTCGTCAGCAAGCTAGTGATTTAAATGGTAGTTAATTATATGTTTAGAAAATTTTCATTGCCAAATTTAGCTTTTTCAAGGCGACGTAAATCCTTACATTATTCTGAAAAAAATCCTCTCTTAGTGCAGAATAAAGTTTTTCATTATTTAATCAAACAGGGACGTAGAACGGAGTGGGGTAAAAAATATAACTACAATAATATTCAGAATCCGGGTGATTTTCAGGTGGCTGTGCCTATTAGCACCTATGAAGATATCCAGCCCTATATTGAAAGGTTGTTGCGAGGCGAAAATTATTTACTTTGGCCAGAAAAAATTAAGTATTTTTCTAAGTCGTCAGGCACAACTGGCAGTAAAAGTAAATATATTCCAGTTAGTAGTATTGCTTTAAAAAATAATCACTATCGTGGTGGTCGGAGCTTATTTGCTAGTTATTTTGCTCAAAACTTAGATTCAAAATTATTAATGGGTCAAAATTTTGCTCTTGGTGGTAGCCGGCAGTTCTCTGAAATTGGAGCAGATAAGTATATTGCTGATGTTTCTGTTATTCTAATGAAAAACTTGCCTTGGTGGGCGCGTTTGCGTCGCAGTCCTAAATTTAGCGTCGCTTGCATGACTGAATGGGAAGAAAAGTTAACGCAAATCGCCGAAATAATTGCCTACCAAAATATTGTTAGCCTTTCTGGAGTTCCTTCTTGGAATTTAGTGCTGGCTAAAAAAATACTAGAGTTAACTGGTAAAAAAAATCTACGCGAAGTTTGGCCTAACTTAGAGTTATTTACTCATGGGGGTACTAGTTTTGAGGCTTATCGTTCTCAGTTTGAAGCTCTTATTCCTGGTCCGGGCATGAATTATATGGAGGTGTATAATGCCTCAGAGGGTTTTTTTGCCTTTCAAGATAACCTGTCTCGTTCAGATATGCTCTTATTTTTAAATGGGGGTATTTTTTATGAATTTGTGACTATAGACGAATTAGGAAAAAGCATCCCTAAAGTTTTAATTCTAGCTGAGGTTGAGCTTGGTAAAAACTATGCTTTATTAATTTCGACTAACGCTGGTTTATGGCGTTATTTAATTGGTGATACCATAAAATTTACCTCAATCAAACCTTATCGAATCATTATTACTGGTAGAACTAAGAGTTTTATTAACGCTTGTGGTGAAGAAGTGGTAGTTGAGAATGCTGATCGAGCAGTTAAGGCGGCCTGTGACGCCTGCTCGGCGGAAGTAAGGGAATATTCAGCGGCGCCTTTATTTAACGAATCAGAGGGAGCGGCTAGACATCAATGGTTATTTGAATTTGCCAAAAGACCTGATAATGAGAAAAAGTTTATAGAGGTGCTTGATAACACCCTGATGAGCCTTAATTCCGATTATGAAGCTAAGCGTTACAAAGACTTAAACCTTGCTCCGCCACTCCTAGTTGTTGCTAAACATGATTTATTCTATTGCTGGCTTAAAGAAAAAAAACGCTTAGGCGGACAGGCAAAAGTTCCTAGATTGTCTAATGATAGGAAAATAATGTCGGAACTATTAGCTCTAAATTCTTAGGATGATTTAGTTAATAGGGAAGAAAAGACTCGGATATACGTAATAATTAGTATAAGTAAAATCATGGATAGTGTTGCTCATAATTTAGAATTGGAGGATGCGGATTTGGTTCGTCTAAGCTTAGATGATCAAGATAAATTTTCGTATATCATTAACCGCTATCAGGAAAAGTTAGCGCGTTATTTGCGTCGCCTAGGCGTAAGCAACGAAGAAGATGTTAAAGATTTATTGCAAGACATATTTTTAAAAGTTTATCTTAATTTAAATGAGTTTGATCAAGATTTAAAATTTTCTTCTTGGATTTATCGAATAGCTCACAATCAAGCTATTAGTAATTATCGAAAGAAACAAGTTCGCCCGGAGATTCATGCTTTTCCAATCGATAACATTAATTTTGATATTTTGGCTGACGATATTGCTTTGGATGAAATTTCCGATAAACATCTGCGTCAGGAGCTAATTAGTCGGGGTTTGGAAAAAATAAGTATTAAGCATCGTGAAATTTTAATTCTTAAATTCTTTGAAGATAAGAGTTACCAGGAGATTTCTGATATTTTAAAAAAACCTTCAGGTACGGTGGCTTCTTTACTTAATCGAGCTAAAAAATCTTTGAAAAATGCTTTACCAGAAAATATAACGGAGTAATAAATATATGTTTGCAAATTTGGATCAAAAAGTAATTGAAAAAATTAAAAAAGAAAGCATGGCGCCTAAGCCACGCTGGCATTTTTTATTAAAAGAAGGTGTAATTTGGTTATTTGGAGCCTTGTCTCTGTTTGTTGGCGCGGCAGCAGTAGCGATGATGATATATTTATCCAAAAATAGTGATTTAATGATGCACGCCGAATTGGGGCATAGTTTTGTTGGCTATCTATTTTTATCATTGCCATATTTTTGGTTGTTATTTCTCGCCTTATTCTTGTGGGTTTTGTTTTATAATATTAAGCATAGCAAAAGAGGTTACCATTATTCGGTTTATCTAATTGTTTTAGCGGCCGTACTAGCTAGTGTAATTGTTGGTTTTGCTTTTTCTTTCTTGGGTGTAGGACAAGACATTGATGATGTTTTAGCGCGTCAGGCTCCTTTGTATGATAGCGTTTTTAATCCTCATGTAGGTATGTGGTCACGGGCTGAGGAGGGTCGTTTAGCTGGTTTAGTTATTTCTAGACCAGATGAAAGTCACTTTATTCTACTTGATCGTGATAGTGGTGAGTGGTATGTAGCGCAAATTACCGATGCTGACAAGGATATTGATAATAATTTGATTGTTGTCGGGCAGCCGCTGCGAGTTATGGGAGAAGTAATCGGGGATCATGAATTTAGGGCCAAGAAAATTTTTCCAGTTAAACCAGGCAGGGAATTCTTTAAACGTTTACAGCCTCACGATATGATGATGGATCCATCGAAGGATTTTGAAGGCATGCCTAGAGGTTTTGGGCCAGGTAAAATGATGTTTAATGATGAGGCGCAATTGAATAAATTACGCATAACTTTTGAAGAGAGCCCAGAGTTAAAGGCTATTTTTGAAGATAATTTGATGGATAACGATAAGCTGTTTGCTGATATGATTAAGCAAAACCCTAACTTAATTAGAAATTTAAAAGATTTAAATATTAGTGAAGAATTATTGCAAAAGATTCGATAGAATTAGTCTGTTATTATTTGATTATATTTAAGCGGCTTCTACAAAAAATAGAAGTCGCTTTTGTCTATAGATATGTTATAATATACTTATAATTTGAATAATATGATTAAAATTAAATCTTGGTTATTGCTAGTTATTAGTCTGGCTATTAGTTTGAGTGTAGGCACTCTGGGTTCAGTTTTTACTGAGACTGGGCCCGGCACTTGGTATGACTCATTGCTCAAGCCTTGGTTTAATCCACCTAATTGGATATTTGCTCCTGTCTGGACACTGTTGTTTATATTGATGGGTGTCGCTCTTTTTTTGGTTTGGCGCCACGGCTGGAAGGATATATTAGTTAGAAAGGGTGTAAACATGTTTTTTATACAACTCGCTTTTAATTTACTCTGGTCCTATTTCTTTTTTGGTTTAAATAATCCACGCTTAGCTTTTTTAGAAATAATTGCTTTATGGCTGGCTATTGCCGCTTTAATGATTAATTTTTATCGAGTTGATAAAAGGGCTGCTTGGTTGCTGTGGCCTTATTTAACCTGGGTTTCTTTTGCTGCTTTTTTAAATTTTTCAATTTGGCAGTTAAATTAAAAGTCTATGGAAGAATTAATATTTCCAAATCCAGATAATTTCCAGAGTAAAAAAATGCGCTTGTTGCGTGGAGGTGATTTAAAATTGAAAATTCTAGCGGATTTTGATCGCACTTTAACCACTAATTTTATTCGTGGGCGTAAGGCCCCTTCCTTAATGGGCGCTTTACGTGAGGGAAATTATCTTCCTGCTAATTATTCCTTAAAAGCACAGGCTTTGCATGATTATTATCAACCTTTTGAAGCTGATCTAACCTTAAGTTTGATTGATAAAAAGGCTTTGATGACTGAATGGTGGCAAAAACATTTTCAATTGCTAATTGAGTCTGGCTTAAGTGAGACAAACATAGCCGATGTGGCTGATAATTGCTTATCTAATTTACGTAGTGGCGTGATAGAATTCCTGGAGCTTTTAGATAAAAAAAATATTCCTATTTATATTTTTTCTGCTTCCGGCCTAGGCATCTCCGGCCTTAAGTATTATTTAATTCGTCGTGGGCTCTGGACTGATAATATTATTTTAGTCGCCAATGACTTTGTCTGGTCTAAAGACGGCCTAGCACTCGATTTTAAGAGACCAGTAGTACATAGTTTTAATAAAGATGAATCTGGTCTGGCTAATGTCGCTGCGGACAAAAAATTTGTACACCGCAGTAATATTCTGCTTTTAGGTGATAGCTTAGGCGACGCGGGGATGGATAATGGTTTTGGCGCTCAAGCAACTTTAAAAATTGGTTTTTTAAATGATAAAATTCAGGAGTCTCTGCCTTATTATCGTAAGGTTTATGATGCTCTGATTTTAAATGATGGCGATTTTACCCTACCTTTAGAGGTATTAAAAGAAATAATTGATTATGCCGATTGATCATAAAAATATTCGTGTTTTAGCTATAGCTCTTATTAAAAATAAAGGTAAGTTTTTGGCTTGTGCTGGCTTTGATAAATTAAAAAAACAAGCTCACTATCGATTACTAGGTGGCGGCGTTGATTTTGGTGAAAGCACTATTAAAGCTCTGCGTCGGGAAATTAAAGAGGAGCTGGGCGCAAACATAACTTCAGCTAAATTATTGGGCGTTGAAGAAAATATTTTTAATTTTAATGGAAGACCAGGACATGAAATTGTTTATTTATATGCAGTCAGTTTGCAATCTAAAAAATATTACCTACAAAAGTCTTGGCCTATTTTAGATTCTAAAGGTGAAGCGCGGGCAGAGTGGGTGAGTTCTAAAGATTTGAAGGGCATTAAGGTTTATCCGCCTGTCGCTACAAAGTATTTATAAATATTATTTTTGATATATGTTAAAATTAAAAGCTCTATTTGAGCCAAAATCCGTAGCAGTTGTTGGAGCCTCCACTAGAGAGGGCAGTGTTGGTAGTGATACTCTGAAGAACTTGATTAAATCTGGGTACAAGGGGAAAATATATCCGGTTAATCCAAAAGCTAAAATATTGTCTGGTTTAAAATGTTATCAATCTATTAGTCAGATAAAGACTAAGATTGATTTGGTTTTAATTATTGTTCCAGCGGCCATCGTGGCTCAGGTGCTAGAAGAGGCTGGTCGTCTTGGTGTTCCAGCTGCCATTATTATTTCTGCTGGTTTTAAAGATGTGGGTAGACAGGATTTAGAAATAGAGATCAAAAAAATTGCTCAAAAATATAATATAGCTGTGCTTGGTCCAAATTGCCTGGGTTTAATTAATCCGTCTAAAAAATTAAATTTAAGTTTTGCGCCTTTAATGCCTAAGGCTGGTGGTTTAGCCTTTCTAACTCAAAGTGGGGCTTTAGGCACGGCTATTATTGATATTGCTCGTGATTTAAATATTGGTTTTTCTGTTTTTGCTAGTGTTGGTAATAAGGCAGTAATCGATGAGGCTGATTTAATCTCCTATTGGAAAAATGATAAGAAGACGAAAGTCTTCGGTATTTATGCTGAACAACTAAATCGGCCAGAAATATTAGGAGCCGTGATTGACAATTTATGTGTTGGTGCCAATCCTAAACCAGTCGTTATTTTAAAGTCAGGTCGTACCAGCATTGGCGCCAGCGCCAGCCTTTCTCATACAGGAGCGATGGCCGGCAATGATGCGGTTTATGATGCTTTTTTCTCTAGGCATGGAGTTATTAGGGCTAACTCAGTTAATGAATTTTTTTCGTATTTACAAATCTTTAATAACAATAAACATTTACCCGCTAAAAGAGTAGCGATTATTACTAATGCTGGTGGGCCTGGTATATTAGCAGTTGATGCTTTGGCTTACAATGGATTAAATGTTGCTAGTCTATCACTTGAATCTAAACAAAAATTGAAAAAAGTTTTACCGGCAGCGGGCTCAAGTCATAATCCCGTAGACCTGCTGGGTGATGCGGGCCCAGAACGTTATCGAGCTGCTTTAGAAATAATTTCTCAAGACGCTAAGGTTGATTCAATGCTTATTGTGGTTTCACCGCAGTCAATGACTAGAGTCGACGAGTTAACACACTGGTTAGTTAATTGGCAAAAAAAATGTTTAAAGCCGCTAGCAGTTTGTTTAATGGGGGCTTCTTTAATGGAAGATAGTATCGTTAAACTCAGGCAAGTAGGCGTGGCCGTCTATACTTATCCAGAAGAGGCGGTTAAGGCTTTAGCGGCCCTATCTAAATTTAATGATTCTAAGCATTTATTTAATGATAAGAAAGTTTTTGACTTACCTAAAATTAATCGTCTCTCCAGGCATGAGGCTGATAAAATTTTTATTCAAGCAAAGGCAGAGTCATTCACTGCTTTGGCTGAATTTCAAGTTCTGCCGATTCTAAAAGCCTATGGGATCCCTACGCCTAAATTTATCTTAGTTGATAATAATGAAGATGCTATTTTGGCTACCAAGTATTTTAAAGGGAGGCTTGCAATAAAAGTAGCTTCGCCTGATATTCTGCATAAGAGCGATGTTGGCGGCGTCATGCTTAATGTTGAGCCTGGCGACATTCCTTCGGCTCGTAAGAGTCTATTAAGAGCAGTCTCTAAGAATAATCCCAAAGCACGTCTCTTTGGCGTCTTGATTATGCCCATGTTTAATCCTGGCCTAGCGGAACTAATTGTTGGCGCAGTTAAAGATAATGGGCTGGGTCATGCCTTAATGCTTGGTTGGGGTGGTATTTATACGGAAATTATTAAAGATTCAACTTTCATTTTGCCGCCTTTTAATAAAACAGTAATTAGAGAAATGTTTACCAGTCTAAAAGTTAATACCCTTCTTGATGGTGCTCGAGGAGCTAAAGCAGCTGATAAAAAAGCTGTAGTTGATATACTATTACGTCTATATCGTCTTTTGCAGGACTTCCCACAGATAAAAGAAATTGATTTGAACCCAGTTGTTGTTTATAATAAAGGAGTGATGGTACTTGATGCTAAAATCACTTTAGATAATAATTAATTTGTATGGATTTACTTTGGTTTTTGCCGCTGTTTATTTTTTTCTATATGACCGTTTGGTTTTTAGTGTCTTTATGGATTAAAAGAAGGGATGTAGTTGATCTAGCTTGGGGTAGTGGTTTTGTTTTTTTGGCTTGGATATCTCTGAGTTTTAGAGATATTGTTCTAGATGAAAGAGCATATTGGGTTTTGCTATTAACCAGTCTTTGGGGTTTAAGATTGTTTTTTCACAACTATCGTCGCAATTTAAGTAAAGGGGATGATTGGCGCTATCACCATTGGCGGGAAGATCAGCCAAATTGGTGTAATGATAAGTCGCAGCGCTTTCAATTTTGTCGTTGTTTTATTGCTACCTATTTACAAGTTTTTTTATTTCAAGGAGCTTTAATGATGATTATTGGCTTACCAATAGTGTATAGTTTACGTTTAATTTCTTTGCCTTTATTCTCAGTTAATTATTTGGGAATAATGTTATTGCTTTTAGGTTTATTTATTGAAACTGTAGCTGATTGGCAGCGGTATCAATTTTTACGTGTTAAGGAAAACTCTAATAAATTAATAACTAGTGGTTTATGGCGTTATAGTCGCCATCCTAATTATTTTGCTGAAATTATTTTTTGGTGGGGTATGTTTTTTCTTGTGTTAGGTGCATCTAATTCTTGGATGTTAGTAGTTTCTCCCTTAGTTCTAACTTATATTATGCTTTTTGTCTCTGGTTTGCCTATGGAAGAGCGTTATCGCGGCCGACCTGATTTTGAAGAGTATAAAAGTCATACGAGCGCCTTAATCCCTTGGTTTAGGAAGAGGGGGAAATAAGTAAATTATTAATTTTATATATTAAAAAATCTAGTATTTTCACTAACCATTTTTGATCATTAAATCTTATAGGAAATAAAAAGGCGGCATTCTTTTTGAATACCGCTTTTGTGTTTAATAAAGCCTTTCCCTAGGGCTTTTTAGTATCTTTTTTCTTGTTGTATAAGCCCAAATTACGAGCTTAATTATCTCTATGGCTTTTTTCATGACTTATTCTTTTTTTAATTGTTTTAATTGTGAGGTGAGTTTATGATGTAGGCAATCCTTGACTTCTTGACGAATCTCATCGTCCGCCATTGTGAAAAAATAAAAATTCATAATAAGCGCTCCTACAAAACTTGATATACAAGTTTTTATTATCCAAGAGCTCGGTTGAAAGGTTGATAAATAAATAATCAATGTTGTGATGAACATTATCATCAGTATTGTTATTAGAGTTAGAGGGCATACTATTAGCCCCCATGTTCTTTTTGTTTTCCTGGACCAGAAGCTAATAAATATAGCAATGAACAGTCCGGTAGCAAAAATTAAAAAAAAGTTGTTGCTGTAAATGGCTGCCATTAATATGAGAGCCAGTATTTGGATGATGACAATCCTTTCCATTTTTATCCGTTTTGGAGATTTTAATCTGTTTTTCATGGCTCTTAAGTTGTTAATGAATGTTAGACTTATCGACATTACAACAGTGTATTTTATTTTTGTCAAGATAGCCTTGAAATGCCATTCAGTATACAATATAAGCATATGTTTGACGGTTTGCCTTTAGCGGCTTATTTACGCCCTAAAAAATTAGATGAAGTTGTTGGTCAGGAATTAATTTTAAAGTCCAATGGCTGGCTCTTAGAAGCGATTAAAAATGATCGTGTGCCTTCACTTATCTTCTGGGGGCCACCGGGCACAGGCAAGACAACCCTAGCTTCTTTAATTGCTCAAGAAACTAAAGCCGATTTTATTCAATTATCGGCCACTGAAAGCGGAGTAAAGGACTTAAAAGCTATTGTTGAAAAAGCGCGTTCGGGTAAACGTTTGGGAGTAAAAACAATTTTATTTATTGATGAGATTCATCGCTGGAATAAATCTCAGCAGGACGCTCTGCTACCACAAGTAGAAAATGGGGTAGTTACTTTAATTGGTGCTACCACGGAAAATCCCAGCTTTGCTGTTAATGGCGCCTTGCTTTCTCGTGTTAAAGTGGTTGTTTTGGAAGCCTTAAATGAAGAAGCTTTATTGATAATTGTTAAGCGAGCTGCGAAAACCTTGCAGGTAAAAATTAAAGCTAATCCATCACGTCTAATCGCTCGCTTAGCTAATGGTGACGCTCGTCGGGCGATTGGTTTAGTAGAGACGGCGGCTGCTCATAAAAAAGAAATTGAGGTTGATTTAATTAAAGAAATTATTAATAAGCCAAATCTGCTTTATGATAAAAGCGGGGAAGAGCACTATAATTTAATCTCCGCCTTACATAAATCAATGCGTGGTAATGATGAAAATGCTGCCTTATATTATTTAGCACGTATGCTTGAGGCTGGTGAAGACCCCTTATACATTGCTCGTCGTTTAGTCCGTTTTGCTAGTGAGGATGTGGGCATAGCGAATAATAGCGCCTTGCTACTTACTACGGCCGTATATGATGCTTGTAAAAACATTGGCATGCCTGAATGTGGCGTGCATTTAGCTCACGCTGTTACCTATTTATCTAAAACTACAAAAAATATCGATGTCTATCAGGCGTTTAATGCAGCTAGTGCTGAAGTAAGAGAGAGTGGTAATTTGCCTGTGCCTCTGTATTTACGTAATGCTCCTACTAAATTGATGAAAAATTTAGGTTATGGCAAAAATTATAAATACACACCTTTAGAAGATGATTCTAATCAGGAATATTTGCCTGAAGCTTTAAGGGGTCGTAAGTTTTTTCGATCGAAGAGATAAAGCTAGAGGCGGCTAAGACTAAATTTATAGCCACGGCCAGCAAAAGTGTGAATATAATCTATCTCTTCAGGCAGATTTATTTTTTTACGTAAGCTCATAACATGAGCTTCAATCGTATTAGAAAAAGGGTCAGCATTATTTTCCCACACTTGATCCATAATTTGACTGCGTGATAAAATTTCATCACGACGATGAAAAAATAATTCTAAGAGAGCATATTCTTTGCCAGTTAAATATATTTTACGACCTTTTCTAAGGGCTACTTGGTTACGCGTGTCTAAATGTAATTTCCCCATTTTTAAAACTTTGTCTCTAATTATTTTTGGTCTGCGTAATAAAGCTTCAGCGCGCCAGATGAATTCATCAAATAAGAATGGTTTAGTTAAATAGTCATCAGCGCCTTCTTGAAACATCTCTCCTTTTTGTTTTAAGGTGGTGTTAACAGTTAAGGCTAAAATTGGGGTAGTAATACCGGCGTGTCTAATATTTTTTAAAACTTGGACTCCCTCCATTTTTGGTAAATTATTATCCAAGACAATTAAATCATAATGCCCGCTAAGGGCAAGATAGGAGCCCTCTTCGCCATCATATGCAGTGTCAACTACATAGGCCTTAGCCTTTAGTCCACGCTTTAAAAAAGCCACAATGTCTTTTTCATCATCAATAATTAATATTTTCATATTATTTATAATTAAGCTCTCTAGCTTGGAGCTATTTCATCATAACTTTTTTATCCTAAATACGACTTAAAAATTTTTGAACATAAATATTAAAAGAGTGGACAAGGCTAGATAGCTGTTTTATAATAAAAATGGAATAAATTAAATAATTTCTATGACTAAAGTTAAGTTAAGTAATCAAGAGCCGAAGGGAACCAGTGACTGGTTGCCAGAAGAATTTGCGATTCGTCAGTATATTTTTAATACTTGGCGCCGAGTTTGTCACAGTTATGGTTTTGAGGAGTATTTAACGCCCCTAGTAGAGTCAGCAGAAATTTATCGTGCTAAATCGGGTGAAGATATTGGTGGTAAAGAATTAGTGACTTTTACCGATTTGGGCGGAAGAGAACTTTGTATACGTCCTGAAATGACGCCCTCCGTAACTCGTCTCGTTTCTAAAATTTATGCGTCCTCACCCAAGCCTTTGAAATTTTTCTCGATTGCTAATTTTATGCGCAATGAGAAGCCTCAGCGTGGTCGTAATCGCGAGTTTTGGCAATTGAACTGTGATATTTTTGGTAGCGCTTCTTTAGCGGCTGACTTAGAAATTTTACAATTATCTTTAGATATTATGCAGGCTTTTGGCGCCCCACTCGAATCCTATACCCTGCGCCTTAATAGTCGACGTTTGCTTGATAATTTATTACCTATTTTTGGTATTAAGATAAGTGAACCTGCTTTGGTTTTTAGGATTTTAGATAAGTTTGAAAAATTAACTCCAGAAGAATTTAAACGTCGTTTGAAAGAATTGAAAATTAGCACAGAATCAGCTGAATTATTAAATGACTTTATGGCTGGTAATCAGCAAGATGTTTTAACGGAGGCTTTAAATAATAATAAAGATTTAAAAACAGCTAAGCAGGAAATTGACTTTGTACTTAACCATCTTCAGGCCCTTGGCTATAAGCAAGTTAAATTTGATCCAGCTTTAATTCGTGGTTTTGATTATTACGACGGCTTAGTCTTCGAGGTTTTTGATAATCATCCTGACAATCGCCGTGCTTTATTTGGCGGTGGTCGTTATAATGGTTTAGCTCAACTATTTGGCACTGAGAGTTTTCCTGCAGTTGGCGTCGCTCCTGGCGATGAGACTACTAAATTATTTTTAGAAAGCTGGAATCTATTGCCAAAGATTAATGACGAGCGCTACTATTTTCCGCTACTTAACGGAGAGCTTTTGTCTGATAGTCAACTTTTGGCTTCTAAGCTAAGAAAAGAGGGTAAAGAGGTCTTATTTGCTTTTGAGCCGCAGCGTCCAGGCAAGGCTTTAGATTTTGCTAATAAGCAGGGTATCGCCAAAGTTATAATTTATGGTACCGAGGAGAAAATAGCTGGTCAGTATAAAATAAAAGACATGAAGAGCGGCGAAGAAAAAATATTGTTTTTTAAAATAACTTTAAGTTGACATAAATAATAATTTGAGTTTAAATAAAAAGATTAAGTTTAACTTAATCTTTTTTATTGATCTTTCACAAAAAACAAATAAAGATGAAGAAAAAAAATGTAATTTTTGATGTTGACGGAGTTTTACTGTGGTCAACTATGGTCGGTATTAATACTTTAATCAAGGCCATTTCTATGTGCGGCTTAAGACAGCCAAGCTTTGATGAATTACGTCTTATGTGGGGCTACCGCTTGGAAGCAGAATTAATACCTTTGTTGGCCAAAAAGCTAAATTGGCCAGATGGAAGTAATCAGAAGGTTATTAATCTATTTTTGGATTTATCTTATGATGTTACTTATGATCATCAACCAGGATTAATTAAGTCGCTAGAGTCTTTAGTCGAAAGAGGTTATCAGCTTGGTATTGTTACTAACCGTGACGCCGAGGGGTTGATTTGGCGCTTAGAACAGCAGGGGATTAGCATGGATCTTTTCCGACACATTCAGACTCCTGATAAGGGCTTTAGTAAGCCTGATCCTAGGGCTTTTCATTATTTCTGGCAAAATCTAAATTTCAAGCCAGATGAAACGCTTTATGTTGGGGATAGTATTGCTCACGACCTTGAAGTAGCCCGTCGCCATGATCCGACGCTTAGTTTCGCTGGTATTACTAGCGGTCTGCATACCTATTCAGAGTTTGTTCAGGCTGGAGTGTCAAAAGCATGTATATTTAAAAATGTGCTTGGTTTAACGGCAATTTTGCCAAAAATTTAGGATATTCTATATTCTAAAAAAGTGCCCCCCGTTAAGAGGCACTTTTTTTCTTGTCTTTTTTAATGGTGAAGGGGGCAAAGCTAAGACGATGGAGGGGGCAGGGTCCAAATTCTTTTATTCTTTCTAGGTGCCTTTTGGTGCCGTAGCCCTTATGTTGGGCAAATTCATATTCGGGATATTTTTTATCTGCTTCTAGCATCAGCCAATCACGACTGACTTTGGCTATAATTGAAGCAGCTGCAATACAAAAAATTTTAGCATCACCATCAATTACAGCCTTTTGTTCTTGTTTGACTCCGGGTAACTTTAGATTGCCATCAATTAATAGGTAGTCTGGCTGAAGTGTGAGCCTCTCTAGAGATTGACGCATAGCAGCAAAAGTACTTTGCAGAATGTTGATTTTATCGATAACACGATTATTAACTACGCCAATTTCTACTGCCTCTACTTTTTCTTTTATTATTTTAAATAGTAATTCTCTTTTTTTAGGGCTAAGCTTTTTGGAATCTGCTACTAATTTTAATTCATCGCTGTCAATTTGAAAATTGGGCCCGATAACAACGCAGGCGGCTACCACTGGACCGGCTAGAGGGCCTCGTCCAGCCTCATCAATGCCTCCTACTAAATGATAGCCACTTTTAAATATTTTTCCCTCACTAATTAAATCTAGCATTTATAAATTATAGCACTTCAAAAGTATGGAGACTAGTATTCTTTACAAATAATAGCGTTTATGGCAAGCTATTATTAGGGTTAAAAGAGCCTGGATGGCGGAATTGGTAGACGCGCTAGCTTCAGGTGCTAGTCTTTGTAAGAAGGTGGGGGTTCGAGTCCCCCTTCAGGCACAAGTGCGGCGGTCGTTTAGCTCAGCTGGTTAGAGCGCTGCATTCACATTGCAGAGGTCAGTGGTTCGAGTCCACTAACGACCACTTAATTTTGTTAATAATTAATTAACATAAATATGCATAATCAATTTGAGTCTTTGCCTGGTGTTTATGATAAGAATAAAAAAAACTGGCAAAAAAGCGCCAATGAAATTGCTAATTTTATTTTAAATGGTTTAGAGGGGCGTCAGCAGTTTTTTGAATTTATTTGTGGCGAAGATGTAGAGAATAATAGAGCTAGTCGCTGGCAGGAGCAATTACTTAACCTGCTGGCTAAAGCCCAAAAAAGAATGGGCTATCAGATTAATAATCAAGAATTATTAATGGCGGCCAGAAACATTATTCTAGAGCAGTCTACTAGTGGACAATTATCGGAGCTCGATGTCTATGAAAAATTTTGTGGTTTAGCTGAAGAAGATTTTAAATTAAAGGCCTAAATATATAAATATAGTGATTATAAAAACTCTCCTAATATATTTGGGAGTTTTTTATAAGAAAAAAGGAGGAGGTTGTTAATAATCAACAACGCATCCTCCTATTTGTGGAAAACCTAAAAACCACAAATGTAAGCACATATGATGGTATCACTGATAATAGTATGCGTCAATAAAGTGGGAATTATTAAAAAATAGATTTTTTTGTTATCTATGCTAAAATATGGATATAATTAGATTATATGGAAAAGAGTCAAATTTGGTTAATTGTCGGAGCTATTGTTATTGTTTCGGCTCTAATTTTAAGAGTTAGCAGCCCAACCAATCGTTGGGTGTGTGAACACGGAGTTTGGGTTGCAGACGGTAATCCTCGCACTTCTCAGCCAACTAGTTTTTGTGCGAATGACTTATCAATTGATGCAGAGCTGAAAGCTTTAGCCAATATATTAAATAATGAAAATTTGATGCCAGCGGAAGATGAGTTAGATAAATTATCTGTAGTAGCCAGTTCTTCGGAGGCGCTATCGCCGGTCTCTAATGTTATTTCCGATTCAACTGTTGTTACTGATGACGAAATAGATAAGAGCGGTAAAAAGGAAGAAGAAATAATTTTGATTTCACCGCAGGTAAATGAAGTTGTTCGCAATGGTGATGTAATTACGGGTCGAGCCCAAGCTTCCTGGTTGCTTGAAGGTGACTTTCCTTTAATTATTAAAGATAGAGCTGGAGTAGTGTTGGCGACTGGGCTTGTTCAAGCCCAGGATGACTCGACGATAGGCGGGTGGACATCATTCCAAAGCACTTTAGTTTTTAATGTAGACACCTCTACCCCCGCTGAATTATTTTTTAAAAAGAATAACCCTTTATCTTTACCGCAATATGAAGAGATAGTTTCATATACGGTACGTTTGGAGCCTTAATTTATGAATAATATTGAATACTCACCTAACATTAAAGTTGGGGATAAAATAAAAATTGATGAGCGTAATTATAATCGACCTAGACGTCGCTTAGAATCATTTTTGCCTTTAATGAAGCAGAAATTAGCGCTGCAAGTGGAAAAATATAATCAGTATTATCCCTACACTTGGTTGAAGGAAGATGGAAGCATTTCTATGATTGAACATCCTGAATGGGAGCAAGATGAGGCTCTGTGCGATGATAAAGAGAATGCTTGGGCTAGAGAGAGCGGCAAGAGTCTTGAGCAGTGGCGACTGGATAAAGAAAAAAACCCATCTAATTTAACAGAAATTGCTCTAACCCTTGTTTTACAAAAGTTATTGCCACCAAATTTAATGGTGTTACGTTCTGCTCGTTACGATGATTATGAAAATGGCGTTGATCAGTTAATTGTTGATCGTAATACTGGCTTAGTTGTTTGTGGTATAGATGAGGTTATTAATATTGAAGGCAATACAGGCAAGAGCAAAAAAGAAAAAAAAGTAACCAATAAGATGTTGCAGGGTGGCGCGCAAGTAAAATATGGTGCCCGCGTAGAAAACGGGGCTTTGCTTTTGGGGAAGTTAAAAAATATTCCAGCCTTTTATTTATCTTTAGATAAAAATGAATTAGCTGATCTATGTGAATCATTAGAACAGGAAGAGGCAACTGTTAGCGAAAGAACCTTATTGTCTCGTTTAAGAACTTCTTTAAGTGAGCAAATAAAATTATATGAGCCTTTACCATTGTCTCCTAGCTTAAAACTTAATCTTAATGCCTTTCAGGAGTCTTTAAAGTCTTGGCTTAAATAATCATATGGATTTATATTTATACAATACATTGAGTTTAAAAAAGGAAAAGTTTGTGCCGCTTAGTGATTCTCACGTAGGTGTTTATACCTGTGGTCCGACCGTTTATAATTTTGCTCATTTAGGTAATTTACGCACCTATTTGTTTGAAGATTTTCTGGTGCGTACTCTTATTTATAATAATTATAAATTAAAGCGGGTGATGAATATTACCGACGTTGGTCATCTTAGCGGTGATATGGACATGGGAGAAGATAAGGTAGAAACGAAAGCAGCTCGTGAAGGTCGTAGCGCTTGGGATATTGCGGCTTATTATACTGATGCTTTTCAGGAAGATTTGGAATTACTTAATATTATTCCTCCTGATATTTGGTGCCGGGTGACCGACCATATCAATGAGCAAATTAATTTAATTAAAACTTTGGAAACGAAAGGCTATACTTATTCTACTAGCGATGGTATTTATTTTGATACTTCTAAATTTCCTGACTATAATCGCCTCAGTCACCTCGATTTAGATGAGTTAAAAGAGGGCGCCAGGGTAGAGAAGAATATAGAAAAGAAAAATCCAACCGACTTCGCTATTTGGAAATTTTCTCCTGCTGGGAGCAAAAGACAAATGGAATGGAGTTCTCCTTGGGGCGTCGGTTTTCCTGGCTGGCACTTGGAGTGTTCAGCTATGAGCCTGAAATATTTGGGTGAAACTTTTGACATTCATTGTGGTGGGGTTGATCATATTAATATTCACCACACTAATGAAATTGCTCAAAGTGAAGCCGCTACCGGCAAAAAGTATGTTAATTACTGGTTGCACGGAGCTTTTTTAAATATAATCGGTGGCAAGAAAATGGCTAAAAGCGATGATAATTTTTTAACTCTTGATAAGGCTTTAACTAAAAAAGGTATTAATCCTTTGGCCTATCGTTTTGCCGCCCTACAGGTGCATTACCGCAAGCCAATGGAATATAGTGAGGCCAGCTTGCTTCAGGCTGAAAAAGGCTTAGCGGCCTTAGTTTTGCAGGTAGTAGGCCTGGGAGAGACTATAGGAAAAGTTGATGAGGTTTTCCGATCAGATTTTCAAGCCGCTATTAATGAAGACTTAAATATGCCTCAAGCCTTGGCAGTGTTATTTAAAATGTTGAAGTCTGATTTGGCCGATAGTGATAAATTAGCTGGGGTAAAAAATTTCGATCAAGTTCTAGGTTTGTCTTTAATTATTCAAGCTAAAGACCTGTCTATTGAACTTGAAGAAGAAAGTTTACCTGAGAGGATACAATTTTTAATAGAAAAAAGGAGAGTTGCTAGAGATGAAAAGAATTGGAGCTTAGCCGATAGCTTACGGGTAGAAATAAATGAAGCTGGTTATTTAGTTGAAGATAATAGCGATGGACAAATAATTAAAAAGAAGTAGCATGAAAGATAATTTTTGGCTAAAAATTAAACAAGCAAATAAACCGGTCTTGGCAATGGCGCCTATGGCTGGTTTTACTGATATTGCTTTTCGTCAGATTTGCACTGATTATGGGGCAGATGTTACTTATAGTGAGATGGCCTCGGTAACAGCTTTATTTTATAATCAGGATAATTTAAAAGATAATGAAACTCTCAATCTTTTGCGGTGGAACAAAAAACGTGAACATAAATTTGTCGTGCAATTATTTGGCTCTAACCCTGAGCACTTTGCGGTGGCAACAAAGATTGTCTCTAAAGAAATAAAACCACATGGAATTGATATTAACTTTGGTTGTCCGGTGGGCAAAGTTTTAAAACAAGGCTCAGGAGCAGAGTTAATGAAAAACTTAAAGCAAGCTAGGGCGGTAATTGAAGCGGTTTTAGCATCAACTTCTTTACCTGTATCAATTAAAATTAGGGCTCAGTCTGGTGATGTAACCGCACTTGAGTTTATAAAGAGCATTTCTGATTTACCAGTTGCTGCCCTAATGATTCATGGAAGGACTTTGAAACAGGGTTTTGTGGGGGCGCCTGATTTTAGTTTGGTGGAGAAGATAAGGCCTTATTTTAATGGCGTAATATTAATGAATGGTGGTGTTGTTGATTTAGAGACGGCACAAGCAGCCCTTCATTTGAGTGGCGCCGATGGTCTAGGCTTAGCTCGCGGCGCTTTAGCTCGTCCTTGGCTATTTCAAGAGATAAAAGAAGGCAAAAGTACTGAATACAGCCAAGCTCAGATTAGTCGCTTGCTTTATCAGCACGCTTCTTCGTTGGTTAAACTAAAAGGAGAAGGGGCTTTAGTGGAATGGCGTAAACATGCTTGTTGGTATGTTCAGGGTTTGCCTGGTGCCAGTAAATTACGTAGCCAGCTAGTTCAAGTTTCACATCTAAGTGAATTAGAAAATATATTGCAATCATATGATCTTAACAATTGACACTACCGTCGAGCCAGACATTTTAGTCTCTTTAAATATCAAAGGTAAAGATGTTAGTAAAAGAGTAGCGGCACCAAGACAACAAGCTGAAAAATTATTGCCTTTGATCATTGAATTGCTAGAAAGCCAGAAGATTAATATCAAACAGATTAAAGAAATCAGAGTTCAGAATCAGGGCGGTAATTTTACGTCTTTGCGCATTGGCATTTTAACAGCCAATGCTTTGGCTTATGCTTTGGGTATTGAAGTTAGACCTTTGCAGGGTAATAGCGTCTCTAATTTTAAAGGCGGTCGAGCTGTTCGGCCGGAATATCAGTCAGAGCCAAATATAGGAAAGAAAAAGGGTCCTGCCTGTTGATAACTTTTTAAGTAATATTTTAAATAACAAGGCGACTTGTGGAAAAAGTCGTCTTTTTTTATTATTTCCTTTATTTTTAGGTGTTTATTTGGGTTGACCCTAGGGGCTGGGTGGTGTATAATTAAACCATTAAGGTGAAATGTGGGGAATTAGGGTGAATCAACTTGTTGACACTTTATCCCCCGAATAGACTCTATGTTCATCGGTGAATACAATCATAATTTAGATGATAAGGGACGTCTAGCTATTCCAGCTAAATTTCGACTTATTTTAAAAAAGGGAGCAGTTGTTACCAAGGGTTTGGATAACTGCTTATTTTTGTATTCTAAAGAGCAATTTGAAAAGATAGCAAAGAAGTTCGCGGCTCTGCCGATTAGTCAGGCTAAGGCTCGTGCCTTTTCTCGCCATATGTTGGCGGGGGCGATGGATGTTGATTTTGATAATCAGGGTCGAGTGACCTTGCCAGAATATTTACGTAAATTCTCTGGTTTGAAAAAGGGAATTATTATTGCTGGTTTGTATAATCATTTAGAAATTTGGGATGAAGATACTTGGAATAAATATAAACAAACAGCTGAGGAAAATAGTAATAGCATCGCTGAGGAATTAGGAGATTTAGGAATTTAGTATGGACTATAAACATATTCCAGTACTTTTAAGAGAGGTGGTTGAGATATTAAATCCTCAGCCAGGGCAAACCTACATTGACTGTACTTTAGGTGGAGCCTCTTATACTAGCGCTTTAGCTAAAGAGGTTGGGCAAAAGGGTAGAGTAATTGCGATTGATGCTGATGAAATGGCTATTAAAAATGCGGAGAGCATTATTAAAAATAATAATTTTCAAAACGTAATATTAGTTCATAACAATTTTAGAAATCTAGCCGACATCGCTGAAGAGTATTCCTTAGAAGGAGTGGATGGAATCGTTTTTGACTTAGGTTTATCCTCAGCTCAATTAGATGATGAATCTCGAGGTTTTTCTTTTCAAGGTGATAGGCCGTTAGATATGGCCTTCGGCGCTGGGGAAGTAATTAGTACTCAGAAAATTATCAATTCGTCTCCTTTATCAGAATTAACCAGAATTTTTAGAGAATTTGGTGAAGAGTTTCAGGCCTATCGTTTGGCCAAAGAGATTATCACGGTGAGAAAGCGTAAGCCTATTAAAACTACGAAAGAATTGGTTGATATTATTTTGAAAATTACACCCGTCCGTTTCTCGAAGTCTAAAATCCATCCAGCTACTCGTGTTTTTCAAGCCTTGCGCCTAGCTACTAATGATGAATTCGCCAGTTTAAAAGAAGCTTTAGAAGCTACTCCGAAAATATTAAAAGTTGGTGGAAGATTAGCGGTGGTCACTTTCCATAGTGGCGAAGATAGAATAGTTAAGCAATGGTTAAAGCAGGAAAGTCTAGATTGTCTTTGCCCGCCACAAGCTCCAGTTTGCGTTTGTGGTCATAAAGCTCTTTTTAAACCAATTATCAGAAAACCTTTAATGGTAAGTGAGGAAGAGTTAAAGGCTAACCCTAGATCACGTAGCGCTAAGTTACGGGTAGCTGAAAAAATCTTTAGTTTTTAAATATCGAGCCCTTTATTTGGGATATAACATCTTTAATATGAAGATTAAGAACAAAAACAATATGCAAACTAAACGCCAGAATAAAAAAATCTTTTCTTGGCGTCCAATTAATACTTTACTAGGAATAGCTTGTTTGGCCTTTGGATTTGTGTATTTAATCGGTATGAATGATTTGACAGTCAAGGGCTTTGTTTTAAATGATTTAAAAAGTCAGGCAAGTATTTTAGCGGAAGAGAATCAAGACTTGCAGACACGTTCACTCACTTTGCAGTCCTATACAGCTCTATCTCCTCGTTTACAAAATTTAAATATGGTGCAAGTTGAGGATGTTGCTTATTTCTCTCCTCAGGCATCAGTAGTGGCTAAAAAATAATATCTCTTAGCTTATGTGGAGAGAGGCCCGTCCGAAAAATAATGAAAAGAATAAGATTGTTTCGCGTTTGCGCCTCTTTGCGGCGCTTATTTTTTTATTACTCTTAGCTCTTATTTATCGTTTGTATTATTTACAACTAGCTCAAGGCGACTGGTATTCCGCTTTAGCCAGCGGACAACATCAGGTGTCTACTATGTTAAAGGCGGATAGAGGTAAGATAATGCTACATGAGAATATGAATGGTCAGGAGGGTTTATATCCCCTAGCAACCAATAAAGACTTTGCTTTTATCTATACTGTGCCTAAAGATATTAAAAACCCTCAAGAAGTAGCCGAGAAACTCTTTGAGTTTTTTGATAAACCCAATCTAGCTAATGAGGTTAGTAAAGAATTAGATAAACAGCAGGCTGATGCTTTAAATAACGAAGTTGCGATAATTAAGGCTTCTGATTTTAGTGATGAAGATAAGGTTGCCAGGATTAAGGCAGCTCAAGCCTTGGCGGCTTCAAAAAAGAATGATCCGGACAGATTAGAATTAAGAGAAATTGCGATTGAGCGCCTGATTAATGAGCGTAAGGAGGCTGCCGTTGCTAATTACTTGAAGAAAGTCGATAAGCCAGGTGATCCTTATGAACCTCTTAAAGCTAAAGTTGACGATACAGAATTAGTCTCCCTTTATGCTTATTTAGCTAGCACGGCAGATAAACCAATAACCCCTGCAGATCTAGAGCGACGTCTTGATAAAATTGTCTATAAAAAGACTGGGGAGTCTTTAAAGATTGAGGGTATTGGTTTTAATCTACAAACTTATCGTTATTATCCTGAAAATAATATTGCTGCTAATATTGTTGGTTTTGTTAGCAGTATTGATGATAAAGAGAGTGGTCGTTACGGCTTAGAAGAATTCTTTAATGATGAGCTTTCGGGATTGGAGGGCTCTTTAAAAGGAGAGCGTGGCTTAGGTAATACTATTATCGTTAATGATCGAGAATATATTAAGCCTCGCGCTGGTAGTGATTTAATTTTAACTATAGATCGAAGTGCTCAATTTAAGGCTTGTGCGGCCCTTGAGGAAGCAGTAGCCTCGCACCATGCTAAGGGCGGCAGTGTCATAGCTGTTAATGCTAAAACGGGCGCTATTTTGGCGATGTGTTCAGTCCCTAGCTTTAACCCTAATAATTATAAAGATGTTGGTGATATTAAGGTTTATAATAACCCAGCCATTCTCTATCAATATGAGCCTGGTTCAGTATTCAAGGTTATTACTATGGCTGCGGCTATTGATCAGGGTAAAGTTAATCCAAGTACTACTTATAAAGATGAGGGGCAGATTATGATTAATGGTTGGCCAAAGGCAATTAGTAATGCTGACTATAGTTCTTTTGGCCCCCATGGCATTGTTGATATGAATCAGGTTTTGGAGTATTCCTTAAATACAGGAGCAATTTACGCCATGCTGCAAACAGGCCCTGAGGTTTTTGCTAATTATGTAAAAAATTTTGGTTTTGGTGAGGGCACTGGCATTGAGCTTGGTTCTGAAAGTCCCGGTAATATTAATAATTTATTAAATAAAAAAATTAAAGAAATTGATGCTGCGACTGCTTCTTTCGGACAAGGGCTGGCGGTAACGCCCTTACAGATGCTCATGTCTTACCAGGCTTTGGCTAACCAGGGCACCTTGATGAAGCCCTATATTGTTCAAAAGATTCAACACGCAGATGGTTTAATTGATGAATCCAAGCCTCAGGCTTTACGGCAAGTTGTATCTTCACAAACTGCCAGTACTATTTTAGCGATGTTAGTTAATGTGGTTGAGAACGGACACGCTAAGAGAGCTCAAATTCCTGGCTATTATGTTGGTGGTAAAACGGGTACGGCTCAGGTGGCCAACGCTGGTGGTTACAGCAACGAGGATTATATTCACACTTTTATTGGTATCGTTCCTATTGACGATCCGCAAATAGTTATGTTAACTAAGATTGATTCGCCTCGTGATGATCGTTTTGCTGAAAGTACAGCTGTGCCATTATGGCGTGACGTTGCTGATTTTTTGCTTAAGTATTATCAGATTCCAAAAACCAGGTAATATTAGTCAAAGAAGTTTAAATTATATGAAAAAATTTATTCAATTACAATTAAAGTTTTTTAGCTCTTTAATTTTGCATAAATATCAACCAGAGATTATTGCAATTAGTGGCTCTATTGGAAAAACAAGCACTAAAGAACTTGTATACAAAATCTTATCTTCACGTTTATCTGTGCGTACTAGCGTAAAAAACTATAATAATGAAATAGGTGTCCCTCTAACTATTATTGGACTCGAATCACCTGGCTCCTCAGTTTTTGGTTGGTTAAAAGTTTTTTGTAAGGCTTTAAAATTGTATATTTTTACTGATAAAAATTATCCCAAATATTTAGTTTTAGAAATGGGGATTGATAGGCCAGGAGATATGGCCTACTTAACTCACTTAGCCCCGCCTCGCATTGGGATAATGACTGGCGTTAGTCATTCACATTTAGAATATTTTGGTAGTTTAAATAATATTAAAAAAGAAAAGCAAGTCTTAATTGAGAATGTTGACCGTCGTGGTTTGAGTATTTTAAATTACGATAATCCAGGGGCTTTGTCGATGGCTGAGGTTAGCCCAGCGCGCGTTTTAACTTATGGGCTAAAGGATGGTGCCGACTTGTTGGCGCAAGATATAAACTTTAATGCTGCTCGAGGGAATTATGATATTGCTGGTGTTAATTTCAAGTTAAATTATGAAGGCAGTATCGTTCCGGTTAACATGTCTAATATTTTAAGCACGGGCGGTGTCTATTCGGCTTTAGCAGCTACCGCTGTAGCTTTACATCTGGGTTTTAATTTGATGGAAATTGCCACTTTGTTACGTGATTGCCGTTTGCCAGTTGGTCGGATGCAACTTTTACCTGGTATTAAACATAGCTTTATTATTGATGATAGTTATAATTCTTCGCCTGAATCTAGTATTGCTGCTTTAGAGGTTTTGGGTAGCATTAAATTGGACGCTGGTGCTAGTCGTTACGCTATTTTAGGAGATATGTTGGAAATTGGTGCTTATACTGAAAAGGGGCACCGTTTAGTTGGTGAACAAGTTTTTAAATTTGGTGTTGATTACTTAATTAGCGTGGGTGAGCGTTCACGTGACATTGGTCGCGGCGCTGAATCTGCTGGTATGAGTTCTGATTATATTTTTCATTTTGATGACACTGAAGCGGCTGGTTTATTTGTCCAGGAAAGATTATCGGAAGGGGATGTTTTACTTATTAAGGGCTCGCAGGGTGCGCGCATGGAAAAAATTGTCAAAGAAATTATGGCGGAGCCTAATAGAGCTGAGGAGTTATTGGTTAGGCAGGGGGGTTCCTGGGATTAATTTATTATAGGGCTTATTTTTAAGAAACAGGCAAGTTGTACTTGCCTGTTTTTGATTTTTTTTTAATTTAGGCTATACTCAAGCTATATGACTACACTTATTCTAGGTGCGTCCGGAAATCTTGGTACGCAATTAAAATTAGCTTATAAGGGTAAAGACGTGACTGCTTGGGACCGGACTGATTTTGATTTTTTAGATTTTGAAATGTTAAAGAAAAAATTGCTTGACTTGTCTCCCTCACTAATCATTAATGCGGCGGCTTATAATGCAGTTGATAAATGTGAAGAAGACGAAACTGAAGCTGCCCTTGCTTGGAGACTTAATCGTGATTTACCAGCAGTTTTAGCTGACTACTGTTTAGAGAGATCAATTCCCCTATTACATTATTCAACGGATTATGTTTTTGGTGGCGATGGTCGCTTATCTAATGCTTATACAGAGATTAGTAAGCCACAGCCACTCAATGTTTATGGACAGACAAAATTGGGCGGAGAACAAGAAATAGCTCGCCGGGCTTTAAATGGCCTAAGGTACTATATTGTTAGGACATCAAAGCTATTTGGGCCAAAGGGTGAAAACGCGCACGCTAAAGCTAGCTTCTTTGATTTAATGTTGAGTCTAACCGAGAAACAAGAAGAGCTTAAAGTCGTTGATGGGGAAATAAGTTGCTTTACTTATACGCCTGATTTAGCGACTGCTTCCAAGTTGTTATTAGAAGATCAATCTCCTAGAGGTATTTATCATCTAACTAATTCTGGGCCAGCTACCTGGTATGAAGCCTTGAGTTATTTTTTTGAGATGGCCAAGGTGAAAACTAGTATTAAAGCAATTAGGCCTGATGAATGGCCTCGTCCGGCGGCCCGCCCTAACTATTCAGTTCTCGATAACACCCGGCGGCCGAAGCTTAGGTCCTGGCAAGAGGCTTTATTAGAATATTGGCAAAGTAATAATAAATAATTTTTAAATTTATGAAAGGTATAATTTTATCTGGAGGTAGTGGCACACGGCTTAGACCCCTAACCAAGATTACTAGTAAGCAATTATTGCCCATATATAATCGACCAATGATTTATTATCCTTTGAATACCTTAATTAAAGCAGGTATTAAGGAGATATTAATTATTGTCGCTCCGGAAAGAGCAGGGGACTATCTTAATTTATTAGGGAGCGGTCGTGAATTTGGGGTAAAATTTACTTATGAAATTCAAGATAAGCCAGAAGGATTAGCTCAGGCTTTTATTATCGGGGAGTCATTTATTGGAAATGATAGCGTAACCATGATTTTAGGCGATAATATTTTTGAAGATGATTTTACTGAAGAAATTTCTAGTTTTAAGTCAGGTGCTAAAGTATTTGCTAAACAGGTTCCTGATCCAGAAAGGTTTGGTGTTGTTATTTTTGATCAAGAGATGAAGGCCGAAAAGATTGTAGAGAAACCAACCGAGTATATTAGCAATAATGCTGTTACTGGACTGTATGTTTACGACTCGCGTGTTGTTTTAGCGGCAAAAAGTTTAAAGCCAAGTCTTCGCGGAGAACTTGAAATAACCGATTTAAATAATTGGTATTTAGATAAGGGGGAATTAGAGGTGGCGATGGTGCACGGTGAATGGTTGGATGCTGGCACCTTTGAGAGCTTATTGCATGCCCAGAATTTTGCCAAAGAAAAATTAGATAGCAAGATGGTTATTTAGAGATAATATCATGAAATTAGTTGTTGCCTTTTTATGTTATCAAGATAGCTCAGTTCCGTATTTATCGGATTTTTTGTCGAGCCTTAACCTTGCCTTAGCTAAACTTGGACCCGAGCCTGAGATTTTGGTGCTAGCGGGTGACAATAGCGGTTTTAACGACAGAAGAAATGAAAGTATTATTAAAAATTTTAAGATTAATTCAAAATATCAAGTCGAGTATATTGATTTTAAAACTAATCTTGGTTTTGCCGCTGCCTATAATCGTTTATTAGATAAGGCTATTCATAAACAGGCAGAATATTTTTTAATGCTTAATCCTGATATTTATCTCGAGACTCAGTCTATAAATAAGCTATTACAAGCAGTTGATAGCGATAAAAACTTAACAGCTGTTTGCCCTAAGATATACCGTTGGGATTTTGAAAATAAGCAATTTACTAATATTATAGATAGCTGTGGTTTACGCTTGAAACCGGGTTTACGTTTTTATGACCTGGGTCAAGGGGAGCTTGATTGTGGTCAATTTGATAAAGCAAAAATTATTGGACCTTCGGGTGCCGCTGCTATGTTTAGACTTTCACAATTAAAAAAAATTGATACCGGAGCAGAAATTTATGACGAAAAGTTTTTTATGTATAAAGAGGACTGCGATTTGGCTTATCGTTTAAATATTAATAATTTGTCAACTGCGCTTGTGGCAGAGGCAATCTGTTATCATGATCGTAGTGCGGCTAAGCAAGGAGGTGTTTGGCATACTTGGAGAGCCTGGCAGGGTCGAAGTCGTCAAACGCGTTCTTGGTCATTTGTCAATCAACATTTATTATTTATTAAGTATAGGCACTTAGAGCCCATATATTCACGTTTTTTAGTGTTTTTACAGATTGGTTTTTATTTTTTATTTTCTTTATTATTAGCTCAATTTCTACTAAAAGATTATTATTATATCAGAAAACAAAGCCGTAGCCTTGACTAATATAAATTAATATGATAGATTAAGTTTATATTGATAAATTAAGTATAGCCCAGCTATATTTTTGTTTTATGGAAAATTTACTAGAAAATATTGTGCTCGAAAGGCGCACAGAAGAGTTAAATAAGCTTAATGCTATTCAAATTGTCAATAGTATTTTTTCTGATTTAATGGAACGTGAACGAGATATTTTAACTCGTCGTTTTGGGCTTGATGGCAATAAGAATGAAACTCTAGAAAAAATTGGACAAATGCATAAACTTACCAGAGAAAGGGTCCGTCAGATTGAAAATGCTAGTATCAAGAAAATAAAACGTCTTGAAAGTTTAAGCGATTCTTTGTCCACCCTAAAGGGCGTGGTTTCACATTTGCTTAAAGAGCATGGTGGATTATTGCGTCGCGATTTTTTGTTAGATATTTTATCAGTCATGATTTTAGAAAATGATGGTAAGGCTGATATTGGTGATCCAGAATACCAAAAGAATTTACTAATCCATAAAAATCGTTTTAATTTTTTATTATCTAAATTATTAGTTGATGATTTTGATGTAATTGGTAATTCAGAAAATTTTAATAACTCCATTAAACTAAAAGATGAGTCTGTTGAGCATTTTGAAGCTTTATCTAAGGGCCTACTGACTAGTTTAGAAAATCTAAATCAAACTTTAAGTACCGATGAATTAATGGACCTAGTTAGAAATTTAGAAGCTTATAAGACTCATCAAGATAGAATTGAAAATGACGGTGACGCTAATATAACTTCTGTTTTCGAAAGTGATTTATTTCATGATAAGGGGGCTGTCATTAATAAAAATAAGAGTTTATATTCTTTAATGCAGGCTATTAAAGATTTAGAGCAAAATAAATTCGGTTATTGGGGTAAGGCGAATTGGCAAGAAATAAAACCAAAAACTATTAATGATAAGATTTATTTAGTTTTGAAAAATTTCGGTAAGCCTTTACACTTTACTGACATTGCCAGCAAAATCAATGATGTTAAATTTGATCAAAAGGTAGCTAATCCAGCCACAGTCCACAACGAATTGATTTTAGATAATCGTTATATTTTAACTGGTAGAGGTATGTATGGTTTAAAAGATTGGAATAACGCTTAATGGATAAATAGCTCTGATATTACTAGCCCCGCAGTTTAGTAATTAAAACCACAAAAACCATTATTTAATTATATTTAAAAAGACAGCTAAAGGCTGTTTTTTTAATATTCTTAAGAGCTTTTAGTTAGTTTTTGTTTTCTTAAATTTATGCTAAAATATCATTAGTAAGGCTGACTGCTCCGAGCTCGTTAGCTAGCAATATTTTTATATGGATATCGTTATCAATACTACTCGTTTGGATAATTTTTTCTCCTTGCCGCCCGAACAAATGTTATGGGTTTTTTTCCTTAACATTGGCTGGATGTTGATTGCATTGATGTTTTTGTATGGATTATCTTTGCTGTATCTACAAAAGATAAGAGTGGGCTGGGCGGCCAAGAATCTAAGGTTTATCTTACTGGCTATTGATGTTCCTAAGGGTAATGAGCAGTCACCTAAGGCGGTTGAAAACATGTTCACCTACTTAGCCGGCGCGCACGGTTCGATTAATTTCTTTGAAAAATGGTTTGAAGGTAAGTTCCAAGTATCTTTCAGTTACGAGGTGGTAAGTTTAGAGGGCTATACACAGTTTTTAATCAGAACGCCAATCGAATTCCGTAATTTAATTGAGACTTCGGTTTATTCTCAATATCCTGACGCTGAAATATCAGAAGTTGACGACTACGTTGAGGCGGTGCCGCATAAATTTCCAGATGAGGAATATGATATTTGGGGCGCTGAGTTTATGCAGGCAAATAATTGGGCTTTTCCGATTAAGTTATATCAAGAGTTTGAGCATAGTTTTGGTGAATCAGAAACCCAGTTTAAAGACCCAATGGCATCTCTAATGGATCTCTGTAGCTCTCTAAGGGAAGGTGAACAGTTTTGGTTTCAAATAGTAGTTATTCCTACCGGCTTTGATTGGATGGAATCAACTGAAAAGATTGTTGATAAGATACTAAATAAGAAGAAAAAATCCAATAGCATTATTATGAAGATGCTTGAGTGGTTTGGTGATTTTGGCGAGATGTTTTTTAGTATTTGGGGTGATATTGAAAAAAAAGAGGAAAAAGACAGTGGTCTTTCAATGATGGAATTAACGCCAAAACAGAAGAAGCAGATAGAAGCAATTCAAATGAAGGCTTCTAAATTAGCCTTCGAGGCTAAAATAAGAGTGGTTTATGCTTCCCGTAAAGATGTGATTAATCGTAGTAAAGTTGTTAACGGATTTGTTGGCTATATGAAGCAGTTCGTTGCTCTTGATTTAAATAACTTGAAACCAGACGTTAAGATTACTATGACTAAAACAGCTTATTTTAATAAAAGTAAGCGTTTAATTAAAAAGAAAAATTCTCTGATGAGAAATTATGTCAGTCGCGATGACTTCGCGGGACGTTTACCGGGTATATTTAATATTGAAGAATTGGCCACTCTCTGGCATTTCCCAATTGAAGCTAATGTTAAAGCTCCAATGATTCAGAAGGCTCCTGGTAGAAAAGCAGATGCGCCTTCATCATTACCAATTTCTGAAGACTTTACCCGCCAAGCACCAGAATTATTCCAATCAGATATTTTACAAAGAAAGTCTTTGGATATTATGGTAGAGAATAGAGATGAATTAGCTTCGAATAATAATGTTGAGCCTTCAACAGAGGGCGAGAGCATTCCTGAAAACTTACCATTTGTATAATGTTAAATAACACTAAAAAATTATTACGTATTGGCATTGATGCTCGTTTCTATGGTCCTGTTGGCAAGGGGCTGGGTCGTTATGTTCAGGAAGTTGTTGATAATGTTTTGTTAATCAATAAAGGCAATGGCAATGAGTTTGAATTTGTTGTTTTTTTAGGACCAGATAATTTCAATAAATTTATTTGTCCAAAAGATTCGGTGCACAAGAGAAAAATATCTTTATCTTGGTATTCGTGGCGAGAGCAATTATTTTTCCCTTTCATTATTAAAAAAGAGAGAATTGATTTGATGCATTATCCTCATTTTAATGTGCCCATCTTTTGCCCGGTTGCCTTTGTGGTCACTATTCATGACTTGATCTTGACTCGTTTCCCCAGCCGCCGAGCCTCTATGTTACCTTCGTCTCTATACTGGTTTAAACAATTAGCTTATAGATTGATTATTAAAATTGCAGTTAAGCGAGCACGTCGGGTTATTACAGTTTCTAATTTTACTAAAGACGATATCATAAAACAGCTAGGGGTTAGCCCAGAAAAAATCGTAGTTACCTATGAGGGCGTAGCAAATCTATCTTCAAAAGAAACAGTGGAAGAGTCTAGAGATTTAATTAGTTATATTGATATTTTAAAGAAGTATAATTTATCTAGGCCATATCTACTTTATGTTGGTAATGCTTATCCTCATAAAAATTTAATTAAGTTGTTGGAAGTTTTTAGTCGTTTACGTTTAAAAAATCCAAATATTTCTTTAGTGATGGTGGGGAAGGATGATTATTTTTATCAGCGTGTAAAAAGGGCGGCAGAAAAGTTAGGTCTTTGGCGCAAGAGCGCTCTTAGCAATGTGGTGTCTTTTCCCGGATATGTTCCCGATACGGATTTACAGGTTTTGTATAAGCAGGCTTTGCTGTATGTTTTTCCTTCTTTTTATGAGGGTTTTGGCCTACCCCCCTTAGAGGCAATGTCTCAGTCTTGTCCGGTTATTAGTTCTAACCAGGCTAGTTTGCCTGAAATTTTAGGTCAGGCCGCTGTTTATTTTGACCCCTATGATGAAAAAGATATGCAGGAGAAAATATCAGCTTTAATTAATGATTTAGATTTAAGAAAGGAACTAAGCCTTAAAGGGGTTACGCATGTTCAAGTCTTTGATTGGTATAAATGTGCGCTTGAAACTCTGGACGTATACCGTCAGGCACTGTTAAGTAGAAAATAAATGAAAGTTAATAAATTTCACAATCATCAACCCAAACTAACTCGGCCAACCGATTCTTTTGTGGTTGATTTAAGGGTTAACAGTATTTTCAAGCCAGAAGTCAGACAGGTAATTTTAAATAAAAAAAAGGATGAAGCCTCTGCTAAAAAAAACTTTAAAAGATTATTTACTAAATCACCAAAGATTCAAGCTAAAAAATCAAAGTTTAATTTTTTGCCTTCATTTGCAGTTAGTGATAAGTCTTTCGTTGATAAAAATTCAACAATTGTTCCGACAAAGTTTTTTTCTCTTTTTAAAAAAAGGGATAGTTTGATTTTTTATAAAAAGAGCTTAACTAAGCGTTTGCGCTTTAATTTTAAGCGTCATTTAAATAATTCCGAATTTCACCATTTTGTTAAAACTTCGGCCATTAGAATTAAAAAAATAAAAAGAAAGGCAAGTAATAAGCAGGGCTTAAATAGGGAGGAAAAAAAAGATCATCAAGCTGAGTATTTATTGGTTTGGTATCGTTCAGTTTTTGCTTTTGTAGCGGCCTTAATTTTTATTATCCTTCCTTTTAAAATATTAGCTTACTTTAAAGTTTTAGATTTTCAGAATTTAAAAGATCGTATTATTGTTCAGTCTTATTCCGCTTTTGATAATTTAGCCTCTGCATCAAGTGATGCTACTAAATTAGATTTAGCCGGTGCGGAGGCAAATTTTGAGCAGGCTGCTGCTAATTTTAGCTCTGCTCAAAAAGATTTGAGCCAGGTTGATGATTGGCTACTAGCTTTTGCTTCATTTTCAAAAGACCCTAAGATTAAGTTAGCTGCCTCTGGAAAGAAATTTCTAGCTGCTGGAGCCGCAGCCTCTTCATTCGGTCAGCATTTGAGCGCCGCTGGTGATGTCATGTTGGGCGACAACCAGGAAAAGAGCTGGGGTAAATTAATAGATTCTTTTGTTGAACATGGCAGTTTAGCTTTAGATAGCGTTAGGTTATTAAAGCAACAGTTAGATGATATTCCTGAAGATAGTTTACCCGAAGAATATCGTGCACAGTTTAACTCTTTTCGTCAGCAGACTGACTTAACTGTTAGTGCTTTAAGCACCCTATTAAGCTCAGCCAAAGAAATAAAAAATTTTTTAGGAGTTAGCCATGATAAGCGCTATTTATTAGTTTTCCAAAATAATAGCGAAATGAGAGGTTCTGGTGGTTTTTTCGGTAGCTATGCTTTAGTTGATATTCGCGATGGTCAAATAAAAAAAATGGAAGTTCCGTCGGGGGGGTCGTATGACACTGAAGCGGGAATGCGTTCTTATATAAAAGCTCCAAAAGCTTTACAGTTGGTCAGCCCTCGTTGGTATTTCTGGGATGCAAATTGGTGGCCAGATTGGCCAACAAGCGCCCAGGCTTTAATGTGGTTTTATGAAAAAAGTGATGGGCCAACTGTCGATGGTGTTATTAGTTTTACCCCCGATGTTTTAGCCAGTTTATTAGAAATAACTGGGCCGATTGATTTGCAAGCTGATTATGGCATGACTATTGATGCTAATAATTTCTGGGAATTAATTCAGACCACAGTTGAGAAAGATAATTTAATTAAGACTCACCCTGAGTTAATGGTGAACGTGCCGGATAGCCCAGAAAATCAACCAAAGAAAATTATTGGCGATTTGATGGGCATTATTGTTGAAAAAATACCTGAAGTTTTAAGTACGGAAAACCTACCCTCTTTACTGTTAGCCTTAGAAAGTAATTTAAGTGCTAAGAATATTTTATTATATTTTACTGATCCGGACCTAGAAAATAAAATTAGCCGTTATCATTTAGATGGGAAGATGCAGGATACTAAGTATGATTATTTAATGGTTGCTCATACTAATATTGCTGGCCAAAAAACTGATCGTAAGATGGCCGAAAAAATTAAACATTCCATTGAGATAATGGCTGACGGTAGCGTGATTGATAACCTAACAATTTATCGTACCCATACGGGCTTAAAAAATGAAATTTTAAGTGGTGTTCGTAATGTTGATTGGTTGCGTGTTTATGTGCCTTATGGCAGCTTACTTCTAAGCGCTGATGGCTTTTCTCAACCTGATGAGTCTTATTTTGAGGAGCCAGAATCCGATTGGATTGACTATCCCTTGTTGGCGCAGACAGAAAATAGAGCTAGAACCGACATAGACAGTGGCACAAAAATTTATACCGAAGTTAATAAAACTGTATTTGCTAATTGGGTGATGACTGACCCAGGGGAAACATCAGTCGTTCATTTGCGTTATCGCTTGCCTTTTAAATTGAATAAGAGTGAAGTTAATAATAATGATTGGCTGATTGGTCTAGATAGTATTCTTAACAAAAATACCAAGGAGAGGCTGCCTTTTTCTTTGCTGGTGCAAAAACAACCAGGAGCTAATGGAGCTCAGATTGAATTAGATTTAAAAATGCCTTTAAGTTGGCAACCTGTTTGGCTATATCCTAAAGCTTCCACTTGGCAAAAACAATTGCCGCTTAATTCTGATATCATTCAAGCAGTATTAATTGAAAAATAAAATAAAAGATTTTCTACCGCTAGTGATTTATTTCTACCGGTAAGAAGGTAATTAAAATGCATGTCAGTTAAAAGTAAAATTAATTTAAAAAAGACAAGTAAACCATCTCCCTTCCTAGAGCGTCCTTTGCCCGATGAATACGAGGTAGAGCTTTTTGAGCAGGCAATTAAAAAAGAGGTAATGGCTGAAGAAATGGATAATAATTTATCAGCTATTTATCATGATAAGAAGGGGAATCTGATTGATGTTAGTAAGATGAAGAAACGTAAGCGGCTAAGACTAATTGTTTTATTTAAGCAATTATTTGTGTTAACTATTTTTGTTTCGGGCATCTATGGTGTTTATTATTATTATTTTAATCAACCAGCTAGTACTGATAGTATTTTTTTAGAAATTAAGGCTCCCGAAAAAGCGCTTGTCCGTGAGCCAATTTCTTATAATATAAACTATCGTAACGATAGTGGTATTTATTTATCCAATGTTAAGTTAGAAATAATTCCGCCTTCTAGTTTCATTCAAATTGAAAGCGCCCCTTTAAATACGGGAATTAACTCGTGGTCTTTAGGTGATCTTGATTTAAATGCCTCCGGCACAGTCACAATAAGTGGTTATTTGGTGGCACCAGCCGATTCTGCTAATGTAATTGTAGCTAAATTAAATTATACGCCAGCAAATTTTTCTAGCGAATTTAGAAAAGAAAGTAGTGCTAATACGGTTATCTCCGGGATTGGTTTTAATGCCTCTCTTGATTATTTAAATACTGCTTTGGTTGGTCAGAATAATGAGCTAAAAATAAATTCTAGTAATTTTCAGGGCAATAATTTGTCAGAATATTATATTGAAATTATTGCTTCTGATAATTTTAAAATTAAAAATCCTGTTTTAGTTGAGTCAGACGCTTTTGCTTTGACCAAGATTGAGCCGGTAGGGGAGAGAAAATGGCTTTTAAGCAGTTTGCCCTATGATTCTGAAGATAAGCTTTCTATTCCGATTAGCTTTGCCCTAGAGGCTAAAAATCAAGATAGCGAGGAGTTGAGTGTGCGTTTATATAAAAAGGAGACTAATGGTCGGGAATTAATTTTTTGGGAAAAAACAGTTTCCTTTGAAGTGATGAAGAGTGATTTAAATATTGGCCTATCTCTAAATGGAGAAAAAACTGATCAAGCAGTTAATTTTGGGGATAGCTTAAATTACAGTTTATCTTATTCCAATAATGGCGATTCTAGTATTTATGATTTAGTTTTAATGGCTGTAGTCAAAGGTGATTTTGTTGACTGGTCGACACTTGAGGATAATTATAGAGGCAGCCTTTCTGGTGATGCTATTATGTGGACCAAAGAAGACGTGCCTGCTCTAGGCGAATTGAAGCCGGGACAAGAGGGCAAAATAGATTTTTCCTTAAAAGTTAATAATTTTAATATTGATGATTTAGCTTCTGAGACATTTATCTCTAGTTACGCACAGTATAATTTAAATAATAATAAGGATGAAATGAATGAAGATAATCGCAGTAATACCATTAAAAGCGCAATTAATAGCGATCTGAGCCTAGTTGATAAAGTATTATATTTTAATGAAGATAATTTGCCTGTCGGTTCCGGCCCACTACCACCTAAGGTGAATGAACAGACAACAGTACGTGTTTATTGGACAATCAAGAATAATTTGCATGATTTAGAAAACGTTGAAGTTTATCTTGATTTACCAGTTGGTGTTAATTGGTCGGATAATGACCATACTAATGTTGGGACCATTCAATATGATGCCGCTAATCGTCAAGTAATTTGGCGCTTAGGCCTTTTACCTTTATCTGTCTATAGAGCTGACGCGGAATTTAGTTTGAGCGTTACTCCTAATGAGAATGATCGTAATAAAATTTTAGTTTTATCTCCTGGCGCTATTGTTGTGGCAAGGGATAAAATTACAGGTGCAAACTTAAGGGTAAAGACAGGTCCAAGGACCACTAAACTGGAAGACGATGACATCGCTGGTTTATCTAATAATGGTAGGGTAGAATAAAATATGTCAGGATATAAATTAACTCAAAAAAACTATCGTCATGGACGCATTAGCACTGCTCATGGAATTTTATCAACACCATTTTTCATGCCGGATGCTACTCGTGCCTATATAAAAGGTAATACTTCGGCGGATGTTAAAAGGGTTAAGACAGAAGCGATGGTGGTAAACACTTTCCATTTGTATTTGCAGCCGGGAAGAGAATTGATAAAAAAGGCTGGCGGTATTCATTCTTTTATGAATTGGCATAAGCCTTTATTATCAGACTCTGGTGGTTTTCAGGTTTTTTCTCTGATCCATCGTGCTCAGGGTTTAGGGAAAATAGATGATGAAAAAGTTTCTTTTAAATCGCCAATTAATGGAGAAAGACACGAATTAACTCCCGAGAAATCTATTCAGATTCAATTTGATTTAGGGGTTGATATGATGGTTTGCCTAGATGATTGTCCGCCAAATGATTGGCCGAAAGAGAAGCTTGAGGTCGCCGTTAAACGTAGCCTTGATTGGGCGGCTCGTTGTAAAATTGAATATTTAAAACAGCTTAAGAAAAGGAAAATAATTGAAGCCAAAAGACCACTTTTATTTGCAGTTGTGCAAGGTGGTGATTTTGAAGATTTGCGTTTTATTAGTGCTCAAAAATTAATTGCTATTGGTTTTGATGGTTATGGCTTTGGTGCTCGTCCTGTAGATAAGGATGGTAATTTTTTAGCTGATACTTTATTTAAAACGGCTTCTTTCTTGCCGGAAAAATCTTTGCGCTTTGCTCTTGGTGTTGGTACGCCAGAAGATATTTATCGCTGTTATTTAATGGGCTGGGATATGTTTGATTGTGTTATTCCTACTCGTGAGGGCAGGCATGGTAAACTTTTCTATTTTGATAAAAAATTTAAGGGTTTTAAAAAGCCTGTTGAAAAAATTCAGGCAATAAGTAAATATCCTAAATTTTATCACAGCCTTAATATTAGCAATGCCGCTTTTGCTCAAGATTTTTCTGCTATTAATCCTGACAGCGAGTTGCTGGAATTGCGCCAGTATAGCAAAGCCTTTCTTCATCACTTATTTAAATTAAAAGAACCGCTTGGCCAGAAGTTGGCTAGTTTAAATAATTTGGAATTTTATAATCGTTTGATGAGAGAATTAAGAAAAATATAAATAATAATTAATAAAAAAAAGACATTTTTATGCTTACAAAAATTATTGCTACTATTGGTCCCAACAGTGAATCGCCTGAAAAACTTTTAGCTTTATTTAAGGCGGGGGTAAATATAATCAGAATTAATTTCTCTCATGCCAGCTATGAGCAATTTATAAGAATTAAAAAATTTATTGATCAATATAATAAAGATAGTGAAGATAAGGTGCGGATTATGTTGGATTTGCAGGGGCCACGTATTCGTGTGGGCATTATGCCTGAGGGGGGCATTTTAATGCATACTGATGAATTGTATAATTTTACTTATTCTAGAAAACCTTATGTTAAAGAGGGGGATGTTATTCCGATTGACAATCTGGATTTGTGCTTAGATATTAAAAAAGGGGAGGTTTTGTTTCTCTGTAATGGGGCAATTGAATTAAAGGTGGAGGCTGTAAAAAATAAAATTATTAGTGCTCGTGTAATTAATGGGGGAGTTCTAAATTCACGTAAGGCTATTAACGTGCCAGATACAAACATTAAAAAGGGTGGTATGACCGCCAAGGATTTAAAAGATGCTGCTTTCGGCATCAAGCATGAAACTGATTTTATTGCTTTATCTTTTGTACAAACCGCTAGTGATGTTTTACGTCTACGTAAGATGTTAGGCAAGAAAAGTAAGATTAAAATTGTTTCAAAAATTGAACGTGGTATCGCTTTAAGAAATATTGATAAAATTATTAGCGTATCCGATGTTATTATGGTGGCTCGTGGTGATTTAGGGATTGAAACTCCGATTGAAGAATTGCCAATTATTCAGAAGAATTTAGTTAGACATACCCATTGGCATGATAAGCCAGTTATAATAGCTACTCAAGTAATGACCTCAATGATAAAAAACTCTCATCCCACTAGAGCGGAGATTTCTGACATTGCCAATGCTGTTTTCGATGGGGCGGATATGATTATGCTCTCTGATGAAACAGCGGTAGGCGATTACCCTGTGGAGGCAGTGAAAGTTTTAAAAAAAGTTATTAATCGTACGGAGGCTAATATCTACAAGACAAATATTATTAATTAGAAGAAATATGAAAATAAAATCAATTAAAGCTTTAGAAATTTTAGACTCACGCGGAATGCCAACGGTTTCGGCTGAGGTAACTTTAGAAAATGATTTAAAGTCTTCAGCTGCCGTTCCTTCTGGCGCTTCGACTGGAAGTTATGAGGCAGTTGAGTTACGCGACGCTGATAAATCTCGTTATCACGGGGCGGGAGTTTTGCGGGCTATTAAGAATATTGAAAAAATTATTGCACCCGTTTTGATTGGTCTGGAAGTTGATGGTCAAGCTGATATAGATGCAGCTATGATAGCACTTGATACTAGTAATAATAAGGCTGAAATTGGGGCTAACGCTATGTTAGCAGTTTCTTTGGCCTGTGCTCGTGTTGCCGCTTTGTCTAATGATGAACCTTTGTATCAGTATCTAACTAAGTTTAACCCAGTATTTTCAGGTGAATACTATTTACCTATGCCAATGATGAATGTTTTAAACGGTGGGAAGCATGCTAATTGGGCTACTGATATACAGGAGTATATGATTATTCCTCTGGGGGCCAAAGATTTTCCTTCGGCCGTTAGAATGTGTGCTGAAGTTTATCAGTCTTTAAAACAAATTTTAAAAGATAAGCATTATGCTATTAGCGTTGGTGATGAGGGCGGCTTTGCGCCGGCGTTTAAAAATAATGAAGAGCCATTTCAAGTTTTAGCTGAGGCAACTAAGCTGGCTGGTTATAAATTGGGGCAAGATTTAGCTTTTGGTATTGATGCCGCTGCCACTGAATTCTATCATGACGGCCTGTATAATTTAGAAAAGGAAGGGAAGAAATTGGATAGCCAAGCATTAATTAATTTTTATCAGGAATTGGCCAAAAATCATCCAATTGTTTCATGGGAAGATGTTTTAGCAGAGGATGATTGGCAAGGCTTTAAAGAGTTTACTTCAATTTTTGCCCCGGCAGCTCAAGTTGTCGGTGACGATTTATACGTTACCAACGTGGAGCGCTTAACTAAAGGAATCGCTGAAAAAAGCTCAAATTCAATCTTAATTAAATTAAATCAGATTGGCACCTTAACAGAAACGGTAGCGGCTATTAATTTAGCACGTGAACATGGCTTAACAGCAGTTGTTTCTCATCGTAGTGGTGAGACGGAGGATACTTTTATTGCCGATTTAGTTGTTGCTATGGGTACTGGGCAGATAAAAACAGGAGCGCCTTGTCGCAGCGAGCGCACCGCTAAGTATAATCGTTTATTAGCCATTGCCTCGGAATTGAATAAAAAAGCTAAATTAGCTGATTTTCCTTTTTCTGTTAAATAATCACTAAATTAAGATTTGGATAGTTTTAGTATAATGATATGAAATATATATTTTTTACTCTTAATATAACAGTTGCTTTGTTTGGACATTTTTTAATGTTTTTAATTTGGCGTTATTTTTTTGGCTTCACTGATTTTTACTTACAATTTGCCTTAGCTTTTATCCTTTTTTGTGGGTTAATATTATTGGTGATAGCGCCACTCTTAATTCATTGGAAAGATAATATTTTTAGTCGGGCTCTTTATGTTGTGGGTGGTTTGTGGAGCGGTTTAATGTTAAATACTGCTCTCGCGGCAATTTTTTATTTTCTTTTAAAATATTTTCACTTAAATAATTTTATTGACACCCTAAGTAATGGTAAATATCTATATATTTTAATTATCCCCTTAGTAATGATCTTAGTAGAATTCTATTGTGCCCGTGTTATCAGGGTTAAGCGTCGTTCAATTAAAATTAAAAACTTACCAGAATTTTGGCGAGGCAAAAAAATTATCCATGTATCTGATGTCCATCTGGGACCAATCTGGAGACAAAAGTTTTTTGATGATTTAACAACTTTGATTAATAAACAGAGAGCCGAGTTAGTTTTTATTACTGGTGATTTATTTGATGGTATGGACGCTGATTTTTCTTGGTTTCATTTGCGTAAATTAGAGGCTGCAAAAGGAGTTTTCTATGCTTATGGTAATCACGATCTTATTTTAGGAGAACAGAAGATTATTCAACTTTTTGCTGATTCAAATATTGAGATTTTAGCTGATGAGTTAAGAGAAATTGAGGGCTTGCAAGTTATTGGCATAAGCTGTTATTATAAAGGCCGCTTGGATGTAAAGAAAAAGATAGCTGAATTAAAGACTTATGACCCGCTTAAACCTAGTATTTTGATGTATCACGAGCCTAAGGATGTTAGAACTTTTCAAAGTGCAGGTATAAATGTGCAATTATCTGGACACACTCATGGCGGGCAAATGTTTCCTTTTAACTTATTAGCACACATCTTATATAAGGGTTTTGCTAGCGGTCTATATCGTTTGGATAATTTCAATCTCTCGGTCACTAGTGGCGCTGGCACTTGGGGGCCGCCTTTGCGCCTAGGTAGTTGTTCAGAAATAGTCGTTCTTGAATTACTATCTGCTTAAAATATTAATAATAACTTGGGATTTCAAGGTTTATTTTAACTTAATACCAATATGGACTTATCTAAATTATCTGAGATATTACAAGCAGAGCCTAAATTTCGTTTTAAACAAGTTTATCAGGCTGTCTATGTGGATATGATTGATGACTGGCAACAGGCAAGTGTCTTACCCTTATCTTTACGCGAACGCTTAAACGCGGAGTGTCCATTAAAGATAGAGGCAGAATTAGAAAAAGATATTAATGATAAGCGCAGTGAGAAAGCTTTAATTTATTTTGAGGATAAAGTAGCTGTAGAAACCGTTTTAATTCGACAGCGTAATCATCGCTATACTGTTTGTGTGTCATCTCAGGCCGGTTGTCCCTTGGGTTGTAAATTTTGTGCAACCGGTGAGGCTGGCTTTACTAGAAATTTGACTGCAGCTGAAATTGTAGAGCAATTTTTCTTTTGGGCAAGGAGACTACGTCAGAACCAAGCTATAGAAAAAATTGATAACCTTGTCTTTATGGGCATGGGTGAGCCATTCTTAAATTACGATGAATTTATTAAAGCGGCAAAAATTATTCATGATCCAGAAAAATTTAATTTTGGCTCTCGTCGCATGTCAGTTTCAACTGCTGGTATTACTGAGGGAATTAAGAAATTGTCTTCCGAGAAATTACAAATAAATTTAGCTATATCATTACATGCTCCAGTTGATTCTTTACGTGAACAATTGATGCCAATTGGTAAAAAATATCCGATTGCTAAGGTTTTAAAAGCGGTTGATGAGTATATTGCTAAAACCGGTCGTCGAGTTATGTTTGAATATATTATGATGCGCAACACCAATGATGATGACGATGATGCCATCACTTTAGCCGCCCTAATGCGGAAACCCTTGTATCTTGTTAATCTAATTCCTTATAACACCACGGGCCGCTTTCAAGCTTCTTCACCTGCTCGTATAGATGCCTTTCAAGAGAAGCTAGAATCTCTGGGCGTAGCTGTGACTCAACGTCGTAGTCAGGGGCAGAAAATTTCTGGCGCCTGCGGACAATTAGCAGGGAAGAAAAAATAGGATAAATATTTAGACAAATAAAAAAGCCGGTACTTGGGTATCGGCTTTTGTTTATGTGCTAAGGCTTTTTGCCTCCATTGTTAACATCCTCATGATTTTTGCATGAGAGCCCTGTAGGATGGCGGAATAGGGACTCTTATCATTATTCTTTATGTCAAAGATTAGATTGACATTTATGGTGCCGCTACCAACAAAGGTATACTCTTTATTGTTATTGCGATACTGAATAATGGACAGGAAAGGATGCAGCATCATTATATCTTCTTGAAGCTTTGTAATGTCTAACCATTGCGATATATTGTCGATATATCCATAGGCTATTTCCTCTCTGCCAAGCTTAACCGGGCTATTGTCAGTTTTAATTTTGCTTTTAGCCTCAATTAGGGCAAGCACACAGTTTTCATAATTTTTTTCGTAATTAGAAATTTCATAATCCTGTTTGCCGCTATTAATTTCGACTATTGCTCTCTCTATTAATAACTCAAGCCGGCTTAACTTATCGTTATTTTTGAGAGAAATTTTAGCTGCGCTTAGGGCCATGCCGTAACGGGCGGCCATTAAATTTTTTCCCCAGTTTTCAGGGTGTTTCATATCTTCAGTATTTTTTAGCATGCTCTTGTTTGCAAGCTCGGCCAAAACTAACTGAATATCTGGGTTGGCGTCATCTTTTTGAATATTAAAGGGATTTATAAAGCCGCTAACTTTATTTCCTAATATCCAAAGATACATCTTCATATCAGGGAGGTTTTGATGATGCGGTCCTAAAATTACAAAGATGGGTGAATAATCCGAGATGATTATTTGCCATAATTTTTCTATCGGCCATATTTGAAAACCTAATTTCTTAATGACTGATAATAAAAAAATGGAATTTATTTCATTTGGATCGTACAAAAATACGGTTTTGTTTTTCATTTCTCTATGTTTTTGTTAATGTTCTGGTCCTAATTTGTCCTCAATTTATCATAATAGCATATTTTTGTCAATTTTTATGCTTAAATTATTAAATATTAGTTAATTAGACTGATCTAGCGATATTTGTTATAATAAAAAAGATTTTATAAATTAATTATACTAAATATATGTTTACTTTAAGAACTTTGCCCTATGATTTAGAGGCTTTAGAACCACATATGTCTGCTCAGACTCTGGAATTTCATTATGGTAAGCATCATCGGGCCTATGTCGATAATTTAAATAAATTAATTGAGGGAACAGGGATGGCCGAAATGTCACTTGAAGAAATAATTAAATTAAGCGCTAAACAGGAAGACAAAAAAGCTATCTTCAACAATGCGGCTCAGGTGTATAATCATAATATTTTCTGGGATTGTTTGCGTCCTACTAATACCAAGATGGAAGTGCCCTCATCTTTAATGACTTTGATTGAACGCGATTTTGGATCACTTGAAAATATGTTATCTGAATTTAAGTCAGCGGCCCTAACTCAATTTGGTAGTGGTTGGGCCTGGCTGGTTAAAGAAGGAGATAAGCTTAAAATTATGAAAACAGCTAACGCCGACACCGCTTTTTTATATGGTGTTACACCAATTTTGGCACTTGATGTCTGGGAGCATTCATACTACTTAGATTATCAAAATAGACGTGCTGATTTTATTAGTGCTATTTTTGATAATCTATTAAATTGGGACTTTGCTGCTAAAAATGCTGGACTATAATATTTTATGAAGAAGAATCCATACAGTCGCCTTCAGCCAAAAACTCGTAAACCATATACGACTATTTATCTAATTCGGCACGCTAATCCTAATTATCTTTTAGAAAAGAAGCTTGGAGATAGTTTAATGCCTTTATCCTTGGAGGGTAAAAAACAAGCGCGTGAGCTAGCTAAAGCTCTCACTAAGCTTAGTATAGACAGTGTTTATGCTAGTTGCTTGGCTAGAGCTCAGGAGACTGCCTCCTATTTTGCTAATCGTCACCACTTAGAGATTAGAGTTGATGAACGCTTAGATGAAATTGACTGGAAGGCTTGGCATCGGGTGAAATATTTTCGTACTTCCGAAGAGAGGCGTAAGCAGTCGCTAGTAAGTTATCGTGTTTTAGATAAACAGCTCGATAAAATGCAGATTCATACCCGACGCTTATTATCGAATATTTTTAGAGAAAATCTTGGAAAAAATGTGGCTATTTTTTGCCATGGCAATATTATAAAAACTTTTTTAACGGGTATTATGGGTGCTGACGTTTTAGGTTTTTTATCTTTAGAAGTATATCAAGCTTCGATTAGCCAATTGGTAATTGATAGTGATGGTTATGTGAAAATTGCCTGTATTAATGATTTTAAGCATCTATCAAAACATCCTAAGGAAGATTTATTCATTACTCTAGTTGATTAAATTATGAATAATTTATTTACTTCAAAATATTGGGTAATAATAATGGTCGGGTTAATCTATTTATCCTGGCCATTTTTAACTGTGCAAGCTGTCGCTGACTTATCTGGCCGGATATTGTTACAAGTAGAATCTCACGGTGAGGCTTGGTATCTTAATCCAGTTAATAAACAACGTTATTATCTTGGTCGTCCTGATGACGCTTTTCATGTTATGCGTGATTTAGGCTTAGGGATTAGTGAGATTTCTTATAACCAGTTTAAAAAATCTGGAGCCAGCTCGTTAAAGGGTAGGATTCTTCTACGTGTTCAGGCTAATGGTGAAGCTTATTATGTTAATCCACTCGATAATCATTTAAATTATTTAGGAAGGCCGGCCGATGCTTTTTCCTTGATGAGGGAGTTTGGCCTGGGTATTAGCAATAGCAATTTAGAAAAAATTAGCATTTCTTCAGACTCGGCGTTACCAGTAAATATAAATTTTTTAAAGACTGGAAGTAATTATCATTATCTTTGGCAGTATAATAATCAGCCATATTATTTAGATGTTCAATTAAGCCCTGAATTATATCAAAGTTATAGTGCCAGCCCTAAGATTTATACTTATTTTATTGGCTCAGAGCCTAGTGATATCCGCGATGCTTTTTACGGAATGTTTCTTGAGTTAAGAAGTGATGACCAAGAAACAATTAATGTTTTGAACCGCTTGAGTAGCCTGGCTCAAAATATTGGCCTGAGCGGCGACGAACAGATGGCTTTTGTCATGTCTTTTGTCCAATATTTACCTTATGATCATGAAAAATTAGCAGCCGGCAATAATAATCCTTACTATCCGTTTGAGACTTTATATTTAGATAAAGGGGTTTGCGCTGATAAAACCTTTTTAGCTGTTTTATGGTTACGTAGACTCGGTTATGGAGCGGCTATTTTAGATTTTCCTGATAGCAATCATTCGGCTGCCGGCGTTGCTTGCCCAGCAGTAGATTCCTTATCTGGAAGTGGCTACTGCTATATAGAAACAACTAATTATTTTCCTGTTGGTGTTGTGCCGCCAAATATTACAGGTGGACAGGCAGTTATTGATGAGAGTCAATTAGATTTGTTATTTAAGGCTGATAGACTGGGTAAAATGGAAATCAAGCAGTCTACTAGTGGCAAATTATTTCAAGGGATGAAGACTGTTAAGGCTAAGGCGGCTAATATTTTATCTTTACGTAGTCAGTTGGACCAAGCTAAACCAGCCCTAGATATCCAGAAGGCAAGTCTTGACGCTAGCTATGCGTCTTTAAGCTCGCAGCTAGAGGAGCTGATGGCTTATAAAAATAGTGGTGATATTGCTACTTATAATTACTTAATTCCTGCTTACGATAAAGCGCGTCAGCTTTATGAGTCTCAGTTAAAAAACTATACCGCGGCCGTTACAGAATATAATCAACTAGCACAAGATTTTAACCAAAGTTACAGTAATTTTTACCAGCAATAAATAGATAACTAGATTTATATTTGGCATATCTATTTTCTTGACAGAGGTATTTTTTTAGGCTATTATTAGACATGTTGAGGTTCTTCCTTTGATTTACCTCTTTTTATAATTAAAAACGTCACGCCTGAATACTTTCTTGATTTATATTAATTGTAATATAAATGAACGGGCGGAAGTCCTGTATTATACGGGAGACAAAGAAAATCTATGATTAAACTACCAAGTTTAGAGGACATGTTAAAAGCTGGTATGCACTTCGGTCACCGAACTCATCGCTGGCACCCAAAAATGAAGCCATATATCTTCGGTGCGAAGAATGGTATTTATGTGATTGATTTAGAAAAGAGTCGTGAAATGTTAGAGACTGCTTTAGAGTTTATGTCTAAATTAGTTAAAGAAGGGAAGCTAATTCTTTTCGTGGGGACTAAGAGCCAGGTTAAGTCTTCAATGAAGAAAATGGCAGAAATGACTGGACAACCTTATATCGTTGGTAAATGGTTGGGTGGTTATTTAACTAACTTTGCTGTAGTTAAAAAGTCTGTTAAAAAATATACTGATTTAATTGAAAAAAGAGATACTGGTAAATTAGAAAAATATACTAAGAAAGAACGCTTAGATTTTGATCGCGATATTAAGCGTTTAAATGAGCGCGTAGGCGGTTTGACTGCTTTAAACAAGATGCCTGATGCTTTATTTATTTGGGACATTAAAGAAGAGGCTACAGCTGTAGCTGAGGCTCGTAAGAAAAATATTCCGGTAATCGCTATCTGTGATACTAATGTAAACCCAGAATTAGTTAACTACCCAATTCCGGCCAATGATGATGCTACTAAGACAGTAAAGTTGTTAATGGAAATTATACAATCAGCTATCATTGACGCTAAAAAGGATTTGAAAAATTAATTTTTGTTAGATTTAGCTAGTACTATTTTCTGACATTAATAAATAATATGGAATTAATAAAACAATTAAGAGAAATGACTGGTGCTGGTATTGTTGATTGTAAGAAAGCATTAGTTGAAGCGAATAATGATTTACAAAAAGCTGTAGATATTTTGCGTAAAAAAGGAATTTCTAAGGCTGCTAAGCGCGGCGATCGTGAGACTACTGAAGGTTTAGTTAAATTAGCGATTAATCCAGCCGGTGATGAAGCTTATGCTTTCACCCTAACTTCTGAAACTGATTTTGTTTCCCGTAATGATAAATTTCAAGCTTTTGCTGATGAAGTCATGGCTTTGGTTTTAAGTGAACGTCCAGCTGATTTAGATAGCTTATTATCCCTACCAATGTCTCAAGGTAGCGTTCAAGAAAGCTTGGCTAGCCTCAGTGGAACTATCGGTGAAAAGATGGATATTACACGATACGCAATTATTAAGGGCGCAAGCTTAGCCGCTTATTCACACTTAGGTGGTAAATTAGGCGTCTTGGTGGCTTTAGATAAGGCTGATAAGCATGATTTAGCAATGGACCTGGCAATGCAAGTAGCAGCTGCTAATCCTAAATATCTAGAATCATCTGAGGTAGAACAGGCCGATATGGATCGCGAAAAAGATATTTATCGTGAGCAGTTATTAAAAGAAGGTAAGCCAGAAGCAATGATTGAGAAAATTTTAGAAGGTAAGATGGCTAAATATTACAGTGAAGTTTGCTTGGTTGAGCAAGAGTATATTAAGGACGACAAAAAGAAAGTTAAGGATATGTTAGGCGATACTAAAATTCTAACTTTTGTTCGGTTTAGTCTTTAATTTGTTTAAAAAGATTATAATTTTTGTTTAGCCTCGCTAATATTTGAAAACTGGCGAGGCTTTGTTTATATTATGAAAATAGTACAGGTGCAATTTTCACCCTGGGATAAAGTTTATGATTTCTCCATGTCGGACGACATTAAAGCCGGTGTAGGTGATTTTGTAATTGTTGATACGGAAATAGGTCGTGAGTTAGGAAAAATTTCTAGTTTTATTGATAAGTCGAAAAATGAAACAGAATTAAAACTAGTACTTAGATTGGCTAGTTTAGAAGATGCAAAATCAGTTTATAATGAAGATCGTCGTGAAATAGCCATGTCTTTATGTCAAGATTTAATCACTCGTCATAACTTGAATATGAAGTTGATTGATGCCCGCCATTCTTTTGCTGGTAATCGCTTAACCTATGCTTTTGTTTCTGACGGAAGAGTTGATTTTAGAGAGCTGGTAAAGGATTTAAATGCTAGTTTAAGTTTAAATATTCGTCTTTTGCAAATTGGTTCACGTGACGAAGCTCGTTGTGAAGGTGATTGCGGGCCTTGTGGTTTAGAGCTTTGTTGTCGTCGTTTTGTAAATGATTTTTCTTCAATTACTTCTGAGATGGCCGAGGCACAACAAGTTGTTCATCGTGGTAGTGATAGAATTTCTGGTATGTGTGGACGTTTAATGTGCTGTCTAAGCTTTGAATATGAAGGTTATAAGCACATGGCTAGTGAATTGCCACCTCTAGGTACAAAAATTAAAGTAGAAGGACGAATTGGTACTGTTATTGGTCATCACATTTTGGCTAAGATGGTTGATGTTCGTTTTCCGGCTGAGCACGTGGGCGAAAGATCATTGGTGGTTAGAGTTGATCCAAATAAACGGACAGAAAAGAAAGAGAAGGTGCCAGAAAACAAATTTAAACGTTTTAAACGTAAATAAAGAAAAGGGAAGAAGTCCCGTTTATGGGACTTTTTTTATGGCCAAAATGTGCTATAATTAAAGATAATTAATTTAATATATTTAACCATCTATTCTATGTCTTTAAATGTTGCCATCAATGGCTTCGGACGTATTGGCCGAGCCGCTTTCAAAATTATTTTAGATAACCACCCTGATTTAAAAGTTGTAGCTATCAATGATTTAACTGATACTAAGACCCTGGCCCATCTACTTGCTCATGATTCTTGTTATGGACCTTATCATTATCCGGTAAAAGGAACTGCTAAAGGCTTAGAAGTGAAAGGCAAGCAATATGCTGTTTTTGCTGAAAAAGACCCTGCTCAGTTGCCATGGAAGAAGTTGAAAGTTGATGTAGTCTTAGAATGTACTGGCCGTTTTCGTGATAAAGAAAGTGTCTCTTTGCATTTACAGGCGGGAGCAAAAAAAGTTATTATCTCCTCACCAGCTAAAAAGGGGGGAATTAAAACTATCGTTTTAGGTGTAAATGAAAAGACCTTAAAAGCTAGCGATCATATTATTTCTAATGCCTCTTGTACAACTAATTGTCTTGCACCAGCGATGGCGGTTATTAGAGAAAAATTTGGCGTGAAGAAGGCTTTAATGACCACAATTCATTCCTATACTGCTGATCAAAACTTAGTAGATGGTCCTCATGCCGATTTACGTCGAGCTCGGGCAGCTGCAATTAATATTGTTCCCACTACTACTGGCGCCGCCATTGCTGTTTCTGAAGCTATTCCTAGCTTAAAGGGTCGTTTTGACGGCTTAGCTGTTCGTGTTCCCACCCCCCTTGCTTCTTTATGTGATATTGTCTGTGTTTTAAATAAAAAAACAGACGAGGATAAAGTAAATCAGGCTTTTATTAAGGCGGCTAAAGGTAAACTTAAAGGTATTCTTGGGGCTTCTGATGAGGAATTAGTTTCTACAGATATTATTGGCAATCCTTATAGCTCTATCATCGATTTAAAAAACACTAAGGTGGTGGACGGTGATTTATTAAAGGTGATAGCTTGGTACGATAATGAATGGGGCTATTCCAATCGTTTAGTTGAGTTGGCCGCTTCTTTAAAAAAGTTTATTAAGAAATAATTAATTAATCATTTTATCAATAAATTTATGAAGGATAATAATTCCATGATAAGACCTAAGATGGAGCCATCATTACAAACACTAACTAAGTCATGGGGTTTGTATTGGCGTGGTTTGATTTCTTTCGTGGGCATGTATTTATGGGGCTTAGTTGGCTTAATTCCATTGTTTATCCTGACTCTATTGGCTTGGCTAGTATTTTATAGCTTAGATTGGCACTCCTTTATTTTGTACGTTTTATTTGGTATTTTAGGTTTAGCCTCTTTAGCCTGGGCAATTTACTACGGTACTCGTTCTAAAATTGGTTTGCTGTTGTTATTAAAAAATAACTTTAAGAGTGTTAATGAAGATTTCAAGGAGAGTAAAAAATATTTTTGGCGTTATTTATGGGCTTCATTATTAGTTTCTTTAATATCAATCGCCTTGATGATTTTCTTTATTATCCCGGGAATTATTGTAGCCGTTTTATACTCTTTTGCTCTATTTGTAGTAGTGTTTGAAAATGGACGTATTTTTTCTTCAGTAGAAAAAAGTTATGATTTAGTGAAAAGATATTGGTGGCCAGTTTTTGGTCGTTTTATGCTTCTAGGGCTGATAGCTGTTATTTTAATATCTGTCACTAATATCCCTCTTGAGTATTTAGAAGGCACTGCTAAAGAAATTTATTCCGTTGTTTTTAACCTCATTTGGGCGCTGTTAACTCCTTATTTCTTAGTGTACACATATTTTATGTATCGTGACCTTGCTTCTAAATAGTAGTTTAATTAAATTTGTAGGTGTTAATTAATATCAGTTTATGACGATTCCAGAATACATTTTAAAGATAATAAAGAAATTGCATGCGGCTGGCTACAGTGCTGAATTAGTAGGTGGTTGTGTTCGTGATATCCTAATGGAGAAAGAGCCAAAGGATTGGGACTTAACTACCAGTGCTCGACCAGAACAAATTTTGGCCTTGTTTAAAGAGGCAAAGTATGAGAATGATTTTGGTACTGTTCTTATTCCTTGTCGAAATAAAGATAAATCTTTAAACGGCGTAGCTGAGGTCACAACTTATCGTTCAGAAAAAGCCTATAATGATCGCCGTCATCCAGATGAGGTTCTCTTTGAAGATGATATTGAAAAAGATTTAGAGCGTCGCGACTTTACTATCAATGCCATGGCTTTACGCATGGATAATGATGGCGAGCATGAATTTGGTAGTGAGCACTTTGTTTTAATTGATTTATTTGGTGGCTGGAAAGATGTTCGTAAAAAAGTTATTCGAGCTGTCGGTGAGCCAACCGATCGTTTTAAGGAGGATGCATTACGCATGATGAGGGCTATTCGTTTTTCAGCGCAATTAGGCTTTTCTCTAGAACCCAAAACTTTGCGGTCTATTACTAAATTGGCGGGTAGTTTAAAGTTTGTGGCTAAAGAAAGAATTAAAGATGAGCTAATTAAAATTATTAGCTCGGAGAGACCGGCTGAAGGCATTACTAATTTGCAGGAAAGCAAATTGTTACAGTATATAATTCCTGAATTAGAACAAGGAATTGGAGTTCGCCAAAATCACCATCATATTTATCCTGTTTACAAACATAATCTTTTATCCTTGCAAAATTGTCCTAGTTCGGAATGGCAAGTACGTTTAGCTGCTTTATTACATGATGTTGGTAAGCCTAAGGCTAAACATTTTCTTAATTCTCAAGTAACTTTCTATAATCATGAGTACATTGGCGCTAAGATGGTTGATAAGATTATGAGCCGCTTGAAATTTAAGAATGAAGATCGTGAGCGCGTGGTTAATCTTGTCAAAAATCATATGTTTTATTATGATGTTGGCGAGGTGACCGCCGCTTCAGTTAGGCGTTTAGTGAGTAAAGTTGGAAGAGATAATTTGCAGGACTTAATCCATTTGCGTGTGGCTGATCGCCTTGGCTCAGGCACTCCTAAGGCGATGCCTTATAAACTGAGGCATTTGCAGTATATGATGGAAAAAGTTCAGCACGACCCTGTTTCGGTCAAGATGCTGGCCATTAATGGCGATAGCTTGATTAAAAATCTGAAAATTAAGCCAAGTCCCAAAATTGGCGCTATCTTAGACGTTTTATTGGGGGAAGTTTTAGAAGATCCAGAAAGGAATAACGCTAAGTATTTATTAAAGAAGGCTAAAGAGTTAAAGGGTGGGGAATTAGAAGATTTACGCTCTCAGGCTAGACAGTTAATTGAGGAAAAAAGAGAGAATGATGATAAGAACATCCAACATCGCTATAAAGTTTAATCTATATTCAAGCCTTAATTTGAGATTAAGGAATTAATTATAATTTTATGAAAAAAATTAATAAATCATTTTTGGTGTTTAGTTTAGTGGGCTTAGTTTTAACCTTGTCTGCTTGTGGCACCGAACCTAATGTTAACGATAATATGGATATCCAAGATCAAAATGCTGTTTCCGAAACAGCCAGCACTCGACAGATAAATAATAATGTTGAGACTGATAAAAAAATTGAGGCTGGAGATTTTGTGGCTGAGGCCGCTCCGGCCAATACAGAAAAAACTATGACAGAAAAAGATGTGCAAGAAGAGGCTGTGGCCCAAGTGGTATCTCCAGATAAACAAGTTAATTTATTAGCTAAATACAGCGGTGCTATTATTAAAACCAATTTAGGCAATGTTCAGGTTAAGTTCTACAATGAAGACTCGCCAATAACCGTGAATAACTTCCTAAATTTAGCTCAAGCTGGTTTCTATAATAACACTAAATTTCATCGGGTGATTAAAGACTTTATGATTCAAGGTGGTGATCCAAACTCTAAGGATGATGACTGGTCTAATGATGGTATTGGTGGCCCTGGTTATTATTTTGCTGATGAGTTTAATAGTCATAAATTAGTGGCCGGTTCTTTAGCCATGGCTAATAGAGGGGCTGGCACCAGTAGCAATGGTTCTCAGTTCTTTATTGTAACTGCCGCCTCCACTCCTTGGTTAGATGGTGCTCATACTAATTTTGGTCAGGTTATTTCTGGCATGGACATAGTTAATCAAATTGGCTTAGTAGCTGTTAATGGTAACGATCATCCTTTGGATGATGTAACGGTAGAGAGCATTGAGTTGCTTAAGTAGTTTTTATATAATAGGGAGTTTAATAAAAAGACGGGTATTAGCCCGTCTTTTATTTAGGCATTACCTAATTTTTTTTTAATTATTCTTTCATCTGTGCTAAAATTAATAAGTATAGCTAATGTAAAAATATGGAATTAATTGATATTTTAGATGAAGATGGAGAGGATACCGGCTTTGTAAAGGCTAAGTCGGAGGTCCACGCTAATGGTTTGTGGCATAAAACCGCACATATCTGGATAGTAAATTCTAAAAATCAAATACTATTACAACATCGTTCAGAAAAAAAAGAAAATTATCCAAATTATTGGGATATATCGGTAGCGGGTCATGTGTCCAGTGGGGAGGATGTTGAAGTCGCGGCCTTAAGAGAAATTAAGGAAGAAATTGGAGTTGATTTAAGTGTGGATAATTTAAAGCTTATTGGCATTATTAAGCATAAAACTATATTAAATAATAATACTTATTTTAATAATGAATTTCATCATATATATTTAGTAAGATTAGATTTAGATATTAATCAATTAAAGATTCAGGCAGAGGAGCTTTGTGGTTTAAAATGGGTGTCGGTGGAAGAATTACAAGCAATGCTTGTAAATAAACAAGCAAACTTAGTTCCTCATGCCGAGGAGTATGTATTGTTACTTAATTCTATTTAGTATAGAAGTATTTAAGAGTCTTCTAAATTATTTTTATAAAAACCCCTGCAATTATATTGCAGGGGTTTTTGTCGTATCAACTTTAAGTATAATTTCAATTTAGAATCTTTTTTCTAACGGCCTAGCTTCGTTAACAGTAACTTTGCGACCGTCTAATTCTTGTCCGTTCCACATAGCGATGGCAGCTTGAGCCATTTCTTCGGTTTCCATTTCTACAAAGCCGAAACCTTTAGAGCGCTTAGTCATTTTATCTTTGATGACAACGGCAGAGGTAACAGTGCCAGCTTTGGCAAACAATTCTGTTAACATATATTCATTTGTTTCAAAGGATAGGCCACCAATAAATAACTTTTTCATATTTTTTTATCTAGAGATCAAGATAATTAGATAATAACTTTAACGCTAGGACTCATGGAAGCACAGAGGGAAATACCCTTGATATAACTTCCTTTAGCTGTCGCTGGTTTAATCTTACGAACAGCGTCAATAAAAGCCTGGTAATTTTCCACTAGTTTCTTATCATCAAAACTCAATTTTCCAATAACAGCATGTAAATTACTGGTGTCATCATTTTTAAAGCTAACCTTACCTTTCTTTAACTCTTCGATTGATTTAACCGGATTAGGAGTAACAGTGTCATTCTTTGGAGAAGGCATTAAGCCTCGAGTACCTAAAATCTTAGCAATTACTGCCAAGTTTCTCATCATTAAAGGTTCGGCAATGGCAACTTCGAATTCAGTCTTGCCAGTTTTTTTAATCTCAGCAATTAATTCATCGCCACCAACAAATTCAGCTCCGGCTGCCTTACAAGCTGTTTCACTGTCAGGGGAAACAAAGGCGGCTACGCGAACAGTTTTGCCAGTGCCATTAGGCAGACTAACAGCCCCACGAACTAATTGGTCACTCTTTTTAGGATTGATACCTAAGCGGATATGAACTTCAACTGAGGGGTCAAACTTAACTTTGCTTAATTTCTTAACAATGGTAATAGCCTCTTCAACGCTGTAAGGAGTCATTTGATTGTAAATAGCGGAATAATCTTTCTTAGCCTTCTTTATCTCCTTTTTTTCATTTGTTTTTTCAACTTTTTTTGTCATATATTTTTCGTGGTGGAATAACGCTAGTAACTGAATATGTCAGTCATCAAGCTCCCACAATAGTTAATTAATCTTTAATTTCAACACCCATTTGACGGGCAGTTCCAGCAATAATATTCATCGCTGCGTCAAGGTCGTTAGCATTTAAATCAGGCATCTTAGTGGTAGCAATCTCTGCTAATTGAGCTTTAGTTATTTTACCGACCTTATCAGAGCGAGGCTTACCAGAACCCTTCTTAATACCAGCCGCTTTCTTAATTAATTCAGAAGCAGGAGGAGTTTTTAAGATAAAGGTATAGGTGCGATCTTCAAAAACAGTAATTTCAACTGGAATAATATCACCCATCTTATCACGAGTAGCTTCGTTAAATTTCTGACAGAATTCAGCAATATTTAAGCCGTGTTGACCTAAAGCTGGTCCGACCGGAGGGGCTGGGTTAGCTTGTCCGCCAGCTATTTGTAATTTAATTTTTGTCTTAATTTTTTTGGCCATATAATAATGAAATTTTTGAGCTTGACCGTAGAAGCAACCGGGAAAGCTTATTTATATAATAAATTTATGATTTCTTAATTTGTAGGAAGTCTAGTTCAACCGGAGTTTCACGACCAAACATGGAAACGGAAACCTTAACTTTGCCCTTAGCCTCATCAATGCTAGTTACTTTACCTTCCATGTTCTTAAAAGGGCCTTCATTAATTTGGACAGCGGAGCCAACAACTACATCAATAACAAATTTAGGATCTTCAACACCCATGCGTTTCTGTAAAGATTTAACTTCTTCATCGCTGATTGGGGTAGGGATAGTGCCTGTTCCAATAAAGCCAGTAACGTTAGGAGTATTGCGAACAACGTACCAGGAGTCATCGGCCACTTCCATTTCTACTAGGATATAGCCAGGGAAGATCTTCTCTTCGCTGACTTTACGCTTGCCATTTTTGATCTTAATTTTCTTTTCAGTAGGAATAAGAATATTAAATATCTTATTCTCCATATCTAAGGATTCAACTCTTTGTTTTAAATTTTCAGCGACATTTTCTTCGTAGCCAGAGTAGGTATGTAAAACATACCAGCGTCTCCCTTGGTTTAATAATTGTTTAGCCATAAGTTTAAAGACGTCTGTTAGCCAATTTTAATAATCGACCTTAGTACGCGTTTGTGAAGAAAATTTATTTTATAATAAGGGTTTCAAGACCGTAGTTAAAAATATAGTCGAGAATACCTAAAAAGGCGGCAACACCTAAAGAAATACCAATCACTAATAAAGTATAGTGGTAGGTTTCTTTTTTGCTTGGCCAAGTGACTTTTTTCATTTCCTCCAGTGATTCCTGAAGATAGCGGCTGATTTTGCTCATATTAGGTTAATTTTGTAATATTAAAAAGAGCCTTTAAGGCCAATTTTTTTATCTGCTTATATATTACCCAAATATATAGGCGCTGTCAAGGTATTTAGAGCATTCCCGTTGCTTTTTCGGGTCAAACAAGATAAAATAAAAATGAACAAAAAATTTATATGGTTAGCCCAAATTTAGCAACAAAAAAAATTCCTACTGATGGGGAGGAAATGAATGAAAATGCGAAGAAGCTTTTTCAGGCGATTTACAATGATCTTAACCGTGAAGACAATAATGACGATGAGACTCCACGCATACAAGTATCTGAACTTATTTCTAAAATGGCCTTTTTCTATGAAAAAGTAAGAAACGCTGTTGATTACGAAGAGGATCACTTGCTGCGTAAAAATGCTATTGCTCGCATTTTACGGCGTCAAGTTATTATTGAGGGTTTACTTAAAGTGCCAAGCACCGAAGTTTTAGCTCGTCATTTGTTGGAGGAACTAATTCGTGGTAGTTATCTGCCTAATAATAAGTTACCAGAGATTAAAGTAGCTGAAGTCGCTAGGACCTTAGATAAGTATTTGCGTTTACGTACAGCTTGCTTAAGTTTGAATAATTCTCGCCTGGGTTTGAAGACGGATATCAATAAAGCTAAAAATGAAATTCAAGATAATAATCGTTTAGTCGGTTGGCTCTTGACTCTAGCTGCTTGTGAAATTGAGGAAAATTTAGGCGTATCTCAAACCAAGCGAGCCATGGTTAATATCATGTTTGATTCTTTAATTCAGATTATTAAGTTGCCGGTCGACATGCCTTACAACCAAGATTTAGAGATCCAGATTTATTTAAGCGTGGGTCGTAATTATGCTCGTTTTGACGATGATATGCTCGCCTTCGTTTTGTTTAAATATTATAACCAGGACTGGGTAGATGATAAAATTGACGCCGTCTTTACTATTAGTGATGAAAAGATTGCAGCTGTTGCGGATAATATTACAAATATACGCTTCGCTATCGATGAACAATTAAAGCACCCTTTGCGCAAGGAGTTAGACAGGATTGTTCATCGTTATGCCTTATATTTTAGTGTCTTGCAAGAAACAATCGATAGTAATCCGGCTAAGGTTTATAATGAATTCAAGCAAAATCCCAAGAATTTTTTTAATGCTATTCGTAAAGTTTGTAATAGTAAATATAAAAAGGCTAAATCACGTTTATGGCGAGCTGCTTTACGTAGTATTATTTATATTTTTTTAACTAAGTCAATTTTTGTATTTTTAATTGAAATTCCAGCTATTAATTGGTTTAATGAGCCTCTCAATGTCGCCGCCTTAGCGATTAATGTTTCTTTTCCAGCAGTGTTATTATTTTTGATTGTTTCTTTTACCCGTGTGCCAGGAGAGGATAATACTGATCGTATTGTTGAAGGGGTCAGAGAAATAGCCTTAATAGGACATGAACGTCAACAAGCAATTTTATTAAGAAATCTTAAGAAACGTCATGGACTGATGAATTTTATTTTTAATATTGTTTATACAGCCGCTTTTTTTGTATCTGTTTATTTTATTATTTGGGTTTTAGACAAAATGAACTTCACTTGGGTTAGTATGATTATATTTCTATTCTTTTTAGCTTTTGTAAGTTTCTTTAGTATTATTGTGACCAGGGGGGTTAAAGAATTATTGGTTGTTGAAAAGAAGGATAATTTAATTTCTTTCTTAATAGATTTGTTTTATATGCCCATTATTATGGCTGGTAAATGGCTATCTAATAATGTTTCTAAAGTTAATGTCTTCGTCTTTATTTTTGATTTTATTATTGAAGCTCCTTTTAAAATATTAGTTGACGTCGCTGAGGAGTGGACTAAATATGTTAAAGAAAGAAAGGATAATGTTGTTTAATTATGTCTTTAGGAATTTTATACGTGGCGGCTACGCCCATAGGTAATTTAGAGGATATAAGTTTGCGCGCTTTGCGTATTTTTAAGGAGGCTGATTATATTTTGTGTGAAGATACTAGAACCACTCATCAGCTATTAAGTAAATATGAAATTAAAACTGCCACTATCTCTTATCATCAGCATTCTGGGGGTGGCAAGGTGCAGCAGTTGTTGAGATATTTGGCTGAGGGTAAAAATTTAGTTTTAGTTTCTGACGCAGGCACACCAGGAATTTCTGATCCAGGTTCAATGTTGGTGGCAGCAGCTCGTCAAGAATATGGGCCAGAATTATCCGTTGTCGCTTTGCCTGGCGCCAATGCCGCCATTTCAGCCTTATCTGTCTCTGGTTGGCCAGTTGATCGCTTCACTTTCTTTGGCTTTCTGCCTCATAAAAAAGGTCGCCAAACCATGCTTAAAGAAATTTTAGTTAATGATTATCCGGCTGTGTTTTATGAGTCCAAACACAGAATTGCTAAGTGTTTAGAGGAAATGTCAATTATAGTGGCTGAGTATGAATTAACTATAGAGGTGATGTTAGCGCGTGAGTTAACAAAGATGTTTGAGAGTTTATACTTTGGCCAGCCTGCCACTTTAGCCAAGCAACTAGCTAATGACCTGGATATGCAAAAAGGAGAATTTGTTGTTCTGGTTAGAAAAATAAAAAAATAATTATGTCTAAAACAAATAAATTTTATATTACCACAACTTTGCCTTACACTAATTCTGATCCTCACATTGGTTTTGCCGCAGAGCTAATTAAAGCTGACGTGATCGCTCGTTATCAGAGATTGCAAGGCAGGGAAGTTATTTTTAATACCGGCACTGATGAACATGGTTTAAAAATTTATCAACAAGCAGTAGCAGCTGGTTTATCGGCGCGTGCTTATTGCGATCCTTTGGCAGAGCGCTTTAAGTCTTTAAAAGAAACCTTAAATTTAAGTTTCACTAATTTCATCCGCACCTCCGATGAACATCATGAAAAAGCGGCTCAAGTTTTTTGGCAAAAATGTCAGGATAACGGTGATATTTATAAAAAAGCTTATTCGGTAAAATATTGTGTTGGTTGTGAAATGGAAAAAACCGATTCAGAACTAGTTGATGGGCATTGCTCCTTGCATCCCAATCGAGAAATAGAATTAATTGAAGAGGAAAATTATTTCTTTCGTTTTTCTAAATATCAACAGCCCTTACTGGATTTTTATAATGCCAACCCTGATTTTGTTGTACCAATTCATCGTTTTACAGAAATAAAAAACTTTGTCAGCTCTGGTTTGCAGGATTTTAGTATTTCAAGGCTTAAAAGTAAGATGCCTAATGGCGTCGCAATTCCTGGGGACGATGAACAGGTAATGTATGTTTGGTTTGATGCTTTAGTAAATTATATTTCTACTTTAGGTTGGCCCGAGGATGAAGAAAATTTTAATAATTATTGGCCAGCTATACAGGTCTGCGGTAAAGATAATTTACGTCAGCAATCAGCTATGTGGCAAGCGATGTTATTATCAGCACAGCTGCCGCTTTCTAAGCAAGTATTAATTTTTGGTTTTTTGACAGCTAACGGACAGAAGATTAGCAAAAGCTTGGGTAATGGTGTTGATCCTTACGAATTAACCGATAAATATGGCGGGGAAGCATTACGCTATTATCTATTAACTGAAATTCTTCCTTTTGAGGATGGAGATTTTTCTGAAGAACGTTTACGTATAAAATATAACGCTGACTTGGCTAATGGTTTGGGTAATTTGGTGGCTCGGGTTAGCACCTTATTGGAAAAAAACAATATCACTACTAATTTAGTAGTGAATGATAAGTCCTCTATCCTTCGCTTAACAACAGAAAGTGGTTTAAATGATTATCAGTTTCATCGGGCTTTGCAATATATTTGGCAAGATATTGCTGCTTGTAATGAAGAATTAACTATTAAGGCTCCTTGGAAGCTAACTGAGGTTTCAGAAATTGCAGCAGTCTTAAAACCTTTGGCGGCTCGTATTTTAGATATTGCTTTGATGCTACAAGTTTTTTTACCACTTACAGCGGAAAAAATTATTAAACAATTTACGCAAACTCAAATAAGTAAAGCTGAATCTTTATTCCCGCGTTTAATAGCGGAAGTCGAGACTAAATAAAAAATATGTCCTATTTTGACATCGCTTTAATCATTATTGTTGTTGGTTTTGTCCTTAACGGTCTATCTAAAGGTTTAATTCGCTTACTCGGTAAGCTGGCAGGATTAATTGTTGGTATATTTATTGCCAGCCATTTTTATTTACAATTCTATCAGTGGGGGCAGGGAATCTTTGGTGGTCGAGAATCATTAGGCAAGGTAGTTTCCTTTATAGTTGTCTTTATACTTGTTACCCTAGTGATTGATTGGGTTTTTATTTTTATTGAAAAAATATTTAAACTCATTTCAATTATTCCTTTTACCGGTTTAATTAATCGTTTGTTGGGTGGAGCGCTTGGTTTCCTCGAGGGGTCTTTATTTATTGGAATGATTTTATTTGTGGCTTCAAAGTATGCTTGGATTGGTAGTTTTTTCGGTGATCATTTAGTCTCTTCTCAGGTAACGCCTTTTTTCTTAAGTATAGTTCAAATAGTGGCGCCAATTTTGCCAACCGCTTTAAAAGCTTTGCAATCAGTGATTTAGTTATTTATGGATAAAGAATTTTTACATTCTGACGATGATTTTAATTTGCGCCGCCGCTTGGTGGCGCGTTTAAGGTCAGGTGAAGTGTTAATGCTGCCTAGTGACACTATTTACGGATTGTCTTGTCGCGCCGATAACCTAAGGGCAATAAAAAAAATTTTTGCTATTAAAAAAAGAGATAAAAATAAACCTCTTATCATTTTAGTCTCTAGTTTACAGATGGCGAGAAAATATTGTTTTATAAATTCCAAGCAAGCAGAAATTTTACAAAAAACATGGTCAGGCAGTCGTCCGACTTCAGTTTTATTAAAACATCGCGGAATCCTCCCAAAAGAAATTTCTATTTCTAGCCCCTATTTAGCAGTGCGTTTGCCCAAAAGTGATTTTTTGCGTAAAATGATAAGAGTATTGGCTGTGCCACTTATTTCTACCAGCGCTAATCTTAGTGGCCAAAAAGTTTTAGATGGCACTTTGGCTTGGAAAAAATTTAAAAAAGAACCGCGACCAGATTTAATTTTATTTGGTGGCAAGAATTCTAAGTTAGCTTCTAAATTATTACTTCTTAATAATGATGGAAGTCAGGAAGTTTTAAGAAAATAATACTTTATTATATGAACAGTTTTAGAGAAAAAATATCTAAGTCAACTCCCGCACGGCTCTGGTTTCTGGTAATTGCATTAATGGTTATTTCTTTTGTGGCCGGCCTAACTTGGACATCTAAAAATAGTGACAACCCTCAGCTAATTGCTTATTCGCCTGAAGCCATAGCTATTCAAAATGAATCATCTTTCAACTTCAATTTATATTGGGAAGTTTGGGATCGCTTAAAGAGTGATTATGTTGATAAGAACATGGTTAAGGACGAGGATATGTTCTATGGCTCTTTACGTGGCTTAGCGGCCTCTATGGATGACCCTTATACTATTTTTATGGACCCTGTTGAGGCTAAAGAGTTTGCCGATGATTTATCAGGCACTTTCGAAGGTATCGGCGCTGAAGTTGGTATGCGTAATGATATTGTAACCATTATCGCTCCCTTAAATGGTATGCCCGCTGAAAAGGCAGGCTTACGCTCTGGTGATAAGGTTTATGCCATCAACGATGAAAGTACTATTGGTTTAACTATTGATCAGGCTGTTAAAAAAATTCGTGGCCCTAAAGACACAGAGGTGAAATTAACTGTTATTAGAGAAGGTGAGGATGCACCCATCACTATAACTATTACTCGTGGCTTAATTGTGGTTAAGAGCGTGAAAACAGAGATGAGAAAAGATGGCGTCTTTGTGATTACTATTAGTAATTTTAATGACGATACCATGGGCTTATTTAACTCAGCTATTAAAGAAGTTTTAACTAAAAATCCTAAAGGCATAATCTTAGATTTACGTAATAATCCTGGTGGATATTTAGATACTGCTATTGGCATGGCTAGCGCTTGGGTAAAAGAGGGTCCGGTGGTCATTGAACAATTTGGAGAAGGGCGTCGCCAAGAATACTTTGCTAACGGTAATGATAGTTTAGGTAAATTCAAAACAGTTGTACTTATCAATGGTGGCAGCGCTTCTGCCTCAGAAATTGTCGCTGGAGCCTTAAGAGACTACAAGAAGGCAACTTTAGTTGGCGATGAATCTTTTGGTAAAGGCTCAGTTCAGAGTTTGCGTGATTTAAGTGATGGTTCTACTTTAAAAGTAACGGTTGCCAAGTGGCTTACTCCAGCCGGAGACTTTATCGACGAGAAGGGAATTGTGCCTGAATATGAAGTTGAATATACTAAAGAAGATCTTGATAAAGAGATCGACCCACAAATGAATAAGGCCCTCGAACTAATTTTAACAGGAGATAAAAATACTAATAAATAAATATCGTTGACTCACCGGTCGGCGTCAATTCTTTTTGATTTATGCAAAAAAATAAAAAAGTACCTGTAGTAAAAAGACAGGAGATGAAAACAAACCCAAAATTCATCTTTGTTGTTGGTGGCGTGATGTCTGGCGTGGGCAAGGGCGTAAGCACGGCCTCTATTGGCCAAATTTTACAGGCTCAAGGCTATAATGTTAGTGCCATTAAAATGGATCCATATATTAACGTTGACGCGGGCACGATGAATCCAATCGAACATGGTGAAGTTTTTGTTACCGAAGATGGCGATGAGACTGATCAGGATTTAGGTAATTATGAACGTTTTTTAGATAAAAATATTTATCGAGAGAACTATATGACCACCGGTCGCATTTATCAAACAGTTATTAATCGAGAAAGAAATTTAGAATACAAGGGCAAGTGTGTACAGGTGGTGCCACATATCCCTCAGGAAATTAGGGCCCGTATTGATAGGGCGGTGGAAAAAAGTGGGGCAGAAATAATGATTATTGAAGTTGGTGGTACGGTCGGTGAATATGAGAATCTTTTATTTTTAGAGGCAGCTAGAGTGATGAAACTTTATAATCCTAAAGACGTGCTTTTTGTGATGGTTTCCTATTTACCCCTACCTCATAAAATTGGGGAAATGAAAACTAAGCCAACTCAGCACGCTGTGCGTAGTTTAAATAGTGCTGGCATTCAACCTGATTTTTTAATTGCTCGTAGTGAGCAGCCGATTGATAACGTGCGCCGTGAAAAATTAGCTATGCATTGCAATGTTGCCATGCAAGATGTTATTGCTGCTCCTGATGCTGATTCAATTTATGATATTCCTTTAAATTTTGAAAAAGAAAATTTGAGTCATCGTATCTTAGAAAAATTAAATTTACCTCTACGTCGCAAAGATCCCAATAATGATGCATGGAAGAAATTTGTAGCTGCCACTAAGAATAATAAGAAAAGTGTTGAAATCGGTATTGTTGGTAAATATTTTGCTACCGGTGATTTCAATTTAACTGATTCTTATATCTCTGTGATTGAATCGGTGAAGCATGCTGCGGCTGCTAATCATTGTCGTGTTAACTTACACTGGTTGAGCGCGGAAGATGTAGATAAGAAGGGAACTAGTGTCTTAAAAGGCATGGACGCTTTAATTATACCTCAAGGTTGGGGAGGGCGAGGTTCTGAGGGTAAAATTACTGCAATTAAATATTGCCGAGAAAAGAAAGTGCCATATTTTGGCCTTTGCTATGGTATGCAGATGGCAGTGATTGAATTCGCTCGTAATGTGGCTGGTTTAAAAGAAGCCAACTCGGCTGAGATTAATCCAAAAACACCGGATCCAGTTATTCATATTATGCCGGGTCAGGAAAAATTAATTGCTGAGAAGGGTTATGGCGGCACTATTCGTTTAGGTGGTTGGCCTTGTCGTTTAACTCCAGGTACGCGTTTGGCGGCTGCGTATGGCAAATATACTAAGAATAAGGTCGTGTCTGAGCGTCATCGCCATCGTTATGAATTTAATTCTGATTATCGTACTCGTTTTGAGAGTCTAGGTTTAATTGTAGCTGGAACATCGCCTGATAATCAGATTGTGGAAGCAATTGAGTTAAAAGACCACCCTTTCTTTGTTGGCGTTCAATTCCATCCTGAATATATCTCTAGGCCATTATCTCCACACCCTCTTTTCGTTGCTTTTGTTAAGGCAAGTTTAGAGAATAAGGAGAATAAAAAGAAATAGATTGTTGGAGAGAAGCACTTTTTGTTTATATTAAATATATTAAAATACGCTATTAATAGCGTATTTTATATTGTTAGACTCAAGCGCTGCTCTTATTTATTGCGCCGGCCAGATTTTCTATTGATTGTTTAATAAATAACTTAGATGGCGGTAGATACAACTTATTGAGGGCGGATAAAATAAAGAAACACAGGGTTACTAGAGATGGTAACCCTTTTTAATTTATCTAATATAATTGCAATAGCAGCTAATACATCAAATAGCTTTGAAAATATTTAATTGTTAGAGATTATATATAACAAAAAACACTCCCTGCAAAAGGAGTGTTTTTATATGTAGTATTAATAGTTTATTTTAGCACGCTAACAATTTTAGATGCTTTTAACTTGCCATTAAACTTTCTTAATTTTTTGTTGCTAAATGTAACAGTTCCATCAGCCACCGCGAAAAGGGTATCGTCGTTACCGCGACGTACGTTTTCGCCTGGATGGTACTTAGTTCCGCGTTGGCGGATGATGATGTTTCCGGTTTTTGCGCTTTGACCGCCGGAAAGTTTAACGCCTAAACGCTTACTCTCTGAATCACGGCCTAAGGCGGTTGAGCCACCGGCTTTTTTATGTGCCATACGGGTGTAAAAAACGACTGTCGTCCTTATAATAAGAAAGCGGACGGCCGCTTTTTCGTTAAAGATTATTAATCAATAAAGCTAATATAACAAAATATTTTGTCTATGTCAACTATATTGGAAGTTAAATTTTTGGCTAGTTGTCATTTAAAATCTATTTCCTAACATTGATACAATAATACCTAATATCGGCCTGTTATTATTTTAAAAATATGCTATAATTTAAGTATTATTATTTTAAAAATATCAGGTAAATAACAGGTAATCACGTGTTATTTTTCTGCTTAAAAAATATGATAAAAGTTGACCAAAATAAGTGTATTGGCTGCGGTCTTTGTTCTGGCATGTGTCCAGATGTTTTTATTATGAATGCTGAGGGTAAGGCCGAGGTGTTAAATCAAGGTGATGAAGCTTGTGCTAAGGGTGCGGCCGACAGTTGTCCGGTTGGCGCCATTACTCTTTAATTATGTCCAGTGAAAATAAATTAGAACAAATAATTCCAGCTGCGCCTGAGCAAGCGCCTTTAGATAATAAGGTTGAGCATGCACCTGAGGCTTCCATGGAGAGGCAGGAGACTCCCAAGACAGATAAGGCTAGTGAGCAGATTAAAGTAAACATGCCGATTCCTAAGGCGCCTGTCAAAAATACGGTTTTACCAGTTGATGATTTTCATCGTCGTCGAGCAGCGGCTATTGATGATATTTTAGAAGATGGTCTGGATAAGTTTTTTCTACAAATGAATCCTCAAGAACAAAAAAAATTTAAAGAAGAGGGTGAAAAAACTGTCTTTAAAATAAATCAACTTTTAGATAAAGCCAAAGTTAGCATGAGTAAGATTATTTCTTTAATTAAGGACTGGTTGAACTTAATCCCTAAAACTAATCGTTATTTTTTGGAACAGGAGGCGAAGATTAAGGCGGATAAAATTTTTAAAATTAATAAGAGTTTATAAATATGAATCTCTTTGGTTTAAATTTATCGGTATTTTTTAAGAGCGATGTTGGTCTAATTCTTTTAGCCAGTATGGTTATAATTTTAATTGCTGGCGTCACTTTAGGTTTATTATTTATTGTACGTTTTTTTGTGCGTCGAGCAGTTTTAAATAAATCATATTTTGACCATCAAATATTTTTAATTAGATTGCCAAAAGAAAAACCTCAAGATGAGAATAAAGAGGCTTCATTGCAGCAAATGCGCGAAGAAATTTCACGAGGCGAGACTATATTTTCTAGTATTGGTGGCTTAAAGGCTCAAACGGGCTTGAAGTCTTGGTTTTTAGGAAGAAATGATCACTTTGCCTTTGAGATTGTGGCTAGTAAGAGTAAGATTGCTTTTTACGCAGCTGCCCCTAGGTCTTTAGCTCGTTATTTAGAACAACAGATCACCGCTCATTATCCTGCTGCTGTGATTGAAGAAATTGAAGACTATAACATCTTCGGTATGCATGGGCAGATTGCGGCCGCTAATTTAAAAACTAGGAAAAGTTTTGTACTACCATTGCGTACCTATCAAAAGATTGAAGTTGACCCCCTAAACTCCTTAATTAATATCATGTCGAAATTAGACAAGGATGAAAGCATTTCTATTCAGTATGTTGTACGCAGCGCTAAAAGTGCTTGGCATCGCCAAGTACGTAGTGTAGTTAGACGCATTCAGAAAAAAAATTCAGTTGCTGATGGTATTAGTAGCAATCTCATTGGTCAAGCCTTTTCTGTTTTTGGAGATTTATTTAAAATTAAGTCAGAGGCAGATAAAGCTAAGCCACTTAACACCGATACTCATCGCCTGTCAGCCGTTGAAGAAGAGACTTTAAAATCAATTGAAGAGAAAAATTTACGTGCCGGGCTAGATGTTAATTTACGTATTATTGTTTCTAGCATTTCTAAAGAAAGATCAAATGCATATTTGGAAAATGTAGTGAGCGTCTTTACTGAATATAATAATTATAGCTACGGGAATGTTTTCTCTCGTGCCATTAAAGGAAATCAACCAGCTCAAATTAGAGATTTTATTTATCGTCGTTTTCGTGAGGATGGTTCTTTTTTGTTAAATACTGAAGAGCTGACTAGTATTTTTCACCTACCTCTAAGTCACATGGAAACGCCAAATATTTTATGGCTAACAGCTAAAAATGCTTCCGCTCCGGCCGATATTCCTAGTGAAGGCTTACTCTTAGGCGAAAATGTTTATCGTGGTGTCAAACAAGATATTAGAATTAAGCGTCAAGATAGGCGTCGTCATACTTATGTAGTTGGTAAGTCTGGTGTTGGTAAATCAGTTCTTTTGGCTAATATGGCCATTCAGGATATTCAAAACGGGGAGGGTGTTTGCGTGCTTGACCCTCATGGGGATTTAATTGAAGACATTTTACAACGCATTCCTCCGGAAAGAGCTGAAGATGTAGTTATTTTTTCTCCCGCTGACTTAGAGAGACCCCTAGCTTTAAATTTATTAGAGTATGATCCTCGTTATCCAGAACAGAAAAGCTTTGTGATCAATGAGATGATTGGTATTTTTGATAAGTTATATGATCTGAAAACAACTGGTGGGCCGATGTTTGAACAGTACATGCGTAACGCCCTACTCTTAATTATGGAGGATCCAGAAAGTGGCTCCACTCTAATGGAGATTCCTAAAGTTTTATCAGATGAAAATTTTAGGAAAATGAAACTTTCTCGCTGTCATAATCGTACCGTGGTTGATTTCTGGAAAAAGGAGGCAGAAAAAGCCGGCGGTGATGCCGCTTTAGCTAATATTGTGCCTTATATAACTTCTAAGTTAACTTCTTTTATTTCTAATGACATGATGCGTCCGATTATTGGACAGCAAAAAAGTTCTTTTAACTTCCGTGATTTAATGGATCGACAGAAAATATTATTAATAGATTTGCCTAAGGGTGTGGTTGGCGAAATGAACGCCTATTTATTAGGTATGATTGTAGTGGGCAAAATATTAATGGCAGCTTTATCAAGAGCAGATATGCCGAGTGAAGGACGCAAAGATTTTTATCTCTATATTGATGAATTTCAGAACTTCACTACTAATTCTGTTTGTCAGATTTTATCTGAAGCTAGAAAATATGCTTTAAATCTAATCATTGCTCATCAGTATATTGGCCAGCTGAGTAAGAATAATAATACTGAGATTAAAGACGCTGTTTTTGGTAACGTGGGCACAATGATTTCCTTTAAGATTGGCACTGAAGATGCTGAATTTTTAGTGAAAGAGTTTGCGCCTGTTTTTAATGCCTACGACATGATAAATATTGATAAAGGTACAGCTTATATCAAGTTGTTGGTTGACAATAGTCCAACCAGGCCCTTTTCAATGAAGACGATTTGGCCACTTTTAGGCACTCAGCGAGAGGGAATTTCTAAGAAGATTAGAGCCTTAAGCCGTTTAAAGTATGGTCAGGACCGTAGTATTGTTGAAGCGGAGATAATTAGGCGCACCGAAACAAGGACTCCGGTTATGAGCATAGCTGATTAGGATAAATTTAAGTTTAGCTTGATATTTGCCAAAAAGGCTAAAATTATACTAAGATAGCATAAAGCTGCCTAATAAAATAAATTAAGATTATTTCTAAAATATGCCAACTTTATATCGTGATTATCGTCCTCAGAAATTTCGTGACATTCTCGGACAAAATCATCTGAAAATTACTCTACAAAATGAACTTGCTCAAGCTAAGATTGGTCAGGCTTATCTTTTTTGTGGTCCACGAGCAGTTGGCAAAACTAGTATGGCTCGAGTTTTAGCTCAAGCTGTAAATTGTGAAAAAAGAAAAATTGGTGAATCCGAACCTTGCGGAGAATGTCGTGCTTGTTTGGCCGTGAAAAAAGGAAACTTTATGGATGTTATGGAAATTGATGCCGCTTCTAATACTGGCGTTGATAATGTTCGTGATAATATTATTTCTTCTGCCCGTTTAGCACCTAGTAGTGGTAAAATGAGGGTTTATATTATTGACGAAGTGCACATGTTATCTATTTCCGCCTTTAATGCTTTATTAAAAATTATTGAAGAGCCCCCTCAGCATGTTTTATTTATACTTTGTACAACGGAAGTCCATAAAGTTCCGGCTACAATTATTTCCCGCTGTCAGCGTTTTGATTTTAAAAGAATTAGTCCAGCTGAAATTATTAAAAAACTAAGTTTTATTGCCTCTCAGGAAAAAATTGAAATTGATGCTGGTGTTTTAGCTGATATTGCCCGTCAGTCTGGTGGCCATTTGCGTGATGCCGAGAGTATTATGGGACAAATTTTATCACTAGGTGATAAAACAATAAGCGCTGAGGAGGCTGAACTAGTATTGCCTCATCACCACAATCAAGAGGCCATAGCCTTAATAGATGCTTTAGCTAAAAAGAATGCTGGTGCTGCCGTTACTTTAATTAATCAATTAGCAGATAATGGCGTTAATTTTAAAAATTTTATTGCTGAAGTTTTATTGATGTTACGTAAGATTATGTTGCAATCGGCTCAACCTGGATTGGCCGAGAAGCTTGGTTTAGACTTTGGTGAACAGGTTGAGATTCAAATTAGTCGCTTAGCTTCAGAATTTGGTTTAGATAATTGCTTACGAAGTCTTCGTCGCTTTTTAGTTTTATCGCAAGAAAGAGCTAGCGATTCATCACAATTATCACTTGAAATTGCTGTAGTAGAATTATGTTTAAGTAAGGATCAGTCTAATAATCAGAGTTTAGATATAGCATCCACTCCTGGCTCTATTCGTACAAATATTATCACTAAAGCAACTAATGCTAACGAAGCTCCAAGTAGCTTAAAAAAAGAGGAGCTTAGAAATGAAAAAAAATTAGAATCATCTGTGCCCATAAATATTGCTCATGATTTGTCTGGAGTTGAAATAGTGGCCCGTTGGCCAGAGGTGTTAGTTAAAATTAAAAAACATAATCATTCTTTATCCTTTGTTTTACAAAATTCTCAGCCACAGGATTTAGTTAAGGGTATTTTATCTTTGCGTTTTCGTTATAAATTTCATCGTGATCGTATTCTTGATGCATCCATTAGGTCCTTAATGGAGTCTAGTTTGGCCGAAGTTTTTGGAGGTAGGGTTTCAATTAATGCTATCTTAGACGAATCAATGACAAGTGATGCCAAGCTGAGCTCAGTGATTACGGAGTCAGTTCCTGAAATAAACTCTGTCTCAAGGCCGATATCTAGCCCTAAGTCAAAAGAGCCAAATGACAGCGTTCTAGGAAGTTTGTTGGCCACTTTTGGCGGAGAAGCTGTGTAGGGAATATTAATAATATTAATTTGCTATCTAAAAATATGTTAGACATTAAGTATATTCGTGAAAATTTAGAAACAGTCAAAGTCTCTTTATTAAAAAGAATGGATCCAGAAAAACTGGATTTAGAGGCTATTATTAAGCTTGATGACGAGCGTCGTGAGTTGATTAAAGAAGGGGAGGCTTTAAAAGCTGAGCGTAATCAAAGCTCTAAGTCAAAGCCTGACGCTGAGATCATCGCCGCTATGAAATCTTTAGGTGAAAAGATAAAAATATCTGAAACTAATTTACAAATTTTAGAGCTAGAATTACAAACTAAGTTAGCTGCTTTACCTAATATTCCTGCCGATGATGTTGTTGCAGGGGGGAAGGAGAATAATGAAGTTATATATACTTCAGGAAAAAAGCCAGTATTTGATTTTAAATTTAAAGATCATGTTGCTTTAGCGGAAGATTTAGGTGTGATTGATTATGAGCGCGCTGTTAAAATGTCTGGCAATGGTTTCTGGTGCTACCGTGGTATGGGCGCTCTTTTAGAATGGGCTCTATTATCATACTTTATTGCTTATCATAGTAGTAATAATTATCAGTTTTTAATTCCACCTTTCTTGTTGACTGAAAAATCTGCTTATACTTCTGGTCATTTACCAAAGTTTAGAGATGAATTATTTTGGACTCAGGATAACCTTTGTTTAAACGCTACCAGTGAAATGATGCTTGGTAATTATCATCGTGAAGAGATTCTTTCGCTTGATAGTTTGCCCTTAAAATATTTCGCTTATTCACCGTGTTTTCGGCGTGAGGCTGGTAGTTATCGCCAAGAAGAGCGGGGCATGGTGCGCGGACATCAATTTAATAAAATTGAAATGTTTATATTTTGTAAACCAGAAGAGTCTTGGAATTTTTTTGAGGAATTAATTAAACACACGGAAGCTTTAGTCGATGGTTTAGGGCTACACTATCAGGTTTCAAAATTAGCGGCTGGCGATTGTAGTGCGGCTATGGCTAAAACTTGTGATCTCGAAGTTTGGTTGCCAAGTATGGGTATCTATAAAGAAGTGAGTAGCGTTTCCAATGCTCTTGATTATCAGGCTCGTCGTGGACAAACAAGATTTAAAAATAAAGAGGGGGAAAATATATTTGTGCACACTCTTAACGCTTCTGGCCTGGCGACTAGTCGTTTACTGCCAGCTATTTTAGAACAGAACCAACAGGCCGATGGTTCTGTTAGAATTCCCGAAGTTTTACGTCCTTATATACCAGGGGCACCGGAATTTATTTTTCCGGATAATTCTAAAATTTAGATTCATGTTTTACCGATTAATTCTAGTTATTATAGCCTTGTTTATTTTTTTACCTCAGCTTGTTTCTGCTGATAATTCTTATCCGCGTTTGGCTAACTATTTTTTGAGGTGGGAGCTAAATGAAACTGAAGCCAGGGAATTGTCAAAATGGGACGTGGTTATTTTAGACATGGAAAATCAGGAAAATAATCCAGAATTAATTCGTTTGATGCGAAAGCTAAACCCAAATATTAAAATATTAGCTTATATAACTTCACAAGAGATTATTAATAATGCTAACGATTATCGTAATGCTTGGTTAAGAAAAGATTTGTATAATCAAATAATCGATGAGTGGTATCTGAAGGATGATAGTGGTAATAAGGTTGTAAATTGGCCTAATACTTCAATGTTTAATATTAGTAATGAAGCCGGTGTTAATTTGCAAGGCTATAAATTCAATGATTTTTTACCTCATTTTGTTCATGATAAAATAAAGTCTAGTGGTCTTTGGGATGGTGTTTTCTACGATAATATTTGGGGTGATGTTGCTTGGGTGGGCGGTGGTAATTTAGATTTTGATAATGACGGTAATCGCGATTCGGCTTTAGTCGCTAATAGTTTGTGGGCTGCTGGTACGGCTAAAATGCTTAACTTAACTAGAACCCTCTGTGGACCCAATTTTATTATTTTAGGTAACGGTCGCATTCATTGGCCCTACCAGTCTATCCTTAATGGCGCGATGCTTGAATCATTCCCATCTTCTTGGGAGAATGGAGGCACTTGGTCTGGTTCAATGGAGTCGTATAAAAAATTACCCACTCTTAATAGTAAGCCATCTATTCCCGTTATTAATATCTACGAGAAAGATAAAAACAATTATCGCTTGATGCGTTATGGTTTAACTAGCGCTTTGTTGGGCGAGGGTTATTTTAGTTTTGATTATGACGTTACTAACCACGGTCAAACTTGGTGGTATGATGAGTATGAGGTTAAGCTAGGAACTTCACAATCGGAACCGTATAATTTATTAGATAGTGAAAACAAGACTTGGCAGCCAGGTTTATGGCGTCGCGATTTTAAAAATGGAGTCGCCATTGTTAACTCTACTAATAAGACACAAACCTTTCTTTTTAGTAAGGAAGAATTTGAAAAAATCCAAGGCACTCAGGACAAGACGATTAATAATGGTTTAAAAATTAATTATTTAAAAATAGCGCCTAATGATGGCATCGTTTTACTAAAACAAATAACGGCTTGGCAGGGGAGTGGTTTTACTAATGGAGGATTTTTAAGAATTTTTAATATAAATGGCGAGCAGTCTCGCAATGGGTTTTTTTCTTATGTGACTTCTTTGCCTAGTGGTAGCTCTGTTTTAGTAGGAGATTTTTTAGGATCAGGTGAGAATAGTTATATTTTTAGTAAAAAAGGAGAGCTTAGTCGTCAGCGGGCTGGTCAAATATTGTGGACGGTTGAACCCTTTGCCGCTGGTTATAAGGGTACAGTTTCACTGGCAGTTGGTGATATCAATGGAGATGGAAAACCAGAAATTGTTATTGGTGCCGGGCCGGGCGGCGGACCACAAGTACGAGCTTTTACATTCGATGGTAAAGCTATTTTAAACTTTTTTGCTTATGATAAGAATTTTCGTGGTGGTGTGAATGTAGCTGTTGGAGATGTTAATGGTGATGGTAGAGATGAAATAATTACTGGGGCTGGGCCGGGCGGTGGTCCGCATGTTCGATATTTTGATTATAAGGGGGGTGTTTTGGGTGGATTTTTTGCTTATGACAAAGCTTTTCGTGGCGGCGTCAACGTAGCTGCCGGTGAAATTAATAATGATGGCAGAGATGAAATAATTACTGGGGCTGGTCCGGGCGGTGGACCGCAAGTAAAATATTTTAGTAATAAAGGCGAAATAATGGGAAGTTTCTTTGCTTATGAAGAAAGCTTCCGTGATGGAATTAGCGTTGGCTTCTCTAAAGTTAATGGTTCGCCTGAAATTTCTGTGGGCATTAAAGGTTTTTAAATATAAATATATGCATAAAAAAGTTATTCATTGGTGGCATGGCCGCCGCGCAAGATTTTATCGAAATAGTCGTTGGCACTTAGTGCTAGATATTTCTTTGGTGGTTTTGATTATTCTCTTGGCGAGTATTGCTTTGCGGCTATCCTCATATCATCCACAAATAATGAATACACTTAATTTTGATCATTATTTTAATGGTGGCACTAGTACTACTACTAGCAATGACAAATTGAAATTTGAAGTGGGTTCGCAAATAAATAAAAATGTTATTAGTAATGGTGATGATATTATCTTAACAATCAACTATGCTAATCTTGGTAATGTTGATTTGGACACACTCACAATTACCCCTGAGTTTAGTAGTGCGGCTTTTAAAATTATTGAATTGTCTTTAGTGGGCAATGATAGCATCAATACTTCTATTAAGGATAATGCTTTAATCCTGAAAGAACTTAAGGTTGATGAAGGCTCCGAGATATCTTTATTAATAAAATGGAGCGCTGTGAAGACAGATTTTCCTAGAGAAATAAACTGGAGCTTGCATGTTGAGGGAGTACACGGACAGCAAGAAGCACAAAAAAATCAAATATTACCTAGTATTAAAATTATAAGTGACCTAAATTTAGAGGCTAATATATATTTTCATAGCCCTCAAGGAGATCAGCTAGGCATTGGCCCTATACCACCTATTGTGGGCATTCCAACTACTTATTGGTTAATTGTTAAAGCTGAAAATCTAGGTAACGATTTAAGCGATTTAGTATTTAGTGCTAATTTGCCGACGGGAGTTGAATTATCTGGCGAAGAGAGCTTATTGGCTGGTAAGGCTTCTTATGATAAAGCTCAGCGCCGTTTAATTTGGCAACTAGATAGCCTTAGTGCTGTTGGCGGTGATTATATTGCTAATTTTGGACTTAATTTTACCCCAACAGATGAACAGGTTGGTAAAAATGCTATTATTTTAAGTAATCTCCGCTATAATGTTACTGATAATTTTACTGGTACGCGCATTAGCGGTAGCTTAAATAATCTTGACTCTTCGCTGCCAGACGATCATCTTAATCGTGGGCTTGGTGTGATCGAAGCAGAATAAATATAATTTAAATGATTAGTTATCTACGTCAAATAGTTAAACCTAAATATCCAACTTTGAATCGAATTGAAATTAATTCTGAGGCTATTTTTGCTAATCTTAAATTATTACAATCTCTTCAGCCACAGGCAGAATTAATTCCGGTTTTAAAATCAAATGCTTACGGTCATGGGCTTAAAGAGATGTGTATTATTTTAAACAAGGCTAAGATTAAAATGGTTGCCCTTGATTCATTTCCTGAAGTGCAAATCGCCTATCGTTATTTTAAGGGCAAAATATTACTTATTGGTGAAATGCCAGCAGCTGCTTATTCTTACATCAAATGGTCGCGGACAGAAATTTGTGTTTATAATAGCGCCACTTTAAAAACTCTAGCTGCTTATAATAATCAAGCTAATATTCACCTGTTTATTAATACTGGCATGAATAGAGAGGGTATAAAGGATTTACCTGCATTTTGGCAGAAACACCTTGATTGCTGGCCGAATCTTAAAATCAATGGTCTTTGCTCTCACTTGTTGGACGCAGAAAATGATAGTCATTATAATGAAGAGCAGGGACATATTTTTTTTCAAGCTCTTGATTTTCTTCATACTAAAAATATCCAACCCTCCTATGTGCATTTAGCTAATAGCGCTGGCGTCTTTAGTTTTAAAGATCGACGCTTAACAGCTTATCGCCCGGGCCTATCTGTTTATGGTTATAATCCTTTTGCAGTCTCTAGTGACCATTTCCAACAGGCAGAGGAGCTGCGCCCGGCTCTTAGATTAATTAGCACGGTTGTTTCTTTGCAAACACTTGTGTCACAAGAAGTCGTTTCTTACAATGCCACCTATACCGCTAATCAGGAGACTCAGATAGCCGTCATACCATTTGGTTACTATGAAGGACTTGATCGTCGCTTATCTAATCAGGCCAATTTTCAAATTATTCATAATTCTAAAAACATTCAAGCTAAACTAGCTGGGCGCGTTTGTATGAATCTTACTTGTTTGGAAGTTGGCAGGGAAGAGGCGATAGCGATTGGCGATGAAGTAATTTTATTTTCTGATAACAAAGAAGCTACAAATTCATTGGCAAATTTAGCGAAGCTCCAAGGAACTATCGTTTATGAGTTATTAGTTAAAATTCAGTCTAATATTAGGAGGGTTATTAAATAAATTGACAATTAATAAATAAAATGTTGAAAGGGAAGCCACAACAGAATATTAAGGGAAGAGCTAGGCGTTTAAAATACGTAAAAAAAGATTATCAACATAAAAATTTGAATAATCCTTTTTTTCGTCAACGTCAAAAAAAGAAAAGCTCAAATCACAAATCTCGTCGTTTAATTTTTTTAATATTAATATTTTTATTATTATTAGGCTCAGCTTTGTTTTATTTATTTTTTCTATCAAATAATTTTTTAATTAAAAAAATTGAAGTCAACGGTTTAACTCGTAGCAGTGATGATGATTTGGTGACTATGGCTTGGACTCAAAGCGAAGAATCAAAATTAATATTTTTAAAACAAACAAACTTACTTTCTTTTAATACTAATAAATTACAGGCAGACCTAAGTAATAATTTTAGTTTTGCTCGCTTGGAGGTTAAGAAAAAATGGCCACACACCTTAGTTATTAACCTTGAGGAAAGGGCCTTAGCTTTTATCTGGCAAGATTCTTCTGGCGCCTTTTTTAGTGATCGTTATGGTTGTCTGGTAACGGAAGTTTCTCCTATTATGGATGATTTTAAAAACTATCCAGTCTTAACGCCAATTATTCAAGATGATTATATTCTTGCTAATAATTGCCTAGATGTTGATGATGGCTTTTTAAGCTCAATGTTGAGTTTGAGTGAGAAATTAGGTGCTTATGACAACTTAGGTGTTAAAGATTATATTTTAGAGTCCGAATTTAATACACTAACCATTAACCTGACAGCAGGTCCAAAGGTCTATTTTAATATTAAGAATGAACTTGATAAGCAGGTAAAAAAATTAGAAGTCATTGAGCGCGAAAAGCCCGAGGATGAATTTAAGGCGCTGGAATACATTGATTTACGTTATGGTGATAGAGTATACTTTAAATAGGATAAAATTAGCACCGTAATGTATTAATTGCGGTGACTATAAATACATATTATATGGAATCAACTTTTAAATTTTTATTGGGCGTAGCCGCAGTGTTATTTGCCTTAATCAGCATTGGTATATTTTTGTTAATCATTAAAATTATTTTAATGTTTATCCCACAAGTTTATTTGTTGGGGCTCATCATTTACTAAGACTTTAACAGCGGATATTTCAGGGCTTAGGCTCAGTATATTCTATTATGATTAATAGGTGTATTAATATACATTATGCGAAGTATCGATATGCATAAAATAAGGCTTTTTTGGCCTTTTTTTGTATTTTGGACTATTATTCCCTGGCTTAATTATTTATATTTCGTCTTCTCTATACTCATTATTTAGATTACTAAGATGTTTTTGCTTGTTTTAAAATTTACTTTAGAAAATATTATTTATTTATCCAGAATTTAAAATTTACCACCCAACTGATGCCTTGTTCATAAATATTAATTAATTTTGTCTCTAAATTTAAATTTATTAAATTCCCTTTTGAAATTTAAAAAGTTAGCTGTATGATTCATCAACTTTCATTTTAAATTTTAATTAATAAAAGCCTGATTATCTGGGTTTTATTGAAAATTTAGAAATTAATTAATTTTTGCAGTTTTATATTTATTACTTAATAAAGCTAATGGCTAGTTACTTTAGTCATAATGCGTCTTACTTATTACTCCCCTATTTTCATAAATCACTAAATTACAAGTATTGACAAAAGTTAATTTAAATGATATTTCTTTTATTCGTAATTTTTAGCCTATATCCGGATGGAAGCATTTATAATTTTTTATAAAAGCCCTCTCCTTTGATTTCAGTTCAGCCTTAGCATCTGCTATAATATAGTTATGCCTGAAGAAAAAGCGATAATTAAATATTTGTCTGACTTTTTAGACTATTGTGAAATTGAGAAAGGTTTGTCTAATAAAACTCAGGAGAATTATAATCGTTTTTTGCGTAAATTTTTTAAATGGTTAGAAAGTGTAGACTTAAACGATTTAAGTCCTAAAAAGCTTACAGCGGACCATATTTGGCGTTATAAGGTCTATCTATCACGTCACCAAGACCCGGTTAGCAAAAAAACTTTGAAAAAAAGCACCCAAAATTATTACTTAATTGCTTTACGCTCACTTTTAGAATATTTTGTGGAAAAAGATATAAATTCCCTGCCGCCCTCAAAGGTAAAGTTGGCTAAGGATAAATCAGATAAAGAAATTAAATTTCTTAGTCTCGATCAATTAAAATTATTATTATTAGCCCCTGATAGGCAAACAATTATCGGCTTGCGTGATAGCGCTCTTCTAGAAACTCTATTTTCAACTGGTTTACGCGTAGCAGAATTAGCCGCTCTTAATCGTGACCAGTTAAAAATTAAAGATGATACTAGTGATTTAGAAATTAGTGTGGTTGGTAAAGGCGAAAAGATTAGAACTGTTTATTTCTCCGCTCGATCTATTAAGGCTATTAAAGCCTATTTAGATCAACGTAAAGATTTTGATGAGGCTTTATTTATAAACTATCGACGTGGAGCTGCTAGTAGCGCTGAGACTCGGCGCTTGACGGTGAAGAGCTTTGAAAACATCGTAAAAAAGTATGTAAAAATTACTGGCCTACCAGTAATGGCAACTCCACATACCTTACGTCACTCTTTTGCTACTGATTTACTAAATCAAGGTGTCGATCTTCGTACCGTACAAGAATTTTTAGGACACAGTAATATTGCTACTACCCAAATATATACCCATGTGACTAACAAGCAGTTGCGTGATATTCATCGTCGTGTACATGAGAATAGAGAGTTATGAAATAATTTTTATATACAAAAACCCGCGTTTATACGCGGTTTTTTTAACTCTATAACTCTAGTTGTTTAGATAATTAAGAGGGTTAACCGGGATGCCATTTTTTCTAACTTCAAAGTGTAAATGAGAGCCGGTTGAAAATGGGCCAGAACCAGGCATGCCGGGGCCACCACCAGTGGAGCCAATTCTCTGCCCTTTAGTGACGTACTGATCAGCCTCAACATTCACCCCAGAAACATGACCATAAACAGTAGAGAGTCCATTGTCATGAATAATCATTATATAGGCATAGGCACTGGAGCCATCAAATTTAACTCGAGCTACATAACCGTCGGCGGCCGCATAAAGTGGACTACCTTGCTTGGCGCGAATATCAATAGCGGAGTGTTCTCCAATTATTCTACGAAAAGGATAGTCGGGGTCATGAAATGTAGCGGTGATAACGTGTCCGACAACTGGCCAAGAAATTGTGCTGTCACTGCTGGATAAGCGGTCTTTACTACTCTGGGCCATCTTATCTCTAATAGTTCTCTCTAAATTAGATATTTCCGATTCAGTTTGCTGGGCCTCTTTTTTAGCTTTAGCTAATAGGTCTTGATAGGCGCTCTCAGATGATTTTGTTTCTTCAAGTAGGCTATTTTTAGCAGATTTTTGGTATTCTAATTCTGATTTTTGATTCTCCATTTCATTTTTTAAATCAGCTAGCTCCTTTCTTTTATCTTTAATATTTAGCTGGGCGCGCTCTAGCTTATCTTTATCGCTTTGCAGCTTTACCAAAGTATTTTTTAATTCATCGTTAGCATTTTCTAAATATTTTGCTTGATTTAAAAACTCGGAGATAGAATCATTTAAAAGAAGAACTTCTAAAGCTGAAACTTGATTTTGCTTATACATTAAACGCAATAATTTAGATATATGTTCTTTTTGTGAGTCGACACGGCTGTTAGTGTCAAGAATATCTAAAGATATTTTTCTAGCCTCTAAATCAGTTTTATTTATTTCTAAATTAGTGCTTTCAATTTCTGATTCCGCCTTAGCTACTCTTGTTTCCAGTAGTCCTAATTGAGAACTAAGAGTCATCTTCTCTGCTTGTTTAGCGGCGATAGCTTGGCTATAGGCTTTTTGTTTTTCCGCTAATGAGTCTAACTGTTGTTTCTGTGATTGTATTTGATTATTTAATTGTTGAATTTCCATATCCAGCAAATCGTCTTCACCCCAAGCTGGAGTAATCTGGAAAATTACAAAAAAAAGAAAAGCCAGGCTAGCGCTAATAAGTCCAAATTTAAATATAGTTAATTGTTTAAACATAATTTAATTATACCATTTATTTAACAATCTGTAAATTAATTAAAATTTTTATAGATTAAATTTGATAACTCTTGAATGGGCATACTCATATTATTAAAATCGAAGCCACGGGTCATAATACAAAGCAGATAAGGATTATCTTTTTTATAAATAATTCCGCAATCATGTAGTTGTTTGGCGTCAGCAAAATCTCGTTCACCAAATTTATGGGCGATTACAATATTGGCAGGTATTGTTGCTCTGAGGCCATGGTTATATTGTGATAGTGATAATATTTTTAATGCTTGCTCGGACATTTCTTTGTTTAAATAAGAGGCATTGTATAAAATTCTAAAAAAAGATGAGTATTCTTGTATATTCATATAATTTTCAGTGTCCGTTCCTTTTGGTGCCCTTATATTGAGGTCTAAATAAATATTTTGTAAGTCATTTGGATTAATATTAGCTATTAAGGTGTCAGAAGCAGCGTTATCAGAATATATTATCATGGCTTTTATTACATCCATAACTGTATATTCTTGTCCAATTTCAAGTTTATGAGCAGGCGGAATATTTTGTGTTGTTGATTTATTATTCTCAATTGCCGTTAATTTATTATTTAATGAATCGGGGTCAGACTCAGCTAACTTTAAATAGGCAATCATTAATGGCACTTTAAGTAGGCTGGCTGGGGTAAATTGTTCATCTTCATTTATTTCTAACCAAAAGCCATTATTTAAGTCACGTAGATAAAGACTGGCGCTCGTAATATTTTTCTCTTCCCTGTGTTTATGTATTATATCTTGTAGCTCCTCTTCTAATTTACTTTTGTTGAGGCTGCTAGGGTTAGCACACTCTAAAAGAGGGCTTATATATTTATAGCCACTTTGATGAATTTCGCTATTATTATCAATATTATCACTTTGCGTCTTTATATATTTAGCTTGATATAAAAGTGTAAACACAAATATGGTGATAAGTATCAAGGACAGGTATAAATGGCTAATATTTAATTTTTTCATATTTTAGTCTTATTGACTGATAGATTCTTTAATTTTTCTAAGTAAATTTTACCGGAAGCTTGTCTACTAGCGTGGATGGCATTGATAAATTCAGCCTCTTTGACCCAGCGCCAAGCACTGTGATCCCAATAATTTATTTTAAATTCAGAGTCTAAGCCGAGGAACTCAGCAATTAGAAGGCTTTGCTTTTGGCCTCTATAACCAACCTGTTGAGAGCTATCAAGACGATTATATTTACCAGCCTCTTGTGGAAATTTATAACTGTATAGGTTTCTATAAGAGGCGATAACCTTAAAATTAGTACTACCACTCTCTTCTCTTAGTTCACGCGAACCACCCTGAATAACAGTTTCTCCATCTAGACCGCCCTGTGGTATTTGCCAGTGCTCTGGATTATCCGTTCTTTTGACAATAAATATCTCCTTTCCGCCCGGGCCTTGTTTAAACATTAAAACAGCTACATTGGGGCGATAGCAATGAGGCAAGATATATAGCCAAACTATTAGTTTATACATAAAAACAGCGGTGGCCGTCCAAATACGACGGGCTCTTTTTATTGGCTGCATCATTAAGCGCCAGAGCCACTCAAGACCGAGCCGACGTAATAATTTTGGGGCTCGTTTAATTTTGTTGGTTAAAAAATCAAAAGCACCGCCTAGCCCGACGGCTAAGGAGATATATTTATTTGTGCTTTGCAGTTTGGATAAATACTTTTCTTGATAGGGTGAACCAAAAAGATTGAGAGCAAGTTGTGGTGAAAATTCTTTAATTTTTTCTAATTCATTTTTATCTGGCTTAACTTTAGGAGGACTAGCTATGACTAAAAAGCTAATATGGGGATAGTTTTTATTTAGGTACTCCTCTATGTCACGCTTGCTGGAGAGACCGTTTTGATGATTAATTATTAAAACTCTGCGCCTATGGTTATTAGCCTCTGTAAGTAAATTAGGCAATAAATCAGCTCCGGTAAAACGATGGATAGCTTGTCCACTTAAGAGGGCGGCAATTTTTAGACCAAAGCCATCAGCTAAAGATATATCGGCGTGATTAAGAATATAGAACAATTCCTCATCCTTCCCTGCCTTTAAAATTATTTCTGGGTTGGGGGTAACAATCAGATGAGCTTGTTTGTCCTTGTAAAAAGAGTCGATAAGTTTTAAAACTTCGACTTTATTATCACTGCCAGTATTAACTCCTAAAATATTAGCCATAAGTAAAAAGACTTTATTAGTCTTAATAATTTTGTTATACTGTATAAGTAAAACCATCCTTATTTTATTACAAATTGCTCTAGGCGTCAAAGTAATTACTGATACTTAGAGTCTCAAAAGACTATGGGTAATTTTAAAAAGATTAGTGTCAAGACAGAAAAATTAATTATTGACCATCCAGGGACTGAGTATGCTTTGGAATGGGTTAATATAATTGATGCTGGCAGCAAAGAAGTTGATTATTTACGGAAGAAATATAAGTTTAATTTAGGTCACTTAAAAGCTTCTGTCGCTAACGTTTTTTCACAACGACCAATTGTGGTTGAGGAAGATGGTTATTTATTTTTAATTTTGCATTTCCCCACTCTTATAGATGGCAGGGTTATCGCTGGTGAGGTAGAATTTTTTATTGGGCATGGTTATTTGGTTTCTTTGCATAATGGCAATTTACCAGCTTTAACTGATTTTTTTGAAAAAGCAAAGAAAGATCAGGATACTTTATTATCTTTTCAAACTGAATCATCTGCCACTTTACTTTACGAAATTTTAGATAGACTTTTAAAGTCTTGCTATGATTTGATGGATCAAAATTCTCTATCCATTGAGGAGGTAGAAGATTTGATTTTTGAGCAACATCAAAAAGATGCCGTTTCTAAAATTTTAAATTTGAGACGTAATATTATTAATGTTCGTAAAATAATGCAGAATCATAAAAATATTTTGCAAAAATTAATGCTCATTAAGAGCTCTCTAGTTCCTCCAGCTTTGCTGAAAAAACAGTATGGCAATTTAGTCGAGCACTCAAAACGTATTTGGGAGATGCTAGAAAATCAAAAAGAAATGGTGAATGTCTTAAACGATACTAATGAATCATTATTGAATAATCGTTTGAGTAACATTATGAAGACTCTGACTTTATTTTCGGTGATAGTTTTTCCACTTACTTTGTTAGCGGGCATCTTCGGCATGAATGCTAAGTACATGCCCTTTGTTAATAATCGTTATGGTTTTTGGGCCATTCTATTTATCATGATCTTAAGCTCTTGGGGAATGCTAAGTTATTTTAAGAAAAAAGATTGGCTTAACTAAATTAATCCTAGTCGTCTCTTCCTAAAATTTTTAACTAATATTTAAAGAATAGCTCATAAGGGCTGTTCTTTTTTATGTGAATCTCTTAGCTATTGACAAAAATTAGATTTGTTGCTATTCTTTACAAGTAACATTTGACATATATCTTAATAATTGTTATGATAATTGGTTAGTTATACAATTTATGAAAATTGCATTTATCGGACAGAAAGGAATACCAGCAGAGACAGGGGGTGTTGAAAGACACGTTGAGTTTTTGGCTATAGAATTAACAGCTTTGGGACATGAAGTGATAGTTTATAATCGTCGTCATTACACAAAAACGGTTCTGAAAGAATTTGAAGGAGTTAAATTGATTTATAAAAATTTTATTGATAATAAGAACCTAGCTAATATTACCCATACTTTCTTAGCTAGTATTGATGTGATTTTCCGTAAAGCGGATATTATTCATTATCATGGCGTTGGCCCCTCCCTGCTTTTATGGATTCCAAAAATATTTTCTCCAAAATCTAAGTTAGTGGCAACTCTGCATAGCTTTGACTATGACAATGAAAAATGGGGTAAATTTGCTAAAACCATGTTGCGCTTAGGTGAAAGAATTATGTTTGCTCTGGCCGATGAAGTTATTGTCATCACCCCAGTTACTCAAGCTTATGTTTTTAATAAATATGGACGTAGAGGTGTTTTAATTGCTAATGGCACCAAATTAAGCCCAGTACAGACGGATGAATCTTTAAAGTTATTTGGCCTAGAAAAAGATTCCTATATTTTTAGTGCTTCCAGGTTAATTAAGTTAAAAGGAATACAATATTTGATTAAAGCTTATAATAATTTAACTACTGATAAGAAGCTAGTTATTGCTGGCGATGGTGAATATAAGTTGGAATTAGAAAAATTAGCTATCGGCAATAGTAATATTATTTTTTTAGGAAATCAAGGTGGAGATATTTTGCGTCAATTATACGCTAACGCCTACTTGTTTGTGCAATCTTCTGAAATGGAAGGTTTGTCGCTCTCTCTGCTTGAGGCTATGGGTCATAAAACGGCTTCTTTAGCTAGTGACATTGAGGCTAATAAAGAAGCTTTAGCTGATACCGGGATGTATTTTCATAATAGTGATGAATTAGATTTGGCTAGGCAATTAACTTACGCCTTGGCTAATCCAGAATTAATTGAATCAATGGCCAGTGCTGCTTATAAGAGGGCCTGTGAAAAATATGATTGGAAAAAGATTGCTGTTCAGACTGCCGACACTTATCACATATTATTGAAATAAGATAGTATTAATTTAAATAATTTGTTCTTTAAAAATATTTGATATTCGGATTAAGAATAAAGATGACGAAAGGTTCTTCATCTTTTAATTAATCCGAGTATATTAATAACCAAAAAACAGGAAATCATGAAAAAAATGATGAATTTGATGGGCGCTTTGTTGCTCATAATTGTAATTTTTTCAAGCTGTGAAAAGCTTGATTACATCGATCCCACTCCAGTGCCAGTAGAGTCAGGCATTACATTAAAAACCACTGGTGCTATCGTAAGTGGCGATACGGTGAGTATCGAAGTTCAACGTGTTGGAATCTTTAAAATAGACTACTCCTTCACCATGACGGCAGTGACCGTCACATTCCCTGACAACAGCACCGTAAGTGTTACTCCCGAAGGCTATTTTGAGAAAAAGTGGACCCAAGTTGGTCTTACCTGGCTCAAAATAACAGCCGTTGACAATGCTGGTCAGGTGCACGAACGCACCTACCAGGTCAAAGTCCTGGTACTGTTTTCGGACCCAGTGAGGTTTCTTTCCGTTACTCCTGTAGCTAATTCTAATTTTTTCAAAGTTAGGATTGCACTGAGTAAGAACGGGATGATTCCTGGAGCCTACCCATTCGCCTTTGTTGGATCAGTAAACGGTCCTACCTGGCCTCTTGTTTATTTTGCCGTTACGGATACAAATTATAGGATAGAAAACAATGTTGTCTATCCTATGCCAACCGGACAGGTCGGTTCATGGGTGAGCACGGAGCTCACACTCTTACCGGGCTACTACGAAATGGGCATTGGCAAAGTGAAGAATAACCAGCTGACATGGGGAGATTTTTTAGGGTCAACCTTTGTTTCTGAAACTAACACTACTATGGTGCAATTTACATTATTGCCCAATGGTACTATTGCCGGTAATAGCTCGAGTTTACTAACACCAGGCAATATTGGTGATGACTTAGTTAGTTTTTCAGAAAACACCAACGGAAGCTGGAATGTATTTCTGAACAATGGCGTGGTATTTAATTCACTGCCAAGTCCCTTTTTAAAGTCTCTCTTGCCCACAGAAGTGTGGGGTGCACCTATCGCGCAGTCCTATGTTGATGGCTTCCCTAATTGGGGCCAGGTGTTAGTATCTACACCCCTGCCAGAACATATGCTATTTCAGTTTGGGCCAAATATGCAGGCCCCAAACTATGTGACCCCCATGGCCGGATCCGACTATTATGATAGTCGCTACGGCTATCTCGCTGTTTCCTTTATGGAAATGGTAGTCACCAAAAATAGCGGTGAACAAATCACATTAATTCGGCCAGTTATAGTTGCATCAAATTAGAGCATTAAGCCTCTAAAAATACCCCCTATCATTAATTTGGTAGGGGTTTTTATTTATAAAAATATCCTTTATAGTATTTATTTAAAGTATAAAAAAACCCCGAAACAAATAATATAATTATTGTTTCGGGGTTGGAGTTAGAATACGTAGTATTTTAGTAATGTGTTACGTAGTAGTAAACTCCGTCGATGTTTTCTTTTTGTGCCATTGGCCAAATTTTCGGCCAAGAGTTCATCCCGCCGGACATCGATACATTTGTAGGGCCAAATTTATCAAGGATTTCTGCCTTGACGAAAATAACCCTTAGATTATCACTCCAGCCGTATAGACCCCCGATTTTATCTACTGGGGGTAGTTTTACATTCCACCCTGTTCCATCGGAGTTAAGAACTGCTTCTTGCACTGCTCCTGTGGGTGGATTGCCTTCAAGATGGGGCCAGAAAGAGCCACTATCTCGACGACCATTTAAATCCGTTCTTACGCTAACGCAGAACTCTTGTGCACCGGGAGCGGTTGGCCTGTAAATGTTGGTCACATCCTGCTTATCAGGTTGTTGCTCAACAATTGTGGTTTTCTGACTTCCACTGGCCTTGGTAGTGCTCTTTGAAGTAGATGATGGAGTAGATCTCTTTTTTGAGTTTTCTTCCTTTAACCGGTTGTTTTCGGCTGTGAGTTCAGCATTTTTCTGTTCCAACTTATCTTGGCATGCTTTTTCTGCTTGCAATCTTGCGATTGCTTCATGCATCCGAATAAGGGAGTCACTGGACACCGGAGTGCCCACGATAACGGTTGTGTCCGATGGAGGTGGACAGGGTTCAATTTTTGTTTTAAACCACCCGAAGGTGATTGCTAACAATAAAAAGATGATTACTAAGATGGCGATAACGCCTCCGATAACTTGATTTCTGTTCATGATTTCCTGTGTTTTAGGTTTATTTATTTGTGAATTTCATTAAGTTCATACTTATCATGGCGATGTAAATAGCATCGCCGCTAGAATTCCATTTCTGCATAACAGAGACGGATAAGAAGTCATCTTGGTGCTCTTTATGAAGCGAAAGCTCCAGAAGTAAGCCGTAAGAATCAGGGTCTCCAGCCATATAATGACTGTACTGTACGCCGATCTTTGGCTGGATGAATACCGCGCTGGTGTAGCTGGTAGGAATGTCGGCAATACTTTGTTTAAGCATTACTTCATAATAATCCTTTTGCCAAGGCACAGTCTTTATATTTACCGTCTCATTTTCATTCAAAACCTTAATGGTTTTAAAGTACTTTTCAGCGGTAAAAATTACCTGCAAGCGTGGAAACAGTCGCTCATGATAGCCGGAATATTTCAGTAAATTAAAATTCACTGAACCAGCTAAGCCATGATCCTGCTGTACGCTCCTTGATTTATAGTCTAGTTTATCAACCTCTCCAACTTCTTGGAGATACTTGTATCCTAAAGAAAAACCCAGGTACATAGTGTGTCTATAGGAGAAATACTCGTTGTAATAACCAGTGTTCACCCCTAATGAGAATGCGTCTGTACTAGCTCTGTAAGGAGCTAAGTTGTCCATCCACACCGACTTGGCATAAAGGCCGTAGAGCCCAAGATTCCAATCGTTTTCTTGGGACTTTATTAAAGGCATGTCACCGTAGGCGCCATACCAATAACCTTTGTTGTTGGCATTTTGCTGCTTAGCAAAATAACCACTAAAAAGGCTTAAGTTAGCGTCTTTGCTAATTGGTGATACGCCTTGTGCCCGCGTCGGCAAATTTACCAATAATAAAATTATCGGCAAAAATAAGAAAAAGATCTTTTTCATCGTCTGTATGGTTAAATTGTTAATGTTCCGTTTAACAGGATGTTTTCCTGGGGGAAAAGAAGAAGTATATTTCTTCCCTTCGCTCAGAAAGACAGTATTTTATCTTAAAATATTTTTAATATTACCATTAGGAGACAGATGTGTATCATTAGCATGTTGGTGAGTTGAGGACGGTAATTTATCCCAAACTGTGTTAGTCGCTTCTTCTTTTTTATTTTTTTTATGCTTTTTCTTTTTGTTATTAAATAAATGGATATCGTATCTATCTTCAGGAAATATATAGATAAAAAATAAAGAAAAAATGAAACCAAATAAAAAGGCTAACGCAGCATTTTGAATAAGATTTGGCTTGACTGGATAAGTAGAGATTAAAGGTTGATCAATAACACTAATTCTTACTTTATCACCATTACCCTGATAATTATTCTTTTTGTTAATCATGACATCATTTACAGCTAAAGCAATCTGTTGAGCTTGATATGGTACCGGATGATATATGCTTATTTCAATAATTCCTGAATCAGCAATAGTTTTAGTTTTAACTGTTCCCTGCCACTTTTTTATTTGTTGAGCATAGGTTCCGGCAAAATAACTTTCGTCGATATTATAAGGCGAGCTTAAACTTAAGTCAAAAAATGATCCTGAACTAGCCACTTGAGTAAATAGATTGCCCAAGTACTCGTTAGAACGTGATACTGTGTAAGCATCTGTTTGTCCAGTGTCTTGAGTGATTAGTAATCTAGATTTAGCCTCATAGCGTAAAGGAAAAAGCAGAGATACAATTAAGGTAATTATTAAAGCTGTCAAAACAATGATTAAAATGCTTTGGCGCTTATGTTTAATTAAAAATAAAAATTCTTTTAAATCCATAGAAATTATTATAGTTCATTATCTTGACTCACTATTATAATACATAACATTTTATTTGTCAAGTACTTGGATGTTTAGGGTTGACATATTTCGAAAATTAAGATATTATCATAAGACTGTTTAGAAATACTAAAGAGAATTTCTGTCAACAGTTATATAATTCAACATTTATGATTAAAAAAATTATTGTCCCAATTCTGGTATTAGGTATATTTTCTCTAATACTAGTATCTTATACTCAGGGGCAAACGAAGTCTTATTATTCCGGGGATGCTACTGTTTTCCAGAATAAACTATATATAGCTACCGCTAATACCGGCAGTTTAGAGTTATTTGTTTTAAATAATCAACAGATAGATCGTATTGCTAAGATAAGGCCTTTTGATGAACGTTTTGGTAAATATGGTAATTTTTATGATCTTGCTCTACGTGCAGAGGATGGTCATTTATATGTTTATGCCGTTACAAATTTTAGTATTTACAAATATCAGCTAAACAATGAGAGTCAATTAAGTTTAGTAAAAACAGTGCGCAATTCCTATTGGGAGTGGTATAATCGTGTTGGTGAAATTGGTGGTCAGTTAGCTAGTATCAGTGCTAATAATGTTAAGATTTGGAGTAAGGACATGCAGGTTATCAATGAATATGAATTTAGTAATAGTGAGGTTCCTTATAATGTCCGCGGTAATGATAAATATTTATTAAATGTTCAGAATAACCATATATATATCTATGATCGCGCTAGTAGATTAGTTATTAAAGAAATTCCAATTAATTTAAAAACAAGTCGTAGTGCTCATCAAATATTTTTAGATAATAATAATGATATTTATATTGTTGATGACTACTATGCTAAAAAGTTTAATCTCGATGGTAAATTATTAGCTAGTTTTAAACATCAAGATTATGAGGGCTATGATATGTCTGCCTCTGGCTACAGTCAAGCTGTTTATTTTTCTAATGGCATTGGTGTGGTTAAGTTGAATAAAGATAGCTTTAAACTTGAGGACTGGGCCTATACCGGCGGCATCGCTGGTCCACGTGGCTGGGCAATGGGCATGAAGGTTGTGAGCTTAAATGGAGATAAGGTGGTAGTGTTTAATAATTCTAATATTTTAGTACTTAATGATAAGCTGGATAAAATTGCTGCGGTTGCCTCCACTGAAGAAGACGACGCCGTTGCTATAACTGAAAATTTATATTTAAATTTAGATAAAAATCGCGCCGCTCCTAATGCTGAAGTTTATTTAAGTGGTGGCGGCTTTTCACCTAATGAAGCTTTACAATACGATTTAGCCGGTAGTAAGAATTTATTTAAGGCTGACTTACGCGGACGTTTTAACCAGAAGATAATTGTTCCTAGTGCTAGTACTGGACTTTATGATATTAAGGTTACCGGAGCAAGTTCTGGTTTACATTACAGTATAGCTTTTCAAATAGAATAAAATATTCAATTGATAGTATCAAAAAACTCCTTAGTGAAAAGGAGTTTTTTTGTGGATTAAATCACTATTTAACTCTTAAAATATCCTCATAAATCTTTAAAACTTTTTGTAAGTTATTTTCTGGCGTATATTTTTCTGCACTTAACTTAACATTTTCTCTTGTCCAGCTAAGACTCCCCGTGACAATAGACATCATGACTTCGGTCAGTTCTTTTGAGTCGTCAACTTTTACCAAGGCCCCATTAGTATTATTAATAATTTCAGGCAAGCCTCCAATGTTAGAAGCTATTACTGGCGTTCCTAAAGAAATACTTTCTAAGGCGTTTAGGGGAAAATTCTCTAACCACCGAGAAGGAATTAATACGGCCTTAGCTTTGCTGATTAAATCTCCAAGGACTGCTCCATCTTGCCAGCCAATAAATTCAATATTCTTATTATCTTTAGCCATTATTTTTAGCGCATCTTCAGCTGGGCCGCGACCAACAATTTTTAATTTTAAATTTGGCGCTAAATCCAAAGCCTTAATAGCAAGGTCAACTCCCTTCTCTTGACTTAGACGTCCAAAATAGAGAAAGTAGTCTTCTTTAATTCCGCTTTTACTACTTGTTAAATTTTGGCGAAAGCTATTAGCCACGACTCTAAATTTATTTTGAGGCCATTTATTTGAGATAAATAAGTTTTTAAGGAATTCACTAGGGCTAATAAAAATATCAGTGTTTTTTTGGTATATATTGAAGATCTTGTTGTGCAAGTATAATTCGATAGCCGCCAGTAGACTGGCTAAACGTGAGTTTTTGACACATTTATTATTAACGCAGTGCCAGTAATTGCCTGAAAGACAGCGTTCGCATATTTGGTTGTTAGTAAAAAGACTGTGATTTGGACAGATTAAAGCGTAATCATGTAAATGTATTATAACTGGTATTTTTGCTTTTTTAGCGGCGCTTAAAATTGAAGGTGATAACTGGTGATAAATATTGTGACAATGAATGATATCTGGTTTAAAATCTGCAATTATGGCTGCAAATTTTCTCTTAGCTTCAAGGCTATATAATAAGCGTCCGGGAATTTTCCAGATATACTTCCAGATGTTCTCATTGAAACTAACTCGACTAACAAAATACTTTGACCATTTTGAGGGTAAATTAAGCGGATGTTGCATGGAAAAATTAGCCACTTCATGTCCCAGCTTTCGTAAATTTTCGGATAAATCTAAATAGTATATATCAGCACCTCCGCGTGGATAGTGAAATTTATTTACTTGCAGAATTTTCATATTTTTTTTGCCACAATTTTAAATATAAATCAGAATACTGTTGAGTAATTTTTATAATATCAAATTTCTCTTCTATATATTGACGCAGCTTCTTTTGTTTTACAACAGTCTCCTTGCTCGCTAGCTGACTCAGGGCTAATTTTAACTGTTCCACTAAAGAATCTTGATCACAGGCTTTAAATATCCAGGCATTCTCGTTGTTAAGAACTTCTTTCAGCCCGTCGGCATCACTTGCTAAGATGGGGACACCTTTTGCTCCGGCTTCAAGGGCAACGATACCTAGCCCCTCCCAGCGCGAAGGAATTATTAGCAAGTCTAGATTCTCGTAAAAGAAATTAACATGCTGAACGTCACCAATTAGATTTATTTCTTGCTTGAGATTTGCTTGATTAATTTGATGTTCAAGTTTTTCACGTTCTAGCCCTTCCCCGGCAATTAACAAATGAGCACTTTTTGGTTTTATTATATCCCAGGCATTAATTAATAGATCAAAGCCTTTTTGTTGATGAAGCCTCCCGATGGCGCCTATATTTTTATTGCTGGCATCTGTAATTTTTTCTTGGTATTTAAATTTTGTTAAATCAATCCCATTAGGAATAATTAAGTTGCATTTTTCAGCTGGCAGATGATAGCGCTTACGCATATCATCAGCGACGGCTTGAGAAATAGCAATAATAGTGGTGCTAGTTAAGCTGGTAATAGATTTAACTAATCTTTGATACCATTTTTCGCTATTATTAATATTTTGTTCAGTCGAGATTATAATCTTAATGCCATTAAAATAGGCCGCTAAGCGACCACGAATATCGCCCCCTAATTGCGTATGAACAATCTGTGGGGATATTTTTTTTAAAAGAGTTAGTATGCGGTAGAAATTTATTAAGCCAAGCTTTGACTTCTTGCTCAAGGAGTATACATTAATTTTTTGTTCAATTAATTCTGAATAATATGGGCCTTTATCTTTAAATAAGATGACACTGGGCTCAAAAATTGACTTATCTAAATTATTTAATAAATCAATTAGAAAGCGTTCGGCTCCGCCCCGAGCCATCGACGGCATTATGTAGCAGATTTTAATTTTTTCCATATTTTTTTCTTGCTAATTCAGTAGCGATTAATGCCAGCGAAATAATCAACCAAACCTTTCCTTTATAATAAGAGGTATTAAATAATTGATAAAACATTGATCCACCTGCGGCTAGCCATAGCGGCAAAAGCCAGGGCGCGCGCTCATTATAATTTTTTAAACCGATTATAGCCTGTTTTAAAATAACGGCTAATAAAAAAAGCCAAGTAATTAATCCTAGTGCTCCCATTTCAGCAATAATTTTTTGCAGGAAGCCGTGAGAGTCGATGGCTTCCCCGTATTTAGCGGTAAAGCGAATATTATTAGCCACTAAATCAGTAAAGCGACCAATTCCCTGGCCCAGCATCGGTTTATCCAACCAGGCCTTATAAGCAATTTCAGTTAATAGCACTCTATTTTCAGTTGAACTAATGTTACGATCTTGTAATATTTGCATACGTCCAAATACTGGTAGCATTAATAACATTAAAGCAAAGATGCTTAGAATAATTAAAGCTGCTTGTTTTTTGATATATTGCCTTTGTTTCCATAAGATATAAACACTCAGTTGTAAAAACAAGGTTATCCAGGCAGACCTGGAAAAAGTGATAATAGTCGCCGTTATCATTAAAATAAAAATACTTGTATATATTTTTTGCCAACGAATAGATTTCGTCCATTCTTTAAGAGCTAACCAAACGAAAGAGCCAAGACATAAAAATTCGGCTATTAGATTATGATTTTCACCAAAAGGAAATATGCCATTCCAAGAGATTGATTGTAGTCTAAAAAAATCATTCTGCCAGTCTTGCCCTAGTAGAGATAACCAGCCGCTAATCATTACTAATAATGAGGAAATGGCTAATCCCCAAATAACTAATTTTAAATCTTTTTCTTTTTTAATCAGATTATGTGGAAGAAATATGTAGGCAGCGTATAACAGAATTAACCATCTAAAAACATAATAAACTCCGGCGCCAGGATTTGGGTGGTTTAAAAGTGAAAGTACGGCAATTAAGATAAAAATAGCAAAAGGAAAAATTAGAGGAAACTTTATTTTAATGCGCTTGTAAGGATTAAAGATAAGTCTATATAGTATAATTAAGAACCAGGCTCCAAAACTTAAAAAGGCAATTAAATCTGATAGTGGAATATTTAAATTGCCAATATTAAAGTCCCAGGCAATTACAGCACTGCTAAGAGAAAGCAAAAAGAGGCCTGTAATGGGGTATAAGGCGTAAGTAAATACGCTGGCGATGAAGGAGATAATTAGGTAGATACTTATCATATAAATATATAATAGCTTATAAAACAGAATAAAAAAAGGTCCGACATGCTTTGTCGAACCCTTAAGCTTTTATTTTCGCTTGATAAAACGAGCGCTTTTATTCTCTGGGTTTACCTCAATTAGGTAATTCTCATAGTCACGACACTGAAGGCCGTTATTTTCGTAGTAATCTCCTAGGGGCTTGCCTGTATTTATTAGATATTCTTCAGGAATAACCCTATTCTGATCTAAGCAGATATAGACATTGTCTAATAAAAGACTGCTAGCAAGTACAAACTCAAGATTATTAGGATGGCTTTGGAAGATGGTGTATGGTCCAGCTTTCTTAGCTAATTCCATACAGCGATACCATCCACCAGCAGTAGTGTCTCCTAAATAATTGTTAGGAAAATCTTCGAACATAGATCCATTATTTAGAAAAAAGAATGATTTTTCTGCTTTATTACTAACAAGAATAAAATCTTTATCCTTACCTTTGCGTAATAAATCAAATAATTTAATCATGCCAGACTTCCATGAGTTATCAAGAGCGGCCGCAGGGTCTTTTGTGCCGTCGTTATCGGCGTCAATTCTAGCGTCAACCCAGCTCACAGTAGCTGTCCCGTTATCAACGAATCTACCATGGGCAGGAATATTGTTCGCTGTTAGAACTGAGTTAAGCCAATTAACGTAGAATTCATTGTACTGAACTTTGTTTATTACCGGGCAATGCATGGATAGATTCATCATATGCATATTTGGCCAGAATACAACCGGAGATTTGTCTGTTCTTTTTAAGCTGAATTCTGTCGGTGTTATCGATTTTAACTTTTGCCCCAAGGGGCGATCGCTAATATCTCTGTCCCACATTTCCATGGGATTTATATAGATTAGAACTTTCGTATTTGGATTGATTTTTATTATCTCTCTAAATACTTCCGGATTATTAACCGTGTTCTCTATGTCTATAATCAGGAGGCCAGATTTGGCCACCATTGGAACCATGTTAGCGGTCATAGTAGACGCGGTCCAATATACACAGGTTTTAACCTGTGCTTTTGTCGCCATGCTTGCGGCAACAAGTAATATGATCAAAAGTTTCTTTTTCATTTTATCTGGGTTTTGAGGTTTTTATTCTATTGTTAATGAATATTGATATTGGATTATAATATATTAATCATATTTTGTCAAAAAAAACCTCCAAAGCTTTGAAGCTCTAGAGGCTATATTCCCTTTTGAAAGGGATGGAAGATTAAGACGCTTAAGTCACCAGTTTCCCGGGCTTGAAGTTAGTCTCATTATTATATTAATTTATTTTTATCTATTTTGTCAATACTTGGAAGTACTGACTGCTTTCTAGCCTGCTCGTCCAAAAAACTGCATCTTTACTTTGAGCCGCACTTAAATTTAGAGAGCTACTCTTTAATATCTCTTTATTGCTGTTAATAGTTAAAGAAAAGTTTTCAATTTGACTGCCTGGCTGACGTTGTACAAAAAGAGTGTACAGCTTATCACTATTAAATGAATTGTTAATATTTGCTGGTAGATAATATGATAATTTCACTTCCTTGCTTTGTCCGGGCTCAATACTCCAGAAGAAACCAAAGACATGTTTATTTAATTCTAAATCATCATAACTGATAAAATCAGCCTCAGTTTGATTAATATTGCTTATTTCTTTAAGCTCACTGCCTAGAGGCGCTAGTATTCGGGTGTAACTGCGATATCTAGTTGTGCGCCAGTCAAAGCCCCCGCCGTGCTGATAATTTAAGCGAAGTGAGGCTATTAAACGATTATTACTAGAATCAATTTTGTAGCTAATATTTTTTTTCATGACGGCGTCACTTTTGAAGGCGGCTAAGTTTGCATCTACTACCATTAAATAATCACCGCTGCCTTGAATTATGGCACCGCTTGCTCCTAATTCTTTGGCTAAAATTTGTTGTTGAGGGTTATTAAAATAGATTAATAAATCGCCTCGGTTAATACTGGTGTATAGGTTGTTTAATAGGTCAGGATAGCGTTTTAGAGGCAATTGAGTTAGCTTGTCGCGTAAGGCATTAATTAATTCATTAATAATATCTTTTCGGTCCCATGAGGAAATATCATCATCTTTATAGGCGACTTCAACGTTATATTGCAAAAGGGCTTGCATGTTTTCAGGGGCATAACTTTGTCCTCTAACAATTATTGGTCCGGTAATCTTGAGTAAGCTAGCAACAAAGTCGGGCGTAATTGCTAAGACGCCATCAAGTTCAGGCTCTGATAAGCCGCCGGCAGCACTCTCAGCTTGAAACATTGTTTGTATTTGGCGAGCTGATTGGGGCCAGTCTGGTGACCAGTTGGCATCACGTAAATACCAATTATCAACTTTTAAATATTTACTAATAGCAGCCGGAGCTTCAAAATTAGTTTTCCCAATAGCAGGCATATCTAAGTGATAGATATCGTCCGCCTCCAAGCGTTTAATTTCTCCAAAATTAGCAATATCAAGACGTACATAGGAGCCTAAAAAACCACCGGTTGGCCTAAGTTCATCATTGTTTTGCAGCATAATTAAATAATGTGTGGTTTGGGGATAGCCGCTAAAAGCCGGCAATAGTCTAAGTATTGGTAAAGATTCGCTAATTACTTTGTGTCCAGTGTCGATTTGTATGCGCAGTTTACTTAATTGTCCCTTAATTGGCCAAAGGATACCATAAGGGTGAATTCTATCAAGGTTAATGACGGCTAGGTCAAGATTAGCCTTTAAACCGTTTAATTCTGGCTCCAGAGCAATTAAAGCTTGGAGAAAATTTTCTTTTTGGCTTAAATCTAAATCATTAAAATTATTGGTAGCGATAAAAGAGGAGGCGCTTAAATTTTGAGCCAGTACACTTACCTGCAAAGCACTGCGAGTCAAAATCAGGCCAGTGTCATTTAGATTTTTTAAATCATTAATCTGAGAACTTCCAATTTTAAATTTAGCTGGAAGCCATTCATTTTGTAGTTTCTGTAAATCAGATCTACTCTCAAGTAAGAATATTTCTGCAGATTCTAATTTTATTTTGGCGTCAGGCCAATTTTTATTTTGTAGTTCAACTAAAGCAAGACTTAGTTGGTCTTTAGCCTGTAACCCGTTAGCCACAAAAGAACGCCAGCTTTGCCAACTAAGAATAAAGCTGATGATTAAGGCTAATAAAAATAAAACTAAAGCTGCTAACAACAGCCTTAGTGTTAAAATTCCAGCATAGATTAAATTTGCTTTATATTTCATAGATTATTTATTTCCCCCTTTTTCTCTATCTATTTCATGAAGCGTATGGCATTGTTTTAGCTTATACAAAAAAATATCATTAATATCTGTTCGGTATTCATATTCACTATCATCCATAATGGTAAAATTTATCTCTTTGCCTAGATCTACTTCTAAATTTTTAATTCTTTGTAGTAATTGTGTTTTATTTATTTTTCCTACTATTAGTATGTCAACCGGCGCTTTAGTTTCACCAGTAAATATTCCACTGAGCCAGAGGTGTGTGATGACCCCCAAATCATCAATATTTTTCAAGAAATCCTGGCATGATAACAGATTAGCTTTGGCAAATAAGCTTTTTAACTCACGGAATAATAAGAAGTCTATATCTGCTGTAAAATATTTAATTTCATTTTTAGGCGCTTCTTTCTTATCTGGCTCTTTACTTACTTTTTTTGATTTTCTTTCAACTTTTATAACAATTTCTTCATTAACTTCTAAGCTATAATCTACTGGCTGCTCCTTAATCAGTCCGATATTTTGTAAATTTTCTAATTCTCGACGCACGGAATTAACCTGTAATTCCAAATCGCGAGCTAATTGTCTAGTATAATATTTTTGTTCAGGTTTACTTAAAAAGGCTTTAAGTATCTTAACACGAGCGTTAGAACCGAATATTCGAGCAAGCATAAGCTTAAAAATTAAATAAAATTTTAGCAAAAATAAAGGTTTTTTGGATATTTTTTTGTCTATGCCTTTATTTCTTTCTGTATTTATAGTATAATAGAAATGGCTAATAGTCAAATAAAATGGGCGCATTTTGCGCAAAAATATTATAATATGCAATACAAAATATCCTCAATAATTTTAAATGCCGGGAAACACCAAACTGGTAGTCGCGAGGTTTTTATCAGCCAGCCTGACGCCTTAAAAGAAAATATCGCTGGTAAATTGTTTTTCCTGGCGGAGATTGATGGTAAAAAGGCCGATACAAAAAAAGTGATTGACTTCATAATCAGTAATTTAGAAGATTTTTATTACAATGATGAGAAATTATTTTTGCAGGATAAAATTGAAGGCTTAAGTCTGGATAATATTTTTGAAGCTGCCCTAGCTAAACTAAATAAGGCTTTACTTGATTTTCTGGCCGCTGATCGCATTCGCTTACAACCTGAAGACACCAGCTTTATCTTAGGGGTTATTTTTGAAGATAAACTTTTATTTTCAAGCTTCGGTCGTAATAAATCATTTTTAATTTTTAAGCGTCAGGAAGATTTTGAATTAATTAATGTTGAAACTAGCGCTACTGATAGTAATGAAAAGCTCGATGACGCTAACGCCACTGGCCCTAAATTTTTTTCATCAGTCATTAGCGGCGAGATACCACCGTCAGCTTATTTTATTTTTTGCAATGAAGCCTTACCAGAATATTTATCTAATAAAGATTTAATTAATATTGTGACTAAGCTTCCTCCGATGGTAGCAGCAGAGCAAATTAAATCAACTTTAGCTAAGCTAAATTCTTATGTTCCCTTCTTAGGTATTATTATTAAAAATACCATTGGCTCCAGCGATCGCGAAATTAGGGAAGATGTTGATGATGATCATTACCGATCTGCTCATAATTCAATTTCACACTTAAATTCTACGGAAAAGCGTACTGAGCAAATGTTGGCGCCAACCGGGCTCTTTAATTGGAAAAAATTTAGTAAAATTTGGAAAAAGGTAAATAGTGGTGTACGGCCTAGTATTCAATTAAAATCTTTAACATCAAATAAGTCATTACCATCTTTAAGTCGCCAAACAACCCTCTCGGCGGCCAAGATGATTAAAGAAAAAATTAGTTTTAGTCGTGGCCACTCAAAATTAAGATCGGCTTTAAGTGCTATTGGGGCCACCTTGTTTAATTTATTCAATCCAAGATTTTGGAAAAATTTTTATAAACAAACTTTGTCTTGGATAAAAAATCTTAATTCTCGCCATCGCCTACTTTTTATTTCTTTATTCTTAGTTTCAGTTATTTTAGTTTCAAGTATTATTATTACTAATGCTAATAATCGCAAACAAGCAGCCCTGGCTTTTTTTAATGAATCAATCTCTACCTTAGAAGAAAAGAAGTCTATGATTGATTCATACTTATTATATAACAACGAAGACGGTGCTAAAGTTTTAATTGGTGAAAGTATTATGGCCTTAAACGAACTAAAGGTGGAGGGCGAGGCTCAAATTAACTTACGTGATTCACTCTTGTCTTCAATTGAAAAACAACGCGATCAAGTGCAGAAATTAACTAAGATTGATAATCCTGAATTAATTGCCAATTTTAAGGACTATAATCCAGCTGCGGAAACAAGAAATTTAGTTATTTTTGATAATCTTGCTTATGTTGCCGACCCCGCTGGTAAGGCAATCTATTCGTTAGATTTAAATAATAAGGAAAAAGATTCAATTCTTTTAAACGAACAAATTGACGCTTTAAATAAGCCAGTAGTTTTTGATAGTACTATCTATTATTTAGATAATAATAAATTAATTAGTGTTGACCCTCAAGGCGGTAAAGATGCTAGCATTGTTTTAAATGGTGTTGGCGCCGATGATAATATTGAATCTTTTCAATTCTATGATATTAGCGGTAAACCCCTATATCTTTTAATGCCTGACGCTAACCAAATATATAAATTAACTACTCAGGGATCTGCTTATGGTGCTAAAACTGCTTGGATGCAGGAAGGAATTTCTTTAAGTGGCGCACTTGATATTGCTGTTAGTAGTGATATCTATGTTTTACGTGATGGCGGCAAGATAGATAAATACAAACGTGGCGCCGCTCAGGATTTTTCCTTGCAGGCGCTTGACCCTGCTCTAAATAGCGCTTCCCTATTTAAATTACTAGACTCAAAAATAGTTATTTTAGATAAATCAAGTAAACGTTTAGTTATCTTTAATTTGGATGGTAGCTTGATTCACCAATATCAATTACCAGGCTTGAATAATATTAAAGATTTTAGTTTTAGCGCCGATGGCAAAACAGCTTATATTTTAAATGATGACGCTATTTATCAATTTAAATTATAGTTAGTTGATAAAATATTTTTGTATAAAAAAATACCCCCGTAGATTTACGAGGGTATTTTTTTATTCATTACTTATTTAGAGGTAGTAAGGAATTAAAGTAATTTTATTTCAAAGTTACTTTAGCTCCAGCTTCTTCTAATTTTTTCTTTAAAGCTTCAGCCTCATCCTTCTTTAAACCTTCCTTTAAAACCTTTGGAGCTGCGTCCACTAAATCTTTAGCTTCCTTCAAGCCCATTTCGGTAACTTCACGTACTACTTTAATAACGTTGATTTTGCTAGCACCAGCTTCAGTTAATTCAACATCAAAGGCATCCTTTTCTTCAGCTACGGCAGCAGCACCAGCAGCTGGAGCCATCATCATTGAAGGGGCGGCAGCAGATACACCGAATTTTTCTTCTAAGATTTTAACTAACTCAGCTAAATCTAAAACACTCATTTTTTCAATTTCACTTACTAAGCTTTGGAACTTAGCTGGCACTACTACTTCAGCAGCGTCTTTTGTTGTTTCTTCTGACATAATTTTATTTTCACTGACCATGATATTAATCTGATCTAGTGGTTATTATTTATTATTTTTTCTCTTCAATCGCTTTTAACACGTAGACAAGATTACGGATATTTCCGGCTAAAGCGTTAACAAAACCGGAGATAGGGGCATTAAGTGAGCCCACGACTTTGGCGTACAATTCTTGCTTGCTTGGTAATTTAGCTACTGCTTCGATTTCTTCTTTAGAAAGCAACTTACCTTCTAAAATTCCGCCAAGGAAATAAAGTTTTTGTCCTTTATCCTTGCGAAAGTTGTCGAGCACTCTAGCCGCCGCTACTTCATCCTCATATGAGAATATCGCAGCGACTTTACCGTCCAAGCCTTTTGTGTCTAAGCCATCCATACCTTGATTTTTGAAGGCTAAGTTCAATAAAGTCTTCTTGGTAACAAAGTATTCGCCGTTTTCTTGGCGTAACTGATCACGTAAAAGTTCATTGTCTTTTACCCCCAAAGCATTGAAACCGGCGAAGATAACTGATTTTGCTTTCTCAATTTTCTTCTCCAAGCTTCTTAGAATTTCCTGCTTCTGGAGTTTGCTTTTTGGCATATTTTTTTATTAGCGTTAATACGCTGGTTTATAAGTACATTGATTTGACCCTCAACAAACAAAAAACTGTGGGCCGACCACAGATTGAAAATGAGCTAATATTTAGCAAATTTACCTCGGCAAGACTTATCGACATGCTTGCTGTCTGTGGCAATTTATTTAGTTGTGCTTATATATTATCAGATATTGGTCAATTGTCAAGACTTTTTTTATTAATTTTGCCTAATTTTTTGGACCCTCTTTTCCTGCCATAATTGGCAAAGCGATGAGCCTCTTCTCTAACTTTTAATAAAACTGGTTTTAATATTGTCGCTAAGTCTTTAAAATTCTGCTTTACCCCTTTGGGAAAAACTAATTTATCGCCACCAAACTTAGAAATACCAACCAGGGGCAAAATTAAATTATGCTTGCTTAGCTCTCTATTTAAGAAGCTAATTTGCGGACTACCACCATCGATCATAATCATTTCTGGCCTAGGCCAATCTTCGTGTTTAAAGCGTCGTAGTAAGGCTTCTAAGAGAGCTCTTTCGTCGTCTCCGGCTGGCGCCTCTTTAATCTTAAATAGACGATAATCAACGCTTTGTTTTTCGCCATTATTAAAGACTACCATTGAGGCATAGGTCTCCTTGCCTTGTAGATGGGAAATGTCATAACCCTCGATTCTTTTTAAACGTGGCTGACGCAAATCCTCTTCTATATTTAATAAAGAAACATCTTGGAGGTGTTGTAATGACTTAGCCTGCTCTGGATTTTCCTTTTCCAGCTTGCTAAGTAATCTTTTATGGTCACCATTAAGTAGTAGAATAATATTTTTAATATTCTTTTTATATGCTTGAACCGTTATCGCGTTAATACAAATACCGGGGCATAAACCAATTTGATAATCAAAACATGCCTTATCCTGGTGAGCTTGGCAGAGGCTGTAGGGAAAAACTTGACGGATTAGTCGTAAAGCCGAGTTAATTAAATGATATGACTGATATGGACCAAAGAGTTGGTATGATTGTGAAGGAAATTTTTTTATATCTTGTCCACGGATAATAATTGGTTTTGGGAATTCCGCTTTTTGATTAATGGCAATATAAATAAAAGAGCGATCATCACGATCAACGATATTATATTTAGGCCAGTATTTTTTGATATTTTTCGCCTCTAAAATAATTGCTTCTAATAAACTATTGCAGACCGTATATTTTATATCAAAGGCTTGTCCCACCATTTCGGCTATACGGGTATCAATATTTTTCTGAAAGTATTGCTTTAAACGATTTTGTAGATTAACAGCCCGACCCACATATAAAACTTCTTTATTTTTCCCATACCAAAAATAAACACCCGGTTGTTTAGGGGCTGCAGTAGCAATCATTTTTAAGTCATTTTTATTTTCTATTGACATCTTTTTAATCTAGGTTTAAGATAACTGCATCATTAAATATTGTTAGCGTATAAGCTCTTTGGCGCTCAGTCATCTGGGGATTACCAATCCGAATCATTATTTCCGTGAGGTAATTTTAGGAAAAAGACTTCGTTAGAACTTGTATTCTACCAACTTATCGTTTCATCTCATCGTTCTTTGAAAGTCCTATTAAATTAGGCACATGTTTACTTCTAAAGTATAATTATATTTTCCTTCCCAAAGGATAGAATAAGGAGATGGTGCTCCTGCTCGCTGGAAGGCAAAATTTAAACAAACTAAAAGGAGTATAAACCGAGACAGTCTTACACAATAAAATGTGTAAATGTGCTGTCTCGGTTTTTTTATTATTTAACCTTTATTGCTGTTTTCTTTATACTTAAATGCTCTTTTAAGTACTGTCCAGTTAAGCTATTTTCATTACTAGCTACTTCTTCGGGCGTCCCCACGGCTACAATTTTTCCGCCCTTATCACCACCATCTGGACCAAGATCAATAATATAGTCCATAGACTTAAGCATATGCAGATTGTGCTCAATTACTAAAACTGAATTTCCCTTCTCTACTAACTTATTTAAAACATTTAATAACATGGCGATGTCATAATAGTGTAAACCTGTAGTTGGCTCATCTAATAGATATAGAGTTCGCTTACCAAGCGTGTGCGTTAATTCTTTGCCTATCTTAACCCGCTGGGCCTCACCACCAGATAAAGTAGTGGCGGCTTGTCCGAGTTTTAGATAGCCAAGACCAACCGATTGTAAAACAGTTAATTTATCGGTGATGTAGTAGTTACCGGTAAATAGCTCTACTGCCTCATCAATAGTCATATCTAAAACATCAGCAATATTTTTACCCTTATACTTAACTTGTAAGGTTTCTCGATTAAAACGTCTACCTCGACAAACATCACATTCAACTAAAACGGCTGGCAAAAAGTGCATCTCAATCAGGTTGGCGCCGGCCCCAGAACAGGCCTCGCAACGCCCCCCAGGACGATTAAAAGAAAAACGGGAAATAGTATAGCCACGCTCTTTTGATTCTGGTAATTCAGCAAAAAAATCACGAATAGGCGTAAATATACCGGTGTAAGTAGCTGGATTTGAACGCGGGGTACGTCCTATGGGCGATTGATCAATAACCACTATCTTATTTATATATTCCGCTCCCTTAATATCATCAATACCTTTAAATTTACCCTTTTTACCAGGATTATTTTTTAAATAAGATAAATTTTTATACAGAGCATTATACATTAAAGATGATTTACCGGAGCCAGAAACGCCGCTAATGCCTACCAATTTACCTAAAGGAATCTCAAGTTTAACATTTTTAAGATTATTTATTTTAGCGCCAATAATTTTGAGACTGCCATGATTTTGATGACGTCTTTTTTCTGGTAAAGATATTTCTTGATGACCAGCTAAATATTGTAAAGTCATAGACTGGCTGCCAGGTTTCTTATTTTCAGCGGCTAACAACTTAGAAGTTTCACCCATCGCTTTAATTTCACCACCGTGAACACCCGCAAAAGGGCCAAGATCAATTAAATAATCTGAGGCTAAAATTGTACGTTCGTCGTGTTCTACGATAACTACGGTATTATTTTTATCACGTAAAGTTTTAAGGGTGTTTATTAAACGTTCGGTGTCGCGCTCGTGTAGACCAATAGTGGGTTCATCTAAAACATAGAGGGTACGTGATAGCTGTGAACCAATTTGAGAAGACAAACGAATGCGCTGGGCTTCACCGCCAGATAAGCTGCCAGCTGCGCGATCTAAAGATAAATAGTGCAAGCCGACCTGATTAAGGAAGTCTAAACGATTTAATACTTGAGAGATTACATTTTCAGCAATTGCTAACTGACGCTTATTCATTTTCTGATAAAATTTCCAAAAATAATCGTGGGCTTTATCAATACTTAGATTACTCGCTTCGGCTAAGTTTTTGCCCATAATTTTAACCGATAGAGCTTCTGGACGAAGGCGCTTACCTTCGCAAACGGGACATGTTTTATCAGTCCTAAAACCAATTGTGCCCAAGCCAGAACACTCCGGACAGGCGCCGTGAGGAGAATTAAAAGAAAAGAGGCGGGGCTCAACTTCTGGGAAAGAAAAGCCATCATTAGGGCAGGTCCAATTCGAGGATAATAGATATTCTTCTTTGCCCATTTGTACCACTACTAATCCCTGACTATATTGAGTAGCATTTTCTACTGCTTCAAATAGACGAGTTTCATCATTTAACATCACCTTATCAATTACAATATCAATATTATGTTTTATTTTAGCATTAATTTTTAAGGTGTCGCGCAGATTATGCATTTTGCTATCGACTCGCGCCTCAGCATAACCAAGCGCTAGATAATCATAGAGTAGTTGATAATATTCACCTTTGCGACCACGGATAACCGGACTCAAAATAACAGCATATTCAGCTTTAGCTTCTTCGCCGCGAGTCTTAATAATATCAATCATTTCCTCTAAGCTAAGCTTTTCAATTTTAGTACCACAGTGAGGACAAAAAACTTCACCTAAGCGAGCATACAAGACTCTTAAATAGTCATGAATTTCCGTTAAAGTACCAACGGTAGAGCGAGGATTATGAGATAGAGCTTTTTGGTCAATAGAAATAGCTGGCGCCAAACCTAAAATCTCATCAACATCAGCTGGTTTTTTTTGACCTAAAAATTGGCGCATATAAGGCGACAATGATTCCACATATTGACGTTGACCCTCAGCAAAAATAGTGTCAAAAGCTAGTGACGATTTACCAGAGCCAGAAACGCCAGTAATCACACTCAGACTATTGTGAGGTATTTCTAGGTTAATATTTTTTAAGTTGTGCATGCGCGCTCCGCGAATTATTATTTTATCCTGCATAATTTATTATTTCTTTTGTTTATCTGTTTAGGTAAATATTCTTATTTAAATAATTTTGTATCATTAAGTCTGTAGCCTCAAATAATGGTGATGGTAGATTATGAATATCAAACCAATCCCATTTTTCCCATTTTTCTGGTTCCGCAATTTGTGGCTCGCCGCTACTACTGTGGGCTAAGAAGCCAACATTAACGTAATGTTTACCTTTATCTAAACTTCCCATTTCATCAGCTAAAGAAACTAACTCCAAATTACTCACGACCAAGCCAGTTTCTTCCTCAGTTTCACGAATAGCCGCCTCTGTCATTGTTTCACCAAATTCTAAATGCCCTCCAGGAAAACTCCAGGTGCCTTTTCCGTACAGGGATTTGCGCAGTCCTATTAGGATTTGCTGCTGACTATTTTTTACCATTACCCCGACTCCGACGAGGGGCCTTGTCTGGTTTGTTTTCATATTTTTGTTTCTTATGTTTCGTATCTTTAAAATGTTCATTTTCTTCCCTTTCATTTTCTAAACCCAACATGCTTTCAATCTTCTTGATGACTGTTTTTGGCTCAATTCCGTGCTTCTTATTATACACTAATTGTATTTTTCTTCTTCTAGTTGATTCAGCAATGGCTCGTTTCATCGAATTTGTTTCTTTATCAGCATAGAGTATAATTTTGCCAGACACATTACGAGCGGCGCGCCCCATGGTTTGCATGAGTGAGGTTTCGCTACGCAAAAAACCTTCACGATCAGCATCTAAAATGGCCACTAGAGTTACTTCGGGTAAATCAAGGCCTTCACGTAATAAATTAACGCCAATTAAAACATCAAAAACCCCTTCACGGAAAGATTTTAAGATATCTGTGCGCTCAAAGGTTTTGATATCCGAATGAAGATAGTTGGCCTTGATGTTTTTTTTATTCAAATAAACACTTAAGTCTTCTGCTTGTTTTTTAGTTAAAGTGTTAATAATAATTCTTTCGCCCTTAGCGGCTAATCTCTCAGACTCATTTACAATATCATTAATCTGGCTATAATCAGTTTTCTGATTGTAGACTGGCCTGATTTCAATTTCTGGGTCAACTAAACCAGTTGGACGAATAATTTGTTCAACAATCTGTTTAGAATGTTCTTTTTCGTAGTCGCCAGGAGTGGCTGTGGTACAAACAACTTGGCCGACTCTAGCTTGAAATTCGTTAAATTTAAGGGGTCGATTATCAAGCGCACTAGGCAGGCGCCAGCCAAACTTAACTAGAGTGTCTTTACGAGAACGATCACCATTATACATGCCTCTAATTTGAGGTATGGCGATGTGAGATTCATCAATAATTGTTAAGAAGTCCGGTTTGCCATCTTTAAGTGGAAAATAGCTTAGAAGCGGATCTGGAGCCTCTCCCGCTAGTTTTCCGGACAAGTGTCGGGAGTAATTTTCAATCCCATGACAGTAGCCAAGAGTGTGCAACATCTCCATGTCATAGCGAGTGCGGCGCTCTAATCTTTCTGCTTCTAGATATAATTCATTTTTCTTAAAATAGGCGAGTCGATCTTGTAACTCTTCTTCAATATTTTTGATTGCCTGTTCAATTTGTGGCTTAGTAGAAATAAAATGTTTAGGTGGGAAGATGACAATTTCTTGTAAATTTTCAAGAATGTTTTTAGTGGTATTATCAATAACACTCAAATATTTAACATTCTGATTTTCTAGACTAAGACGATAGACAACATTTTCAGACATTGGCCTGATTTCAAAGACATCGCCTCTTACCCTAAATTGTCCTCTTTGCACTTCCCCATTCACTCTTTCAAACTGCATAGAGACTAATTGTCTAATTAAATCTTGCCGAGTGATAGTTTGTTCAGTATTTAAATGCAAAGAAGCACCTAGATAATTTATAGGTACGCCTAAATTATATATACAAGAAACTGAGGCTACAATAATAACATCACGGCGACTTAATAAGGCGGAAGTGGCGCCATGACGCAATCTATCCATTTCATCATTAATCATAGCTTCTTTATCAATGTAAGTATCAGTAATTGGTAAATAAGCCTCTGGCTGGTAATAATCATAATAAGACACAAAAAAATGAACAGCATTTTCTGGAAAAAAATTTTTATACTCACGATAGAGTTGGGCAGCTAAAGCTTTGTTTGGCGCAATTACCAAGGCTGGCTTATTATTAGCTTCAATAATTTTAGCAGCGGTAAAAGTTTTTCCTGACCCAGTTACACCTAAAAGTGTTTGATAATCAAAACCTGCCTCTAATCCTTGAAGAAGTTTTTTTATCGCCTCAGGTTGATCACCCGCTGGTTCAAAATCAGATTTTAGTTTAAATATATTTGCCATCCTTATAATTTATAAAAATCAACTTTAGTTTTAAATGGTTATTATCTTAATATTGGCTTAAATATTCATCAAAAAACAGACAAGTACTTACTCCGCGTTGACTGATTGTAACATAAAAATTAGATAAAATCTAGCTAAAATATGAGTATATCTACTTTAATTCAAAAAAGCCTCAAAATTAGAGGCTTTGTTAATAATATATATAAATAAATTATAATAGTTTACGTCCACGGAAAGCGACAAATAGTACGCCAACTAAGGCAAAAATAAATAACACTATGCCCCAAAAAACAAAAGGCGATTGAGCAAATGGTAATGCAACATTCATCCCATAGAAACTAGTAACCATGGTTGGTAAAGCTAATATTACCGTCATTCCGGTTAATAATTTCATGGTGCGATTTAAACGGCTAGTGGAAATAACCTCGTAAGCTTGTCTCAAGTTAGTAGAGTTAGTTAGATTACTTTTACAGCGCTCAATTAACTGTTCATTTTGTAGACGTAAATCTTCTAGCATCTCTGTGTCATCATCAGAAAAGCTTAAAATCTTACCGTGTGAAGTATTGTTTAAGGTGTGTCTAATCGGAATCAGAGCACTTAGAAATTCGTTTAAAGTAATCTCAAAATTAATAAAATTAGAGATATCGTTATCTTTAATTTCATGCATGTTTAAGGAGAAATAATTAACCTTTTTATTAATCTTGGTTAGCATTTGTCCATAATCAGCTTGAATTTCACCAAATATTTGTAAAAATGAGGTAGTTTTCTGAGTGGTAAAAAAATCCTTACGCTTACGTAAATCTTTAAATAAAAAATCTAAATCTTTCTTGGCCACCAACATCAAAAATCCGTTGCCAACAATTATTAATAAAGGGATGGTTGCTGTACGACCAGTTATTTCAGTAGGAATGCGGGCAAAAGCGTAAACAGCATTTTTTTCTAGTTCCATGCGTGGCACTTCGTAGGGGTCTAAAGCATCAGAAAGAAGATCCCTCTCTAAGCTAAATTCTAGAGCTAAATCATCTAACTCTTTTTCTTCTGGACTGCTCACTAAAATAATACAACCCTCTTTATACTCTTTTGAGCTTTTTATATTTAAATTTTTTATACTACGTTTATAGTAATTTATCATAAAATTATAACAAAAAAATTATCTCTTTTTATTATACAGCGAGACGCAAATTAGAACAATGAACTATTCGAAAGGAAAAGCCTCGCTCAGTTCATCAGAATAATAAAATTCAAAAGCCAGCGAGCCAAAAAAATATTTTTCACCTTCAATATCAAGAGTTGATCCGCCCACTGAAGGATTAGCTTTAGGTTGTGAATTATTAAAACCAATATTAAATAAGGTGGCAATTATTTCTGGCCGATACTTCAAATCAAAGCCAGCCTTTAACCATTGTGCCTGGAATTGTTTGATAATTAAAGCTCCGTAAAGGTAGGAGTAGTAATGATTTTTCTCATTTGTCAGGCGATTGTAGCGCTCTTTAGCAATATTAATATCAGGTTTATAATTTAATAATGTTTCATTATCGGGTCCAAGGTAATAAGCAGAATTTTTATCATTTAAATGTTGTTCGGTTTCAATAGCCATTTTTTCTTTAATAGACATAATGCCCCAGGCCATTTTATTGGCATTGGCCAGTATTTTTAGGGGTTTAAAAAATTGCTCATAAAATTCTCTTTGCGTATAATATAAACGTAGCTGCTCCACAATAGCCACTGAAACTAATAAACGTGGCTGGATATCAACAGTCTTAGCCACTTCTTTAATTTGGGCCTCATCTTTGATGATTGCCTCCTTGATAATTTGCCAAGGCTCTCCATTTTGCCAAGCATAGACGCTCTTTTTTGGAATATCAGTTAAAGCTAATTGTAAAGTTTCCTCATTCCAATATCCAGACTCATTATTACAATCCTTAATTAATTGTTGAAAGACACTACCCTCTCCCTGACGCAGGCTAAGCGCTAAGAGCATTCTGTCTAAAAGTTCTTCGGACTTGGTTTTTGTATAAGCTTTAAAAATACCAGCAGCATCATAAGGGGAAATGTTTACAGCAACACCTAAGCGGCACCAATTAAGATGTTCATTCTTTCCATAAACTGATAGATTCTCTGGTAATCCAGGACTTATCCAAGCATCAACTGGTTTAGTTTCAGCAATTAGATTGTAAGCAAAAGAATTATCATCCTCTTCACCGGCCACATTCGTCCAGCCCCAGCGCACTGCAAAAAAACCGCTCGCCAATAGCATAATTATCGCTAGTAGCAGAAGAAGTAAAATTTTTATTAAGTTGAGAATAATTTTTTTCATTAGTTCAGATAATAAATAAGCCCCGCTAGAGGCGGGACTTATAGTGTATTTTTTAAAAAATTATTTTAAGCCCCTCTCTGCTTCTTTTAATTTCTGGGCTGATTTTTGTAACATTTTTTTCTCTTCAGCCGAAATATCTAAATTAATTTTTTTTAACACTCCTTTATCACCGATAACAACTGGTAAACTTAAAGAAACTCCTTTAATGCCAAATTCACCATTTAATGGGTGAGAGCAAGTAAAGACTGTTTTTTTATCTAATAAAACTGCTTTAGCTAATTGAACTACTCCAGCGGCAATAGCGTAATAAGTTGCCTGCTTCCCTTCAATAATAGCGTAAGCAGCATTTTTAGCTTCTTCAAATACCGATCGCTTACTCCTTGCTGATATTTTCGAAAACTTATTGATCGGAGTATTACCAATCATGGCCGTGCTCCACAGAGGCAATTCGCTATCACCATGCTCACCAACAATATAAGCATGAACACTTTTAGGGTCAACCGACATTTTCTCTCCTAAAATTAGACGGAAGCGTGCGGTGTCTAAAATTGTACCCGATCCAAAAATTTGATTCTTTTTCTTTGGAAACATTTTACAAGCGATATTAGTGAGAATGTCAACTGGATTACTAACAATCAGTACAACAGCATCTGGATTTTTCTTAAAAATATTAGGCATAATATCTTTAATAATGCCAGCATTCTTTTTCAATAAATCTAATCTAGTTTCGCCAATTTTTTGTGAGGCACCACAAGTGACGACAACTAATTCGCTGTTTTTAATGTCATCGTAGCTGCCAACTTTAACTTTGGTGTATCCCCAAAAAGGCACGGAGTGCTGCAAGTCCATAACCTGTGCGGCCACCATTTTTTTATTTAAATCAATTAAGGCAATTTCTTCAGTTATATCAGAGGCTATTAGACCAAAAGCAGTGGTGCTTCCAACCATGCCAGCTCCGATAATAGTGACTTTGTTATTTCTCATAAAGTATGAATTTATTAATTTAATCATCACTATATTATCATAAATTAAACAAATTGGCTAATAAAAAAGCCACCTTTTAAGGGCGGCTGAGTCTTATTTAGCAATACTGTCTCTCATTATTATTTCATAAAGAGCAGCTGCTATAACTTCATTGGCCGAAACATCAATTATTCTTCCTCCGGTTCTATTTTCCTCGTCTCGGATAATAGTGTTCTGCGCTAATATCTTGGTGAATATAGGCTCAGAGAAAAGGGTTGGTTTCCAGCCATTTGAGCAAACTGCATGGGTAAAAGCAAAATAAACTGCCTTTGCGCCAATTCCCATTAACTTTTTAGCAGTATCAATAGCTGTGCCGCCTGAAGATAATTCATCATCAATCATAATAATATTCGCGCCAGTAATATCAATCTCACTGATATACTTGATATAATCTATATTGAAATCAAACTCTTGGCTATACTTAAACTTGATTTCATTAATTATATCTTGTTCAGCTTGAACAATTTCAGTTTTATTGTTTGATTTTCTTAGTTTTAAATCAAACACCACCGTGCTAGCAGGTATTTTCTTAGCATGAGCAATCGCTCTAGGTATAGAGCCTTTATCAGGAGAATAGACTAAGATTCTTTCATTTTTAGGGACAATCGTTTTTAATGTCCTACTGAAATCAGTATAAACTGGATGAAATTTCATCCCGTATTCTTCGGCTACCTGCCCCATGTAATCTGAGTGGGGGGTAACAGCGACTAATTCGCTAACACCAGCTGTTGATAAAAATTTAAGGTATTGCCGAAGATATTGAATTTCTTCTTTTTTTTCTTCATGATCACAGCGTCTAGTTAGAATAAAGGGGTTGACCGCTATCAGATTGCCAGCATGGTACTGATGTTTAAAGGCATAAGCGAGGCTTAAGTAATCAAACACTGCTGTTTTAGTAGTTAGAGAGTCAAAAAAAATAATATTTTTTCCTCTTACTTCATTGAAGCCAACAATTTTATCGTTTGGGCAACCATCTCGCCAGGTGCCAAAATCAATGAAATTGAATTTAAGTGGTTGTCCAAGTAACTCACCTAGTTGCCTTAAGACTTGATGGCCCAGCTCTTTGTTGCCGCGGCCATAGTAAAATAGATAATTTTCTAAGTTTTCCATGATATGTTCGGTTTTGGTTTTTAATGTACTGTATTTATCTCAACTACTTAAAATAACATTTTATTTTATGTTTTGTCAATAACTAAAAGCCTACTAAAAAAACACCCGCAAAACGGGCGTTTTTATAAATTTTAGATTATCTACAAAAAAGCTTATTTTTTAGCACGTTTAGCTGCCTTTTCTTCAAGCATTACGCGCTTAATTTCTAATCTTTTTGCTGTTTTGTGGGAATGAGACTTCTTGCCTTTTCCCACGCCTGTGTCTCGTTTAGCCATATAAATAATTATTTAATAATATTAACCATAACTCATTATCAAAATTAAATCAATAATAGTTCAGTTAAAACTTAAAAATTGATTTTTACACTCGATTGTTTCTTAAAATTATCTCTAGCCAGGGCTGATTTTTCATCTAAATCAATTTTCTTTTTTCTGATAGCTATAATTTCATTAGGAGCATTTTCCTTGGCATCCTTTAACTCTTTAAGCCTGTTTAGTAACATTGGGTAGAGTTCTTTGACGGTCATTTCTTGATTATTAAGCACATCATGTTCTTTAAAATCAATTTTTAAGTTTTTGTGTAGCTGATAAAACTCTATTCTTTCCTGATCATTTTTGCGGTATTCCCTATCCAATTCATTTTTTCTATCAATAAATTCCTTAATAATAGCTAGCTCTGCTGCGCTTAGCTCTGTTATAATATCTTCTTTTTCTAAAACAGCGCCATCTAACTCAGCACATTTTTTGATTGCATAGTCACGACGATTTAGTTCGTTAATTTTTTTGTTACGCCCAAGCACAATTGCTTTATTTTTTAAAGAATTTATCGCTTCACTATTTTTTTGCAGCAGCTCGTTTGTATATTTCTTAGATTTCTCTTTATTTTCTTGCAGAAGAGAAGAATTATTTTTATAAGATTCTTCATATTCCACATCTACAATCGAGTTACTCTCTGAAGACGCTCCATTAGTTGATTTTAGTTTAATTTTTCTTTCCGCGAATTTAGACTCACTTAAATAACTGGCCTTCCGGAGATTTATTTCTAAGCTATTAATTAAAGTATCTATTTCGCTTATTTTTTCTAAGACATCTTTATTAACATCCTTAAAGTTGCTATCTGCAATCTCAGTCCACCTTAATTCAATAGAAGCTTTACTTAGAGCTTCAATCTTTTTTTCGGTTTCTTCCCATTTTCCTTGAGCTATCTTCGATTTTTCCCAAGCCTTGTCGATGCCCCCGTTTTTACTAATATAAGCATCTGGAATGTGTAATAAATATTTTCCACGATCTTCTGGGCTAGTTTTTTTAAGCCCAATTTCATTACGATTTTCTTCTTTACGAAATTTATCTGATAAACTCGTTCCATCCCTAGTATCACTAATAAACTTTGTTTCCTTATTTGTATTATTAATAATATATTCAAAAAACTTGCTGTAGTTATTAAAATTATCATTATAGTACTCCGCTGAACGTATGTAGCCAGAATTATTTGTTCGCTTACCATTATCTGCGTTTGACCTATCAATTGCAAAAGCTTCAACTAATCTATTATAATCACGAATACCATCAATATCTTTTAAGCCAATGTTACTCATTTCACTGGCGTGCAATATATACTGATCAGCTAATATATTTTCAATATTCCAGTTTTCATAACGCTCAATGCGACCAAGGCCTTGAGAAAGTTCATTTACAGAGCTACGAACCTGCTTATCTTTGAATAACTCGGCCAGGTGATTAATAGCTTCATTTTTTAAATTTTCACAATTTTGATAAATTTTATAGTTATACCCTGGTGCCATCAGCTGTTTTAATTTGTGGTAGTTTAAAAGTGCGTTTTCTTGTCCAGTCTGTCCGTAATCATTCTCAGCTCTATATTTAATGCCGCTTAAAATGTTATTTTTCATCTTTTCGGACAACATTTCAACATAAATATCTTTAACTGTATCTTCACCAAATTGAGAAGCTAGCTCAATCTGTTTATCGCTAAAACTAAAGCTAGTAGGGCGTTCAATCTCAGCATAATTAAAAAGATTACTTTCCTCTGCATTTTTAATAATGGCTTCTTTCTTTCCTTCATCTGTTTCTAAGAGCGTTTCTGCTTGTTTTTCTTTTAATTCCTCTAACTCAAGGTCTAAGGAGTTAATATATCCTTCTATTTTTTGAAAACTTAACTCTCTTTGATTAATGTCTTGATTATTAACCTTTCTGGCGCTAAAATTCAATTTTAATTCGGGCATTTCTTCTTCTAATTGATTTTTGAGATTGCTTATACCCTCAACACTTTGATAGAGCTTTCCTGTCTCTCCATCCTTAGGGCTACGAACACCGCTTTTACGGTATTGTTTTACCTCTGACTCATCGGCATTTTTAACTAACATATCATCAAAATCCTCGACACCATCTTCTTTTAAAATATCCTCGTTTTCATCAAATATATTTTTTAATACTTCTTTTTTATTTTTAAAATTGCTTAGATCTGAATCAGCGTTAAGGTAACCGTCCTTTAGAGCAGAAGTGATGGTTAAGATTCTCTCTTTCTTTGCTATTAAGGATGACATTTCTGCGCCCATGATATCAATTTTTTCTTGAACGCTCATTTTCTTAATTTCTTCCGCCTCTTTCTCTTTAGCTGCTCTTTTTTGCTCTAATTTTTCACTCAAAGACATAAATTTAAGTTTATATGATAATTAATTGATATTTTATCAAACACATTTATTTTAACATATTTATACGTTTTATGTCAATTTTTTATGTTGTAGTTAGTTTATAATTTAATATACAAAATAGTCTAGTTAAGCTAAAATAAGTATATGAAAAAAATATTACTATTATTAATTTTAGCTCTACTTCTCTGTCCAGGCATCGTTCAAGCAAGGACAATTTTACCGGAAGTTAGAGGACGTATTCTGCTTCAAGTTGAAGCTAATGGTGAGGCTTGGTATTTAAGCCCCAGTGATAATCAATTATACTATCTTGGACGTCCAGCGGACGCTTTTGCTATTATGAAAAAATTAGCATTGGGGGTAAAGCATAGTTTAATTATTGATAATACTATTTTCCCAGATAGATTATCTGGACGAATTCTTCTAGACGTCGAGAGAAACGGTGAAGCCTATTATATCCACCCTCATAATAAGCATAAGTATTTTTTGGGAAGACCAGCTGACGCTTTTAGGATTATGAGAGAGCTTGGGCTAGGCATTAGTAATGATAATTTATCGAAACTAAAAGAAGAAATATCGAATACTTCAATAATAAATACTGATAATAAACAGGAAATATTTATAAGTGGTGTTCCCTTCACTTCTCAGGCTCCATTTGCTGATTGGAGCGATTCTAGACAGCAAAATGGTTGCGAGGAGGCCTCTACAATTATGGCTATGTCGTGGGCCAAAGGAGGCACTTTAAACAAGACTGAAGCTTTGAGTCAAATTATCGCCTTGTCAGATTGGCTTAAAAGCAACTACGGAATTTATATTGACACCTCAACCCAAGATACTATGGACTGGATAATTAAAGATTATTTTAATTATCATAAAGTAGAAAGGTTTGCCAATGCTAGTAAAGAGAAAATAATAGAATCATTAACGCAAGGCAAAATTGTTTTAGCTGCCTTTGATGGGCGTGAATTAAATAATCCAAACTTTGTTGCGCCGGGGCCAACAACTCATATGCTAGTCATTTTAGGTTATAACCCAACTACTGATGTGTTTATTACTAATGATCCTGGGACTAGAAATGGCGAGAATTACCGCTATAATACCGATGTTCTTTTTCAAGCAATTAGAGATTATCCCACCGGCAATCATAAAGAGATAATATCAATTGAAAAGAATATAATAGTAGTCTCAAAATAGTTTAGTGTTAGTTGCAAAAAACAGACCAGAAGGTCTGTTTTTTCGTATCATATGTTAAACTTTCCATGAACAATCGCAAGGTTTATTGTTTAATAATATTTTCTGCTCTTTTATAGTATTAATAAATACTTTTTGCTGAGCACTACCTAGCGCTAATTTCTCATCTAGAGGTGTGTGGTGTTTATAGCCACGTCTACTAAATTCTTGCACCAAAGCTTCGTGTCGGGCAAATAAAGCCTTCTCCTTTCCTACCCAGCGTAAGGTTTCCGGGTGACGAGAATAGCCACCTTTAGCCTGATGCTTGGTTAATATATTCCATAAACCATGCAATTCACGGTGTTCAGCTAATAAGTGTTTGCGACATAAATGCTTTACCCCCACATCCCAGATACGCATAATTTTATAATGAAAAAATCTTATATATGTAATAATTTATAGATAACTTTTGAGCATTTTTTTAGTATCCAAGCTAAAATCAGAAATAAAACTAAATATAGAGTAGTGGCCAGCCAGGCGGGTAAAGATTTAAAAAGAAAGTCATAGCGAGATAAAATAGGCCAATGAAACAAGAATATTTCATAGGAATAAAGACCAAAGATATACAGTAGTTTTATATCAAACTTTTTTAGTAAAAATAATATAACTAATGCCGCGGTAGTGATTAAACTAATTGTTTGCTCTAGTTTAGGCGTGCCCCCTATTCCCGAATTGATAGCTGTATAAGCCACAATTATTAACAGCCCAGCTACTAGGATAAACCCAAATATCTTTTTTATAGTCAGAAGACTATTAGAATAGCTACTTTTATTAAAAATATTAACAATAAATTTATTTTTAGAAAAGATGGCTACAAAATTATCAAAATTTTTAGCTAGATAAGTCCTAATTATATTAGGATAAGAGATCATACCACCAACCATCACTCCGAGTGGGAAGGCTAAAATATGGACCTCATATAGACGCATGACCTCACTTAAAAAATCAGGATTGATGTAAATAATAAGATAACTCAAGACATAAATAAGAATGCTGGAAAGCCAGGGATATTTTTTTAAAAAAAGTATCGGAAAAATTAGGTAATAAAACAAGATTAATGATATATACCAAAGCGGTGAGTCAATATCAGCGTATAAATCAGCTCTAGAAAAAAATCCTGCAAAAGAATGAAATATATAGGTCCATGAATAATTACTGTGTAGTAAAAAGTAATCTAAGATATAAAAAACAGTTAGAGTTATCCATAGCGGCACAAAAAACTTAAGTATACGTTTCCCATGGTATTGCCAAACTGATTTTTCTTTTCTTAAAGAGCTGAGTGCTAAGCCGAAGCCAGATAAGAATAAGAACAAATTAACCCCGACTCCTGCCATAGTTGATAAAGGAAATAGAAATCTATGGTCGCTAACAAGGAAATAGCCAATATGTGAGAAGATAATTAGTAAAATAGCGAGACCTTTTAATTCAGAGGTAGTTACCTTAGAAAAAATCTCGCTCTTATTTCTGCTCCTTATAGACAGAAGCAGAGCTGCTATAAAAATTACCGTGAATATGTAAGTTGCTGAAATTGGATCACTAATTGATATTAGCATAAATTATATTTGCCCAGTCGGCATAACCTAGGGCTGAAGGGTGAAAAGAATCTGCGGCGTAATAGACTCCATTAGACTTTAAAGATTTGGTGGTAGGGTCTGTTAAATTTATATATTGAACTTCATATTTAAGCCCTAAAGCATAAATTACACGATTAAACTGATTTTCTTTATAGTTAAAATAATAATTATATGGAGGTAAAATAAGGGTATTTGAACCAATGTGCGGAATACTTAGGAGGTAAATTTTAGCGTTAGTTTTGCTACTTAACTCCTTTAAAATAAATTCGTAATTTTCCTCAAATTGTTTTACGTTTACTTTTCCATGAATATCATTAGTGCCTATAAGTAAGGTAATAATATTAGGCTGAGCTTCAATTATTGGATTAAGAAAATCATTAACGATATTTTCGGTACGTGCGCCAGGATATGAAAAATTTTCATGAATAATATTTTTACCTTCCGCCGATATTTTATTAGCTAATAAATACGGATAAGACTCTTCATAAAAACTTGTGCCAACACCAGCCGTCAAACTATCACCGACAGCAGCGTAGATTAATATATTTTCATCGGCAGGATTACTTATTAAATCATAACTATATTTATTATTTGTCGCCTGCAAATGAGCAGAATGAATTCTATAATAAATCAGTGTATGGGATAAATACAAATATCCTAGTAAGATAGCTAAAATTAGCATTAAATAGTTTATTTTCTTATGAAGCATATACTAATATTATAACACATTTCTGTTTAAAAAATAAAAAAGGGCCAAGTTAAGAAACCTAGCCCCTGAAATACATTACCAATGATCAAATTTAAATATCTTGTAATTTTCACTGCATAAATCTAGCAGTATCAGATAATTAAATTTAGGAAAAGATCTGGGAAAATCAGAAGAGAGTAATATAATTACCCCTTCTCTGGGGCTCTTCTTTATTTCTGCAAGACTATAGCTTACGCCGTAATCTTTAAGTATTAATTCTTTGAAGTCACCCTCCTTCTCGATAAAAAAACGATGTTCTGTGCCGTAGTAGCCATTCGTCCACTCTAAATTAGGAGGAAAATGACTTTGGTTGGTTATTCTTAAACATTGCAAGTTATGCAATTCTCCAAATCTAACCATTGTCATAGAGCGCGCTGGATCCATATAATAATTATTCCAAGAATTTTGAAAAATTAATGAATCACGATAACTAACCTTAGTTAGACCCTCAGAGTTCGTGTACGGATATTCCATGTCTTCATTGTCTACTCCGAGATTTGTGATAGAGTCTTTCATTGAAAATGGCCCAGTATAACTCAAATAACGAGCATCAAACATAAAGGACTCTCCTGAATTATACATAGCCTGAACATCTGCTAATGATAAAGAATTACTCCAAGAATCAAAAGAATCTAATTCCTGAGAAATTGAGTTCTTTTCGCAGCCTTGAATAACCGCAAAAACAATTAGCCCTGCAAGGACTACCTTTAAACGCTTTTTCATTTTCTCTCCTCTCTTTTTATTTAAATGATTATTTTAAAGTACAACAAAAAATATACCACATTGGCATATATTTTGTCAATCATTATCTTTTTTGAGATATAAAAAAGGTTATGCTCTAACCTTCTTTTTAATTATCTTTAGAGCTAATAAAAGCAATATAAAGTCAAATATAAATAAATAGAAGGGGTAGGCTATCTCTGAGAATGTGTACTGCCTAATAGCAAAAAGAGACAAGAGCCCAGAAATAGCTGAAGCTAACCAAGCAAAATAGGTCTCACTGTCTGGACTTTTAAACGTTTTGATAATTGTGGGCAGACCAAAGGATAAATCAGCTAATATGGCAAAGATAAGGGCTATAATAGGCGAGCCAATAACTTGCCATAAAATGAGACCTAAAATACCCATCCCAAAAAATATAAAATCATAAATTGAGGCAGACCAAATCCCAACTTTTTGCATAACTGAATATACAGCAATTACAAGACATAAAATAGTATTTGCAAATAAAATAGCAACAACCCATTCGCTACCACTTGCTAACATAGCAAAGGCTCCAATGGCGGTAATAAATGACCAGCCAATCCATGACAAAACATGAGGACGAACCTTCTTATTGTATATATCCCTTAAATATGGCACCCCGCCCACTATCAAAACAATTGAAGAAAGAATCCCAAAAATAGCTTTTATTTCCATATTGTTAATTCTTTATATCCTAACCCCATCTTTCTTAAGGTGATGGATTTTGCCATAAGCCAATATTAATATTGCTATTTAAGGGATTTAAATAAAAATCATGGGTTTCACCAACGTTTACGCCTGAGCCAATTGCAGGTGATTCTGCCTGTAGGCGGAAATCACCGATTAAGGGATTAACAAATAAAGGATTTCCAATAATATTAGTAGTGGATGATCCTGCGCCTCTAAAATTTGGATAATAAAAATTATTCTCGGTAATTACAGTATATTGAGATGAGTTTTGGAGACCACCCGCTGTTTCATTAGTAAAAAAGAAAATATTATTACGCATGTCAAGATTATCTCTCCACATTGATACCGAGTACAAACCAGCTCCAGTGCCGTAAAAGATATTATTATAAACTTTATAACTTGATCCAGGCTCACCAAAAGAAGCTCTAGAATTTAGGAAAAGATTGTAAGAAACATTTAAATCTGTGGCGTGAGTAAAAATACCACGTCCATCAATAAAAGTATTATAACGCACTTTAATGCCCACTGCCCCGCGCTCAATATAAAAACCCTGAGTACCTGTTCCCATTTTGCAGTAGTTATTTTCTAATAAACCATTAGTATTAACAGGGCTAGATAATAACCCCACAAGCACACAGAACTTATTCCCTGTGTCAGATCGATCTATAATATTGTGATGAATATTAAAATTAAAAGCTGTGCCGTTTAATTGAATGCCATCTCCGGGTGATTCATCTTCGGTTTTGCCATTATACCAATAACTATTTTCATTCCATTTTTGATTAACATGATGAATGTAGTTATGAGCTATTTCCATGTCGTTATGGTTTTGATTATAATGACCATCGTCTCCTGTGTGGGCAATCTCAGAATTAACAATCTTTGTGCCATCACCACTAACCATTGTTCTAAGCGCCCATTCACTATTTTTAATGCGACAATTATCAACTACCGCATTTGTACTAGAGCCTATATAAATACCACTGGTGGACTGGCGAGCATCAATATCTAAATCACGGATAGTATTATTATCACCACTTAAACCCATAGCGCCATTGCTACTGCCAGTGATATTCCAACCTCTAATTTTTGGTCGAGCCTCATTGCTGCCATAAGCACCAATGGTGACATTATCTATGTTGTTAATACTGATGCGACTAGAAATAATTGCCTCAGTGCCCCTTTTTTGCAAATAATTTCTATTGGCAACTATGCTAACATCAGACCAATTTTTATAAGGACTTTCCTTGGTTCCATTGCCATTATCAGCCACACTTGGATCAATAAAATAAGTTTCTAAAATTGGTAAAATACGAATAGAGATAAGCGCTGTTTCATATTCTTGCTCTACGTTATCCTCTGCTTGAACTATTAAATTAATATTACTTTGGCCACTTAAAACATCTTTATTAAGTAAAATAATCCTACCATTAACATCTATACTAAATGAATTATTACCATTAATGCTATAGGCAATGGTTCTATTTTCCCAATCACCCCAGAAATTATTAATTTCACCAACTAAATCACCATTACTAGCATTGCTGGGAATCACAAAATTTTGATCATGTATTAATTTTCGCGAATTAATCTCTGTTAAATCATCATTACTACTAAGTACACAAGTGTTATTACTAATTTGATAGCCTTCATTACATGAAACTAAGGAACAGCTTCCCCAAGCTGACCAAACACCCAAAGTGCAAGACCTTGCTTGATTTCCTTGTCCGTTGTTGATTACACAAGATTGAGTAGAACTACCGCTACAGCTTAAAGGAACACAAGTGTTATTACTAATTTGATAGCCTTCATTACATGAAACTAAGGAACAGCTTCCCCAAGCTGACCAAACACCCAAAGTGCAAGACCTTGCTTGATTTCCTTGTCCGTTGTTGATTACACAAGATTGAGTAGAGCTACCGCTACAGCTAGGTGTAACACCTCCGCTCCCCCCGCCACCTCCTCCGCCACCGCTCATTCCACCAGAATTATTATTTATAACCTTGTTATTGCTATTTTCGGAAGCGCCATTGTCAATTTTTTTGGAAATTAAGATTAATAAATTATTATCCGAAGCAGAAATTGATTCTCCATTATTTTGGATTGTATTACTGGTATTAAGAATATATTCTGAATAAAAACGGTTAGCATAAAAAGCGTTGGCACTAGTAATTTTTCGGTATACTTCACCATCATAATAGTAGTAAGAGTCTTCATTTTTATTCTTAACAAGAGAGCCGGCGGGAATTTGATTGTCAGCCAGCTCATCGCCAATCTTATAATCGCCGAAAAAGGCATCAGATAAATCTTGCACTCTTTTTGCCCAATTATCACCATACAACCTTTGCGCCTGCTCTTCATTTTTTATTTTTCTTAGCATTCCTCCGGGCTCAACAGCATAAACGGATGGGTTGGTAGTAATTTTTATTAACTTAGTTCCGGCCCGCATCACCACATTACCACCTAAAGGATAGGTCTGTAATTCAATGGCGGGAACAATAATAACACTATCAAAATTTTTATACCAAGAGAAATAAATAGGCTCCGAAGGAAAAACGTAACGTTTGCCATCATTACCTAGATAATAAACAGAAGATGTTTCAGCAACCTTAATTAAAGACCCACTAGCAGCCCCTGTTGCCTGAGCAGTAGGCGCCCAATAAAGATAATCTAATAAATATAAGTTGTAATTTTTATTTAAATAAAAACCACTTATTAATACTAGGGTAAATATTAAAAATATTATCTTTTCTATCTTCATGCCTATAAATTTAGACTATTATAAAAACTACTCCGTGGTTTTACCGTCAAACTCTTCATCATTTGCCTCAGCCTCTTCCTTACTTATTCTAATGATTTGATCCTTATGATGAGCGGGAGAATAAATTGTATACAACTTTAAATCGTCTGTTTTAGAAAGATTTATAATATTGTGCTCTGCTCCGGCTGGCACAATTACAGCTGAGCCGTCTATAACTAAATATTCATTTCCATCAATTATACATTTGCCTTCTCCTTTTTCAAAGCGAAAAAATTGATCATTCTCTGTATGAGTCTCAAGGCCAATTTCTTCTTCTGGTTTTAAGGACATTAAGACTAACTGACTATGCTGGCCCGTATAAAGAACTTTACGAAAATAGTTATTCTCTAAAGTTGCTTTTTCGATGTTTGTGTTAAATCCTTTCATATATTGATAATTAATTATTTAACTTTATCTAAAATTTTATTTTTAATTAGATATTTATCAATCTCTTCGGGTGTCTCCGCGGATGCGAATCGTTTAAGGGGTTGACCTGAGCGGTCAATCAAAAACTTAGTAAAATTCCATTTAATACGACCACCTAATATTCCTGATAATTCTTGTTTTAAATAAGTAAAAAGCGGATGAGCATCTCGACCATTAACTTTTATCTTTTTAAAAATTGGAAAGCTAACGCCGTAGTTTAGTTGGCAAAAAGAAACAATATCCGCCCCATCTTTTGGTTCCTGACCAGCAAACTGATTACAAGGGAAAGCTAAAATAATAAAATCTTGATTTTTATAGTCTTGATATATTTTTTCTAGGCCGGCATATTGCTTAGTAAATCCACAATTACTGGCTGTATTAACAACTAAAACTACTTGACCGCGGTAGTCAGACATTTTAATATTCTGGCCATTAGAATCTTCAGCTATGAAATCATAAAAATTATTCATATTTTTTTAATTTTATATTTTTTCTAATAACCATAGCGAGACTAATTAGAAAACCCAAAATACAAATTAAGGTGGTAATAACTACTCCCTGATACTGACCAGAAAAACCGTCTGCCGAAATATGTTTTAATAGAATGCCGGCATAAGCCCAAATCAAAACTAAACCATAGGCCACCGCCCTATCTTTAAGCATCCTTAATACGCCAATAAGCAGGCCTGCCAATAAAACTACTATAGTCCAAATCTGAGTAGAAATTCCCAGCCCATTCCAATTAATACTTACTAAAAAAACTGTTATGTTAGCGATTGTAGCTACCGTAATCCAACCAAAGTATACGTTAAATGGAATGCGCAGAAAGAAATTTTCTTTTGATGAAAATTTCTCTTTATTTAAAATGTCTGCGATTTTAATTAAAGAAAATAATATTAGACCCATAATTAGAACCGAAATTCCCATGAAATCATAGTGCCAAGAAAAAATCCAAGCAATATTAGCTATTGAGCTAATAATGAAATAGAAATTAATTTTCCTAAATAACTCTACTCTTCCACGTCCCCTATCACTCTGAAAAAGGCCGAACTGATACAAAACATAGCCAGCCAAAAGTAAATAGATTAGACCCCAGATAGAAAATGTTAGACCAGCTGGAGCAAATAAATTAGGATAAGCATCAGAAATAGCACCAGTCGAACGATTATTTATCGGCAAGGCATTAGCTAAAAAATTAACCACCACCATAGCTACATAAGTAAGTGCTGCTAGAACATTGAGTAAGATGTTGTTATTACGCATACTTTTAAATTTTATGTTTATATAACAAAAATAGCACAAAAAGTGCTATTTTGTCTATTTTGTTTAATATTTTTCAGATACATAGCAAGGGATATAGTTGGAATAATATTCGGAAAAATTATCAACACCTCTGTATATATCATTATTTATTTTTTATTTTTCTGATCATATACACTACTTTATATTTATTTACTTGAGTTTCCCTTTTCTTTAATTAAACTCTGCATGATAGAGGTGATAATCATTAAAATAATACTAAAAATAATAGCAACGCCAAAATTAGCAATACTAAATCCAGGTAAAACATAGGCGGCTAAAGCAACCATAAGAGCATTAATCACTAAGGTAAATAGACCTAAAGTTAAAATATTTATAGGTAAAGTAAGAATAATTAGAATAGGTCGAATAATGGCATTAATAGCTCCTAAGATTAAAGCAGCTAACAGGGCTGAGCCAAAGCCTGTAATATAAACTCCTGGAATAAGCCAAGCGCTAATTAATAAAGCTAGAGCGCTAATTAACCAAGTTAAAAAAATTTTCATATGATTCTGTTATTTTTTAAATAATAAGTTCATATCTTAATACTAGCATACTTAGTTGTTGTTAAGTAGGTTTATTTAAAGTTTAATGTATTGTCATAAATTATTAAAACAAAAAATAAGCTAAAATTAGCCTATTTAATGTATTTGCTCGGAGTTTGAGATACAATTGGAAGGGATTTAATATAAAAATATAACTAACCAGGACCCTATTTTAAAACTTTTAAATATATAACTACTTCTTAAATTTTTATTTTGTGTATAAATATTTAATCCCTGTCACATTAATTGTCCCTAAAGTTCTATAAACACTACTTTCTTCGTTTATCAGTTCCCCTATAATTTCTATTTCTTGCCCCCTTTTTATCTTATTAACTACATTATTTTTATCATCACTAGGCGCTTGCAGGCGATAATAATCACTATTACTATTCTTAATGCCAAATACACACAAATCATTATGGGGGATGCTCTCATCTTTTAGAGGCAAGCAAATAAACTCTCCTGTAACTGTAAATAAACCATCATTTTCTAATTCTATAGTTCCACTATTAGATAAACCGCCACAATCACAAAGAACTTTTTTGCCACACAGGGTAGACATGCTTCCACATGGCACTTGCACATTACTATATTCTTTACAACCAAATAAACCCTCACAGGTTTTCAAATTAAATTCACAATATCCTTTTTCAGAATATACTTTAAAATCATTATCACAGCTATTTGGGATTAAAAAAAATAAAGCAACAAGAATTAATAACAAAAAAATAAAAGAATAGATTAAAATTTTGAATTGCCTTTTCATGTTATTTAAAATTTAAATATTAACTATCTATAGTGTATCACAACACAAAGTTTGTCAAAAGTTCGAGTCCCGCTTCTCTCCATAAAAAAATACCGCTAGACTTATCTAAAGTTAGCGATATTTTTTCGTAAAAATTCTGCTCGGGGACAGGGATTCGAACCCCGATTGACTGGACCAGAACCAGCTGTCCTACCATTAGACGATCCCCGAAATAGACTGATGTTGCTATTATAACAAATAAATACCTTTAAGCAAGCGTCTAGACTTTATTGCCCTCAGACTCTTTTTTGGGACGCATTAATGGGAATAGAGTAGTTTCACGCACGGATTTGTCCATCATAAAGGCAAATAAACGTTCTCCAAAACCAAAGCCACAAGTTGGTGGCATTCCGTGCTCAAGCATCTCTACAAATTCCCAATCAGGCATCATTGCCTCTTTATCACCACGATCAATTAATTTCTGCTGTAATTCAAAACGTTCTCTTTGATCAAGAGGGTCATTTAATTCAGAGAAGCCATTGCCAACCTCGCTACCGGCGATAATAATCTGAAAACGCTCAGTCAAATCAGTATTTTCTGGTTTAGCTTTAGATAATGGCGAAACCAACTTTGGATGATTAACTAAAAAGGCTGGGCCAGCAATAGTGCGACGACAATATTTCCATAAGGTGTCAGTTAAACGTTCACGGTTACTACCTTCATACTTAACTCCTAATTCGTCTAATTTAGCCTCCATTTCAGCCTCTGTGGACTTTAATACATCAATACCAGTACGACTAAGAACTTCCTCTCGATAATCGATCCTAGCCCAATCTCCAGCTAAATCATATTCCATGCCCTTGGTGCTAAATTTAGTCTTAGCAAAAACTTTTAAAGCTAATTCTTGGTATAATTCTTGAACTAATTTCATGCCCATATCATAATTAGCATAAGCCCAATAGAATTCTAGGTTAGTAAACTCTTGTAGATGGTCCTGACTCGATCCTTCATTACGATATACCCTTCCAATTTCAAAAACTTTTTCAAAACCAGCTGCCATTAAACGCTTCTGCCAAAGTTCACCTACAGAAATGCGTAAGAATACATCCAAGTCAAAATCATCATGATGAGTTTTAAAGGGATTGGCCTCGGCGCCACCGGTACTAGTTTCAATAGTTGGTGTTTCGACTTCAAAAAAACCATGGCGCTTCATAAAATCGCGCGTCACTTCCCAAAATAAAGCTTTTTTTATAAACATTTCTCTAGTTTCTGGATTTAAGAGTAGGTCTAAATAGCGCTGACGATAACGCTCATCTTCATCTTTTAAGCCATACCAAGCGTCTGGAACAGGAGCGATAGCTTTACTTAAAATATTCCAAGATGAAGCCATTAGGCTATTTTCCTCTCTGTGCGTAACAAAAGCGGTGCCTGTTACTTCAATGAAATCACTAATATCAATTAACTTAACGAATCTTTTGTAACTTTCATCACCTAATTCTTTCTTAGAAAAAGCTAATTGCAAAACGCCAGAAGCATCTTCTATATTAGCAAAGGTGAGGTTCCCATGGCTGCGTAGACTTCTTAAACGTCCAGCCACAGTAACGACTGTTTGTTTATCACTTAATTTTTTAAAGTCAGACAAAAACTGCGCTACCTCATGGTCGCGTTTTGTTGTTGCTGGATAAGGATTAATTCCAGCTTCTTTAAGGAGAGCTAATTTTTTTAAGCGCTCCTCTTTTTCATTTCCTAAAGTCAATTTTTGTTCTGCTGACATATACAAATTAATCAATTTTTATAATCTTATACTCGACGATACCTCTTGGCGTCTCCACATTTACATTAGTCCCCTTTTTCTTTCCTAAAAATGATACACCCAAAGGAGATTCATTAGAAATTTTTCCATTTAGAGGGTCAGCCTCATTAAAACTAACAATAGTATACTTTTTTTCTTTACCATCACTTTTAACGGTAACCTCAGAGCCCATTGCCACCTCGTCACTGCCGCCCTTGCCGTTAACCACAACTACATTCTTTAAAATATTAGTAAGCTCCAAGATACGACCCTCATTTAGAGCCTGGGCGTCTTTAGCTTCACTATATTCAGCGTTCTCACTTAAATCACCCAAGTCTTTAGCCCTTTCAATTCTTTCTGCTATTTCTCTTCTTTTGATAGTACTTAGATTATGCAATTCATCTTCTAATTTATTATAGCCTTCTTGAGTGATAATTTGGTCTGACATAAATATTTAAATTAATTAAGCCAACGCCGATTAAATTAAGAGGCGATATGGCAATTTTAAGTATTATAATGAATTTTTTCTAAAAAAACAAGAAGAAAACAATAGAAAGCCTAGGCCTAAAGGATGATTCAAATAAGGGGTAAAGATATTAACAATCATTAGAAAAAGCAAAGACGCCGCTAGGGCAAAGTAAAGCTCGGATTTTTGACTACGCGAATATTGCCACAAAGCTATTATTAGGTAAATAAGCCAACTAACAAAAGCCAGGGTCCCTAAAATACCAATCTTTAGCCAAGTATCTAAATAAGCCCACTCAAAAGCATAGGTTGTATACCAACCATCAGGATTATTTGCCAACACCCTTGGGTCCTGAGAATAATAACTCACACTAGCCCCAAAGCCTTGCCCTAAAATAGGGTCCTTCTTAATAGCTTGCCACAAGTTAGGCAACAATGACCAACGTGAAGCTAGGGCTGCTTCATCGGTATTAACCTCTAATCTCTCTGATAAGGCTGTAAAGCGAACATCATAGTTATTGCCCGGTAAAGGAAACTTAATAACAACAAAAATTATAAGCATTGCCATCAGTGCTGAAACCAAGATGTAGGCTAAAGCTTTAAAATATAAAGACCAGGCTAGACGCCAACTGACAACTGCAGCAATTAAGCCGGATACCCCTAAAGCTAACCAAAAACTACGTGACATACTAATTACTATCACTGCTAAAAATATAGCCAGCAAAAAAACTAAGCGAAATAATTGAGCACGGCTGCCAATTTTTGCTTTCACGGCTGGAAATAAAACTAAAAATAAAGCGATTGGTAAATAAATTTGTGATTGTATAAATATGCGAAACCAACCACCGCCCATTGCTGTTATCTCACCAATACCACTACGCCTCACCCATAAATAAAGATCAGGCATAATAACGAGGTTGTGTGAAAAAACAAACAATAAAAATAAAGTTTTAAAACTTAGCCACAAGACTGCTAATAAAAAATACTTCTTTAGTCTAGATGCCTGATTCCTGTCTCCGGGATTATAAGCTAGTAGTAAAGGAATAATCAAAGCTAAGTAAAGCCAGGCATTAACATCGGCTAAAACTAAAGACCAGGAAGGTGAAAACAATAAACCTCGCAATACAGCAAAAGCAATAAAAATTACCAAGGCACCTAGCCAAGGCCAAAATTCATAGACTTTAATTTTTTTATGCCAAGTATTAATAAAACCCTGGCGGTAAAAATAAACTAAACTAGCTAAGAGTAAAGCTGACCAAATCATCAGGCGTAAAGACACGGGAAAAGCAAAAATTTCCGCTGAAAAAAGATGCCCTTTAGAGCCAACCACTAACTCAATTAAAGCGAGCAATAGACCGGCCTCTAAAGAGTAAAGAGATAATATAAAAACAGCCAGCAAAGATAAGGCTAGCAGATACAATTGGATGCCAGGATAAAAATAAGCCAAAAAAGATAGTAACTCAACTAAGATAATTAGGCTTAAGGCAAATAAATATGGATAACGTGGCTTAAATAATTTCATAAATTACCAAATAACTTCTGTGCCGACGCCAATATTACAACGACGACTTTGGCCAGCTGGGATTTCTAAAACTGCATCAACCGGAGCACCGCTATGATAAGTACTTCTTGGCTGACCCCCTTCTGGCACTAAGTCATGATAAAGATTAATAATTTTGTGATTACGTATAAATATAATATCAATCGGAAAATTCATATTTCGCATAACAAAAGTTTTATCCTTAACTTCATTAAAAACGAAAAGCATACCTTGGTTAAACTCCAATTCCTGGCGATCAGATAAGCCTTGATACTGCTTATCAGGCGTATCAGCTAAATCAACTATAAAACTACAAGTTCCGGCTTGAATAGAAACTGATTTATAAGCATTTAAATGCCAACTCACATATGCTAATGCAATGATAGAAGTAATAATTATCAATAAGCCTAAGTGCCAGTACTGATGCCAGTATTTTAAAAATTTCTTATTTAAGATCATGTTTTTTGACGATTATTTCCTTAGCTATTTTATATTTTTTAACGCTGGCCAAAAAAGGCATCAACTTATAAGCAAATGAAGGCAACCAAGAGCTAATAGTGCCACCAGGAGCAACAGTAAATAATATTTTATCAACCCAAACCCCATTCTTTGAAGAGGCTAACATTGTTAACCATAAATCCCAATCCTGAAACTTCTTAATACTTTCATCCCAACCATTTACCGGAAAATCTTCCCTTCTAATCAAAGCCATAGTGTGAATATATGGTCCTTTTTTTAATTTTTCAGCACTAAAGGCTCCGACTTTAAACAGTTTTCTGCCCCAATTAAAGGAGGGGTAGGCGTAGCTAGCTTCAGAATTCTGCTTTAAAGTATTAAACAGTAATGCAAGTGCCTCGGGTCTTAAGACCGCATCGGCATCACAAAAAAATAAAAAATCGCCTTGCGATTTTCTCCAACCATGATTGCGAGCTGATGGTGCTCCTCGATTTACTTGATTAAGAAAAATAAAACGATTCTCTAATTTAGTTTTAGCAACAAAGTCAGTGAACACTTGTTCTGGATTATCATTGGAGCCGTCGTTAACAACAATTAATTCCCAATCCGAGAAAGTTTGATTCGCAATACTTTGTAAAGTTTTAGCTAGTTTCTGTGCTTGATTATAAACAGGAATAATTATAGAAATCATAGGATATATAAAATATTTGCTAATTAATTAAATGATTTTAAAAATTTAGATAAGTTTTCGGATTGTTGTTTCCAATTAAAATTTGTTTTTGCTCGCTGACAAGCATATTCGCCTAGAGTTCGGGCCAAGTCTTCGTCTTTTAACAATTTACTTAGAGCTTCTTCAATTGCAGGGATACTTTCTGAATCTACTAATAATCCGCACTCATTATTAATAACTGCATCAGAGACACCACCGCTTAAACCAGCAATAACCGGTTTTGACATCAGAGCCGCTTCTAAATAAACAATCCCGAAACCTTCAAAGTCACCATCTAAATCACGCGATGTCGTTATAAATATATCACACAAAGACAAACATGACCACTTTTCTTTTTCATTTAAACGACCAATAAATATGATCTTATCTTTAACTTTACTAGCCAAGGCTAAAGACCTAAGCGATTCTAATTCCGGCCCATCGCCAGCTAAGATATAAACCCAATTATCGAAAGAAGTCCCCTCCAAGGCCTTGATTACCTGATCAAAACCCTTACGCTTAACTAAGCGCCCAATAGAGAAAATAATCTTCTTCCCTGTTAGATTATACTTATTAACTAGAGATTGCTTAACTTCTTCATCCACTAAACCCTTTTTTACTCCAGGATTAATTAACTTAGTCTTATCAGCCACCTTCGGCGCAAATTCAATTAATAATTTTTCCACATAGGAATTAGCACAAACAATTATTTTAGCTTTCTTTAAAATTAAACGTAGAAGCCAACGCTTGCGGCTAGATTTCAAAGCAAAAGTAAAATCCATGCCATGAAAAAAAAGACCGTATTTAAACCCGGTAAAAAACTGAGAAATTAAAGCTGCCGTACCAAGTGGTAATACCTGTCCAATAAAAATTAAATCATAATTATGACGACGATATTCCTTGATTAAAGATAAGACTGAAGATAGCCAAGGAAAAAATTTAGATTTAGACAATAGCTTTCTTTGACTATTATCTAAAACTGTCCAAGTGTCAGTTTCTGGCCAGGCCTCAATTAATTCGGAGTAGTAATTAGCTACACCACCTATTTGTGGTGGATATTCAAGTGTGCAAAGTAATAATTTCATAATTTAAGAGCGACGAAAAGAAGTAATAATACTACTGATGTCTGCCTTTCTAATGCCGCCCAGTATTAAGAGTGCCCCGAAATAAACTAGGCCACCCATTAAAACAGCAATAAATACCTGTAAATATTGTTTAGCAAAAAATATAATTAAAGCCATAAGCAGAGCGGAAATAAAAGCAGAAACTAAAGTACGTGCATTTTTGGCCGGACGGTAAACAATTAAACCACGCATCGCAAATAGACCAAGCACTAACATGAGAAAATTACTTATTAAAACGGTTATACTGGCGCCTAGGGCTTGAAAATTAGGTATAAAGAATAAATTAAGACCTAAACTAATAAAAGTAACAGCCGCCATATTGGCAGTGTTGCGTTTTTGACGATCACACGCATTAAGTAATGCCCCAACTGGAAAATTTAAGAAAATAAATAATAAGGCTAAGATAGAAATGCGTAAAGGCCAAATAGCCTCCGGTCCAGCCTTAAATAAAGGCACAATCTTATCGGCCAGCGCAAAGACTCCAAAAATTATAGGCAAAGAAATAATTAATAAATAATTAATAGCTCTTTCAAAGGTCACTCTTAATTGTTCACGATTACTTTGCCAATAGGCACTCATGGCCGGATAAAGAGAGGCATTAAAGGCCATTGGTAAAAATTGTAAAGCAAAAATAATCTTAAAAGCAATTTGGTAAAGACCAACTTGTCCATAGCCAGCGATAAAACCTAGTAGTAGAGTGTCAAGATAAGTAAATAAGCGTTGAAAAATCTGATACAAAGCAAAGGGCCAGCTAATATTAAAAATCAATTTTATCTTCTCGATATTTAGTTGTGGTTTAATCTTTAAATGTAAATACTTTTTTACAATCGTCGCTGAGTATAAAAAATTAAACAAACTGGCAATAACAATAGCTAACAGTAAAAAAACTAAAGGCCAGCCCGCTTTTAATAAAGCATAACCAAGCACTAAAACAATTACTTGAAAAATAATAGAAGCTAGACTTTCAAATTTTAAATTATGAAAACCCCGAACTACTGAAAAGAAAGTAGTTGTAAAAGAATCAAAGAACATTGATAGGCAAGAGACAGCAATTAAGAGCAATAACTTAGAATCATAGGCAAAATAAGCCACTGCTAAAGCCACTACTATAGTGGCGACGCTTAGAATTAGTTTAATACCCAATACATTACGTAACCAATCGGAAGCTTTTTCTTGATTTTTAGCCACTTCTCTAGTTAGCACATTAGCAAAACCAAAATCAATAAAGATAGAAAAGATAGTGGTAAAAGAAATGGCAGTATAATACTGCCCTAGAGATTCTAGACCCAAAAACCTTGCTAAAATAATAAAATAAGAAAAGGAAATGACTTTCTGAATAACTAAAGCAAGTGTTAAATAGGAGGTATTTTTAGCAATATTAGCGACTTTATTCATAAATATTTGAGCTGAAATCCTAATTGATGTGATAATTATATCAGGTATTGATTATTTTTAAAAGTTATGATATTATCCTAGCAGCGAAGACTAAAAATAGCTTTCTTTTTCTGTACCTTTACTACAAAAAAGAAACAATTTATACGGGCCCTTCCAGCCTCAATTAAAATTTATATGAAAAAAGACATTCACCCAAAATACAATACTGACTGCCAAGTAACTTGCGTCTGTGGCAATACTTTTAAAACAGGTTCAACTGCCTCCGAGATTAAGGTTGAGCTTTGCTCAGCTTGTCACCCTTTCTATACTGGTAAACAGAAGTTTATTGATACTGGTGGTAGAGTTGAGAAATTCCAAGCTAAATTAGATGCAAAGACTGATGTAACTACTGGCAAGAAAGTTAAGAAAGCGGCCCGAGCTAAGGCTAAGAGCAAAAAGGAAGTGGTTGTTAAGACTAAGGACATCAAAAAGATTGCCCAGGTTAGCCTCGGCACCAAAAAATAAATATTTTGACTTAAAAATAATTAACTCCAGATTATTCAGTTTTACTGATAACGAATAATCAATCAATGGAGTTAATTATTTTTTTAAGCCATAGCTATATGTATCAAGAAATAAAGAATCAATTCGCCGAAATTGAAAAAAAATTATCCGACCCTAAACTCATGAGCGATCCTCAGGAGATGATTAAGATTTCCCAAAAGCATGCAGCTATGAAAAATCTTATTGGTTTAATCAATGAAGAAGAAAGACTCAACAAAGAGATTGCTGATAATAAAGAACTACTGAATCAAGAAAATGATGCTGAGCTAAAAAGCATGGCCGAAGAAGATTTATTAAATCTTGAAGAACAGTTAATAAAAGTTAGCACTGAAATTGAAGAAGAACGCCATCCTCAAGGTCCAAATGATCATAAAAATGCCATTATTGAAATAAGAGCTGGAACTGGTGGCGATGAAGCGGCTCTTTTTGCTGGTGATTTATTTCGTATGTATGTACGCTTTTGCGAAAGACGTGGCTGGAAAACAGAAATGATTTCCTCAAGTGTAATCGGCACCGGCGGCTTTAAAGAAGTTATCTTTACCATTAAAGGGCTTGGTGGCTTTGGCAATTTAAAATATGAAGCTGGTACTCATCGTGTACAACGTGTGCCGGAAACAGAGAAACAAGGACGAATTCACACCTCAACTGCCACTGTCGTAGTCTTACCCGAAGCAGAAGAAGTTGATGTTTCTTTAAATATGGCTGATATTCGTATTGATACTTTCTGTTCCAGTGGGCCGGGCGGACAAAGCGTTAACACTACTTATTCAGCTATTCGTATTCTTCATATTCCTACCGGCATTATCGTTAGCTGCCAAGATCAGAAATCACAACATCAAAATAGAGAAAAAGCTCTACAAGTTTTACGTTCACGACTCTTGGCTAAACAAGAGGAAGAAAGACAGGCCTCTGAATCCAGTGCTCGTAAAGATCAGGTTGGCGCTGGTGATCGTAGTGATAAGATTAGAACTTATAACTTTCCTCAAGACCGTTTAACAGATCATCGCATTGGACAGTCTTGGCATGGCCTAAATTCAGTTTTAGACGGCGACATTGAGGATGTTATTAAAGCAGTTAAGAAAGCTTTACGTTCTTAATATGTCTACCCTAGAATCTAATTTTAATTTAAGTAAAAAATATAGCCGGGAGATTAAAAGTCTTCTGGTTTTTGTATGCAAGCGCGATCTTAGCTGGCTACTGAGCCATAGTGAATACGAATTAAACGATCAAGAGGAAGTACTTTTTAAACAAGCCTACGAACTTTTATTAACGGGTACGCCTTTGGCCTATATTACTAGCGAACAAGCTTTCTATAACTATAATTTTAAAGTATCACCCAAGGTTCTTATTCCTCGTCCTGAAACTGAATTAATAGTTGATATAGCTATAGAATCCATAGTTAAAAGCCAAGAAAAAGCTGCTTGCCTAGATATTGGCACTGGCTCCGGAGCTCTTATTACAAGCATTGCCTCTGAGTTACAGAAAAAAGACCAAATTGCATTTAAAAATTGTGCATTTATGGCCGGAGACATATCTACCGATGCTATTAAGCAAGCAAAAATCAACGCTCAGGCTTATGGGTTAGATAATAGAATTAACTTTCTTGCTGGTAATTTATTTACTCCGTTTATAGATTTAATCAGGCGGCATAATATTAGGTATCTATTTATTGCCGCTAATCTTCCCTATCTAACCAAGGAAGAAAGAGAAGGAGAAAATAGCATTAAAGCTGAACCCGACCTTGCTCTTTTGGGCGGTAAAGACGGTTTAGAGCTTTATCTTGAATTATTGCAACAACTAAAAAAGTATCAAGATGAATTTAATTTTCATTTGGTAATGGAAATTAATCCCTGGCAGGCAGAAAAATTAATACAAGCAAGCGCTAATAATTTAAGTGACATAAATATTAAAAAAACGCCTGATCTAAACGGTCAGACGAGATTTATTGAACTTAATAATAGGCGCAACTAATAGGAGACCTTTGTATTCTGATCAGCTAATTCAATCCAGGTAACTCCTGGATTTAATTTTATCTCCTCCCCATTAATAAAATAATATTTTGTTCTAGCGCCTAATTTTTTAATCCAAGTAGTAGACTGACACTCGCCATCCGCGCAAAACAAGGCCTCGCCACTACCAGTTAAGGAAATTCTTAAACGTCCAGCCTGATCTAAAACTTCACTTTCTACATACTGAACAATGATATTCTTGGCTCTAATTTCCCCATCATCATCACGACCAACCAGACCATTAAAATAACGTAAATACTCATTAGGCTCAGCATCGTAACGCCAAAGAGCTCTAAAATTTGAGCTAAAATAAATACTTAAATCAGCCGCCGTTGACAGATGTTCGCCCTCGCTTTTAAACTGCCAAGCCTCAGGTTCATTAATATCAAAATCATGAGTCGCTAAATAAGTCTGCCAGCTCTCGCTACTAGTTAGAATATTATGTGGAGCTTCTCGCGTGCCATTAGTAACGCGCCAAAAATAGCTACTATTATAAAACTCATTTAAACCATAAACACTTGCCTTTTTGATATCATCTAAAGCTTCAGGGCTACCACCGCAATGAAGATAAAGAGCCTCTAAATCAGCCGCTAGTGCAACAAAATAGGGGCGAGCACTCCTAACTGGTCCAATGGCCGCCACCTCACTCTTATCAGAGAATATAGCAAGATATCTAGTCATGCCACCTTCAACCGGTGCTTCATAGACTAAAGAGGCTTTAGATAGCCCTGTCTGCGGACGAGCTAAAACATCATTATCAATCATAACTGCCACTGGAAAAACATTAGCCTCTGCAGCTGGCACTGGTATTCCATCTAGCCAGCGACGCACACAGCTGTCACAGATATCATCAGCAGGAAGATCAGAAATTATTTCTTCAGTTGAGGTGACTGAATTAACCTCACTTTCTTGAATATGTGAAAAAATTCTTAACCAAGACCAGTCAGGCACATAAACAAAATAATATAGACCTAAGATAGAAATTGATAATACAAAAAAGGAGGCGATTAAAATCGCCTTTCCTTTTTTAGTAAAATAATTTTTACTCCTCCCTCCCATATTTTCAATTTATTTCTTTTCTTCTTCCTCCTTAACCTCACCTTCACTGGCTTTAGCATCTTTTTCTTCAACCACTTCTTCCTTCACAACCTCCTCTACTTTATTTGGCTCTTCAACCATACAAACAACAGCAGTATCATCCTGCATTAAAGTCATACCTTTTGGTAGAACGATGTCGCTTAAACGAATGGCATCACCAAATTCTGCTAAAACACTAATATCAACATCAATGTGATCCACTAAGTCGCCAGGCAAACATTCAACTCCGATTTGATCAATAATAACTGAGAAAATACCACTACCCTCCTTAACAACTTTAGATTCACCAATAAACTCTAACGGGACTTCCGCCTTAACTTCTTCCTTCATATTTACTTCATAGAAATCAATATGAGTGTAAGTGCTTTTAAGTGGGTGTTTCTGAGTAGCCTTAACTAAAACAGGAATGTCCTTGCCACCTAAATTTAAAGTGATTAAGTTTGATTCCCCCGCTTCTGCAAAAACCTTAGCAAAGGCATTGTAATTTAATTTAAGGGAGCGACTTTCAAGACCACGTCCATAGACAACTCCAGGGATTAAATCCTTTTCAAGTTTTTCATCTTTTGCCCTAACTTCGGCAGATAATTTTAATTCCATACTTTTATCTGGCTCACCTCGGCTAAACAGTCTCAGCTTTTCGGCGGCTAATAATTAATTTTTGATTTAATAATAATATTCTCAATAATACCAGTTAAAATGAAGAGAAGAAATATAGAACTGCCACCATAACTGATAAACGGTAAAGACAAACCTACCACTGGCATAATTCCAATGTTCATACCAATATTAATAAACATTTGGATAAAAATCAAGCCCATCGCCCCTAAAACAAAATAAGTACTGAAATCATTGGGCAAACGCTTCACGGCGGCAAGACAACGGCTAAAATATAAAGAAAAAAACAATAGAACTAAGCTGACTCCAAAAAAACCTAATTCTTCAGCAATAACAGCAAAAATAAAGTCATTTTGTGCTTCCGGTAAAAATTTTAACTGTGACTGAGAACCAAGGCCAACCCCCTTACCATACCAAGAACCGGAGCCAACGGCAATAATAGCCTGAGATATATTATAACCCTCCACTAAGGCATTATCACCAGGGTTAACAAAGGTTAAAACACGGTTTTTTTGATAAGGTTTAAAGAAAAACGACCAAGCCAATACAAATAATATTAAAGCAGAGGCAAAGATGGCGACTAAATATTTTCTTGGAAATCCGGCTAAAATAACTAAAACTAACCAAATGGCCCCTAAAATTAAAGCTGAACCAAAATCGGGTTGCAATAAGACTAAAAAGACTAAAAAACCAACACTTAAAGCAGATATCACAAAATGACGCAAAGTTTTAACTCTAGTGGCCAAGTCAGCAAAATAACCTGATAGAAATATTAATAAAATTAATTTTATTATTTCTACTGGCTGAATACCGAAACCGGCTATATAAAACCAACCACGAGTACCACGAATATCAGAACCTAAAACTAAAACTGCCACGAGTAACAAGGCTCCAATTACATAGAGATAACTACGTATGCTTTTTAAAAAACGGTAGTCAATAAAAGTAAAAATGAACATTAAAACTAGCCCGATACTAACAAACAAAATCTGCTTATAAAAATTAAGCAGATTGAGATCTCCCTGGCCTAGGGCAACACTATATATTTCCATTAAACCAAAGGCTGAAAGCAAAACAGCGGCGGCTAAGAGCAGCCAATCAAAAGCTTGCAAATAGAGCTTAATTCTTGTCCACATAAACATTTAGGGCTGAACTTCTCCCTGATAAGGTAAATAAATCTGAGCATCTAGTAAATTAGCATCTGGAATAATTTCCACTCGGCTAACACGTTCCCCTGCTGCCAACCAAGAAAAACTAAGATCTCGGGCTTCCCCGGATAAGAAATTGTCCAAATTATAGATATTAACACCACTGACTGAGTTGCCATTATAAAGAAGGATGTCTAAGGGCAAACGAGCTAAATGATAAGAGCTAAAATTAGTAGCCGTAAAGCTTAAAGTATGAAAAGGACTTTTGCTACCATTTTCGGGAGCGGTATATTTTAAGTTACTAATCTGCAAATTTAAATGTTCATTTTGATAAGCCTGCCAATCAGGAATATTATGAGCATTCAAGCGCTGCCAAAATAAATCACTAACAACTAACTTCAGATTCTGTGGCTTGGCAGATAATTTCTGTCCAACAATAATAATATTCTTATTAGCCCCTGGTAAAATAAAATTACTCTCACAAAGAATATTGTTATCAGCCTCATCCTGAAGACAATATTTGAAAAATCCGGTGTGCTTAAGATTAGGATTGCTTACAGGAATTAAAAAGTCATACTTACCCTGCACTGAAAAAGTTGAAATATTACCAATCAACATTTCTGTTGGACTGGTGGCCTCACGATAAGCGCTAACATCAATCTGATTACTAGTGACTTCGCTCAATAAATCTTTATCCGCTTGTCGGCCATATAAAAAGTAATGAGCATAATGATAAGTCGAATAGATCAACATCAAAGCAGAGACCGCCATCAAGGCAATTATAGTAAAACGCCAAATGCGTTTTCTATTTAAAGACAACCATAAACCAAGTTTCATTTTGTTTAAGGTCATGCCCTCTAAATCCTCATATTTATTTAGATTGGCTTCTTTTTTCACTCTATCCTTATCTGTCATATTTATGTTATAATTAAGAATATTCTGATTATATCATAAATATTTAACTTTATAAACCAAGTCTTATGACAAAAATTTCTATCCCTCTTTCTGTGCCTAAGGGCCAACAGGAAACTTATTTAAAAAACTATAAACTAGCCACTAAAAATACTGGGCGTCTATTTCTATTTGCTGGCGATCAGAAGGTGGAGCATTTAAATAATGACTTCTATGGAGCTGGTATCAGTCCAGAAGACGCTAATCCAGAGCATCTATTCAAAATTGCCGCTCAGGTTCCGGGAGCAGTTTTAGCTACACACATTGGCCTTCTATCTCACTACGGACAAGACTATAAACAGCTGCCCTTCATTCTCAAAATAAACGGCAAGAGCCCGCTTAATTCAAAAACAGATGAGGCAATTAGTTCAGCTTGGCTAGACATGGATAAGATTATCCGCTTTAAAAAACAAAGTAAACTAAATATTGTTGGACTTGGCTATACTATTTATTTAGGTAGTAGCCAGGAGGCACAGATGCTAAAAGAAGCAGCAGAAATGATTAATGTCGCCCATCAAAATGGCCTTTTAGCCATCATTTGGATGTATCCTCGTAATTCTAAGATTAAAAATGAAGACGATCCACATTTAATTGCTGGTGGTGCTGGCGTGGCCGCTTGTCTAGGGGCAGATTTTGTTAAAGTTAAATATCCATACAAAATAGCCACTAGCGATAAGAAATCTGAGGCCTTCAAAGAAGTAATAGCTGCGGCTGGTAAGACAAAAGTAATTTGTGTAGGCGGGAGCAAACAAGACTCTGCCTCCCTTTTAAAACATTTAGACAGGCAGTTAAAGACTGGCTCTTCTGGCCTCGCCATTGGTCGTAATATGCACCAGCGTTCGCTTGAAGAAGCCAGCTCTTTAGGCAAGGCGATTGCCGCCATGCTCCACGGTCAGGCCACTCACCAAGAAGCTATTAATATCTTAAAGGCTAAACCAAGTATCAAGAAAGTTGACAGAAATAAAAGTAGAATGTTGGGCATCTTCTCTTTTTAAATTACAAATAAAAATATAAAAGCGGGTTAAACCCGCTTTTTTATATTTAAGAATCGACTAATATAAAGATAACCTTAAAACAATTAAAAACCCAGCCTTTATTCAGCTGGGTAATAACTTGCTCTTAGAATATGAGTGTCCAGGTATTTATAAAATTAATACCAAGCTCAAATAAGGTTAGTGGCTCTTGTACATGCTGACCGGTTCTTACCCGGTACTGAAATGAGCCCACCTCGTAGTATCTGTCGCCCTTCATAAATGAAAAGCCAAATCCAGCCCCAGTTTCGTACATAATCTCTCCAACTCCGTTGAGTTGATAACCAGCAACTAACTTTGGTTCAATTTGTAGCTGCTTAGAGGTGGTGATCTTTTTTACAATCACCTCGAACTGGGATTTTAGGTAGACTTTATTAACTGCCTTGAAGTTAACTTTATCAGACAGATAACCGTTGTCGCCCGCCCAGGTTCCTTGCCGCGCTGACCAGAAAGGCTGCTGGTACTGGGTCTGGAATTTATAACTCCGGAACCAGCGGTTCAGCTTATCATTCAGATTAATACCGGTAACAATATTGGCCCCAATATCTTGTTGAAAGGCCTCCTCACTGTTGGAGTAATTTTCACCATGATCGGCAAAATACTTGACAGCCGGATTAAACCAAAAGGATATGGTAAAATTCTCAGACACTTTTTTCCAGGTGTCGTAAGAGAAACCAATGCCACCCTCAGTTGCTCTGTAACGGTAGTTATTAAAATCCACATCGACATAAACTGTACTTAAAAACAAGCCTGTTCGATGAGATTTTACTTTCTTAGCCATTCCTCCCTGGAGGTAGGTGTAATTTCCATAACCAGAAACATCGGTCATATAACCATGTCCGGCAAATACTGCCGGTTCCCATTGAGCCTTAGCATTAGGTGAAAATGTCACCACAATAACTAAAAACACACCAAAAATTAGTTTTTTTCTCATATTCTTTGCTTTTTTTTGTAAAGTACACGTTACAGATTTTCTGTAACTAAAAAATTTATCAATTTATTGTATAATTGTCAATAGCATATATGAGACTAAACAATATCAGTAATCTAAAATTAAAAAAAGACCGTTATTAACGATCTTTTTTAAAATCAATAAACTTATTATTCTTTATTGCACAACCTCTACTTTAATACGATCAGACAGGCTTGGAGCTCGATTCATAAAACTGGGAAAAAATTCTAAATTAAAAGAATCAATCTCTGGATAGGCTTTCAAATATTCTGAAATTTGAGCCTTATTAAGATTAACTAATTGTCTCCGATCAATGATGTCGGCATCGGTGCGTAAAGACATACTCCCTCTAAAACTAGCGGTTACAGTGGCCACATCAGCGTCAGCATCGAACAAATCCAAGCGATAAGCAATATCATCGCTATTGAAATCAGACAATTTCTTATCATCCGGCAATAAGAAAGCGAGCTTGGCTTTAACTAAAGCTTCAGCCTCAGTCTTAGAGAAAAAGCTTAGAGTCAAATTATTACTAGCAGAAACTGTAAATTCCGGAGTCTCTTCGCCTAATTTTGCTCCTAACTCTATGGTGGTAATATCTTTGTCCAGCTTATAAGCCAAGGCCTGGGCTGAGCCACCCAAAGAATCAATCGTTGCCTGAGCTTTGGTGTCTAAAGTAGCCTTAATATCATTTATAGCCTGATCTAAGTCTCTCTGCTTTACGTAATATTTAATCTGATGTTTATATTCAAAAGCTTTATCGCTAGTGGCATAAATTTTGTCTTGCAAACCAACCCAAAGACCAGGAATAGTAAATCTAGTCGGAGCGATTGCCATTTCAGCAGAAACTTCATCTGCATAAATAGCAACTTTAACGCTACCGCCAGCCGGGACCGTAACCGCTTCTTTTATTCTAAATAATTTATTGTCTGGACTCAATAAACGAGTTTTTATAACTAGAGGCTGATCCTTATTATACTCATTATAAAGAGTTACTTCTCCAGCTATTTCTTCACCCAAAATTTCTTCACCACTAGCCTCATAAACTTTTTCAGCGCTTAAAGGCAGGCTGCGTAATTGACCGGTAATGCTACGACTAGCATTGGTTTCTGCCTCAACTGAATTTGAAGAAACAACCTGGAAACTTAGAGTGTCAACCACTGCTTCAGCAGCTGGGTGAAGAGAAATTTTTAAACTTGGTAAAAAGAAATAGGCAACTACCAATAATAAGATTGCTGTTAACAAAATAAACTGTGTAGCAATACGACGATAAAGACCTAAAGATTTAGCAGTCTTTACCTTAGTGGGGATTTTACCAGCTGGAAAAGGTAAATTATTATCTTCCATTTTTTTATTTTTATTATCTTTAATTTCAGCTACTAAATCAGAAAAGAATTTTTTCTGTACATCCATACCCTCCCTTTCTTCGGCATTATCCTCTGGCAAAGATGAAAAACTTTGTCTCGATAAAATATCTTCGTCATCAGCAATGACATCAATAGTAATAGGCCTTGCTTTAGGCAAAGGCTTATCCTCTGTTTTATCTATTTTTTTAACAACTGACTTAGCCGGCGTTTTTTTAACGGTCTTTTTTTTCGTTTTTTTAACGCTAGTTTTTGCGCCAGTTTCTTTTTTTAATTTTGGCATAAGCTTGTTTCCTCCGGACAAGCCGGTTTAATATAAAAAAATTTAAACACATCACTTAAGATGATTCAATCTTTTCTATTATAACAAATTTTTTGACACCTAACAATTTATTTATGAATTAATAAAATAAAATTTGATTAAATATCATTTCCTGGCTCAATAATTTGCACATCATCAGAAAAATTATGACGCAAGAGCTCTCTTAAATCAGAACTATTATCAACTAGAGTAGCAATCTTAATCACATTATCCTGCTTATTTGCCGGCACCCGTAAATAAACAGAATTTTCCCCGCTAAAGTCATCCAAGGCTGCTTTTAAGGATTTTTGCTCTTCCGTCGTTGGCGGATTTTTAAAAACGATACGTAAACTAGGCTCAATCTCAGCGGTTGATTTTTCTGCCTTCACGCTAGCTGTCACTGGTATTTCAACCTTGTTTTCATTTTTATTTCTATCAGTAAAAGGGCTACTCCAGCGCTTAACACTTTTATTATCTAATAATACTCGTTTAAAATTATCAATGGACTCTTGTGGTTTTTCTGGCCAAAGTGGGCCAACCTGATCAACTAATATTTTTAAATCAGAGTCTTTTTCAGATAGTTTTCCACGCACAATAACCAAAGAACCTTCTTCCCATAATTCAGCGCTTGTTTTTAATAATCTGGGAAATATTAATAATTCAACACTGGCATTTTTATCCTCAATTTTTACAAACAGCATTGATTCGCCTTTACGAGTAATAATTTTTTTAAGTGACGTGATAACCCCAGCCACAACCAGACTTTCATCACCACGATGTTGTTTTAAACGAATCAAAGGCACACTAAAATTTCCTAAGAAAGGCAAAAACATGGATAAGGGATTATCGCTAATATAAAGACCGAGCAAATCTTTTTCCCAAGATAATTTTAACATTGGGTCCACTGGTTCTGATTCTAACAATTGAGGTCTGGCCAGATGATCAAAACTCGATGAAGCCGAAAAAAGAGTAACCTGACGACTCTCGACTTGCTTGGAAATATCTTTATTAAAAATAAGGAAACGTTCCGAATTGGCTAAAAGCATTGCTTGCTCGCCAAAGCTACTCAAGGCACCGCTCTTAATCAAACTTTCTAAGGATTTTTTATTTAAATCACGGTCATTAATACGTTCTAGTAAATCAAAAATATCTTTGAAAGCACCGCCCTGCTTACGTTCTTCAATAATAATTTCAATAATATGTTCGCCAATATTTTTGATAGCATTTAAACCAAAACGAATAGTGTCCACCACTTCCCCTGACTGCACGCTGCGATTTTCTTTGGTGCCTGCCGTTACCACGGTAAAAGAGGCAAAAGACTCATTAATATCTGGCGCCATTACCTTCAGTCCCATGCTGCGACACTCTTCTATCTCAATGGCCACGCGATCACTATCGTGCTGGTCGGAGGTTAATAGAGCAGCCATAAACTCAACCGGCCAATGAGCCTTCAAATAAGCAGTCTGGTAGCCAATCATCGCATAACAAGCAGCGTGACTACGATTAAACCCATAACCAGCGAAAGGCTCAATAAATGAAAAAACTTTTTCCGCCAACTCCTTAAAAATACCATTCTTAACACAGCCATCGATAAATTTTTCTTTTTGTTCAGCTAATAGAGCAGGAATTTTTTTACCCATGGCCTTACGTAAAACATCAGCCTCACCTGGTGTAAACCCGGCTAAAGAACGAGCAATTTGCATGACTTGCTCTTGGTAGATGGCGACGCCGTAAGTTCGAGCTAAAATTGGCTCTAATTTTTCATGCAAATATTCAACTTTTTTATCTTTGTGCTTACCAGTAATATAGTCCGGAATCCACTCCATTGGACCAGGACGATAAAGTGCTACCATAGCAATAATATCTTCAAACTCCGTTGGCTTTAATTCACGTAAATAACGTTTCATCCCTGATGATTCAAACTGAAAAACACCGGTTGTTTCTCCTTTTTGAAATAACTCAAAAGCCGGCTTATCATGTAAAGGCAAGTTATCAATATCTATTTCTAAACCGCGAGTCTTTTTAATAATCCTTAAGGCAGACTCAATAATAGTTAAGTTCTTCAACCCCAAAAAGTCCATCTTTAAAAGACCAAGATCTTCGACTGGATGCAAAGAATATTGCGAGATAACGCTCTTATCCGCTGAGGATGCATATTGCACTGGCACATATTCCGTTAGAGGCTTGGGAGTAATTAGAACACCACAAGCATGAGTTGAGCTATGGCGAGCCACCCCTTCTAAGCGCTTAGCGTAGTCAAGAATTCTTTTAGCTTCCGGTTCATTGCGATACATCTCTTTTACTTCGGGAACATCAGAGAGGGCTTTACTCAATGAAGTAAACATCGGAATACTTTTAGAAATCTTATCACAGTATTCATAAGGGGCCCCTAAAACTCGACCGACATCACGCACTGCCGCACGAGCGGCCATGGTTCCAAAAGTAATAATTTGAGAAACGTGATCGTGCCCATATTTTTCAGCCACATAATTTAAAACATCTGCCCGACGAATATCGGCAAAATCCATATCAATATCAGGCATCGAAATGCGATCAGGATTTAAAAAGCGCTCAAAGAGTAAGTCATATTGTAAGGGATCGAGATTGGTAACACCGGTTAGATAACAAACTAAAGACCCAGCCGCACTACCGCGACCTGGGCCAACCACAATTTTATTATTCTTAGACCAGTTAACAAAGTCAGACACGATTAAGAAGTAAGCTGGCCAGCCCATCTTAGCAATCACTCCTAGCTCATAATCGAGTCTTTCAATAATTTTATCCTGACCTAATAATTTAACTATTTCATGATTTTTATTTTCAAGTCTGTATTCCCCTTCTTTTTTAAAAATTGTATATTTCTTCTCCAAACCCTTTTCACATAAATAACGTAAATAAGAATCACCATCATAGCCATTAGGCACATCAAAATAAGGTAATTGGGTTTCACCAAGCGGAATTTCCACATTACACATTTCCGCAATTTTCACTGTATTGCTAATTGCCTCTGGTAGATGTGCAAAAGCTTTCTTCATATCGGCTACCGAACGAAAAGAATAATCTCCTTTTCCCATCATACTCATTCTATCAGTGTCATCAATCTTCTTCTTATTCTGTATACATAATAAAATATCTTGTGCCTCAGCATCATCTACGTTGAGATAGTGAGAATCATTAGTAGCGACCAAAGGAACCCCCAATTCTTTAGAAAAAGCAATCAATTGTTTATTAACTTTTGCCTGTCCTTCCAGCTCAGGATGATCCATTAATTCTAAATAATAATGATCTGGCCCAAATAAATTGCTATATTCTAGAATTCTATTTTTTGCTTTTTTTAAATCACCAGCTAGAATAAGTTGAGAAATTTCTCCAGCTAAACAAGCGCTCATAGCAATAATACCTTCGTGATGCTGGGTTAATAATTCCCAATCGATACGCGGTTTATAATAAAAACCTTCCAAATGAGCTTTGGAAACCAGCTGAATCAAATTTTTATAACCCTGCTCATTTTCAGCTAATAAAACTAAATGAAAACTTCGTCCATCAGCACGAGTATTCTTATCATGTCTCGAGCCAGGAGCTAAATAAGCTTCAACACCAATAATTGGTTTTACCCCTGCCTTCTTACATTTTTGGTAAAATTCAATAGCGCCATACAACACGCCATGGTCAGTAATAGCTACCGCTGGCATACCCTCTTCTTTAACGCGCGCCACTAACTCGTCAATCTTGGTAAGACCATCAAGTAGTGAATAATGAGTATGATTATGTAGGTGGACAAACATGAAAATTAATAAATATTAAGGCTATTTTTATCTTTAAACTATAACAACTTTAGCTCAAGTCCGCAATCTGACTAATTGCCTAAATTTTAGCTAAAAAGAAAAGAGGCTGTATTAAGCCCCTTTAGGTACAATCCTTTCGGATTTAAATTTATTATTTTCGCCCCCTCCTCAGAGCTTTATGCCTTTTTCGGCGTTGTACTTTTCTTTCAATAATGGCAAATATCACAACCACTAAAATTGAGGCAGCAGCAATACTTAAAACTATGCCTAAAGAAGAATTTAAGAAGCTTTCCATAATCTGAAGATTTTATATTTGACCTTAAATTACTATATATTTTCTACTTTGTCAATAATATTAGCTAATTCTTCATCACTATAAAAATCAAGCGCTACTTTGCCACCGCGACCACGACGACTAATTTTAACTTTAGTGCCAAAAAATGAGCGTAATATTTTTTCTTTATCCTGATCGGCGTAATTAATACTAATACGAGCTGACTTGGTGCCACCAATCCGTTTAGTCTCTTCACTTGTCTGCATGACTGTTAAATTCTGATTAATTATTTTCTTAAATAAAATTGCCTGTTGCACCGGGCTAGCGATGCCCAATAAATATTTAGCATGAGCCTCGGTAATACGTCCACTTGATAAGGCTTCTTGTATATCTAAAGGCAAATCTAATAAGCGCAGAATGTTAGCGACACTAGAACGAGCCTTACCCATTTTCTTAGCTGTCTCTTCCTGAGTTAAATTAAATTCATCCATTAAACGACGATAAGCTCGAGCCGTTTCTACTGGGTCAAGATCCTGACGTTGCACGTTCTCAATTAAAGATAACTCCAGTTTCTTCTGCTCACTAGCAGCCCTAACTAATACCGGCACCTTCTTTAGACCAAGAGCCTTAACACTGCGCCAACGACGTTCGCCGGCAATAAGTTCATAACCGTCTCCTTTTCTTGTTACCACTAATGGTTGTAATAAACCATGCTCCTTAATTGAATCCATTAGCTCAGTTAAAGCAACCTCACTAAAATTATGTCTAGGCTGATAAGGATTGATAACAATTTCTGTTGGATTAATATAAAAAATGCGATCAGCGTCAGTTAAAACAGGGGTGTCTACGCCGATGCTATTGCTATCATTATTTACTTCTGGTGTTTTTTTGGGAATCAGTGAGCCCAAACCACGTCCTAAAGCTTGTGACATATATTATTTATTATTGATTGAGAAATTTATTATATCTGAAAAACACTTTCTTCCTCAGGCTGTATATTAATATTCATATTTTTACTCAAGGCAATCACTTCTTTAGCTAAGCCTTCATAAGCTTTAGCTCCTTTTGAGCGCGGGTCATAGTGTAAAATACTTTTACCATAACTAGGCGCTTCTGCCAGTCTGACGCTACGAGGAATAATCGAATCAAATACTTTTCCAGGAAAATACTGTTTTAGCTCTTCTAAAACAGCTCCTGATAATTTATTACGCCGATCAAACATTGTGACCACTGTCCCCATAATATTTAAGGCCGGCTTTAAATTATCTTGAACTAATTTAATCGTATCGAGGAGTTGACTTAAACCTTCTAAAGCAAAATATTCACTTTGTATGGGAATCAAAACTTCATCAGCCGCCACTAAACTATTGACGGTCAATAAGCCTAAGGAAGGCGGGCCATCAATAATGATAAAATCATAGTTATCAAGCACTTCTTCTAAGAGTAGGGCTAAACGAAATTCACGATTTTCTAAGGCCACCATCTCAATACCGGCGCCCGCTAAGGAAACAGTGGCTGGTGCTACGCTATATTTATCTTGAGAAGTCTTAACAATAACCTCAGATAAGCTTTTTTGACCCAAAAGAGCTTCATAGACACCTGCTTCTAGTTCTTTATGCTCGATACCAAGGCCAGAAGTAGCATTAGCCTGAGGATCAAGATCAATTAACAAAACTGACTTACCCGCTTCCGCCAGATAAGCCCCTAAATTAACAGTCGTGGTTGTCTTACCGACACCACCCTTTTGATTAACAACGGCAATTATTTTTCCCATAGATAGCACTAATTTTTTGAAAAAGAGGGTAAAATTTTTCTCATCAATATGTTTATTATAACTTATCTAACAGGCTTTGACAATAAAATCTATATTTATTATACTTTAATTCGTAATTACCTAAGAACAAAGCAATTACAAACTGCCGCGATGGCGGAACTGGTAGACGCGCACGACTCAAACTCGTGTAGGGGAAACTCTGTGAGGGTTCGATTCCCTCTCGCGGCACATAAAAACTCCCGTAAGGGAGTTTTTTAGTAGTAAAAGTATTAATAATTTATTTTAAATTATAGACATGATTACAGCGTCTTTCTAAAGAAATAATTTTAATTGAATTCTCTAAGCTTTAATAAATAACTCTAAGCTCCTTATCTAATCTTTTGAAATCTAACATTAAATATTGGTTCATACTCAACCTGATTTTCATCAGTTACTTTGACTGGTTCGCCTTTACTAAAATGAGTTAAAGCAATGTCACTCAACATCTGCTTATCACCAGCTATATTAAGTTTTAAACCCTCTAATTTATCAAATTCCTCTTTTAAATCTGACTTAACCGAAGCTTCTATTTGTTTCTTTTTTATCTTTAAAGCGTCTAATTCTTCAACTGCCTGATGGTAATTAGCATTCACGGCCAAGGCATCTCGATACATTCTTTTTAATTCGCGTTGCTGTTTTTGCTGTTCTTGTAAGCGTGTAAAAACTTGGTTGAGTTGAGACATAGGACAATAATTATAAAAAATTAAAATCTCTCTTCCGAATAATTTGAAGGGAGACAAAATGATTATAGCACAAGCCTTAAAAAATAAAAAAACTATTTTTGTTAATGGTTGACATAAATATAAAAATATTATATATTTTTATATTCTTTAAAATTTAATAATAATCTCAAAAAACATTTGCCATGAGTAAAGCCTTAAATTATCTAATAGCCATAATACTTTTAATAGTACTTATGCCGATTATGATCTTAACTGCCCTGGCGATAAAAATTAGCTCAGGCGGTCCAGTAATTTATCATAGAAAAAAGAATGGCGAAGCCGTAATAAGAATCGGGCAAAATGGCCAAGCTTTTAAATATTTTAAATTCCGGACAATGGATGACAACGGCAGAGTAACACCTATCGGAAAAATTCTACGTTGTACTCACATTGACGAAACTCCCGAACTATTTATAGTTTTAAGGGGTGACATGAATTTAGTTGGGCCAAGGCCATATACACCAGAAAAACAAGAGATTTTTCCAAGCTGCCGTTTAGCAACAAAGCCAGGCATAACTGGTCCAGGACAAATTTTTTGTGGCCATGATGGTAATACTCTAAATAAATTTAGACATGATATAGAGTACATAAAAAATAAAAATTTATGGACAGATATCAAGTTAATAAGCATTACACCTCTATTATGCATTCTTAGTCATAAGAAACTAGAAAGATATTTTAAAACCGCCTAAAAAAGCGGTTTTTTTAAATAACTATCAATTTGACTACTGAATAACCCCACCGCCTAAAAGTCTCTGACCTTGATAGAAAACGGCGCTTTGTCCAGAAGTAATAGCTCGAGTATTTTTAGATAATTTTATATTTAAACTCTGCTTATTCTTCCCTTTTGTCACTAAACAAGGAAGGGCTGGATGTCCATAACGAATAACTACACGACAACGATAAGGCATGGTTGGCGCTTTTTTGCTCAACCAAGTAACATTCTGAATCGAAAAATTACGCTGATACAGTAAATTGTCATTCCAAGTCCTAACCACCCATAAAATATTTTTCTTATAGTCCATCTCCGCTACATAATACGGACCTGTGCCACCGACTTCAATTCCACGTCTTTGGCCAATGGTATATAAAGCTAATCCCTGATGTTCACCAACAACTTGGCCGTCCTCCTGTCTTTTAATTTCTCCCGGCACTAATTTTAAATACCGTTTTAGAAAATTATTATGGGGACCACTTAAAAAACAAATATCCTGACTATCGGATTTAGAAGCGGTAATTAGTCCGAACTCTCCTGCTATTTCTCTCACTCTCGGTTTATTATAAGTACCGAGCGGGAAATATAAACGCTTTAATTCATCCTGCTCTAAAGTGTACAAGAAATAAGATTGATCCTTTTTATTATCTTTAGCCTTATAAATTCTCACTTCCCCATCTTTTTCTAAACGTTTTAAATAATGTCCAGTGGCTAAGGCGTCATAACCATTAGCTTTGGCGTATTTTAATAATAAACCAAGTTTAACCTGCTTATTACAAACGACACAGGGGTTAGGAGTGCGGCCAGCTTGATACTCAGATAAAAAATAATCAACCACATCCCTTTTAAATTCCTTAGTGTAATTAAGAGTGATAAGCGGTATGCCAATCTTTTTTGCCACTGCCCGCGCATCAAGCAAGGCCGGCTTAGAAGAAGCCTTATTTTCTACCTTACCAGGTGCTTTAGTGTCCTTCCAAAAATATAAAAAAACTCCGGTAATATCATGCCCCTGATTTTTTAATAATTGAGCAGCCACTGAAGAATCAACTCCTCCAGACATAGCCACTAATATTTTTAATTTCTTTATTTTCATCTTTTAATAGCTTACACATCAAGCACAATTGTAGTTGGACCATCATTAATTAAATTAATTTGCATATACTCACCAAAGGCGCCAATCTGAACATCATTAATATACTTGTCTAATTCAGTTTTTAGTAAGTTAAATAAAGGTAAGGCTTGTTCTGGTCGAGCTGATTGAATAAAGCTAGGGCGGTTACCACGCTCACAATCACCATAGAGAGTAAATTGTGAAACTAGCAAAACGCTTTGTTTTTTATCAAGCAATGATAAATTCATCTTGCCCTCAGCATCTTCTAAAATGCGTAAATGAGCAATCTTTTCAGCTATTTTTTTCACCTCTTTTTCCCCATCGCCAACTTTAACCGCCACTAACACCAAAAAGCCAGCACCAATCTGACTAATTTTTTCATTATTTAATTTAACGGCGGCCGAAGTCACTCGCTGAATAACTACACGCATATTAGAGGCTCTTAAATAATTCTAAATACTCTTTAGCTGTTTTTTCCCAAGAAAATTGTTTAATCTGCTCTTTACCAGCCTTGATTAAGCTTGCCTTTAACTCAGGGTTTGTCACTACTAATTCCAAGGCTTTAGCGATGGCATTAATGTCATAGGGATTAATAGACAAGGCTGCCGTACCCACTACTTCAGGCAAACTAGAGACATTACTAGTAATAACAGGCAAAGAGTGTTCCATTGCCTCTAGTGGGGGCAAGCCAAAGCCTTCGTAGTATGAAGGATAAATAAATACTTGTGCTCGCTGATAAAGGAGTTCTTTTTCTCTGTCTGTTACATAACCTAAGAATTTAATATCACGGCGATAAGGAGAATTTTCCCAAGCACGATAAATAGCCCGATTACGCCAACCATTAGCACCCGCCAAAACTAATTGCACATCCACTAGGTGTATATTCTTATCACGTAAACGATTATAAGCGTAAATTAAGCCAGCAATATTTTTTCTTGGCTCAATTGTGCCTAGATAAAGAATAAAATCAGATTTAAGCTCGTGACGATTAAAAAAACTTTTCTCTTCATCTGGCCCAGGCAAAGACACACTTAAATTAAGACCAGAATAAATAGTTCTCACTTTCTCTTCAGGCACATTTAATAGATCAATAATATCACGACGAGTATTTTCCGAAACGGCCACAATCGCGGTGCATTTATCCACTAATTTTTTTAAAGCTAAAGCTCGATGCCAAAAATTTTTACGATAACTAAAAAATTCTGGGTAGTGTAAAAAAGAAATATCATGAATAGTTAAAACATGCTTTGTCTGCGGTGAAAGGTTGGTAAAATTAATATGTGGCGACCAAAAAATATCTGAACCACCGATAACTTTATCTAATTTAGGCCAAGATAAGCCTTTTTGTAGACAGTAGTTAAATATTTTATTAGGGATACGAGTACGCTTAGTAATTACACGAGGATGATTAAAAGTCCCAATATTAGCTCTAACATCGTGATAAGAATTGTAAAAAAGACGGAATTCGTCTTCTTTATCCAAGTGCATCATTGCCCGTAGTAAAGAAGAGGCATATTGAGATACCCCGCTATAGTGTTTATCCATTAATACCCTCACATCAACACCTATCTTCATAAAGCTAACTTGATAAATTATTTTTCTTGGCTTCAATCATAGCTAGTATTTGTTTTTTAAAATTTGCAACCGAATACTTCTCTGCCTGTAATTTTATTTCTTCAGAATTCCAAACCTTTCTACCTTGATCAATATCTTCAAGAAAATGACGAACCAAGCTCATAATGGCGGCGGCTGTTTGTTCTTTAAAAAATAAGCCACTTTCATTTTCAATAATAGTTTCGGTAGCGCCACCACGTTTATAGGCTAGAACCGGACGACCAGAAGCCATAGACTCAACCGCAGTAATGCCAAAATCTTCTTCTTGAGGGTTAATAAAAGCTAGGGCGTGAGCATACAAATCAATTTTTTGCTCTTCGCTCACCCGACCTAAAAATTCAATATTACTAGCATCACCAGCTAGTTTGCGCAAACGCGGCAAATCAAGTCCATCTCCAAATATCTTCAAGTGATAATCAGGGCCTAGTACCTTAAAAGCTTGAACAACAATATCAACCCTTTTATAGGGGGCTAGACGACAGCCTAAGAGAAAATAGCGTTCATTACGACCCTGCTCCTTTAAATTAGCGATCTTAAATTTATGAGTTTCAACTGGCGGATAAATAATTTCTGATTCGCGTCGATAAAACTTGGTAATTCTTTTTTGTACTGTACTCGAATTTGCGATAAAATAATCAACTCTTTGAGCAGCACTAAAATCCCACAGACGTAAGCGCCCCAAGGTTAAAGAAATAATTTTTTTAATCCATTTATTATATTTTAGTTCATTTAGATACTGATGTGTGTCGCTCCATAAATAACGGGTGGGGGTATGACAATAGCAAATATGTAAAGTTTCTGGATTAGTAATCACCCCCTTAGCGAAAGCACTAGCGTCAGAAATAACTAGGTCATAAGGACGCAAATCAAAAAATTCCACTGCCATGGGCATGAGAAATAAATACCATTTATAGTGGCGAACTCCTCCTGGCAAACGCTGAATAACTGAGGTCTCTATGTGACGGCCAGCAAAATTTTTATCAACATTTTTTTTCTCGTAAAGAAGAGTATAGATTGGAGCCTCCGGAAACATGTCAGCTAAGACTTTTAGAACTTTCTCTGCTCCACCCTCCTGAGCGAGGTGATCATGTATTAAAGCAACTTTCATTGGTTAAAAGGTTAGTAATCAGCAGATTAATAACCTTAATTAATTATTCAGCCTCACGATGTTTTAAGACCGCTAAAGGTGTTTTTAATAGTATTGAAACATCTAAAAATAAAGACCAGTTTTCTAAATAATAAACATCCAATTTTACTTCCTCTTCAAATAATAAATCGCTGCGACCAGAAACCTGTGCCAAACCAGTAATACCTGGTTTAACGGTTAGAGTTTTACGATGATGGTGCTCATATTTAGCCACCTCTTCTGGTAAATGTGGTCGTGGCCCGACTAGACTCATCTTACCCATAAAAACTAAAAATAATTCTGGTAACTCATCTAAAGACCAGCGACGAATAACTTTGCCTACATTAGTGACCCTAGGATCATCTTTAATTTTTACCAAAGGACCATCGGTGCGTAAATTATTATCAGCTAATTCGCGATAGCGCATATTATCAGAATTAACTACCATGGAACGAAATTTAAAATAACGAAAAGGCTTGCCCCCTTCGCCCACGCGAGTTACAACTGAGCCGTCATCACGATTAGAAAAAAAGATTGGGCCACGTGAATCTAACTTTACCGCCAAGGCTACCAAAAGCAAAATCGGAGAAAATATTAATATTAATAAACTAGAGCCAATTATATCCAGTAGACGCTTCCAAATTCTACCCCAACCATCAAGCGTAGTTTTCTTAACCTCAACAATGGGAATGCCAAGCATACTGGTGACCTCGGTACGTAAAACTTTAACCTCAAGCAAATCAGCTACATATTTATAAGTTAAATGATATTCGGAAGCAAAATCATACAAACGCAAAGATTCGGCCTTAGTTAAATTAGGGTCACTTTGCATAATGTCATCTACTGCTGAGGTCTTCATTATCTCTAATAATTCTTGAGCGCTATCTAAAGAAAAATCTCTTAAGCGTTTTACCACTTTAAAACCAAGATAAGGATTAATAGCAAACTCAGACAAGAGCTTATCCGTTGTCTTGCTATTGCCGACTAACACAATTCTTTTTGAGCCAATGCCGAAACGATATAAACGTCTTCTTAGAAATCTAATAAATAAACGTCCAAAGCTAATGTAAACAATAGATAACAACCAAGCAGCAATGACAATAAAACGAGAATCAAATAATTCTCTTTGAAAAAAAATATAAATAGCAATGAGCGCTAGGCCAGTTGAACAAGCTAAAATAATTCTAGATAATTCACGTGCCACATTAATAGGCTGTCTAATGCTATACATTCCTGCCAAGGCAAAAATAATCACCCAAGCAACAGCGATAATTAAAGCTAGCTCAAAATAACTATCAAAAGGTAAATTAAAAATTACCGGCCTGATATCGGTGGAAATATCAGAAAAACGTAGATGATATGCAGAAACAGCAGCTAACAACAATAGAGCATAATCAAGTGGAACCAAAAGAAAACTAAAAAACAATTCGGGTTTTTTCATACTGATGATTAAAGCGATTTAATAATTAATATTTTATTAAAAAATATTAACAGGGGTAAGCGATAAGCCGGATTCTGTCGTGAGCGGCCATTTATCTAGCTTAATTGTCACCAATTAAGTCAAGCGAGCTACTTTTTACCAAAAAATACTTGCGCATCATCTGGCTTTGCTCTTGCTTCAGGCAGGGTTTACCACGAACACGTCGTTACCGACGGTCGAAACTTGTAGCCCTAAAGGACACCAAGTAACTTTTCACCTTTCTCTATCAATGAAGATAGATAGTATTGTCTCTGTGGCACTTTCCCTAAGATTACTCTTGGCGGTCATTATCCGCTGCCCTTTTTATGAAGTCCGGACTTTCCTCCCCTTTGAGTTATATAACGCAAAAGAGCGGCCGCTTACTTACCCCGATTAACACCTTAATCGTACTAAAAATAAAGAAAAAAATCAAATCTTAAGGCTATGTTTAAAGATTATTGACAAGACCTTGACAATTAACATAAAATATGCTATTATTATCAACATGAGCAGCGGAAGTTTCCGGCAAACTGTTCATTAACATAAAAATAGTAAAACATGAAAAACAGTTTTCTGTATTTCGTAATCGTAATGGTTACGATGCTCTTTGCGGGCAATTTGAGCCACGCTCAGGAATTCACCACCAATGGATGGGAAAAAGAAAATGGAGGTAAATTTGACACACATAAATTTGCAGATGTGTACCGAGCAGCCTTAAAGCTAAATGCAAACCGCTTCAAGGATTTGAATAAAATTCAGGTAGGTGACACTATTCTTTTTCCAGCGCGAAACATTTATGACAGCCCTGAATATTGGGTGGCAGATGCCCCTCAATTGCACGATGGTCGTCATGACTGTATATGGCTCTTGACTGAGAGGTACATGAATTATGAGCTACCAACCCAACCGGCAGTAATAGTTTTACCTCCAGTTGAACCAGACCCGATTCCAGTCACTGAAGAAAAAGCAGAACGTCCGGCCTGGGTATGGTTAATGCTTGCCTTAATGTTGATTGCCATGATTCTCCTTATTATTTTCATAATAAGAAACAGCATCAAATATAATCAAAACCCGGACAACCATCAGCCCGTCATGCGTGGAGGCTTAAGCAATGATCCGCTAATAGCAGCTGATCAAATTGCTAGAATATCAGAAGTTCGCCCTAATAATGTTCTTAGAACCGAGAGAGTTATTCTGGTAAGAGACTCCGGTCCAGAAAAACTAAGAGTGGAGATGGAATTTGGAGATGGCATTAAAAGGAACGTTACCGTTAAAAGTGGAGAGACTTATGTCCTTGCTACATTAAGAACTAGTGGTGAGAAAACAATCCAAGAGCTCTATCGCAGTCACTGTGGCAACAAAACTGGGATGGTTATATCTTCAGGCAGAATAAACACACTCAACCGAGACGAAAATGGAAACATTATCCTGCCGTCTGGTTGGAGATTTGTAAAGGAAGCAGAATATATTCGCCCCGCCACGGAAGAGATTGTAACTGAAATTACTGAAAGCTCTGCCGCCACCCCTATCCCAGCTCCGGCTGTGACTCCAGCTCCTATCTCTGAGCTTGAAACAATAATCACCGCAATCGGCAAAGTAATGCCAAAAGGTGGTAAGAAATTCAATCTCGAATATGAAATCGGGGGTAAAAAATCAAAAATCAAATTGGAGATGGAATAAACATAAAGTTTAATCTAGCTCCCCAGACCAGCCCTATCAACCGATAGCAAGCTGGTCTTTTTTTATTCACTGAAAATAATTTACTATCATTGACAAAATAAGGTAAAGGTCAGATAATAAACTGAAAGTGAAGCAAATATGTACCTTAAAACCTAATGATATGAAACGGAAACTTAAACAAACCGCAATTATTCTGCTACTTATAAGTAGTTTGTCTGCGTGTACGGACATAATTTATTTAACGATTGTCAATAACGATCCTAAAGAAATTATAATCACCGAAAAGACTCTAGACTGGGATTTTTTGATCCCAGTCTTAATTCTACTTTTTTTAGTAACCATATACTACATTGTAAAGCTATGTAGAGCGAAGAAAGAAAAATAGTAGAATTAGAATAAAGAAGACTGGAGGAACAACAATGTTCCTCTTTTTTATTTTATTCCCTCTTCTCTGCTTCATATTCAGATAAAACCATGCCTGCGTCTAGAGCTCCCTGCCAAATTTTAAAATTATCTAACCTATAATCTGTAACCCCAGAGGACATATATAAACCATTGATCTTCCCTAATTTAAGCGGCAATCTATTTGCTTCTAATTTTAAAGCACTATCAACATAAAATTGCCAAAGATAACGATAATTATCATAAACTAGAGCTACATGATGCCAATCTTTATCAGCTGCCAATACTTCATAGCCGTCGGCCCAACGTAACTCCTGTCCGTTAGTATGTAATACTTGCCGAAAGTTACTCAATTCAAAACTAGCTATTTCACCATCATTTTCGTCAAGCAGTCCTAAATGCATACGACCATTATAATTACCAGGAGCCTGATCTTGCCACCACCAGGACAAAGAAAAATTATTATTACTTAGATTAATATTATCTAACTCATAATTATTATTTAAAGGGGCATAATTTAAAGCACGCCCATCTAAACCATTATAAACAATTGAGTTGGCTGGTAAATGCCAATCTAAACCACCAACGCTATCAGCCGCTAATTCTCCACCAGCCTCATTAAAATTCCAGGCATGTAATAGAGATAAGACTGGTGGCGCTTCACGACTAATTTGTGGATTAAAGGGGGCGGGATTACTTACCCAATTATTAATTTCAGTCTCAGTTAAAACTCGATTCCATAACGCCAATTCATCTACATAAACATCGCCCGCGTTAGCAGCTACAAATAAATGGTTAAAATCTGGTGATAAACCTAAAAACTCTTGATAAAACAATCTTTCTCCCTCAATATATACAGCCCAAAAGCCTTCTTGGCTAGACCAAACAAACACAAGCTGATGCCAATTATTATCCATAAATTTAGGCATGGCGTAGCGACCAGATAATCCCGGCAAGCCACTGAACTCAATCATGCCATTGAATAATTGTAAATTTATAGAAATATTTTCACTCTGATTACTTAAAACATAATAGGAGTGAGCGTAATCACCATCACCTTTAAATTGAAATGCTAAGCTAAAATTTTCTCCGCTTATCGCCCTACTTAATTCAGACCCAATTCCCTCTTCACGATAACGTAAATGTTGAGCACAACCCCAACGACCAATATCCCAATTTAAAGCCACACTTGAAGTTAAGCTATCCGTCTTATTAATCATTTCTTGAATACTATTATCCCGACATTCATCAAATGACCATAAATAAGTTAAGCCATTACTATCAATACCTGGAACTAAGGTAAAAGGAATATTTTCTTCAGGCTCAGGTTCTGGTTCTGGTTCAGGCTCAGGTTCTGGTTCAGGCTCAGGCTCAGGTTCTGGTTCTGGTTCAGGAATAATTTCTTCTCCGCCCAAAGGCCAAAGCAAAAAATCACGACTATTATTATTACTATCATAAATTGGTGCCCAATTTTTCTTCGTGCCCTCATTTAATATTTCAGACAAAGTTGTATTACTATCCGCTTTACGTCTGAGTAAGTAATTTTCTTCTAAAGCCGGTGCCGGTCCTACTCCTTCATAATATGAGGCCTCACCATAACCAATATAGTCTAAAATATCAGGATCATCAGGAGCGCTAACAACTCCACTAGCTAAATATAGGGTATAGCCACTATCAGTAAAAATAAAATCATCACGTTTAGCAATAGCATGAGCAGCTATTTTTAATTCGGAAGAGGCATCGTCACGCACAATGCGATAAGCTGAATTAGCGGCAATTACCGTGCCCCCAGGGAAATCAGCGTCACCACTATTATCAAAGCGCAACATAATACCAGGGTTTAAAGCGGTGCGACTCTTTTCTAAACGAATAGCCCGAGCAGCTAAATCAATATCACTTTCACCATAGTTATAAAGCTCAAGCCAGTCGTCATTACCCTCAGCATATAAACGACTAATAACTAAAGTTAATGGCGCTTCAACTTGATTATCATTATTGTCGCTAGTGTTTTCTGTCTTATCTTCACTAATATCACTACTAGTAGTAGTAACCATCTTATTAACTAAGGGCGTCCATAAAGCAATATTTTTATCATCTATTTTTGTACTCGCCGCACTCAGTTCTCTAGTCGTCTTAGTGTTAACTTTTACCTCCGTTTTACTAGAAACCTTTTCTACAGGATCATCAGTTTTATCTTCAACCCGCAAAGAACTAAAAATATCAGCCGAAATACTGCTAGGCTCTGTTGAGGCCTCTCTTTTCGTTTCTGATTTTTTAACAACAACATTTTCAAGTTCAGGCTCACTGTTAAGCACAGGCATTTTTTCTTTTTCTAGACTAGGATTAATATCAGCTTTTAAAGCAACCGCCGGTATTATTTTCGTATTTTCACTAGTAGAATTAAGTGCTTCTTTAGTATTATTAGATGAATCAGATTCGGCCCATAACAACTCATCTGTTTTTGAACTGCCATTAAACATATCACCAAGACCATCGCTAATACTAGAGGCAATTTTTTTCACGCTGGAGGCAGGATTATTAATTAAACTCCATTTTAAAATTAACCCGATGCTATTTACCTTGCCTCGGACCATGTTGTCGTTAAAACTAGCGCTCAGCTCAATATCAACAGGCACATCGCGCAAACTACTTTGTAGAGCTTGGGTATAGGGTATAAATATATAACGATTACCCCCATATTCTTTTCCGGCGTTATAACCAATAATTTCTGGCACTGGCAGAATTGTATTTTTGCGACGGCTAATCTTAGAGAATTCACGACGACTAGAAAAACAATCGCCCTCATCATTATAATAACTATCATTATCATAACCATCGGGCGTTATATCAACAGCGTAATAATCATAATTATATTCTAAGGCACCCAAACGTTCTGGATTAGATGCGTTAGCGCTTTCATAGACCTTTTCTGTTAGACCAACACAAGTCCAATCACCACTCCAAGGACCTTTTTGAGCAGAAAAATCGAAATCATAGGCTAGGTCAGCACTAGCTAAATATTTAGCCAAAGCCACCGCTTTAGCTCTTTGCCAAGGGCTAGCATCTTTAGGTAATTTTGAAGCTACCAATTCCTCTCCTAAAGATTCATTGATAAAATATTTAGCCGGTGTCTTCACAATTCCGCTGCTTAAAGCCTCAACAATATAATCAACGCCATCCTCTTGGCCAATATAAATAGCGGCATGGCCAGGATAAATATGGGTCATAATACCATTTTTTTGTTTAATCAGATCCTTACTACTATAACCATACATCAAACCGTTACTAGAAGTACGGTATAAGAGCGTGCCTGGCTCCATCGCTAAAGCGGTAGCTCTAAAAACAATGATTTGTAATATGGCTAATAGGCCGATTAAAGTGTATTTATATTTGTTCATAAAATAATTGCCACTCCGCGGCCGTCGGATTAGGCGTATTAATATCGATAGAAAAATTTGAACTTAGGGTCTCAGCGGCAATGCCACGGCTAATGTTATCCAAGTCTTGATTATTAGCTAAGGACTGCAACGATACACTTAATTTAGAGTTATCAGCTTTCATATCACTTAACAGCCACAGTCGCCGCCAACGCAAAGGCCCTGATTTTGAGCTTAAAATTATCTTAATTAATTGTTCAAGATCATTATTTGACCAAAGAAATAAATCACTTGGCCACTGACCAGCTTGCTGACAAGCGCTTGTTAATAATCCTTCAGGGGTATTACTTAAAATTATCTTTTTCAAACTTAAAGCATTAATTTGACTAGGAAAAGCCTTTAATAGTTCAAGTGCATAGACTCGGTCACTTGGAGATAATCCCTCATCAAGTAATTGTGACCTTAATTGCTCAAGCCAATCATCATCATTAAAATACTCAGGAAAAAAATTAACAATTAGGCGCTTGTTTTCCAAAGAAGCCTGAGGGTTAGCGATTACTCGAGCTAAAACAGGTGGTAATACTTGACCTTTCTTATCAGCTGACATTATTTTAATTAAAGCGGCCTGTAGTTCAGGGTTATCTTCACTAAAAACTTCATTGAAAAACTGATTAAATAATTCAGGCTTATTAGCATAAGCTAGACGCCAGATACCAGCATAGGACTGACGTTTAGATAGGCACTCCTCCCGACAATCATAAGCAAAAGTATGTTCAAAATGACGCCAAGCAATTTCTGCTCGTAGTTTTTCTGGATATTTTGTCCAGGAACGAAAAATATAAGGACTTAGTAAAATGAAAAGCAAAAGAATAAAACTAGCTAACAACAGCCACCAGCGATATTTCTGCCAGAAGATTTGATACTTAGTTTTCTTTTTAGAAATTAATGGTAATAACATATGATTAGGGCCGTAGCCTTTTGCCCCTAAACACGGCGCGTTGATATTAAGGGCAAAAGGCTGTTCGGCAAATTATGGCACCAAAAATAGTTTAGCAAAACAGAGCTGAAGACAGCTGAAGATTTTATTAAATTATCCATGAAATTATTTAACAAAAAAACGCCCGTGTTAACGGACGTTTTAAGATATTTTTGCTAAATTATTATTTTCTACTGCACTTGCTCATTTTTAAGCTTTTCAATCTCTTGCATAAATGATTGTACAGCTGGACGTAAACTTGGATCAATGTCAGCCGCCATCACGGCATAATTTAAAGCCTCTTCCAAATTACCAGCGCCCATCTCCAGCTTGGCTAAATTAGCGTATAAGAGCGCGTCCTCGTTGCCCTGAATAACTAATAGGCGATAGGCTAAAAGTAAATGAGCATTATCTTCCTGCTCCTGATAATAGTTAACCGCCCCACCTAAAGTTGAAGGCATTAAATTTTTACCACCCCGCTCAAGACAATTATTACTATAGTCAATATATTTATCAGATTCAGTTAAGAAATAATAATTTGCCAGCTGACAATGAACTTCAACATAATTTGGATTTAAATTATAAGCAATTAAAAATGATTCTTCGGCAGCAGCTAAGTCACCGCGATTAGCCTGAATTTGTGCCTTAATGAAATACACTGGAATGCGACGGGGACTAGCGGCAGAAGACTTTTCAATTGCCTCAAGGGCCTTATCAGAATACAGTTTAAAAATATCTGGTTCCTGAGAATAGTAACGAGAAGCGATATCGTAGAGCTGAGCAGCTTGCATTTGAGCTAAACTATCATTCTCATTATATTGTAAATTGGTCTCAGATAAAGACAAAACATATTCCAAATACTTATTCATGTTGTCGCCAGTTAAACTAGCGAATATTGTCGGCTTGCTTACAACCAAATTAATTAAAGTATTACGAGCATCACGATCAAGAGGCGTGCCCATTGATAAAGCCCTTTCATATTCTTTAAAACCTTCATTGTAATTTCCGTAAGCTAAATCAGCATAACCATTAATTGTAGTCTTCATCATAATTAAAGGACGAAGATTATACTGATAAATGAAGAAGATGGCTGTAATTGAAAATAATATTAAAAAGAAAAGCTCTTTGCCGGCCGTAGCGCTATCACTAGCTTCCGCTAAAATTATATCATCGCTATCATCATTTTTTTGCGTCAGACTCACCAAGTAGCCCAGAGTCAGCATTAAGGGGATGTAAGTAACTAGAGAGTCAAACACAGCTAGATTCTGAATGAAATAGGCTAAGAGCAAGGCTGCTAAAACTAACAGTTCCCTCATACGTAAACCATCAGGCCCAGACTTAATTATCTTCCCCTCACTCATAATCTTGCGACGCCAAACAAAAGCCGCGGCCACAAAAATACTGAGGTAGGCTAATAAGCCAATAATACCAGTGGTGGAAGCGATATCAATTAAATTATTGTGAGCCCTATCAAAATAGGTGTCTGAAGTTGAATAATCAAAAAACTTAGGATCAAACTGACGATCAAAAATCATGGCATAATTACCAAAGCCATTTCCTAGCCAAGGGTGTAAATGAAAATCAGCTTGAGCGCCACGCCAGGAGATTAAACGTGTTTGAAAAGTAGCCTTATTAGAACTTAAATCATGTAAAAAGGCATTATTTTTAAACCATGGCTGATTGTATTGAGAAAACAAAGCCCCAACTATAAGCAAGGCAGCTACAAAGACAATTAAAGAGCTTCGACGCCACAAGCGACGAGCCGCAAATATCCCGAGCAAAAATAACAGAAAAAGCAAACTTATGCCTAGACCAATAATTGCGCCTGAAGTATCAGCCCTAAAAAAGGCAATTAACATTAGAATAATGGCGATGTAGTATGGCCATTGTTTCTGCCAAGCAGTACCTAATAATAATAGAACAGCAAAAAATAAATTAAAAATTAAATAACCACTAACATAAGCTGTATTACCAATAGTACCGATATCTTGTCCACGGGCGATAATAATTGCTTCAACGCTGGCTACGAGAACTGAGGCCGATAATAACCAATACCAATCCGTCTTATTACGAAAGACGGTAATGATATAAAGGTATAGAATGAAGAAATGAAAAATATGAAAAAAGCCTAATAAACGTTCAATGTCACCCCAGAAACTTAAATTAAAATCAATTCCAGTAAAAGAAGACACTAAAATGATTAATAAATAGGCTAAGAGCCCCCAAGTTATGGGTGAGCGCTGAGGTCTAAAGGCTGGGTACTTCCAAATCAATAACAACCAGAAAGGCAATAAAGCTTCAATTAGAATATTAAAACTTAACTGCTTAGAAGAGATATAGGGGAAAAGCAGATTAGAAAAAACAAGAAAAACGACACCCAAAGAGGCAAAAACGCCAATTTGTAAAATACGTTGATAATTTTTAGCTGACATAAAGCTTAAATTTATATTTAATCACTAAGATTATTATATAATAAATGGCTTAAAACAACAATAAAGTTCATAAGGATAAAAAGCCTACAAAAAAGCTCGGAAATTATCCGAGCTTTTTAATAATACACTATATTTTAATTTAAGCAGCTGTCTTGCCAGGGATAAATTCAGTAAAAGTACGAGCGGCTAATTCCTGATCAAGCATATATAAAGCTGGACCCTCAGAGCCAATTAACTTTATTTTATCAACAATCTCATTTGCATTAGCCTCTTCTTCTACTTGCTCATCAATATACCAGCGAATAAAAGATTCTAAGGCATAGTCCTTCTCTTCCTTGGCTAATTCATAAATTGAGTTAATACAAGCGGTAATATGACCTTCGTGCTTTAAAGCTGCCGCAAACAGATCTGCCGGTTTATCCAGACCCTTTAAATCAGGTTGAGCTAGAGCACTTATTACAGGCTCGACGCTACGATTTAATAAGAAATAAAAGAAGCCTAGAGCATGATTATTTTCTTCTTTAGCTTGAATTTGCATCCAATTAGCCATGCCCTTTAAATTTAAAGCCTCAAAACGTCCGGACATTGCTAAATATAAATTAGAAGAATACATTTCTTCACGAATTTGTTCATTTAAGATATTTTTTATTTTATCTGTCATACAATTTTTGATTAATTATTATAATTAGCCCTAAAATTAAGGCTAAATTACATTATAGCACATATAAGTAATTAAAACTATGGCTAATTTATCTCGTAACTTGACTTAATCAATTATTTGTGATGGAATATGAATAATCAAGCACTTTGACAATAACAATCAAACAAATATAGTATTAACGAAAAAGACGAAAAAATGAAAGAAAAAACAAAAGTTTCAAACAAGCAAAAGCTTATTGGCGCCTTAATTGATTTGTTAACCTGCGCTATGTTATTTGCTACTAGTTTTGTTTTAGAGCCGATAATTAAAGGCTCCCTCCCTTTCAGTCTATATTTCAGTATTGTTTATACTTTACTGACAATATCGAAAATAGACCTGAAAATAACTGGCAGTGTCAAAATAAGGCACTTAGTTGGTCACATTATTATGATCGGCATAATATTTATGTTTACTCTGCTATCAGCTGTAGACTGGATATTTATAAGCATCATTCCCGACACCTGGCACTATCTCTTAACGCTAGAAGGGTCCATACTTTTCTGCTACAGCCTGCTGTTTTCTATTCGCCTGCTAGGTGAACCAAATTATAAAACCTTCAGACAAAGACATGAAGAAGGAGTGGCATTTACTTAAATAAGAAAAACTATCACTCAAAAAGCCAACCTCTTAGGGATGGCTTTTTTTAATATCAATCAATACCTTATAAAACTACAAAATTTTATAACTAATATTAATTTCTAAAGGTAGTTCACAATCGGCCTTAAAATCAAGACCATCAATGCCTTCAAAATGTAAGCGCATGATGTAGACGCCAGACTCACTTAAAGTTAGACCCTGAATCTTTAAGCGACTACGCAAACGCTTAGAGCCCTCCTTAAAAAATAATTGTCCCCCGAATTCATTAATTTGCTTTCCTTTTGGATCTAAAAGCTGTGCTTTTATAGTCAACTTCCTATTACTCTTAGTCTGATTATCACTTAAAAAGCTAACCACCTCAAAATTAATGGGCAAGTTAATAGCCACACCGGGCTGGTTTTGAGTATTAACATTTAACTCTTCTAAACAATCATAGAGACTAAGCAAATTGCTATCAATATCTATAACTGAACTTTGACATAAGACTGACCAATGATGTTGCATATGATTTATTATTTAATTTTTGAATTAATGATAATGTCTGTTTGCTTCGCTGTTTTCCACGCACTGTTGCCCAATTGCCAGGAAAAACCTCCAGCATATACCAAATTAGATGAAGAAATGAATCGTGGTGCTAATAATTTTAAACCCAAGGCCTGGGCAATTTTTTTAAGAAAAGATAAATTAGGAGAATAACTACCACTTTCTAGACGAGAGATTGCGGATTGCTTGGTATTTATTTTTTTGGCTAATTCCGCTTGTGTTAAACCATGAGACAATCTTGCTTCCTGAACCATTTCGGCTACAATAGCGGTAAGATCCCCTTGACTATAAAATTCCTGATTGAAATTTTTATTTTGTAATAATTTTTCTTTTATTTTATTTAAGCTCATATATTTATTTTTTATATATTTCTTTAATTTCTCTCATATATTTAAATAAAGAGAGTAAATAATATAACAATTATGTGATAATATTAACTCTTCTAAATTAGTATGTCAAGCTAAAAAAATCATAGCAGACTGTTTAAATTCAAGATAACAAAAAACCCGCCTATTTAGCGGATTTTTTTAATAAGTCTTAATAACTATTATCTTGCCCACATGAAGATGGGGCGAGATTGCATTAAGCGGTTGTACTTGGCGCGAAACACTTTTTGATCGCGAGGTGACTCTTTGCTGATTCTATAGACCAGCTTTTTTTGAGTAGAGAAGATTGAACTCATCATATATTTAAAATTATTAATAAGTAGATTAATTAAGCGTTTACTAAATCGCGAATAACTTTGACGACAATGCCTCTCACGGCTACCTCCCGACGGTAAATTGCTTCATAGTCAGTATTAGCCGGTTGCAGTCTAATTTTATCTTTCTCTTTATAAAATCTTTTTAGAGTTGCTTCATTGTCATCAATAATTGCCACCACTGTATCACCATTATTGGCCCAAGTCTGTTTTTTAATAATCAGGAAATCACCGCTAAATATTCCGTCGCTAATCATTGAATTCCCTTTCGCTCTTAGAGCATATAAGTCGTTAGGACTAAAGCGATCATCCTGAGCGATTTGAACGACATCATCCGTTTCTTCAATCGCTTCAATCGGTTCACCGCAAGCGATTGCTCCGACTAAGGGTATAGACATGGTGGCGCCGAACTTTACCTTCGCCAGTTCTAAACTCCGTGCTGCCCCCTTCACGCGCTTTAAAACACCTTTCCGAATTAGATTACTGACATGCTCATGAACGGTGGAAATAGCGGAGCTGCCAACTGCTTCTTTAATTTCATTGAGTGAGGGTGAATAACCTTTATCGGCTTCGTATTCAGAGATAAAATCAAATACCTCTTTCTGCTTCTTCGTTAATATAGCCATATTTATTGTTTATTTATTGATAATATTATTATACCCGAAACTAAACCGAAACACAAGCCCTTCCCTGTGGATAAGTAAAATGGACCAAATAAAACGGAATTGCTTTCAAATCAGTGGCTCATATAAGGCGTGTCTTGCCATCAAAGCTTAACATTTTCAAAGCGTGACATTTTGTCACGGTTTCATTTGATACTCCTTAATCATAAGACTCACTCCGTGACATACTGTCACAATCTCGTCCTGAATATATTGACATATTTATTTTGAGCAGTATAATAATAATATCACTATGAAAGAGACCCTTGTGCGGATGCGTCCGTATTGGGGGCTTTTTTTATTAATGTAGAAAATTTATAATAGTGTTCATTTAAAAAAGTCATCTTTACATTTTTGTTCCTCAATAAAAATGAGCATTTATTTTTTTCTGGAGAAATAACACAATTTATAGAGTTATTATCTCTTAAAAAAACCACTAAACAAGAAAAATCGCCATCTCCAGTAATTAATATACAAGAATCAAATGATTTATTATAAAAATCTGTTACATTTTTTAAAATGAGTTCAGCGTCACAATTTCCTTTTACTTTTTCTCCAACAGAAATAGTTTCTTTAAAAACTAAAGTATATCCGCAACTTTGCAGATATTTATAAAATTTTATTCTTGCAGGAAGAAAGCCTATAAATAAATATACAAAATTTGGCTTGTATTTCTGTTCAATCCATCTTCTAAATTTTTTATAATCGATCTTAAAACTTAGCTCCTTAGCAGAGCGATAAAGATTGTTTCCGTCAATATAAATGCTGATTCTATTCATTAATAAAAGCTAGCACATCCCCGATGAATACAGCTTAAATTAGTTATGAAGTCGATGAAACCAGTTTAACGCGCCCCTCACTCGTCACAATTAGCTTCAAAATCAATACTTGAAATCTCTTATAAAAATTGCTATATTAAAAATGTGCTTGTGAGTGAAAGCTCCGTTCGGCCAAATCCCATAAGGGACAATAAGCCGAAAGGCAGGCACAATAAAAACACTCTTATTTAAACATAAGGGTGTTTTTATTTACTCATCCTTTAACACAATCCCTATGAAGACAGCTTAAAAAATACCTAAAACCCATCGCGTAAAACGCGATGGGTTTTATTGAATAAACTTATAGAGAAATTGAACTATCTTGAAGTGCCGCTGTAGGCAATGGCGCGGACGATATTCCAGGCTAAGGGATTAACAGGATCATGAGCATAAACGTAACGGAAGCTAATAATCGCTGCTTTCTCACTATTAGTATTACGATTAGTTGGACGTAAGCCATAGGCAATAATGGTAATAGCATTAGCATCCTTATTATTGCTCATAACAGCTGAACGATTATACACCTTCTTAAACTCTAACTGAGCCTGAGTTTCCGCCTTAGCATTTAATTCACTCGGCCAGCGACCCTGAGCAATCTTTAGGACATCAGACCACTCAGCCACTGTCTGTGGTAATTTGCCATAGGCTTGTAGATAAGAGCTGACAACACCAGCACGCTCACCTGCTCCAAGTTTTTTAGTAGCTGGAGTTCCATACCAAATAAAGTAGTTAATTGTATTAGAAGATTTAGTGGATAAACTAAAATTCTTTAAAAGTGGGGCCAAGTAAGTATTCTCTGATTTGGTTTCAGCAGTAGTATCGCGAGTAATTTTGGCATTACCAGCGATAATATCAGCATTGCCTCCAGCCACATAACCTGATTCTAAGGCAATTAGCTCTAAAGTATTATCAGCGTTGCTTGGAGTAGTTACGGGTGTAGTAGGTGTAGTAGGTGTAGTTGTAGCGTTGACCACTTTAACCGCCAAGGAGCTACAATTATTAGTAGCCGAGCAAATAGATAGAACCGAAGATCCAGTAGTTAAGCCCTGTAAAGATAAAGTAGCAGCACTAATAGAAGCGTTAACAATAGTTGGATTAGAATTTGAAGCAATAAAGTAAGTATTATTGTCACTGCCAGATAAAGTAATATTTAAAATCTGACTAGACATTATTTCTGGATTATTTTGGCTAAATACTGGTGGATTATTAGTAGTATTAGAAACCACAGAGATATACAAAACTGAACACTGGCCACCAGTCTGACAAATAGTGGCATTAGCACTACCAGCGCTAATTGCCTTAACGGCAGCCGTACTATCAGTCACAGTAACCGTAGCCACATTTTGATTAGTACTATTAGAAACATAATAACCACCATTGCCGAATAAGGAAACTGATGTTTGCGCAGCTGGAGTTAAAGATAAGTTATTATTACTAAAAGTCAATTGAGTATTAGTGGCTACTCCATTAACTAAAACCGATAAGCTTACACAAGCTCCACCAGCAGAACAAACATCAAGTGTGCCCGAGCCAGCAGCAACACCAGTCAAAGTCAAGATATTATTATTTAAACTAGAAGAAAAGATACCACTATTTACCCCTAAACTATAAGGAGTGGAGCCACCAGATATAACTACACTAACTGCCTGACCAATTTGCAACCATAAGCTAGTCTGGCTTAAAGTTAAAGCTCCACCAGCCGTAGCCAGGCTCACTGTAGCCGTTAAAGAAGCGCAATTACCATTAGAAGCACAGACGGTAATAGTTGATGACCCCGCCTGATTGCCGTTTAAAACTAAACTACTGCCGCTAATACTAGCATTTAAAATATTAGAATTTGAATTTGAAGAAATATTATAATTACTACCACCAGAAATAGTAATATTTTGTGATTGTCCAATATAGACTGTGGGGCTGCTCTGACTAAAACTTAAAGAAGCTGAATTACTAGTGCCAGCACTAGCATTAATTATTCCACAAGCGCTCATATCAGCGGAACAAACAGTTAAAGAGGCGCTACCAGCATTATTATTAGCCGTTAAAGTAATAGTACTAGCACTTAAAGAAGATTGAATAACACTAGGATTAGAATTATTAACAATGGTATAAGCGCCAGAGCCATTAAGAATAGAAACCGTACTGCTCTGTCCATATGCAATAGTTAAAGTGCTCTGACTAAAAGTTAGAGCCTGAGCGCTAGCATTTTGAACAGTTACATAAACACTGGCACAATTAGAAGTTGTACCTAAAGCACAAACAGTCACGACAGTTTGGCCATAGGTATTAGCCACTAAATTAACTTGACTATTACTATTAATATTTACATTAACAATCTGAGGATTAGAATTATTTAATAAATATAAAGACTGCGTGCCAGCGTTATAGACACTAAGATTTAAGCTATTAGCGACTTTCATAACTACGCCAGTCTGGCTCAAAGAAAGGGCCCCACCACTCGTACCATTGCTATTACCAATTGGCCAAGTCTTTTGAGCTGAGTTCTGATTATTAACTATGACATGAACAATACTTTCAGGGCTAATAGCAAGGTTAGAGCTGCTAATTGAACCAGAGTAATAACCACTAGCATTAGTAGTGCCAATCCGACTCATAAGGGTAGTTCCATCAGTTTTATAAAAAAACAAAAAGATAGGAGCATCAGCATCACCATTAACCGTCACTTGCACGTTATCGCTATCTAAACTAGATAAAGATAAAGTAGGAACAGCGGCTTGAACCGGATTAAAAAAGATAAAGACAGCACTAGCGGCAATAGCTAGAGACAATAGAAAAGTTTTCCTCATAAATTTAATATTATTTTTCAAATAAAGTTTAAAGCTTTTATTACTTTAAATTATAGCAAATATAGAACAAACTAACAAAGAAAACTATTTATAATCTACATATCCGGATAATACAAAAGAGCCCCGTAAATACGGGGCTCTTTTTTGCATTCACTGTTTAAACTTAAGAGTTAAGCTTATTTAGTGAAAGTAACACCTGTGATTGGTAATGTCTTAACGAGATAAGCATTCATATAAGCAGTATCTGTACCGTCATTCCATTGCCAAGCGGTACCTGTTGCTAAAGCATCAGTACCATTTGTGAGATCCATTCTGAAATAATCACCCACTACAGTAGTACCAGTATTATCAACCTTAACCACGAAGGTCTTAGTTGTACCAGCATTAATAGTGTATTCATAATCGAATGGAATTGAAGTTACTGTTGAAGTAGCATAAGTAGTGCCAGTAGCATTCAACGCAGTTGTCATGTTGTCGACATCATAAATGTAAACATCAGGGTTAGTTAAACCATAACTAGCGAAAGCATTTACTGCAACATTGCTCAAATTAATATTACTATTTTGAGCAGTAACACTAAAGCGCATTACTTCATTGTTGCCACCAGCTACCAAAGTCTTAGATAGATTGGTAGGGGTTGCATCAGTTACAACTGGAGCACCAGCCACTAACACCATAGTGTTTGAAGCAATGGAACCAGAATCAGTTGTAGTTGTATTTCCAACAATATACTTATAATCAGTCAAAACAATTCTGACATCATTATGAGTAAGAGCACCACCTTGGTTAGCTGAAGTTACATTGTTGAAAGTAGCTTTTACCTCTACATTCAAACCTTGAGTTCCAGCTGGAACGGTGATATTCAAACCATTTAAGTCAACTACATAATCAGAGCCAACCTTAACAACTGGAGCTGACATGCCATTAACACTTAATGTTTGAATAGCAGTGGCATTAGGAGAGGTTGTGGCTGTCTTAGTTACCTCAAACTTAAGCTGATCAAGTTTAACATTACTGTTTGTAGCTACAAACTTGTAAGTGGCAAACAATTGATTAGAAGAACCACCAGTTACTAACGAGGCTACAGGAGCATTGTTAACTAAAGTTGGGACAGCAAGTGTACCAGTCTTAACAGTCATAGTTTGACCAGCGGCAGTCTCGCTAACAGAAGTGTTAGAAGGAGTAGATACGCCAGTAACAACTAAGCCAGTAGCAATAGTAGCATTAGCAGTTAAATCACCTAAGTCCATATAAACATCAATGGTCTTAGTCTCATTAGCAGCTAAAGTAAAGTTAACTGGAAAATTATTCTGTAACTGAGGTAAAACTGGAGTAGTATTACCACTGACATACAAATTAGCCAATTTGTTTAATTCAGTGGTTGTAGCTGTTCCAGAAACATCAACACGTAAGTTAGTTACGCGAACACCTTCAGAAGAACCAGCCTTTAAGATATAAGAACCAACCTTAACGTTATTAGTATTCTTAGCCACATATTGATTCTGTAAACCAGTGTCTGGAGATACAGTCAAGTTGCCAACTACGATTGCTAATTTTTTACCAACATATTGAGTAGAAGATCCAGGTGAAGTTGTATATGAAGAAGCACCTTCTAATTTATTAGCCATAACCCATAAGTCAGTCTGGACATCATCCGCACTAACGCTGCCCGTAGATACTAAATCTAAAGTACCGCGGATTTCTACAGTCACAGTCTTACCAGCTTCAACGGTGAATAAGTTGCTAGTACCGAAGTCCTTAGCACCCTCACCAACGTTCCAAGCCTGAGAAGAACCAACCTGAGCTCCGTTTACATACAAAGCTAAGTCATTAATACCTTCAGTTGAAGAAGCATTAGTGAAAGTTGGAGTAACACGTAAGCTATTAACCTTAACATTTTCACCAAAGGCCTTCATTGTGTACTTAGCGAAAGTAACATTAGAGGCATTCTTCAAAACTTCAGTTGAAACGAAAGTTGAGTCAGAAGAGATAGACATGCTACCAGGACTAACAGTTGAAGAAGATGAAGCGTTAAGACCAGCACCAGTTATAGCTACATTAACATTGTAGTTAGTATCAGTTACAACAACATCAGAAGCGGTCTGAAGTGAGAAACTGAAAGTACGGCTTGAGCCCTTAACGATATCACCACGTAATTCAACAGTAGCGGCACCTGTAGCTAAAAGCACAGGGGAATTGCTAAAGTCAAAAGTAACGCGATTATCAGAAGAAATAGCAACAGAAGATCCAACTTGAACGCCATTAACGTACAAGCTTAGGTTCTCAATTGCATCCATAGGGATTGAACCAACCTGCTTGAAGCTAACATATTTCAAGTCAACAGCCTTATTAGTAACCTGGAACTGGGAAGACCACAAAGTAGCATTCATAGTACCAGCATTAATATTAGCGCCAGCAAAACTTGGAGTTTGAACATCAACCTTTGCTAAATCAGTAGCAGTTGTCATGGACATTAAATTACCAGCCATTGGGAAAGATCCAGAAACAGCGCCAGCAGTTGTAACAACGCTAGCAGCAGCCTCGATGGACATGCCAATATTACCAGTAGAACCAGTCACATCAGCCTTAACAGTGATGGTCTTAGTCATACCAGCTGGAACGGTAATAATACCATTAGAGCTACTGAAAGTAACAGTACCTGAACTTAAAGATGCATTATCAGTAAGTTTAGTATTACCTTCATATAAATACACATTGCTTAAAGAAGAATCGGAAGAAATACCAGTTCTCTTTAATTTTAATGTATTGATAACAATAGCGCCGTCATTAGCAGCGGTAAAGTTGAAAGAAGCTAAAGGAGCAATGGATTGTCCATTGATTAAAGTTGTAGCAACTGGAGTTGCAGAACTTAAAGCAACAGTCAAACCAGAACCTGTAATAACTGTACCACCAGTAGAGCCGGATGGTTTAGAGAAATCCTCCATACCATTGATAGCAGAACCTGAAGCAGTTAAAGTCATAGTAGTGGTAACGATGTTACCATACATGAAGCGATTAGCCATAAAAGCAGCTTCGCTTGCAACCATACGATAGTTAGTACCATCAAAGTAATAAACGCTAGCATTGTTAGCGTTCTTTAACAAAGTACCTGCTGGATAAGAACCAGTTGGTAAAGGAGTACCAATAGTATAGTTAGTAAAGAAAGAGTCAGCTACGTCAACAACCATAGAAGCCCAAGATGAGCCATATAAAGCGATTGCGTCAGCTTCACTCTGAATCTTACGTAAGGTACCGTCAGCAGAGACAGCATATACGGAAGGATCGGTAGTAATCTTTACAAGTTTAGTACCAGGTCTCATTGTAACGTTAGCACCTAAAGGATAGGTCTGTAATTCAGCTGCAGGGATTGTTACCACGCCGCTAAAATCACTGTACCATGAGAAGTATACGGATTCACTAGGGAAAACGTATCTTTTACCATCAGCACCAAGGTAATAAACGGAGGATAAACCATCCATTTTAATCAAATCACCAGCTTGAGCAGATGCGTTAGCAGGGCTCAAAGAAGCGAAACCGCTCATAACAGCGATTGACATTACCATTACGCTGAGGGTTAGAAATTTGCGTAATTTTTTCATAAGTAATAATTAAATCATTCATGATTGTCCACAAAATATTAGTGCGAACAAATCAATAAATGATGAGATTTGAATTTTCATGTCGGTTTTCCAAATCCTTATTGAAAAATCTTTTTCTATTCCTATATATAAGAGGTGTATTTATTTAAACGACATCATTATTTTATAGATTGATCGGAATCCCGCTCCACCAACACATCGGTTGAAGCAGGCTTTCTGGAGAGACAAATCAATTAAGTTCTGCCAACCATAAAGCTTGTTTAGCCGAGGCTGGAGAAAAGCTTAATCAATCTACGGGAAATGAGTCATCTTAATGGATACAAACTTAATGTAGAAACATTGAAGCTTAATCTTTAAGATTAAGGATAATCGGTCTGAAAAAACATTCTAGATTTATAATGAGCAAGTCTTCCCTTACGGGATTCGACCTTGATCAGACTGGCTTTTCAACCCAGGCTGGCCGGCGGTAGTAGATAAATCCACAGCCGTCGGATTCACCAGGATTTATTAATTTATCTCGGTTACGATCCATATCGGAAGAAAACAGTAAACTGATCTTCTAACAAGGCACCGACCCACAGAGATAAACTAATAGATACTGGCGACAGGAGTTAATAAATTATTTCATCAACTCTTTGACTTCTTTTAACTTGTTTAAAGCGCTATCGTATTCTTTATTATCAAATAAACTTTGCACTTCATTTAATACTTCTTCAGCTCCTTTAATGGCGTTAACAGAATCTAGTTCAACTTGAGATTCCAAATCAACAACAATTGCAGGAGTCTTAGTGGCAACAGTGACTGCATCAATTTCAAGCTCATCATTAACCGCTAGTTGTACACCGGAGTCATCCTTCTCGCTAGTTGCAGTCATTAAAGTGTTCTCATCATCAGAGATTGTGACTACAGATAAGTTTTCAGCTACCGGCTCAACCTTCTTGTTTAAAGCTACGATGCGAGTCCGCACAGTTTTAATTTCTTTATTAAAGCTATCATTAAACTTAGCTAACTGATCTTGATTATTTTCATCAAGCACTTGAGTAGCTAAAACTTCAGTAATATCTTCGGCATGATTAGTGGCGAAACGAACTTCCATTTTCTCTCTTTCTTCAGTATCAAAGACGGTGCTTAATTTTGCCTTTTCTGAAATAATACGAGCAATATATAAAGAGTCATTTGGCTTAGTCTTACTAAAAGCTAAGTGGCCATAGGCACTGGCACCAACTAAGACTAATAGGAGTGAAGCAAAAGATATAGCCGGCTTTGATGCAATGGCAAGAAAACTACGAGCATCAATTACTAAACGAGTCCAAGGAGATAATTCCTTATTACTGGAGTTAGCAATTTGAGCAAGCAAAATTTCCCGATTACTCTTTAACCAAGAATCTTCGGGTTTAATGCTCTTTAGGCTCTTCAATTTTTTAAGTAAATTATTTTCAGTCATACGCTCTAATATACGTAAAAGTGAGCAAAACGTTACAGTTAAGCGCTCAGAAAAAGCCCGTCTTTATTACTCAATCTTATCAACAAGCGACTTAAGTCTAGAAATATCTAGACTTAAGTATAGATATCTTACCTTTTTACCTTATTTAAAGCCTAAAACATTAATGTACCAATAGCCCTAATTATGTTATCTGGAATTTAGGCCTCCCTGCTACAATGTCTTCAGGGTGGGCCCGGCGAGGATGTAAGCGCATTCTTGACAATCACTGCTTCGGGGTCCATCCGGGCTAGTCAGTCTGCGTGACTACGTGACTAATTGTTCCCTTGTGATAAAATATTAGTGTCAAGATCGCGCAAACTCCGAAGCTATATATATTTAAAACAAGCGCCCTTTTTGGGTGCTTGTTTTTTTATTTATCTAATTAAATAATTTATTTTTTATCTTTCATTTCTGCTTCCACCATCTCCTTTAAAGCGGCCACCGCTCGGTGCAAAATAACACGGATATTGCCACGACTTTTACCTGTCACTTCCGCAATTTCCTCTAAAGCTAAGTCGTCAATGAAACGTAAGACAATTACTTCACGATATTCCTCTTTAAGTAGAGGTAGTTGTTTATGAATCAATTTTAAGTCGGCCTTCTGATCAACTTTTTCATCAAGACTCTGCTTATCATCAATAATCTCAAGAGGATGATTTTCATCATCTAAAGATAATTCTAATTTATTACTGCTCTCACGATAGTGATCAATAATAGAAGTGCGAGCAATCTTATAGACTAAGGCTCTTAAAGTTTTACTATCAGTCAAAGAGTTGGTCTGAATATAGTTCCAAGCTTTAAGGAAAACCATTGAAGTTAAGTCTTGAGCCTCAGCCTCCTTACCAACTTTAAAATAGACAAAACGGTAGACGTCTTGCACATATTGATCGTAGACTTTGATAAAAGCTTCTTTATCGTGACTCTTTAGCTGTTGTAATAATTGTTTCTCTTTAAATTTTTTCGCCAAATTTGCGGCCATGTTTGTAATAAAAAATAAGGGAAATAAACCCTCTTATTAAAGTCAAATTTTACTCCTCTATTTTAACATAAAAGCCTAAAAAAGCAAGCTGATAAGACAATTAAGCTAAAGTATTAGGTCTGTCTATTTAATACGCGAGCATCATTTATTTTCTTGCTTTCTTCAGTATTTTTAACAAACGGCCACTCCCTTGACCTAAAACCTTTTATCTGCTACTATCAAGCCAGATTAAAATTTTAGTCCAATATATACTAGACTTAAAAACATAAGTTTATGCTCTCTCATTTTAAAATTAACAGCCCCAAACACCCAATTTGGCTCTCAGTAGCAGAAGCGGCTAAACTTGGCGGAGTGACTGACAAGACGATTCGTCGTGCTTTTAAAGCTGACACTGGTCTAAAGTTTAAGGTGATTAAGAATCGCTATCAGATTGAATTGAGCTCTCTAGTCCTTTACTTGCATCGCAACACTAAACTTAAGAATAAATTAATGGAACACGGTCTGGGACAATATTGGTAATTTATAAATATATTTTTTAGATATAAAAAAGCAGCTGATTCCGTAGCTGCTTTTTTGATATCGAGAAGAAAAAAATTCTTATTACAAAACTGCGTCTTTTACCGCTTTAGCTAAGCGGAATTTAACTACAGTTTTAGCAGGGATCTTGATGGTCTCACCTGTAGCAGGATTGCGGCCATCACGAGCCTTTCTTTTTGCCTTCACTAATTTACCGAAACCAGGAACTAAGCATTCTCCATTCTTCTTAACTTCTTTATAAGCTAAGTCAGAGAAGGTTTCGAAGAAACCAGCAACATCCTTTTTGCTTAAGCCTGTAGCTTCAGCTAAAGTGGCGACGATCTGCGCCTTAGTCATTTTTGGCATACGTTTTACATGGGGCCTTTATTACGAAGGCTTAAGCACGAAGGCTAGCCAAGGTAATAAATAAACCGATTAAAAAAATATTTAAAAAATAATAAATATTTATAAACAAGATAAAAAATGAATTAAAGCCTTTATTTATTGGAATAAACAAGCGCTTGAAAATATCCTTCCCTGTTTATAAGGATATTATAACACACTATTAATTTAATGCCAATAAACACAAGGCTTAGAGCTAAAAAATTTACTTGACAAATAAAAATTACTTGTTCTAATAAAATTTAGCTGCCAAGCCTTAGCCCTGATACTTAATTTGCAAAAATTTTTTTCGCCCTACTTTAGAAAAATGTTCAATTGCATAACGCAAAGTAGTGCGTGGCATTTTAAAGCCATAGTCATTAATAAATTTTACCAACGCAACTTTATCCTTTTTTCCAATCTCCCTTAGCATCCAACCCACAGCCTTATGCATCAAATCTTCTTTATCGCTTAACAGCAACTTACTCAAAGCTAAAGCATCGCTTAAATCATTAGCTCTAATTAAGGCAGCACAGGCGACCATGGCCATTCGCCGCTGCCACATATTTTTAGAGCGAGCCCAAATGTAGAGCTTATTCCTTTTTTTAGGGTGATTAATTAAATAAGCGCCCCAAACTTTAGACACCGTCACATCAACTAAATCCCAGTTATTTAAAGCTCCATAATGAGCCAAATAATAGTTCACTGCGGCGCTCTGTTCTTTTTTGCTTTTTGCTTGCTGGTAACGCTTAGCCATAAACAAAGCTCCTAACATCCGGATTTCGTGGTAAGGACTCTTTAAGAGCTCTTCTAGCGCCTTGTCGCTAAGCTCAGAGCTAGCTTTAACTAGTAAATGAAGGCTGGGCATACTAATACCTAAAAACTTATCCCCCGCACCATATTCTCCTGGCCCCGTCTTAAAAAACCTACTCAAAATACTGGCTTTGCTCTCACTAGAGAGTTCACTTAGCTTTTTAGCTAAAATTGGGCTATATATTAAGGTTATTTTAATCATATCAATAAATTACTGTAACAAATACAGACCTCATCCGTATTACTAGGGTAATAAGTTCATTAAAAAGGCTAAAATCGGCCGCTTCAACAACTCCCATTCTTTGCGGATAATTGCTTGTCCTAAGAGAATGGGGGTCGCTTGCACCAAGCTAAGCGGCAGATACGAGCTAGTCACTCGGATTCCCAAATTTATAAACTTAATCTTCAAATATATGAAAGAATTAAGTTCAATTATTGGCTTCCTAGTACTAATACTCGTACTGCGTTGGGCCATGCCTGAAGAAGCCGCTGCTCTTGCCAGTGAAATCTTAGTGAAGATCTTAACGATCCTCCGAGACCTCATTGTCCAAGTGCAAATTTAAAAACATAAAGCCTTTCTTTTGAAAGGCTTTTAAATTAGCTTAATCAATTTCTGTTAAAGGAATTTCTCCGCGCCATAAATGTTCCCCCTCACGAGCAAAAAAGAAAAGCGAGCTATTATCCGGACTAAGCATTAAATCATAGATACTGTCATAGGCCCGACTTTCATTTTCATTAACTACTATAAACTCTTTTCCATCCCTTTGTGCTTTATAAATAAAATGACGAATATCCACGCCTAGGACAGGGCTCAGCATGATGTCATAAATCCGATCATAAGCTCGGCTTTCATTTTCATTAACTACCATAAACTCTTTTCCATCTCGTCGGGCTTTATAAATAAAATATTGACTATCAAGACTAAATAAATGAGGACTAAATATCCAATCATATTCCCTGCCCACCTGACCATTTATAACCGCCACCTCCCTATTATCCCTTTTAGCAAGATAGGCAAAGTTGTTACTATCAGGGGAGAAGGTCATAAAAGTAATACTGGAAAAAATTGGATCCGCCTTTTCATCTAAAACTAATTGCTGACTTTCATTATTATTTAAGATATAAGCGAAGCGACGTCCGTTAGGAGAAGCTAAAAAAGAAAGTTCATCAAAGCTATCACTAGCCGGCAGAGTAGCTAAATTTTGTTCGGCTAAAAGCTCTCCTTGGAATAAATAAGACAGAGTCTGCTCCTTCACTAAGTCTGGTAAATATTTTAAACGTGTTAACTGCCAAGAGAATATAAATAAAAGAGCACCTGCAATTATTAACAATACTAACATTGTCCAAATTAGCTGGCGCTGCTCTTTACTAAAAAATAATTCAGTCTTTTTCTTAGGAGGCATATACTAAATTATAACAAAAAATATTTAATAATGATATTCCTTATTCATTTTTATCAATAAGCCCCGATAAACTTGTTCTAATAAAACTACTCGTGCCAACTCGTGTGGAAAAGTTAAGCTGGATAATGACAGGCGAGGATATCTGACTAACAACTCTTTATCCCAACCTAAAGCGCCCGCCAATACTAAAACAAGATCCGAGCCATCATGTGAGTCCATAAAATCGGCCCAAGCAATAGAATCATATAAACGTCCCTGCTCTGCTAACAAGTAAATAGAGTCCTTCGGAAATCTGTGCAAAACCTTTTCTAAGCTATCTTTATCTAGCTTTTTAGCCTTATCCCTATCGCCCTTAGCAAAAGAACTAGCCTTAGTTTCAATCAGCTCAAAAGAAGCATAGGGTCGTAAGCGTTTAATATAATCGTCAGCCAAACTTTGTAAAGCCTTATTTTTCAAGGTTCCAACTGCGATGAGAGTTATTTTAATCATAATTTTTAATTTAGATGTACAAAAATTTGTTTAGGTCAATACCCCTAGACCCCTCTTGACAATATATAATATTTGTATTTAAATAGGAAGATAAATTAGTTTCATTAACATTCAAAAACCTTTAAACTATGGCCAACAAATCCGAAAGATTACGTTTTCTATTCGAAGTACTAAAAGCCAGAATAGAAAATGAACCGAGTGAAGAAGCTGCTCATTTAGTATTAGAAGCACTATCTGAAAGAGTAGAAAGAATTAAAGACCCTCTCCTAGCTAGTAATTTTCAAAGCTACTGGATTGATATTGCCGATAAAATCAAAGACCTTTCTGATGAAAAATATTTTGCCGATCAAAAACATTTGATTGAACTAAATATTGAAAGGATCATGTTCCCAGATCTAGCACAAAATTAAAATAAACAAAATAGTTTTAACTCTAAAAAAAGAAAGCATGAGCAAAAGAACTGAAGCCGTTGATCAATTATTTAATTTGATTGACAATTATCTGATTGGCGAAGACACTAACCAACAAAAATGTCATCAAGCCCTCGACTACCTTGTCGAAGGGGTGGAAAAAATTAAAGAATGTGCTAACCCAGAGCTAGCCCTTCAATTTGAAGAAAAATGGAAAGCCATAAAAGAAAAAATAAAGGCTAATTCCGAGCAGGCAAACTTTCGACGTAAAGAAATTGAAATCGAGAAAGCAATTAAAATCTGCAAACCCCCGGTAAAAGCCTAACTCGCAAGCTCCTAATATACACAAAATTAGGGGCTTTTTTATTTACGTAAATAAGAAATTAGATAACTAAAAATAAACAAGAAAAAAGAGGCCATCACAATACTAGCTCCTGCTGGCAGATTATATGTTAAAGAAGCGGCTAAACCAAAAATAACTGATAGAACTGCAAAACCAGCCGCCATTAATAAAGTAGCTTTAAAATTCTTGGCTAACTGCAAGGCAGTAGCCGCTGGTAAAATTAACAGGGCTGAAACTAACATCACCCCGACCGCTTTAACAGCTGCTGCCACAGTTAAAGCCGTTAGCAGTAATAAAATGGTATTTAAGAACTTAACCTTGACCCCTAAAGCTTTAGCCGCTGTTTCATCAAAGGCAAGCGCAAATAGGGGGCGATAATAATAAATAATAAAAATAAGACTCACTACAGTTAAAGCTAATAGAAAATATAATTCAGACCAACTAATTGCCAACAGACTACCAAATAAATAGCTAAAAAGATCAACGTTGAAGCCCTGAGCAAGGCTAGCAATAATAACACCGCCAGCAATACCAACAGCGGAAACGATGCCAATGGCAGCGTCACCATAAAATTTTGCCTTTTCACCTAAACGAAAAATTAAAAAAGCCGCCAGGGCTGTTATTGGCACTGATATATAAAAAGGATAAATACCTAGTAATAAACCCAGAGCCACAGCACCAAAGCTAACATGCGCTAAGCCATCACCAATTAAAGATAACTTACGTAGGACTAAAAAAACTCCCAACACACCAGCTAAAACAGCTAGTAAAGAGCCAGCAATTAAAGCCCGTAAAAGAAAATCATATTGAAAAAAATTAAGTAATTCCATAAAATTAATGATCGTGTTGATGACAAATTAAATGCTGGGAAAAATCACCAAAGTAATCCTGCATTTTTTTCGAATCACAAAAATCAGAAAATAAGCCAAAAAATACTAAGCTTCTATCCAAGTAAAGTAAGGACTCAGCATAGCGGCCAATATCAGCCGTATCATGGGTAACCATAATAATAGTCGTTTTCTTTTCCTTATTTATTTTACTTAAAATACTAAAAAACTTTTCACGCACCTGTGGGTCAAGCGCAGTTGTCGGCTCATCTAGAATTAATAATTCTGGACGTCGAATTAAAGCTCGAGCTAATAATACTCGCTGTTGTTGTCCGCCAGATAAGCGACTAAATAGTTTATACTCTTCACTGGCAATTTCTAACTCGGTTAGTATTTCTCTTATCCTTATCTCTGCTCCCTGCTTAGCTTTGCGTGGCAGACCGGCCAAACCGCTTAAAACTACTTCGGAGACACTAGCCGGAAAGAGTTGATTATACTGATGTTTCTGGGGCAGATAGGCAATTTTCTCCCACTGAGAAAAACTAGCTAATTGTTCACCAAATAATTCAATACTACCAGCACCTAAGGGTTCAAGCCCTAAAATAGCCTTCACTAAAGTACTCTTGCCCGCCCCATTTGGTCCAGCCAAACCAATATAATCACCAGACTCCACCTGAAAAGACACCTCTTTTAAAGCGGGTATACGATTATAATCAATATTTACTTGTTCAACTTTTAAAATTACTGACATTTGAGTCCAAGTTTTAATTGCCCTAAATTAGTACGCATTATCTCTTCATAGGTTATGCCGGCGCGCATATCCTCTTTAGAAACATTATGAGCTGAGTTTAGTAAAAGAATATCAACTCCCACCTCCTGAGCTAAAGCTTCAGCTAATTGGGGACTATCTAATTCTTCTGCAAAAATATAATCAGCTTGATATTTTTTTAACAAATCGGTCAAAGTCTTTAAGCGCTGAGGATTACTCTCTGCATCTGGCGAAAAACCCTGAGCAGCTTCATACTTTAAATCATAGCGCTTAGCTAAATAGCCAAAAGCATAATGGCCAGCATAAATAAACTCAGTTTGCTGACAAGTACTTAAGGCTTGGTAAAAATCACTATCTAAAGTCACTAAACTCTGGCGATAATTATCTAAGCGAGCATTATAATAATCAGCATGATCAGGATCTATTTTAACCAATTCAGTCGCTAAAGGTCCAGCTAACTGCGCATAAATTGCTGGGTCTGTCCAAATATGAGGGTCTAAACCTGTATTTGTATGCTCTTCGTGGTCAGCGTCTTCGTGGTCAGCGTCTTCCTGCATAATAATTTGAGCTAAGCCATCGCCTAAGGCAATACTTTCAGGTGCATTTTTACCTAAACTAATAATTAAATCTTTAGCCCATGGTTCTAAATAATCACCAGTGTAAATAAATAAGCCAGCCTGACTAATATTTATCATATCGCTAGGCGTTGGCTCAAAAGCATGAGCTTCTACTCCTGGTGGTAGCAATAAGCTAACCTCAACATAATCACCACCAATTTGGCGAGCCAAATCATACCAAGGAAAAAGACTAGTGACTACAACAATCTTGTCCGTCCCCCCGATATTATCACCTAAGTTATTAGCCTCATCACCGCCCCTATTACTATAGCCGCCAACAAGGCCCCAAGTAATTAAAGAAACTACTAACAGTGCCATAACAACAATAATGATATTTCTTTGTTTCATAATAATATTTTTTAAATTTTATTTTTCTCTAAACAATCACGACAAAGACCATAGAATTCTAAAATATGCCTTTGAACTTTAAAGCCCGTGCTAGCTTGTATCTCATTCTCCTGAACAGACAGCTGATTACAAATATGAACTGCCTCAATCTTTTGACAACTAGTACAAATTAAATGGTGATGGTGATTTAAATTGAGATGATAGAGGCGCTCATCTCCAGCTAAATATAAAAGCTCAACTATGCCCGTAGTTTCCAAAAAGGAGAGGGCGCGATAAACAGTCGCCCGATTTACATTTTCCTGAATTATAATTTTTGCTTTTAAAATATCCGCTGCTGATAAAGGTCTCCTGGCCTTAGCTAAGACGGTCAAAACTGCCCGGCGACTTAACGAGAGGCGAATTCCCTGTTTACTTAGCAGGCTAAATAATTGTTTTAATTCACGGCTATTCATATATTGCGACTTAGTCGCATATATAGTAACAAAGCAAATACAAGCTGTCAAACTAACTTATTAAATTAAATCTAAGTCTAGATTGACAAATAAAATAAAATATGATACTATTATTGAATAATTTCGTAAATTAACAACAAAAATAAACCAAAATATACATTATCATGGAAGAAAACATTGCCTTTCTACAAGACCTATATCAAGAGGCTCCCGAAGGAGCGCTTATTCTCGATAAAGACGGTCTAATTACTTGGATGAACAATAGCGCCACTGAGGTGCTAAAAAAAGATCTCATCGGCATGAGTGGACCAGAATTACTGCGTCAAAACAATGACGCCGAGATATTATGGCCACCGGACACAAAAAATATTAATCACCGTTATATTAATGGCGAATTAATGGAGATGGTAAGTCATAAAATACCAAATAATGAATCCTATCTTATCACCGCCCATCAATTAGACGGCAAAAATGGAATCAAGACAATTTTAGAGAAAAGACTAGCTGATGCCACCGCGCAGACTGTTCATGACTTAAAGACACCAATTAACTCCATTTTTGGCTTTAGCCAATTAATAGCTGAGAATCTAGAAGACATCGACTTCAGTGCAAGCGAAGCTGAAAACCAAAAAATTATTACTGATATTAAAAACCACATTGAAGTGGTATTTAATGGTAGTAATTCCATGGTGAAAAAAATCAACAAACTCTTGATTATAGCTAAGCTCGAACAAGGCTTAGCAAAAACTAATCTCGAGCAAATTGACATGCTTCAATTCACCCAAAGCTGCATCGAAAAATTCCACACGACCACAGAAAAAAAGGGTATAAAATTATCCCGACAGTTAATGGGTGGTCATGGCCACGTCATTAAAGCTGATCGTGAATTACTAGAGACGGCAATTGAGAACATGATTCTTAACGCTATTGAAGCCTTAGAAGCTAATGGCCAAAAAAAAGAAATCACCATCATTTTTGGCAGAGAGCCAAATGAGATGATATCATTTGCCGTAACCAATCCAGGCACTATCTCGCCTGAAAATTTGAACAAAATGTTCAAAAGTCAGTTTAGCACCAAAGAGCGTGGTAACGGCTTAGGCACCAAGACAATTCGCCTAACTGCAGAAGCTCATGGTGGTAAGCCATACGTCAAATATGAAAACAACTTAGTAACAATTGGCATCAGCTTTCCTGATGCTAAATAGCTAAAACACAAAGCCGCTTATTTATTTATATAAGCGGCCTTTTTTTAACGTAAATTAAATTTTATTATCTCACCTGGGAAAAGAGTGCGTAGTGGCGGCCCCCAAGTACCAGTACCAGCGCTCGTATAAACGCTCATACCCTCATAATCTTCCAAGCCATAAGCAAAGCGTCCGTAAAGTAAATTAATCACAATAGAAAACGGAAAAATTTGCCCTCGATGAGTGTGCCCCGATAACATCAAATCAGCTCCCAAGGCCTTAGCTTCAGCTTGATCAACCGGCACGTGATTTACCACAATTTCAGCCAAGCCAGTCCCTTCTTCTAAATTATCAATCACCCGCCTTTGTTCACTATCTGCCCTGCCAGAATAATTAAAACCAATAACTTTAATACCATCCACTATAAGAGCGCTATCAACTAAGTTAATTAAACCAGCCGTCAATACCGTACGTTCAACTTCATTATTAGTTACATAAGTATCGTGATTACCAGGCACAAAAATAGTAGGAGCGGAAAAATTAGACAAAGGTTCAATAAATTCTGGCAAAAATTCATCACTACCATCAAATAAATCGCCACTAATAATAATTAGGTCCGCATTCAAAGCATTCACCTGGTTCACAATACGATTTAAATAAGCTGGTCGATAAATTGCGCCTAAGTGTAAATCAGATAAATGCACAACACTCTTGCCCTTTAATTCTTCCGGCCAATTATCTAAATTAATATTTTTAACATGAGGGAAAAAAGCATTATAGGTTCCTAAAACAAATAAACACAGGGCAAGAACAATTAAAGCTTGGGCAAATCTAGACTGATATTTTTCTAAAAAAACTTTGAGTGAAGACAGTGACTTACTTATAGTTATTAATAAATAATAAAAGGTTCCCAAAAGCATTAATTGCGACAATAAGCCAAATAGAACGGCACTAGTAACATAGATATAAGCAAAAATTGGGCTAATACTTTGATGCAAATAAGCAAAACTGCCTAAGAAAATAACAGTAATGCTAATATATATAGCTAACAACCAGTATTTTTTCATCTTTAGGCGCGGACAAGCTGCCAGAGATAAATACCAAGCAAAATAATGTCCTAATATCACTAGAATAAAAAAAGATAAAATGGAAATAATCATAAATTTAGAAATTACTCGCTTATCATATCATTTTTTAAAAAATAAAAAAATAAAAGCCAGCTGAAGCTGGCTAAGATAAAATATAAATTATATTAATATAAGTCTGAGTGCATAAAAGGCACAAGTGCTAAAATGCCAGTATGAACGTAATAGTCGGTACGAGCAATTAAGCCTTTGCTCAAGCTAGCAATACCGCCAGCTTTTTGTTTAGAATTTTTAAGATTAAAAAGGATGTCATTAGCATCACCCATCTCTAAGCCCTGATCTATGACTAATTCTCTGATTTTATTAGGCAAAATAAAGCTAGCACTTCTGGCCTTACCTCTTTTGCCACTACTATCTATTATAGAAATCCAGGCAAAAATCTCTAAACCATCCTCCTTATCTTCAACCCCGCCCTCAAAAGCAATATAATAATCAGCCTCTGGACTTAACAACTGAGCTGAGTGCAAACGATTATTTACTCCCATTCTTGTCTCTTTATCCGATAAGGGTTGGTCAGCTACACCTGATTGAGCAGCCACACCAATAAAATTAAAGACTTGTTCCGGAAATACTCTCTCAAAAGAAAGACGGGCAGCTTCAATTTTTACCGGATTTAAAGAGGCGACAACGACTGTTTTCATAAGCAAATAATTTTATTTATTAGCTAATTTACCTAAATCAAGCTCTTCATCAATCTTCACCTGTCCAACAAATTCCGGCATATGGCTAACCACAATAATAGCACCTTCATAATTATTTAAGGCTTCAGCAATAACTGGCAGATGACGAAAGTTTATATGGTTAGTGGGCTCATCTAAAATTAATAAACCTGGTTTCATTAAAGCTAAACGAGCAAAAGCGAGTAAGCCCTTTTGCCCCTCCGATAGAGCGGCTACTGGTAAGGCTAAAACTTCACCGGTTAACAAAAAGCCTGAAGCAATGGAACGTAATTCCTGCTCGCCCAAACCATCTCTTAGGTCAGCTTCCAAAACTTTATAAGCAGTCTTAGTAAAATCAATGTTAGAAAAATCCTGGCTATAATAACCAACTTTAACTTTAGGCTCAATACTAATTCCCTCTTGAGTGCCAGACACTAGAGCACGTAATAGAGTGCTTTTGCCGATGCCATTAGGGCCAGTTATTAACAAACGAGTGCGGCGAGTTAAGCCTTTATTAATTTGATGAAATACAGGCTCATGTTTTTGAATCACGCGCACTTTATCTAAGTGCACAATTTCACCACTTAAATCATCCTGCCAAGGAATTTCAAAACTTCTAATTGTTTTATCTTCACGACGCACATCAACCATATTATCAACCAATTCTTCAGTCTCTTCTTTCATCTTCTGTGCTAATTTTCTCATCTTACCACCTTTATGAGCAAAGAAATTAACCTTTTCCTTACGATCAATAATCTTTTTCTCTAACTGAGCATTCTTCTTAATTTCTCTATCAATCCGACGAGTAATTTCTTCAACTACCGAATAATAGTCGCCCACATAGATTTCAGTTTGATGAGTAAAGACATCAAGGTAAATAACGCCCTCGGTGAAGCAATTTAGAAAATCAGCGTCATGAGAGATAACTATCACAGTCTTATCATACATGATTAAAAAGCTAAGTAAGTGATCGATCCCCTCTTTATCTAAATTATTAGTAGGCTCATCCAGCAGTAAAATATCAGGATCCTGGATTAGCGCATAAGCTAATAATAGGCGTGCCTGCTGTCCGCCAGATAATTCACCGACAATATGGTCAAAAGACACCTCTAAATTAACCGCCTCTAAAACCTTGCTAATATGACTACGTAAATTGGCGGGGCGCTCACTATAAGCCTCGGCGAAATAATCTTCAACGCTTAAAACTAAATGTTCGCGTAACATTGTCTGGCGAGCCGAGCCAATGCTAGGATTATTGGTCATAGACAATTGTCCACTTTTCGGTTTGATCTCACCCTTAATTAAAGAAAAAATTGTGCTTTTACCAGCCCCATTTTGTCCCATGAGGGTAATTTTTGCACCCTTGCGCACACTAAAACTAGCATCTTTCAATACCGGCTTTTTGACGAGATACTCAAAAGTAACCTCATTAAATCTTAATATTACTTCTTCAGCCATATAATTTGATAATTCTTAATAATTCTCCCCTAGATTAACAGAAATTAGAAAAAAATACTAGAGCATTAATAAGAAAAAGAGGCTAATTACCGGGCCCCTTTTCCTATTATCTAAATGATTTTTTAGCTAATACAATTTAATTAACTAAATTTGCCTTTAAGTCTACTGTAAAATCAATATCGTCACTAATTACCTTATCGCCTAAATCTTGAAAAAAATTACCAGAACCATACTGCAAATTCCAAATAGTACGATCAATTGATAATTCAGTGTTTGCTTCTAAGGTGTTAGCCGTCTGGCTAAGCTGAGCCATGAAATTAATAGGAGCAGTCACATCTTTAATACTTAAATCAGCCTCGACTTGATAACTGCCAGGCTCAGCAACAGGCAGCACGTTTGTAATCACTAATTTAGCTTCAGGATATTGAGCAATATTAAAGAAATCCTCTCCCTTTAAGTGATTTTCTAAAGCTTCAATGTCGTCATCGCTTTTTAAAGAGGCCATATCAATAACAAACTCACCCCCACTTAATTGGCCATCGACAACCTGCAAAGACCCACTTTTAATGTCAATGACACCTCTATGATTGTTGCCAACCAGACGATAACCATACCAGGTCATTTTAGAGTCAGCCGAATTGATTTGATAATCACCGGAAACTAAAGTAGTTTGATTATCTTCAATTTCCATAATCTGATTATTTTCATTACTCTCTGAACTATTATTTTCTTCATTAGGATAATAATTACTCGTGCAAGCTGTAAAAGCAAGCAAACCTATCACTAAGACAAAGATTAAATATTTTTGTTTCATATACGTAATTAATTAATTTTTAGTAAAGAAATTATAGCATTATATCCTTATTGACACAAGTAGTCACTATTCGCTACCATACAAATATATAATAATAAGATTTATCTTTTTTGGTTTTAACCAGCTAGGAATATCTATCCAGTCTATGTCAAAATTTCTTATAATCTACGCTCATCCTAGCCGCGAAGGACATTGCGGTTATTTTTTAGAGCAAATAGAAAATAAATTAAAAAAACAAGCTACTGATTATGAATTAATCGATTTATATCAACTAAACTATAATCCCGTTCTAAAAAACGAGGAGTTATATAGTTCTGGGCGCAAAGCCATCTCTGAAGAAAATTTAGCCCTCCAAGCTAAAATTAAAGGAGCTAATCGTTTACTTTTTATTTATCCAACTTGGTGGCAGAATGTGCCCGCTATTTTAAAGGGTTTCTTAGACAGAATCTTTACTGGTGGCTTTGGTGTTACTTATAAACATGGCCTACCTATCGGCCTATTAAAAGGCAAACGGGCAGCTGCTTTTACAACCTGTAGCGGGCCAAGTGTCTACACCCACTTCTTTACTGGAAGTTCATCCCTTAAAGTCTTACTAAAACACACTCTCAAATTTTGTGGCATGCAAACTAAAGGCTTCCTCTTCGGTAGTGCTCGTCATTTGGAGGAAAATAAAGGACGATTAGAAAAAATGTCAGGAAGAGTAATTAAATATTTAGCCTAATGGATTAGTTAAAAAAATAGGATCGATAATTCGACCCTATTTTTTTATTGATAAATCTATATTTTTCTACTTAATCTCATAACTCAATGAAACCTCAACTCTAATTTCATTCTGTCCACTTTGAATATTTGGAGAAACAATACCGCCAACACTATCAGCACTCATTTCCATTTTCGCATTAGAATACATAGGCATTGGCTGATATTCACTATTAACTTCATAAACACCCTTAACTTCACCTAATTTCATACCAGCTTGGTCAGCAATCATCTGTGCCTTTTCTTTAGCTTTAGTAATAGCTAATTCACGGGCTTGATTTTTTAATTCATACTCATCATCAATAGTGAAACTGATATTACCGACCTGATTAGCTCCCTGCTCGGTTGTTTTAGCAATCACATCACCAATTTGTGATAAATCACGTACTTTTACATCCACATTTTGAGAAACTTGATAACCCTGCAAAACCTGTCCTTTATTTTCCAGCCAGCTGTAAATTGGACTTAAATTATAATTAGTAGTTTTTACATCTTTTTCCTCAATTCCTAAATTATTTAAAGCAGTAATAATATTATTCATCTTATCAGTGCTCTCAACCGTAGCTTCAGCAGCGGTTTTTCTGGTTTCAGTTTGTAAGCCAACGGTGATGTTGGCAATATCAGCTTTTGCATAAACAACCCCAGAACCATTAACAGTAAAGCGATCTTGATCATTACTACGATCATTCATAACAATAGCCGTAGCAGCGATTCCAGCCACTATTAAAATTGCCACAATAGGTAAGATAATTTGATTTTTTTCCATAAAATTTAAATTAATTAATATTATATAAGAGATAACGTTCAAATTTAATAAAAGTAACAAATCAATTTAGAAAATTTGGCTTTTCAAAACAATAAAGCTAAAAATAGCAAAAAAAGCGATAATTATATATAGAACTATCTGTCGCCATAGGGCTGGTTGAAAAACCTTGGCTAATGAACGGCGGTTTAAAATAGTCACTAAAATAACATGCACCAACATGGCAAAAGCATTAATTACCGCTCCTAGAACAATTAAGGTCTTAGGTTCGTAGAAATTAAATAAGAATAAGGTAGTGCCAAAGGCAATTTGTGCCCAAACAAAAATTGAATAAATTTTAGAAAGATTAATGCGGCTATCACCGCTCTTGCTCAACTTTTTGATAGCCGTATTTTCCGACATAATACGACTAGTGGAATCCATAATACCCAGTTGAGTTTGAAAAAGCATAATGCCTACCATAATCAAAAAGATAAGACCAACTAGAGGATGGGCTAATAGAGACATATGAGCCCCTTCACTAATTACAAAATTAATTCCCTGAGTATTGTCCGCCTGCCCAAAAACAGTGTTATAAGCTAAAAACATTAACATCAGCATGGATAAGCTCCCAATAAACCAAAAAACCAGAAAATGTTCCCAATTAATCAAACGCCACCACTTTTTAAACAAACTAATATTTCTAGCATTCATTTCAAAATCTTCACCAGCTAACTTAATCTCCGGTCGCTCCCCTTTTTTAGCAAAAAGACCAGTAATTTTTTGAGCATAGGCACCCATGCCGTAACCCTTTTCCTTTACATAAATTGACTGAGTTAAATTCAAGTTTCCGCCTGCGCCTGAATAGGCAAAGGCACCTAAAAAGGTGGCGATAGCAATTCCAGGGGCAAAAAACCAGAAACCTTCACCCTTGCCAATAATACCACCAGCTAAAACAGTCCAACTCTCAGCACTACCAAAATAAATAGCTAGTATAAATATAAAAGGCACACCTACTAATAAAATTATTTTAGTAATACGCTCCATCATGCCGTAAATAGTGCGACCAATCGTTAAGATAACACCAATGACTAATAATAAGCCAATGGCTAGCCACTTAAAATCAGCTAAGCCAAAGACATGAGCTAGAACTTGAGCGGCCGCAGCCACAATGCCAGGCAAACCAAAACCGATAAAAGTAGAAATAATAAACCAATAAACAGCCTTAGGGAAAAGCTTGGCAATACCTACAAAAACACTTTCACCTTTCACTAAGGCGTAGCGCTCAATTTCCATATTAATAAAGAACTGGAAAGTAATACCAAGAATTGCCCCCCAAGCCACGCCTAGACCGTAATTAGCGACCAAATAAGGCCATAAAATAATCTCACCAGAGCCAAGACCGAGAGCTAGAATAATAAAACTCGGACCGATCATCTTCTTTAAACGCGGCGGTACCGGAAATTTATGCAAAGCCATAATTAAATTTTAGTTTATAGTCTTTTAATTATAACAGATAATAAACGAAAAATAAAAAAACCGCTCATTTTATTTAACAAGCGGCGGCATTTTTTCTAATGCTTAAAAACTACTAGCTATTTTGACCAGGATTAAGCCAGGCTGATTTCACTCTTTTCCGATAGGCGGTAAATGTTTTTTGTACATAATGCCTTATCGCCGTCATGTTTTTATGACTAAGCCGAAAATGGATTGAAGGAAAGATGCTGATAACAGCAATATCAGGAACCTTATTATGAGTAATAATATCATCCCTTAGCTTAAGGAGTGAACTAACACGCTCCTCGCCTAATCTACTCAATGCAAATTTATTTCTAGAAAAAGATAAAAAATGAAAAAGTTTTTTTTCTTCTTTAACAATCATCTTTTTCCTTAATAAAGAACTAGAGAAATCAAAAATAACTATAAACGGGAAAATACGCTCATGATCATCGGTGTGAATAAACCAGCTCACTGCGCTCTCAATTGAATCCAAATAATGGCTATTAATTTTTAACTCGTAGCCTCTTTTGGTTAATTTAATGCCGCCATGTTTAAGGTTAAGAATTTGCTCTTCGAACAAATACGCGATAATCGCAGTTAGGGCATTTTTAGCATTGAAGATTTCTTGCTTACTTAAACTAAGCAAATATAAAGCTTCAACCGGCTTTAATTCAAAATCATTTGTCTTAATTTCCATGTTTATCAATTTTGTAAATGTGCTATTTTATATGATAATTTAGAATATCAGCAAATAATATTACCGTCAACTAACTAATAATTGAATCATTTAAAAAGTTATTAGCGTGGCTGATATTAAGTTAAAATTTGATAAATAAGCATAAATATATTAAAATATAGATAAATAAACATTAATTTTATGAAACTTTTAGAAGAATTTAAAAAGTTTGCTATTAAGGGTAATGTAGTTGACTTGGCCACTGCCGTTATTATCGGTGGTGCTTTTGGTAAAATTGTCTCTTCCTTGGTAGCCGATATTGTGATGCCCCTAGTCGGCCTATTCACTGGCGGCAATAGCTTTAGTGCCTGGAAAATTATTTTACGTCCCGCTGAGTTAGCCGCTGATGGCAGTATTATAAGAGCCGCCTTAAGTCTGAACGCTGGTATATTTGTACAAAATATTATTGATTTTTTAATTATTTCCTTCTCTGTTTTCATCATGATAAAAGTTTTACTAAAAGTGAAAGACAAATTTCGCAAAGCTGAACCAGAAGAAAAAGAGGCTACCCCAGCCCCTAAGGAACCGAATGAGGAGATAAAATTATTACAAGAGATTCGCGATGCCCTAGTTAAAGATAAATAAAATCTCACTTAATCTAAATTAAAAAAAGTCATCTATTTTAAAGATGACTTTTTTAATTTTAACCTCTATTTGCTTACTTATAAATTATAGCGTAAGCAGTTTTCATGCTGCACAAAGCCTTGCTTCTGATAAAATTCTAACAAGGAGTCATTGCAGTCTAAAATTATTTTATAACAATTTCTTTCTTGACAATGCTTAATAGCAAACTGAATTAGCGTCTTCCCGATTCCCTTGCCTTGATAATCAGAATGAACAGCTACATCTTCAATGTGAGCAGCTAAACGACCCTGATGATAAAATTTTGCTTCAAATAAAAATCTAATAGTGCCCACTATTTTCTTATCATCCACCAGCACATATGTTTCAATCCCCTTAGCCTTACAACCCTTAAATATCTCTTCCGCCAAAGCTGGTGTTAAATCTTTCACCGCCCTTAGAGCAGATAGGGTTTGAAAAAAAGACTCATTACTTAAATCTTGCAATTGTAGCTCTCGGATTTGATAATTCATAAAATTACGCACTCATTTCAATAAGTAAATAACATTAATATTATAGCATAGACCAACAAAACAGCCTCCCTAATTAGAGCGACTGTATTATCTAAAAGATTCTCAATTCTACAATCTCGGGACAGTGCCTACTGACACCGGCATTGCTTGTTGATCCCTATTTTCGATACCGACACTTAATCTGGCAAATTCAAAGAAGGCAAAGGTAAAAATAAGAATCATTATATAAGGGGCAGCAATAGATAAATAATTCTTTTTGTTTGGCCTAAAATAACGCAACAACAAAGAATTACCAACCACCGAGATAGAACTAAAGGCCATAGCTAAACCAGCTAACTCTGGCTTTAAGATTAAGCCAAAAGACATAAAAACACGGGCGGCGATAGGAATGCCAATTACATTATAGAAAAGAGCAAAAAATAGATTTTGTTTAATCTTGCCCATAGTTTCTCTGGCTAATTTAAAAGCGGTAACAACATCGTTTAAATCATCGCGCATAATAATAATGCCCCCTGTTTCTATAGCCACATCGGTACCTGAACCCATGGCAATGCCTAAGTCAGCCTGAGCTAAAGCGGGAGCATCATTGATACCATCACCCACCATTGCTACTTTTTGATTATTGGCTTGTAATTTCTTTACTTCCCTAGCCTTATCTTGAGGTAAAACTTCGGCTAAAACACTCTCTATCCCTACTTGCTCCGCAATCGCCTTGGCCGTTCTTTCATTATCACCAGTTATTAAATAGACCTCTAGACCTAATTTCTTGAGCTTAGCTATCGCCTCAGCTGAAGTCGGCTTAACTGTATCAGCCACCGCCACTGCCCCCAAGACTTTATTCTTATCAGCTAACACCATAACCGTCTTCCCTTGCAGCTCAAGAGCGCCAAGCTGTGCATTAATAGAACTGATATCATGCTTTAATATTTCTGTCATTAAACGACGATTACCAAAAAAATATTCAGTCTCAGAAATTACTCCCTGCACACCATGTCCGGAGATAGCGGAAAAGTTATTGACTTTCTGCAAAGAGATGCCTTGAAGCCTAGCCCGATTATAAATAGCCTCAGCCAGAGGGTGTTCTGATAGTTTTTCTAGACTAGCCGTTATAAGTAAAATTTCTGCCTCCTTTAAACGATCAAGGGTGATAATATCTGTAATCTCCGGCTTCCCTCTGGTTAGCGTTCCAGTCTTATCAAAAATAATTGTATTAATATGACTAGCTGCTTCCAAGGGATCACCACCTTTTATAAGAATTCCCCTGACTGCCCCCTGGCCAGTTCCCACCATAAGAGCGGTGGGGGTTGCTAAACCTAAAGCACAGGGGCAAGCAATTACAATTACGGAGGTAAAAGCCATTAAGGCAAAAGATAAGCTAGCTCCTAAAAATACAAACCAAACAAAAAAAGTCAAAAGAGCTAAACCAATAACTATCGGCACAAACACCGAGGCAATACGATCGGCCATGCCTTGAATCGGGGCCTTAGAACCCTGAGCATCTTCAATTAATTTTACAATCTGAGCTAAAGTCGTTTCACTACCAATACGCGTAGCTACGAATTCAAAGCTACCATACTTATTAATCGTGCTCCCAATCACCAAATCGCCAAGCTTTTTTTCTACAGGTAGACTCTCACCACTAATCATGGCCTCGTCAACGGCTGAGCTGCCACTCACAATCTTGCCATCAACTGGAATTTTTTCACCCGGACGAACAATAATATGATCACCGTGCAACACTTTATCTACGGAAATATCGAGCGTTTCTTTATTTCTAACTACTCGCGCCGTTTTAGCTTGTAGCCCCATCAACTCCTTAATTGCATCCCCCGTCTTAGCCTTAGTTCGTATTTCTAGCCATTTACCTAAGACCACAAAGGTAATTAAAAAGGCGGCTGTTTCAAAATATAAATCTGGAACCTTAGTGCCTACTCCAATTAGTGAACCTGTTTGTCCTATATAACTAATATAGTTAACACAACTATAAATGAAAGCGGTAGAGGTACCAATGGCCACCAAGCTATCCATATTAAAAGTTTTCATCCTTAGAGCTGCCCACATCCCCCGATAGAAACCAGCGCCGATATAGAATTGAATAGGAATAGTCAGAACTAAAGAAACTAGACCCATATAAGGCATCAGCACCATACTGCCCGGCAAAGCCACAAAATCTAGAACCATGAAATATAACAAAGGCAAACTTAAAATTAAACTAATAATAAATTTCCTAAAATACATTTTTGTTTCATGCTGACGTTTCCGATAATCAAAATCACGGTCCTTCTCATCAACTAATTCAGCTTTATAACCAGCTTTAGCTATCACCTGAATCAAAGACTCTGGCTGCTCCTTGTTTCTATCATAGAAGATTGAAACTTTCTCGGCCGCAAAATTAACACTGGCCTTACTCACCCCTAAAGTCTTATTTAAACTGCGTTCAATCAGATTAGCGCAAGAGGAACAATGCATACCCGAGAGCGAAAGATTAATTCGCTCTTGCTTAGCAATATTATTTAAATCTTCTTTTTTATCTATATCTAATTTTCTAATTTCTCCCGCTTCAGCGCTGAAAGTAGGACTGTTATTATCCTCACTAGAAAATAGCTTGGGCTGATAACCAGACCGTTTAACACTAGTTATAATTGAGTCAATATTATTCTGTTGTTCATCAAGCAATAACTCAGCCCTGCCTGTTTTATGCTTAATAGATAGTAATGTTATTCCTTCTAACTCTGCTAAATCTTCACTAATAATCGTTTCGCAAGCCGAACAGTGCATGCCCTTGATATCTAATAATATTTTTTTCATATATTTATTTCTTCAATTGAATAATGCGTGTCCGCTAAGCTTTGACGCAAAAGTTCAATTGACATTTTACCATTATAACTAAGACTAACCTGTCCTGTATCTAAATCAATATCAACCACTTCCACCCCCAGTATTTTTTTTAAGCGATTACTAGCCAGCTTAACACAAGCCGAACAAGTTAATCCTTTTATTTTAAAGTGAATTGTTTTCATATATTTATTATTCAACAGTTATTTTTCCGCGAGGTATATTCATAGCACAGACTATTAAATAAGAGCCCCGCTTCTGCGGTGTAAATTCCATTACCACTGTTTTGCCAGCCTGTAAGAGCTGGGGCCTGGTATATAAGCCTTGAACCGCAATTTCGGCCATACAACCCGAGCCGTCGTCATCAGAGGTAATCTCAAAACGAACTGGTTGCCCAACTTTAATGGTAAAGTTATTTGGTTGAATATCACTCTCTAAAGTATAGTTTGTTTTAATCACCTGCACTTTTCCTTCCGTGGACGCGGGGGTTATTTTTTTATCAGTTTCAATCGGAGCGCCGCTCCCACCACAACCACAACCACTGCCGCAGCTACTGGCAGCCGACCCACAACTACCAGAACTTGATGAGGGAGTAGCAACGGAAACATTTTTAAGACTATTTATATTATTTTTTTCACTAGCATCATAGACATTAAAATAGCCGGTATACATGCCCATTGAGCAAGAGAAACTGAGTTTGCCTACCTTTGTTGCTGTAAATTCAATTACATTTTCTCCAGACTGTAAATTCTTTTTAATACCTAAACTAGGCATCACTAGCGAGCTAGCACATGAATATGGAGCCTGAGCATCAATGACCCACTTAACCGGGACATCTTTCTGAATTGAAAAATTACTAGGTGAATAGCCGCGATTATTTTCCACCATCTTAACTACTTGAACGCCATTTACTAAGCTAACATTAGGATCAAGCACTTTAACTTGAGCCTCCACTGGAGCTACTGTTAATTTTCCTAAACTAAGACTAGCTAAAGTATAGGCATTATTGAAATTAAAAACAGCAAAAAATATTACCGCCAAACCAGCCGCCTTAAAGAATCTTTCTTTAAATGTTCCCTTCACTAAAGCCGTGACGCCACCGATACTTAAAAGACCAGGGGCTGTACCTATAGCAAATAGAGCCATAATTAAAGCACCAGAAATAATACTACCAGTGCTAACCGCATAGAGTTGCATTGCCTGGGTGAAGCCACAGGGCAGAAAAAAAGTCATTGCCCCTAAAATCATCGCCTGTTTATGACTATATTGTTTTTTATTCTTGCTAACTCCTAAATAGCGACTGATACTTTTTGGTAGAGTAAATTTGTATTTACTAAAACGCGGTAAAATATTTATTAGCTGTAAACCCATAACTAACATCACTAGGCCAACCAGAAAAGTCAAAATACCATTAGCTAAAGATGAGAACTGGAAAACAGTACCTAAGACCCCTAAAATTCCACCTAAAAAAGCGTAGGACAAGATGCGCCCTAAAATAAAGAAAAGATGAGGTCTAAACTTTTCCTTGGCTGAAGCCTGAGGATGATTGTCGGCAAACTTAGTTGATAAGCCTAAAGACAAGCCGCCAATTAAAGCCATGCAAGTAGAAAAACCAGCCACTAAACCAATAACGACAATTAAGCCCCAGCTAGGACTACTTAAACTACTACCAAGATTAATATCTCCCAAGCCTAAGCCTTTAAAAATAAAGTAAGCAGCAATTAGAAAAATAAAAGCAGCCCCTAGGTTTATATATTCTTTGCGATCCCGACTGAATAAGGGTAATTTTTCCGGACGACCAATTTCATAGCCAGCCGCACAAACAGCTTGATTAATTTCAGCTTCAGTCGGTTTTACCCCCTTATAACTAAGAGTAGCCTCACCAGTCTTGTAATTAATATCAACTGACTCAACTCGTTTAAGCTCTTTAAGCTTATCTTCAACTAATATTTCACAAGAACGGCAGTGCATCCCCTTTACAAACACATGTAAATACTTATTATTAGACATAAAAAAAGAATTATTATTATATAACGTAGAAAAAACGCTTGATCAAATATCTGATCAAATAATAATAATCCTCTATAGACGCAAAACTGTTGTTTGTAGAGCCACTAAGGCTGGCGGAGAAATATCAGGAGCGTGATATATAATAGACTCTGTATTTTGATAACTTACCTCCGTAACAAAAAATATCATTGCTAACACTATATGATCAAGACGGTTTAAATTATTATAATTGGCTATTTGAGCCCTGCCACCCTCCTGACAACAAGGTAGTAAAGTATTGCTTTTCTTATCAGTCTCTTGATTATCGCTAAGCATTGGCATTGGCATTGCCACCATAGGTTTAGCTAAAGCCAAATTATTGCTAGCCTCAAGTTCGTGAGGCATACAAGCATCATCATAGATAGTAGTCTCGCTATTTACACCCAAGTCGTTAGCTTCAAGTTGAGAAAAACAAAAAACTCCTATCATCGGTAAGACCGCAACAATAAGTAGCGCCGAAATTATATTGTGATAAAACTTATTCATTCTAAAAACTTAAATTACTAGATTACAACTAGACTTTAATTATAATGCAAATACTTAATAATTCCAAATTAATTTAAAAATTAAATAATAATTACTTCCCCAATGCAATAACATCTTTAAGCTTACTATAACCCTCCCAATTTCTTAACATGTCCACTGCGTCCGTATAACTAGCATTCCAATGCCCCCTGCCAGATATAACTGGACCTAGCACTGGATGATCACTATAAGATTTTATAAAATCAGCGACATTTTCTGGTGTAATTTCAATTTTATGGCTAAGAATATCGGCTACTAATTTTTGAGCTTCTAATTTTTCGACATCACCTGACAGAGGACTAAATTTTGTTTCATCTTGTATGGATTTTATTTTTTCTATTGTTTTATCAACATTTTCAAGATAAGAATCAAAAGCGCGGTCATTAAACTGAGAATCGGCTATTTTACGCTCGTACATAGCAGCTGTGATACTATTCTTTTCGCTCTCAGGCAGAGCTTCTAAAAGAAGCTGATACATAGACGCGGCCTCTTTATAATTATCAGCTTTAAAATAAGAAAATTCGGCGTAAGTTTCAAATTTATCTCTAATGTACTCACTTTCCTTAACTGCCTCCATACTTAAATCTTTCAGGCTTAATTCTTGTTGTTTAATTTCAGGAAGTTCTTTTATGCCCTCTTTTTTAATTTCAAAACTACTCTCTTGATTTTTAATCTCCGCATTATGATATCTGTAAACGAGACTAGCTAAAATTTCTTTATGCAAATTAGAGACCACGCGCAATCTTTCAGTACCGGACTTTACCCGGGATGATAAAGTTATTAAATTGAGTTTAGCGGTTATATTGTCTGAATCCAATTCCACGGCCTGACTGATTTTTTTATAAGCTTCTTCCTGTTTATCTTTATCCACATAACCTTTAGACAAACTAACTTCCGCTTCAAGACCCAAGGCCGTACCTTCGTTAGATAATAAATGAGAAAAATATTTTTCAGGGGTATCGATTGGATTAAGTTGAATTTCCTCATCCTTGCTTAAATTCGTAGCCTGGTTAGTTGTAAGCTCAAAATAAACATTATCCTTTTTAGCGTACATAATCATATGCCCTTCCATTTCACACATAACCGCATCATCCCCAGTGTAACCCATATTTTGTAAAATAGAAGACACCATTATAGCCCTTGAGTCACAGTCAAACCTTGCCTTTGCCGGAAGAGAATCTGATTCTGGGAATATATCTTTTAATTTTACATAAGATTCTTGGTTTGAAAAATCAGCATCAAGCTTTTCATTAATAAAAGCTATTAACTCAGACGTACTTTCAAAACCTTCTAGCCGAGCTGCCGCAGAAATTTCATCATGAAGCTCTACAATTTGTTTTGCTTGATAATCAGTTGGTTTTTCAGCGGAAGCGGCCCAGGCCATCAAAGAATTAGGATGAGCAGAAAAATATTCACTATTCTGAATATATCTCGAAGATTCCTGAGCAATTTTCTGCAAGTCTAATTCTTCTACCTCCGGCGTGACATTTTGAATCTCTATCTTTTCTGGCTCTTTAATACTATTTGGGCTCTCTTGAGATAAAGCTTCCTTCCCGGCTAATAATCCGACCGATAAGGCTATAGTATAAAAAGCCTTCCTCAGCATTGGGTTATTTTTTATCTTTGCCAGCAAACTGGAGTTGATGTTTGTTTCTGATTTCAACAACTCTTCCGCTTTTTGCTCTTCAGTATCGGCTTTTACCTCTTGGTTTAAATTACCTAACTCAAAATTATTCATATAGCTATACTTTATATAGGAATTTTAATTAATTATCACCGGAATTTCTAAGGCGTCATCAAATTCAGGCAAGCCAGAGGGATTATCTTTCTTAAATATCAAAGTTCCTCTATTGCTATAAACTTGTTCATCTGGAGAAAAATTGAGGGTCAGATCAAAGGGAACAAAATCAGTTGTCATCCAATCGGCCTGAGCGTTAGCAATGCCTTCGGCAATAATTCTACCATCCCAATCAGTTAAAAATACTGGGAAACTAGCCTCAAAAAACCAATTACCCCGAGCTTCACCACTTATCATTAAGGGGCTACTTATCTCACTATTAGGTCTTGGTGAGTTAATACGAATCAGATCAGCCTTTTCTAAGTCTCCACCGATATCTTCGGTATAATTTACTCCGCCCGCAATACATTGACGAGGGTAACTTTCCATAACCGCATTACCAGCCGCCACACACTCCTCAAAACTTGTAACTAAGATTTGATCTTCAACTATCGGCTCAATAACCATGGGCTCATCTATAACTGGTGGATTCATTTTTGGTTCTGGCCAAGCTAAGAAAGCGATGACCGCAGCCATGATAACAATGATTAAAATTAAGATTGTTTTTTTCATATATAATTATTATAACAAAAAATGCTATTTTTTAATAAATATTTAATAATATTTTTAAGATTAATTTGCAAATTTTAAAAAGGGATTTTCACCATCAAAACAGATATTCTTGATATTATTACAGATAATATCTTTGCTGACACCGTATTTATTGCTATATAAAGTATCAACCGCGCAAAACAAAGCTTGATCATAATCAAAACCGAGGACAATACTAGTAGCCTTCACTTCTTTTTCTGTTTTTGCCTCTATTTCAACAAAGGGCTCTAAAAACGGCCATTCATCAATTGTTATTTCAACCCCATTTAGTGTCCATAATTCCCTTTTACTCTCTTGAAAAGCCTTCCTTTGGCAACCAATAGATTCTAGAAATTCAACCGCGAGGCCAAAATTATCAATATTTAGACAAAGCTCTTTTTGATTTTCTATTTTATCACCATCAACACTCTTTAAACTCATAGTTATTTTATCCCCCTCATCTCTCACTCTTAACCAAGCCCCAGCCATTTCGTGGCCTGACGGCAAATTAAAGACTGTTCGTTTTTGAAGAAAATTAGCTTTCACTAAAACAGCTCCGACAGATTTTAAAATCTCCCTAAATTTATCTCTATCTATATCCACAAAAGTTGCTTCGTATTCTATATCCATATATAGGCTTTTATTTATAGTAACATTATAACTAAAAAACTTAAAAATAAACACTAATCAAATTACTATTTCGATTAATCCTTAATTATGCTATGCTATTAGTCAAATTAAAATTATATGAATATTCGCTTATTTTTGTACACCTTAGTCACTACAATTATACTATTGCCTTTAATAGCTAACGCTCAGCTGTATGATGACTTCACTTATAAATGGAATCACGACACTCCAACAATTGCCATCTCTGGTCCGCCAGAAATTATTTTTCCGGTTGAAGGTGGGGCAATTTTTTATGACGATTTTGGTGATGGTCGTAGTGGTGGGCGCACTCATGAGGCTAACGATTTAATGGCCCCAAAGATGACTAAGATCATCGCCGCTAGAGGTGGAACTGTTAGCTTTGCACCTATGACAGAGCCAAGCTACGGTTATATGCTCTCTATCCGAGGTGACGATGGTTATAAATATAATTATCTTCATATTAATAATGACACTCTTGGAACTGATGATGGCTTAGGCGGCCCAGAAACTGCCTATGCGCCTGGGATTAGCCAAGGCGTACAGGTAGTTCAAGGTCAGCACATTGCTTGGGTTGGTGATTCTGGTAATGCAGAAAATACAGGCCCACATCTCCATTTTGAAATTCGTATTGCTGATGATAGCGCTATTAATCCTTATATCTATTTACAAGCCTCTTTAAAAATATTCGCCTACGATGTCGCTGAAGCAAAAACTGCTAGTCCAACTATAAACCATGATAAGGCTCTAACTATAAATCCAGACTTAACTAGCTATTGCTCACCCGGCTCTCTCATACGTACTGCCTCAATTTCCTCAGTGTATTACTGTGGCGCTGACGGTAAGCGCTATGTCTTCCCTAATCTTCAAACCTATTCTACCTGGTATGATGACTTTTCTAATGTCGAAATAATTTCGCTTGAAGATATTGGTAAAATTAGTTTAGGCGGTAACGTTACCTACCGTCCGGGGGTAAAATTAGTCAAAATTCAAACTGATACACGAGTCTACGCTGTTTCTCCGGGTGGCACTCTACGTTTAATGGAGACACCGGTAATTGCTGAAAAATATTACGGAAAAGACTGGAATAAACAAGTTGAAGATATCCCTGATACTTTTTTTTCAAATTACAAGGTTGGAAAATCTATAAATAACTAAGATGGTTATTTTAGATAAACAATAAAACACCTTAGAGGGTGTTTTTTGTTTACTTTATCTATTATAAACTAGTCAGTAAACATGTTATAATATAATCAGCTAATATAAACATATGAAAAAATCTCTAATCCTACTAATTATCGGGGCCGTTATAGCCTTATCTTTATTTTTCTTTATCAAAGCTTGGTTATCAACTAAGCCGGAATACAGGTTTGGAGCTGACAGGGCAGCCGTCATAAAAGAAATAGAGCTGCTGTCTCGCTTAGAAACAGCCTCTTTCACCATAGACAAAATTATTGAGGCTGGCACTGATTATGATAATCTGAGACAATTTCTCTTTGGTGATAAATTACTTTTAATTGCTAACGGAAAAGTAATTGCTGGTTTTGATTTATCTACCATGCAAACACAAGACTTTTCTGGCTCAGGCGCCTCTATAGCCATTAATTTACCCGCCCCTAAAATATTCGATGTTATTTTGGATAATTCACAGACTAAAGTATTTGATCGTGACCAGGGTCTCCTTACCAAGGGTAATATTAATCTAGAGGCCGAGGCTCGCCAACAAGCAGAGACAGCAATTAGAGAAGCGGCTTGTCAGGGCGGCATTCTTGAGGAGGCCTCAAAAAATGCTAAACAACAAATAGAAGTAATTTTGAGATCGGCTGGCTTTGATAATATTACCATTGTAATTCCAGCTGGTAGCTGCAATTAATTAACTTAGCATAAAGTATCAAAAAATAGCACTTTTAGTGCTATTTTTGTATTTACTGATCCAATTTATATTTTCCTTATTCCAAGACTTCTTTAATCAGTTTTACAATATTATCTATTTTTTTAAGATAAATATTGTCAATATCCTCCTTGCTTTGAGCAAATAAAGTTTCTACTTCTGGAAAATACAGAGGATGAGGTAAGTTTCTTAAACCTAAAGTATTTAGAACCGGTAATATAGCTTCAACCACCCTAGTCCCGCCAAATTTACCCGCTGAAACACCAGCTAAAACTATGGGCTTGTTTACATAAGCCTCTGCTTCTTGATCTAAAACTATCTTTAACTCACCTGGATAACCATGATTATACTCTGGCACTACCAGAATAAAAGCATCACTATTTTTAACCAATTCTCTCCAGGCTAAAGTTTCTTCACTCTTTTGCCAGGGTGGAATTGTTTTATTGACAGCATATTTCTTAATATCAACCAAAACAGTATCGAGCTCTTCATCTTTAGCTAGATAATTATAGATATATTCAGCCACCTTAAAGGATTGCCGACCTTCTCTGGCAGTGCCTAAAATTATAGCTAATTGTTTTTTTCTCATATATTTCTATACTAATTATTTATACTAATACAGACTCATCCTATATCTTCCTCCTAACCCAAGGAAAGAAGATGCTTGTTTTTCTACTATATTCAGCGAAGTCAGGATGCTCTTTCATCTTTTTCTCCAGCATAGGAATCCCCGAAACTCTGGTTATTAAAAAGGTAATTACCAGAGGACTAATTAATACTAACCAGGAGCTTGTTGCAAAAAAAGCAATTATGCCAAGTCCCCACCATAACAGTACTTCTCCAAAATAATTAGGATGCCTGGTATATTTCCATAAACCAGATTGTATTAATCTCCCCTTGTTTTCAGTCTTAGTTAAAAATGTTTTTAACTGATAATCACCAATAGCCTCAAAGGCGAAGCCAATTAACCATATCAATAAACCAATAATTATGGCTGGACGAGAGATTTCCGATGCTCGCTGCATAACAAGCATAACTGAAAGAGAGATAAGAAATAATAATACACCCTGAAGGATATATACTTGCAGATAAGAACGAAGATAGAATAATTTTCCCCATTCTTTACGCCAGGCTAAATAACGATAGTCTTCAGCCTTCCCTTTGTTGCGCAAATATATATGCCAAGCTAAGCGTATTCCCCAAATATTTACCAATAACAAAATTAGCAGACTAGGTAAACTAAAATTATTTGTCCATAAAATAGCAAGCCAAGCTATAAACATAAATCCTAGTCCCCAGGCAATATCGGCAATATCATTTCTCTTCATCCAAATAGAAATAAAAAACCATAACGTCATATATATCCACAGAGCAAGACCTAGAAATATAAAATAGTTCATATATTGATAATAAAATAGGTAATAATAGAAACACTCGCCGTTAAAACAGTCCCCCAAATTAAATCTACAATTGTTATAATTAAAGGCCAGTCCTTAATAGTGGCCAGATTGGTTAAATCATAGGTAGCATAAGTAACTAAGCCAAACATAGCCCCAAAGATTAGAGCATGGCTCCAACTCCCCTTTACTAACGCTGGGTTAATAACAAAAATAACTACTCCAGCGATAAAGATCAAATAGAAGATTGTAGCTGCCACCCAATTAACATTAGTCTTCATTAAAAAGCCAATGTGCTTGCTATAGAAATTATTAGCTATTAGAACCAGCCAGGTCATGTCAATTAGAAGGAAAACGATAAAAGCAACTAGATAATTTTTTATAAACATATTATTTATTTAAATAAGTAATAGAAAGTTGAAGGACGCTAGCAAAAGACACCCATAACAAATATGGAATCTGCACATAAGCCACCCATTGCACATATGGATAGATAACAATTATAGCCCAAACTAAAGTGCCTAAGACTAATATAATATCAATGGCCGCTAGAATATTATTCTTTAATCCAAACTGAAAATAGGTGAAGGATAGATTAAAAATAATGTTTAAGATAAAAGGCAAAAGGACAATAAAAGGAACTTTCTTTTGAATAAATAAAAGTACTACTTTGCCAAAAGAGATAGCTATTAATACATATAGAAATGTCCATACCGGCCCAAAAAGCCATGATGGCGGTGACCAGAATGGTTTAATGAGTTGTGAGTACCAATTACTTGAATTCATATAATTATAGCTATCAGCAGTTAAATTATAGCAAATATGTAGTTAAATATGAAGCTGTCTTTATAAAAAAATAAAATAAAGTTATCGTATTTTTGAGAGATAAAAAAGCTACCTACTAAAACAGCTATTATTAATAGAACTGACAAGCTTATGATAATCTGCTAAGATAGTAGATATAAAATACTATTCTAGAAAATATAATTTATGCAAGAAATCAATAAAAAAGAAATAAAAATTGCCTATTTCAGTATGGAAATAGCTTTAGAAAGCTGGATTAAAAGCTACTCTGGTGGATTAGGAGTTTTAGCTGGCGATACTCTCAAATCTGCCGCTGACCTACAAATTCCCATGCTTGGTATAACAATTTTGAATAAAAAAGGTTTTTTTAAACAAAAAATCAATAAAGAAGGTGAACAAATAGAGGTGGCTGACAACTTTAGATATAAGAAGCTTAAAAAGATGAAAGAAAGGGTGTCTGTTAAAATCGGTGATGATAAAGTAATTGTACAGGCTTGGCAATATTGCCTAATTTCTAGAAACAAGACTTGTTTACCAATCTACTTTCTAGACACCGATATTACTGGTAATAAGCAGAAATACCGCGACCTCAGTGGTGAACTTTATAAAGCCGACCCCACCTACCGCCTAATGCAAGAAATTATTCTTGGCCGAGCGGGCGTCAAGATCTTATCTGCTTTAAACTATAATAATATAAATAAATATCATTTAAACGAAGGTCACGCTGCCTTAGCGACCGTTGAGCTATATAGCAATTCAAGTACTAAAAATATTAGCCAGCGAGTTAAAGAAATTCAAGAAAAATGTGTATTTACCACTCACACTCCTATTAAGGCTGGGCATGACGTCTTTCCTATATCTCTAGTTAGAGAATTACAAAAAGATCTCCCCCTTAAACTCCTTGGCCTCATTAAGAGCGCTGAATTAAATATGACTGAACTAGCTTTATACTTCAGTGGCTATGTAAATGGTGTTGCTTTTAGCCATCAAGAAGTCTCAGCCAAAATGTTTCCTAATCACTATATCTACTCGGTTACTAACGGCGTTCACTCTAGCACTTGGACATCTAAAGAATTCCAAAAACTGTTTGATAAACACATCCCCACTTGGAGATCCGACAATCTTTCCCTTCGTAACGCTTTTAATATTAGTACCAGTGAGATTTGGCAAGCTCACCAGAGCGCTAAACAAAGATTGCTAGACTATATCTATAAAAAACAGAAGGAAAAATTAAAGTTAAACGTGTTCACTATTGGCTTTGCTCGCCGCTTTACTGGTTATAAACGCTCTACTCTGCTCTTTCACGATATGGCGGAATTAGTAAGAATTAATAAATCAGCTGGACCTATGCAAATTATCTACGCCGGCAAGGCCCATCCTCGAGACACTGATGGTAAGGCAATGATTAAAGAGATTCATCGTCTAAAAGAGGTGTATAAAAAAGATATAAAAATAATATTTTTAGAAAATTACGACATGGAAATTGCTAAACTGATGACAGCTGGTGTAGATGTCTGGCTAAACACCCCTTTACCACCTAATGAAGCCTCAGGCACAAGTGGCATGAAAGCAGCTCATAACGGCGTGCCTCATTTCAGTACCTTAGATGGTTGGTGGGTAGAGGGTTTTGTAAATAGAAAGACTGGCTGGTCTATTGGTGATAGGCGGAGCACTCTTAACCCTAAAGAATTAAATTCTAAAGACGCCACTAATTTATATAATAAGCTGGAGACTAGAATACTACCTCGTTATTACAAACATCCCCACAACTGGCAAGAGACTATGCGCTACACCATCGCTATTAACGCCTCCTTCTTTAATACCCAGCGCATGTTACAGCAATATATCCAAAGCGCTTATCTTTAGAGCTTTAGATATAGAAAGGCTTATATATAATTATTAAAGACTACGAGTATAATAAATAAAATACAAAAAGACCTAATCAAAATAGGTCTTTTTTAAAACTTTATTTACCATTTTATTAAAAGAAACTGACAAGATGTAGTAATAAAAATTGAAAATAATATAAACCCACTAAAACGAAGACTGTCGCCACTAAATATCTCATTACTTTTTCAACTTTTTGAATCACCGAAAAAGCCTTAGCGATTTTATTAGTCCCATTTGCTTAAGTTCTTAGACAAAGTAAAATTAAATTTACCCACTATTCAGGCTTATAGATTACCGTACCTTTTTTCATCTTACTGCCCTCTTTATCATCCTCATCTACAGTATTAAAGACAATATTAAATTCTAAATTACTGCCAGCAGAATTTTTTTTAATATCTACAGACTTCGGCTCACCTTCTGTTGGCTTATCAGCGGCAATAACTTTTACATTGTAGACCTTAGACATTTCCTCTGCTAATCCACCTCTAACGCCAGTGAGGCAACTAGATAAGACTAATTCTGCATCATTTTCGAACAATTCTTTAACCCTCTGTATCCCCTTGCCACCCAAATCTTCTTGGCGAAGCATGCGGTTATTTCCTTTTTTATCTCCAAATCCAATAACATCTGTATTGCCATGCACATGCATATACATGAACTTTATTTTTTGCTTATATTTATCACGTAGAAACAGTAATCTCTTAGCCAAATCAATTTTTCCGTTTGCTTCTATTACTCTAAAAACAAAAGAATTTTCTTCTACTTTCTCTCGTATATCTTCCGACTGATTAGATTGTGAAAAAGAGCCGTTCCAATCCATGACCCCCTGAAAATAGACTCCGTATGGCTCCATATTATCTCTTTCATTATACTGCTTTTTAAGTTCATGTATATTATATCTACCAAAACCACGAATACCAAAATTATTTAATAGATATTTTGCAGATTTGTTTTCAAAATTTTCAAGGCCCCTTATATTTTTTAAATTTTGATATATATACCAGTCAGCAGTTTCATCATCTTCAACTGAAAGCCAGCTTTGAATAAGGTCAGATACTTCTTCTTCAGAAAAATCAAATTTTTTCAATATATACTCAGCCAGACCCTCATGATGGTCTATATTTTGTCCTTCAGTTTTATATTGCTGCCTTTTACTCAGAATACTATTGGCGATAGCATGATCAATATGGTCAGACATCATAAATACTTTAGCCGCCATTTCTTTATTAGATTCGTTCAGTAAATCTAATTTATCAATAAGTTCAAAATAAGACTTATATCCCCTATCAATACTAAAGTGATATTCTGATGCCTCCTCTCTCTCTATATATTTCTGGACCTCCTTTTCTATCACCGATTGAATTTTAATAAAATTTTCTTTAATTTCAGAAAATTCTTTAGTCTCAGGTGTATATTCTGAAATATCTTCTTTTAATGATTCCAACTTTACTTTTATTTCTTCAACGCTTTCTTCACAGCTATTATCTATATTTTGTTTTGATATAAAATTTGACTCTTTCATATTTTGATTATTATTTTATACACAAAAAATATCATAAAAATACTATTTTGTAAATTTAATCAGGGATATAATTTCTATAAAGAGAAAAGAAGAATACCTAATATAGTCAACCCAATAACTAAAGAGGTGCCGATAATTAGAGCAGAAATAATAATCGCCACGCTAACATTGTTCTTTTTAATTTCTTCCCACTCATTAATCGGCGTTAACCAATCAAAAACTTTTAGATAATTAAAACATTAATAAAAAAGGATAGATATATAAATATCTATCCTTAAAGATCTATTTGCTTTAGCGTTTAATCATCATACAACTCAGGGTCTGCCTCCTTACGTAATCTATAATCAATATCACTTCCTGAGATTGGAATAATTTTTTTAATCAGGGTGGTACTATCCGAAAAAAAATAACCCACAGAATCAGTCATTAAATAATCGTGATACTTAAATGGCACAACTAAGCCACAACCATTGCTAAGTAAAGCATAATTAGATCCTGACTTTAAAATTGCAAAGCCATTATCATAAATTTTATCAATGGATGTGTTAATGCCAAATATAGCATCAAGATTTTTATTGGTTATTTTGTTTCTACAAATTCTTGGTATGGCTGAACCCATCTCCCCACCTATTTGAGTATGCGACATGCCCCAAGAATTTTTTGTGTAGTACTGAATATAATAGTGAAAGGTCTCTGAAACCCCAATACAACTTATATATGGAAGGTAATCTTTTTTTACCTTAACAAAGCTGTAATAATCAATGGGAAGAATGTAGCCACGATATTCTAAATTAGAAAATATTCCTTTCTTGCCAGACTTAGTATAAACCCAGAAGAGACCCCCAACACCTTTAACTCTTGATCTAATCGTATCCTTAAATATTAAGTCACCGCCAATTGGCTTGTAGAAAGCGTAGTCGCCATAAACAGGGCCTACCAGGAAAATGTCTGGATCAATTTGATCAACCCTTGTAAACGGACCAGCTAAGCGAATTTTTTTGCCTGATTTCAGACTGAAAATATACTTATCCTTTACATTACTATAAAGGATAGGATATGACCCAGAAACATCAATTGAATCATACTTGCAGGGAGTCATTAATTGCATCCCGAGTCGTAAGCCAAATTTTCCATCTTGCATTTCAATGGTAAAAATAGGCGTAGGTTCAATAACAATTTGTCTTTTTACTAAACCTGGATTTTGATCCTCGCTCATAAAAAGTTTAATCTTCGGATAAAATCCGACAATTAATAACGTTGCGATGAAGGCAACTAATAAGAGAATCCACAGTTTTTTCATGATTGTCGTTTTGGTTATATAATTAGAATTAATTGTGTTAATTATTAAATCTACCTAAACGGGTAGCTGAACTTAATAATTAACACATTAATCTATTTGTTAAAAAACTAGAGTAACTAGAGATTTTAAAATAATATAATGATTTTGTCAAGATTTTCTCTAAAGTGCAATCAATTTTAAAAATTCATAATTCAAATCCCCTCCTCCGCCCCTATCATCTCCAACTTCCCTACCCGAGAAAGCTTTTTGATGCGATATTCTTCTTTAGAGGCTAAAGAGCGGTTATTAAATTTTTTAGAGTAAACTAATTTAACTGGTCCTCGACCCCGTGTATAGCGGGCGCCAAGCGGAGACTGATTATGCTCATCTATTCGCCGCTCTAAATCAGTCGTTATACCCGTATAGAGCGTTCCGTCCTGGCACTCAATTATATAGAGAAAATATTGGATCATAAATATATGAGATTAAACCACTGTCCCTAAAAAAGGTATGGCTAATTTTTTTCTGATGGTCTCACCTTTAAATAAATCATGCTTACGCTCAGCCGCTATTTGACGAGTCCCAGCGTGCTGAGGCTCAGTTATGGCTGATAAACTAGAGCCCAGAAACAGGGTGTGCTTGCCATAGCGTTTGGAAACACCATCAACGCTAGCAAAGATGCGAGAAATCTTTTCGGCAGTTGCCACTTCATTAAACAAATCGGCTTGTCGAGAAAAATTGGCCACTAAATCAAGTAAAATAATACCACTAGCCCTAAATAAATGCCCCACGGTTAAGACGGAATCAAAGTATTTATTAATCATTTTAATAATCTCCACCGGATTATCAGTCGGACGAACAAGTTTAAACTCATAGCCCTGACAAATAAAATCTTGAGTCTTTAGGAAAAAGAAAACCTTCTTAGTTGCTAACTGATAGCGTCTTAGTTTAATACAGGCATTTTCCGTATTCTTAGAAAGCTGACTGAATATATATTCCCTCTCCCTTGAGGGTGGGGTAAAAGTTTTAGTTTTGCTAATTGATTGATAGCTACTCTTTTTATTGGCATCAACTTTATAAACCATTTGCCCTCTTAACTCCTGCCAGATTTCCTGATGGGGTTTAGTTAATCTATTTTTAACCCAATCCTCATCTTTTTCGGCAAATTGCAAAGCGGTATTAATTCCTAGTTTATTTAAATAAGCACTGGTATGTGGTCCAATGCCCCAAACGGCATCAACTTTTAACTGGCTGAGATAATTATTGATTTCATTGCTAGAAATTATAGTTAAGCCAGAGGGCTTTTTCCACTTAGAGCCAATTTTCGCTAGTACTTTCGTGGGCGCTAAACCGATAGAGAAGGTAAAGCCTAACTCGCTATCTAAGGCAGCTTTAATCTTCGCTGCCATCTTCTCATAGGAGAGCTGATTTGGCCTCTGCATGCCCGTTAAATCGGCGAAACACTCATCAATGCTATATTCTTCCACCTCAGGCGTAAAGCGCCGGACAATGCTAAACATCCGCAAAGAATATAAGCTATAGGTTTCATAGTCAGAAGGTAAAAAAACTACATCTGGACATATTTTCTTTACCTCCCGAAAAGACATGGCTCTTCTTACTCCACGAGCCTTAGCTTCATAAGTTAAAGAGGAGACAATGCCCCGCTCTAAGCCGGTTACCACTGGCTTGCCTTTTAACTCGGGATGACGAGCAACCTCGCAGGAGGCAAAAAAAGAATCAGCGTCCACGTGTAAAATCGCTTGCGGAAATGAGGACAAAGTATAGGCCATATTAGTATTTTCTAATCACTGCCTTAACGACCGCGGCAATCTTTAATTCCTCCGTCGGGTAAATATTGGCAAATTTCTTATTAGCCGGTTCTAAGTAGGTCTCCTTCCCTTTTTTCCTTAAATATTTAATGGTCCACTGCTTATCAACTTCGGCAATAACAATATCACCAGGCACAGCCGTTACACTACGATCAACCAAGACCATATCACCATTCATTATACCCGCGTCCTTCATGGAGTCGCCACTAACCTTAAGTAGGTAGCTGGCTTCTTTATTTTTAATCAGATATTCATCCATGCTCATCGTATCGGCTAATTCCTCTTCAGCGGCCGAAGGAAAGCCCGCCTCCACTTCTCCTAAGACTCTAAGCTCACCGTATAGATTCTTCGGTATTAGTTTGCCCTTCTCATCCTTACTTAAGAAATTATCCTCTTCTAATTTACTGACTAATTTAAAAACAGCATTCTTAGACTTAAAAGCTAAGAGCACCATTACTTCAGAAAAGTTAGGCATTCTTTTATTTTGGCGATAGAACTTAACAATTTGTTGCTTATATTTTTCAATCATATTTTTCTGTTTACTAATGACAGTATAGTAAACAAACGTTCACCTGTAAAGAATAGAGAAAAACGAGGGGGGGCTCGTTTGGTGGATGGGAGGGGCTCCCAGAGTGGGGTTCGAAGTAAAAATTGATGATTTAGAATTTTATTTAATATTAGCTAAATTTATCTATTTTTAGATATTTTTTTCACCTTCTAAGTTGTCAGCCGTATCCACAAATTACCAGTTTTTGTCGCCTTTCAGTCACAATAGCGTCACAGTTTTTTGTTTCTCTGGCAATACAAAGAGGAGTGATAAATAAGATTGTTAATTAATGCTTATATCTATCATTTTTAATAAATAGTTATCCACACCCCAATTTTTAAAATTTGTAAATACATATTATTTTACTTAATATTAGTATTTTTTGACCCTTGAAAACTATTGTGCTAAAGTTGGATAATAAAAGTAAAGAAATGCTATAGATTTATCTAATCAACCACAATATGTAGTGTGTTGCCAATAGGAATGATTGCGTTAAGTTATTTAAAAATTTATACAAACCAGCAACCATATAACTGCTCACCCTTAAAAGTGTGTAACAGTTTTATGGGTGAGCCAAAATAACATGAAAAGGCCCACCCAGAGATGTTTTAATATAACAGATAATGACGGACGAGAATATTTACTGTGTAATTTTGTAGTAAAAAATGGAAAGTATATATTCCCTAAAAAAACGAGGTACTTAAAAATGCCCCGAATATAAGAAAAGAACCGCTGGAACGGTTCTTCATCAAAAGAGACAATTAACTTAACGTAAAACAATGGTTGCTGATTTATGTAAATTTTATACTCCTGAAATGAAATTCAGGAGTTTTTTTGTATAATCAATATATTTCATTTTTCATAAAAAGTCAAATGCATATATTATATATTAAACAAAACTGATAAAATACTTTATCTTTATTTAATAAATATTCATCAATATTATATCAAATCCTGTTATAAAAAGATATTCTTTTGCATCTTCTGTTTATTCTATATTATTCCAATCTTTAATTTTCTGTATTAATTCATCCATCTTTATCTTTAAATCATAATTATCATCGAATTCGTCTACTGTCATAGCATTTGAAACCACTTTAGCAAAATCTATCTTTTTTTTGGAATTAAAATGACTACAATAACTTTCAATTTTTAAAAATTTATCACGAGATACTTGTTCATTAAAACAATTTTCTAATAAATTATTGCTCAAATAATTTTCTATTTCTCTTCCGCTTGTAACCCAGTACCCTAAACCATTTTGGTTGCACTCATTAATTACTCTTTGTTTAGTCTCTCTAAGATCTTCAGTGATGAACTCTCTATCCATGTCACTGTCCATAACTATGTATGAATTTCTATTTATCATTAATAAATTAATGTAATCTGAAAAGTAATTTTCACTAACCGCATAATGACTTAATATTGTTCCGCCATAAAATTGAAAAGAGTAGTGAAAATCATTTATCAAATCTGGGGCTAATATTTCTAGCCACTTTTTTATGTAAACCCTGTCGCTGGGACCCTCCACCCAAATAATCCCGTTTGACTGCATTATATCACTTGCCCCAATACCTAAATCATCCAAAATATTATGGGTGCTACTTATATTCTCACATAAATCAATATTTGTATTACCATGCCTATCTAAGCAAACCCTAAAAACCTTTTTGTCTTTAATCTTAAAATCTAAAAAGGCATTTGAATGAGTAGATATAAAATATTGATTATTAGTTTTCTCAGAAATAAATTTTAATAGAGATTTTTGAATACCGGGATGGAGATGAAGCTCTGGCTCATCAATGCAAATAATCATGTCATCATTTGCGGTCAAATACATGCCTAGGAGAAGAACGTCTTGTATGCCGGTGCCAAAATGAGTTAATGGTAGATGTTTATCATTATTCATTATTAATTCTATTTCTTCTTCTAATGAGGGGATATTTATTTCTGCGCTCTCACCTAAAATATCTGAAATAAATTGAAGTAAGTCCTCTTTCTTCTTTTTATTTTTAGCTCTTGAAAGATGATTATAATTAATAATACTATTAAGCTGCGCCCTTAATCCACGATCATTTGATAATTTTCTATATTCTTCTAAAAAAATTACTCTGGGAATGTTGGGAAAAATATTCTGTATTACTCCAATATCTAAATCTCTCAGCCTATCCTCAAAAGGTCCGCCACTTGGGCCGTGCAGAGTATTTGTAACATATTTTCTTACAGCCTCTTCAATAACTGTGCCTTTATTAAATGTATTATTTGTTGAGATGCTAGTGCGTTCACCATTCATTGCAGAAAAAATAAATTTCCGTTCCAAATTAACTATGCCCATAGTCTCCAAATCTCCAGCTAAAGTATCCGGAATGTTATTATTAATTACAAGCTCCACTTGATTTTTTGTGTCCGAATTTAAATAATCATCTATATCTAAGGCATGTTTACTAGGACTAGCATTTCCTAATGGTAAATTTTTATCTAAAAAATCAAGGAATCTTAATAGATTAGTTTTACCACAGTTATTTTTTCCAATAAAAATATTCACCTTGCCCAGTCCGTCTACATGCACGCCACCTCCACCAAAACTGCGATAATTTTTCAAAAAAATTTTTTCTAACATAATATACTTTTATATATTAAACTAACTTCTATTATAACTCTCAATATGACTTGCAATTAAATTTATTTGCTCTTTATTTAATATTTGCTCCCTACTTTTTAATATTGTTAACAGAGAATTTTCATTTAAAACCCAAACTTCTCTACTACTATTATTGCCAGTAATAAACCATCCTGGAAAAATAACCACAGGAATAACATTCATGGTCAACTTGACCTTATCTTTTATAAATCCCTCTAGCCAATACATTTGCCCCTTTGCTTGCTGAATAGCATCTTTTGGGTATACAGCTCCATCAATTTTTATAACATTACCATCATAATTAACCTGGGGATTAGTGCCGACTCGCTTTCTGTATGTTTTGGTTTCTATAGTAAATACACCACCTGGACCGACTATTATATGATCAATATTGAAAGATTCTCCTACTATATCATTATAAATTTTATAGCCTACTGATCTAAGCTCCTCCAGGGATTCAGCTACTATACACTCACCATCTCTACCTAGTCGCATGTTTTTAATATTTTTAATAGCCGCTGGAATTTTAATAGCAAAAAAAATAGTAACTAGAATCGCCGCAATTGTAAAAATCTGTGGATTATAAGAGATTTTAAAATAAATGCTCAACCACGAAATAATTACGATAGCCCAAATAACAAAGACGACTATAAACGGAAAGATTATTTTATCATCAATCTCTTTATTAATTTTTTCGTCTAAAGACTGTCCTGCTCGACGTAAAGACTCTTTTCTAAGTGGCGATTTTTTTAATCTGTCATTTTTAAACATATGATATTTAAAATTATATATATATTATTTTAGCCATTCTGTCATAAAATCAGAATAATCCCATTCATCGGTAATCAATATAGTATTATCTCCCGATGAATCTCTCATCGATACTTCTTTTGTATTCCTATTAATGAAAAACTGATTACCATTTTCATCTTCTAGAGTCACAATATTATAAGTTTTACTCACTTCTTTTATTTCCGAAAAACCAATACTCGCAGGAGGAAGATAATCCATCTTTATTATTTCCTCGACTGAATAATATTGCAACAAATTTTCATCGAACTTATTGAGAGGTTTTATAATATAATACTGTTTTAAATTTTTAGGCTGATTACTAACGTTATCAAATTTAACAAATCCTCTAATTTCACCTATGTTGCTGTCTTGAAATTCTTGTAAAGTATTTGATAAGTCTATATCTGGAATAGTTCGATATTTATAAATTAATTCATATTTATAACCTTGTTTTTGTAAAAATAAAACAATAACAAGTATTAATAAAATAATAACAAACAACCAGGACAATTTAACATTTCTAAATAACCTCATTTTTTTATTTTTTAAATTCAATAAAACTTATTATTTTACAATTAAATTAATATCTGTGTCTAAAAGCTCTTCTGAATCCCGAATCTTCAGCCTCTTTGACAGTAAAAGCATGAAATTCTCCTTTATTTTTTATAATTGTTCTGTCATATTGCTGATCGAATGGCAAGTGATATATTTTTTCACCATCCCTGCCAGAAATGTTACATTTAATTCTCGGAAAATCTCCAATCGGCACCTTCTCTGTAATCTCGATACTAAGAGCTCTCGCCATTTCCTTTGATTTATCAGACAAAGACGTTGATGTAAAAAATATTGGCCTGAGCTTGTCTTCATTTAAAAATTTGGCAAATTCGACAAAAGTTTTTGGTTTTTTGGAATTATTGAAATTCTGTATCCAATATTCCATAGTTGTGCCAAATAATTGGAAAATATGTTTTTCGTGTATTTCTTTATATCGCGCCCAATATTTACATTGAATAATGCATACCTCGTCATCTTTAATAGCAATAACATCTCTCCCTAAATCTTCAAATCCGTCAATTATTCCCTTGTATTCAATAGAATATCCTTTTTGTTCAAATAAATATCCAACGTACATTTCGTAATCTCTACCAATCGCCCATTTTGACTTATTTCTATTTAATAAATATCTATCTAATGCTTTTTGATTTCTCACTACTGACGGAAGTTTTTTATATTCTTCTGGTGTTAAAAAGTCCTTTACTTTGTCCTCGTTATTGTTATCGTCCTCATTATCGTTACCCATTTTCACAGGCATTTCTTCGTCTTCATTTTCCGCAATTAATTCTGTAAGCCACGGAAATAATTTTTCATAATAATTAATTTTGTAATTAGTTATTTTATTTGACCTAAGTAATTCCTTTTTTTCTTTTTTTATTTCCCGGACAACCTCAGCAGAGGTATATGCAGGATGACTTTTTCTTTTTAAATAATCTTCTCTTTGGGAATCCGCCAACGAATAGTAATCAGCAAATGCTTCTGCTAACCACGGAAAGCCCATTGATTTTTGTTTTACCATTTTATCAATATCCTCTCGTTCTTTTTTGGACTGGGCGTTAAATTCAGCTACCGATTTATCCAAATTGTCTAATCTAGGTTTAAGTTCTAAATATTTTTTAGAATTCAAATGTTGCTCTCGTGCCCAAGATACAAAACTTATGCAAGAAACTATAAAAACTATAATTATCAGCCATGAATAATCCCCCATATAATAAAATTGGTTTTTTATTTATTGCTATTTTTAATACCATTCTAGCATTAATATTGACGTTTATCAACTTGTATGGCAATTATATTAGCTATTATTTATGAAATAATTAAAATTAATCCCAAAAAAGTTAACAGCAAGCTGATTATTACTCCAGTGATCCAAAAAGGATCAAAACCATACATATTCCAATACTTTATCATACTGAGCCATCTTTTATCAGCATTTATCTTACCTTTTAAAATTTTTGATTCTTCCTTATTACTAGATTCTTTTAACAATTTTCTGTTAGCCTCAATAACATCTCTTAAGTTAAGTCTTAATGCTAAAGGTGGGTCGCTCTCCTTTATATCAGAATGATTAAAAAATTTATAAGGTTTAGTAATATCGATATCATAGCTAAACCTTATATGCTTTCTTTCCCAATATAAATATAAATTTATTGTTAAAAAACCTATTAATACGCCTATGACAATTAAGATTAAACTTGATCTATTACCGTCTTGATATATTCCTAGGCCCCCGGCAATAGCCAGCATCACAAGATAATACTTGTGTAAGTAATCCCGCCAAGTTGAATAATTTTTTAGTGATAAATCACTCGCCTTATTAGCAAGTCTGTGCATTTCATCCATATCTCTATTTAACTCATCACTTAATTTTTCAGAAACACTTTGTTCATGATTAGTTATACACATTAAATTTACATTAACAATTTAAAATATTCTCTTGTTTCATTGTCTGTAAAATATACATAGCAACCCTTCATTCCTCGAGTCATTAAAGTTCGATAGGTATTTCTTATAATAAGACTCGCGTGCTTCTTAGCTTCTTCTGGGTCATCTTTCAACATTTTTTTAAAACCATTCAATGATTTATCTGTACCCGCACGCTTACTCGGATCAACAAGAACTCTTCCGTCTCGCACTACTAAATCATCACCGACAACTACGCCGACATAATCTAAATCCAAACCCTGACAAGTATGTATACACCCGATTTCATTAACGGATTCTGGCTTGATAATCCATAAATTTCCATCTGTGGCTAAATTCCAACGCATTTTAAAATCAAATTCAGGGATCACTATATCGTTATCATTTTTATTCTTCTTGCTCACCCAATTCCAACAGTATCCTGCCACTAACCTAGCTTTATTATTTAGTTTATTTTTCTCAAAGATTATATCCCGCAACTCACTTGGTGAATCAATAATTTGAAAATCATAATCAATATTTTCAAATCTAACATTAGCCGTCTCTCGTATTTGTAAAGAATTATCAAGCCAGGCTAAATATCCGTCTGATCCATTACACCTGAATTGAGAAGCTAATTCTAGAGTATGAACTCTACAGTCGGCATCTTCCGCCCACTTAGTTATTTCCTGTTGACTCCCAATATCATTTAAAGTGACCCTTTGATCTTCATCTATAAAAAAGACTGAACATTTTGACGATTTAATAATTTCTTTTACTTGATTCTCACCTAAGTTTTTAAACATACCTGATTTTTCATTAAGTCTATGAGCTTCATCAATAATCAAAAAATCAAAAGAATTTTCTGGGCAATTAACAAAACTTCCAGAACCAGAAAATAAATTACTAAATTCTGTTCTTTTCAAAGTTCCTGTTAATTTACTAGCGTAAACATCTCGTGGTGCTGAATTTTTTGTCACATATTTTGCCACTAAACCTGCTTTTGTTGCTTGCACTAATAAATTGATAGCCACAACAGATTTTCCAGTACCCGGCCCACCTTGAACAATTAAGACATTTTTATTTTTCTCGCTTGATTTTCTTGCCAAAGAAAGCGCGGTTTCATAAACTATCTTCTGGTCATCAATCATTACGAATTCTTGATTACCCTTTAGCATTGAAGACAAACTATCTGACAGTGCTTTTGAAGGCCTGATCTTTCCGGCCTCGATGCGATACATTATATTCGTTTTATCTCCATATTTAACAAAAGTTTTAATAAAATCTCTCAACTTTAAAGCGTCATTTTTTAAAAAAGCCGGAGCCTTATCAAGATATTCTTTATAAAAAGGATCAGTAATAACTCCATTATCCTTGTAGTTATGTAAATAAGCACAAGGGTTTAATGTGATATTTCCATCATAAACAGCCTCATTAAAACCGTTAATAAGGGCCGCATAAGACCACGCCTGATATGAAGGGTGGCTAGCTTCTACTGTGCCATGGGCAAAGCGAGTTATAACGACACCATCTTTTTCTGTAATTTGAGCTTCTTCCCATTGTTTAAGCTCAATTATTATTACTTGGTCATCTTTTTTATCATCCTGTCCTGTCAGAATAAAATCAACCCGCTTGGATGTTTGTGGAATTTGGAACTCAATAGCCACTCCGCTATCGCTAGGTATGTCTGGATCAGCAATAACTTTATCCATGTAAATCAAAGAATTTTTAAATGCCAATATTTGATTTTTTGGAACAGAAAAATTTAATTTAACTTTAATAATATCAGCAATAATATTTTCAATATTATTGCTTAAGATATCGTTTGAAAATTTTTCCTTAGTCGCTTGATAAACTAACATAAATTAATAACTGGTATATTTATCATGTTTTCCCTTCGCTTTATCTATCGGATACTTCGCTTCATTTTTAAGCATCTTATCTTCAAACGCTTTTTTTATATCAATATCTAAATCATGGCTCATTAGTAAAACCCAATATAAAACATCCGACAGCTCCTCGCCAATCTCATTTTTATGAGATTTTATATATTCCTGAATTTCTTCGTTATTCTTCCATTGGAAATGTTCCATTACTTCGGCGGACTCTAAAACTAAAGAAAGAGCTAAATCTTTAGGATTATGGAATTGATTCCAATCACGTTCTTTTATAAAATTTTGTATTCTCTCAGTTAATTGATTTATATCTGACATATAAGTAAATTTATAATTATTTTATATTTTCTTTATAAAAACTTTATATTACTATAATCTCATTAATTTAACCGATAGTCAAAGAGAATTCCGCTAAAAAATGACTAGACCTCGGATTCGAACTAACAATCACCCCATTTTACTGTCTTTTCTCACTTTTGACTAAAACAAAAGAACATGACCTAGATCATGTTCTTTTGTTTTTTAGCTGATTTTAAACGAATTACGTCGTTCAAGCACACCCAAAAATTACAGGCTCCAGGAACTAGAGAAGGTTAGAAACTGTTTTGTTGATTCCTACTAACCGAACACTGCAAAACCTTCTCCAAATACTCTTGATAAAACTGCAGAAAAAGCCATAAGTCCAAAAAACAAAGCTGCTGCAATAAAAATAATTTCTCCCACGATTACTTTCTTATACAGATTTCTGCTCTGATCTTCAGGGACTATCTTTAAAAGTCCAAATATATTCTTCTCTTTTAGGTGAAGGTAAAAACCTATTAGGATAAATGACAACCCCACAATCAAGTTAATAACAAAACCAATATTGGAAAGATATATACTTCCAACAGTCACCAGCCCTGTCGCTACCCACAAAAACGCTGTAAAAATAGTTGTAAACTGTAATATTTTCATACCCTTTACAATTTTTAATATATAATTATTATACCAAAATTCTTCAATCATTTCGAGCGTCCTATCCGGGGTATAACAAAAACCCCAATATTAATGGGGTTTTTGCCTTAGCTCCGAGAGCTGGAAAACGTTAGAACCTGTTTGATGATTTAATAGTTTACCCCCAGGGTGACTCACTATATATTTATGGGAGTACAGATCACATGCTCGGGGTCGTGGACGATGTTCGAACTAAAGTTAATAATTTTTTATAACAAACTCTGTCTCCGGTAACAAAATACATTCATTATGATTTTCAGGATGTTCTTTTTTAAATTCCTCAATAATCCCTTTATGCTTTTCTCGTGAATAATGGACAAACGAATCTATCGGTAGTAATCCCAAATATTTTTGCCAATCTCTTTCATTGCTTTTTGAATAGTGAGATAAAAACATTACACCAGCTGATGAGCCTGCATATGTTTTTCCATCTATTAACAATAAAAATTCATCCTTTATTGATTTCATAGTATCTACTATTTTTTGAGTCTCCCCTCCTCTGAAATATAGAACATCTGCTTCTTCTATTTGTTCTTTAAATTTATCCATATCATTACTAGCAACCATAAAATTAGCTACTCTATCATTGGTATAATTAGCAAATCTTTCCTTATCAGATTTTTCAAGATCATCCCAAATTTCTTCCGGTCTTGAGAAATAAACCAATAAGATTGTTGGCACTTTGTTATCACCAAAATCTTTAACCCATTCTTGATAAAAAGCCTTGTTATGTTCATTGGGAATACCAGTCTCCCCTCCGTGTAAAATAAATTTTGTCATATCATTATAATTAATTTGATAATCAAATTATAACATAAATTAATTCACAACCCAACAAGGATTCGAACCAATAAATACAAAAAATCCGCTAAAACAAGCAGAAATTTTAATTTGCTCCCAGGGTGGGATTCGAAGCAGAAATTGATGATTTAGAATTTTATTTAATAGTAGCTAAATTTATCTAGTTTTAGATATTTTTTTACACTTTCTAAATTGTCATCCGTATCCACAAATTACCAGCTTTTATCACCTTTCAGTCACAATAGCGTCACATCTTTTTGTTTCGCTGGCAATACAAGGAGGGGTGGTGGGAGATGGGTAATAAAAAAACGAGTGTATGTTGAATGCACTCGTTTAGATTTAATTTTTCTAGATTTTTTCTAGTTCTTTAATTTTCTTTTTTTCTTCTTCCCAGCAATATGATGCATTAAAATTTTCAACAATCTTTTCTCCATACTCTAAAATTACTTTATGAGTCCTAGAGCTTCCATAGTCAAAAATCTGCAATTTATCTTTTTGAAGACAAAAATTGTGTGGCTCGGAAAAATGATGAGCATCATCAAAAACTTTACCACCAGTTAGTGCGAAAAGTTGACACCACAGGTCAGCTTGAAGTAATTGACATTCGCGACCATGTTTCTGAATATTAACAAAACCAAGCAGGGAAAAATAAGTAGGTGTAAGAAAAGGGTTTTTAGTGTTGCGATAAAATCGGAATTCACTCCAATTAGCAAGTAGCCCTCTGAATAATGCATATTTAAAAGAATTGGGATCATGTACCGACCACTCAAAATATCTTTTGAACAATTTTTTGTTTCTTATTCCCTCCACTCTCCCTGTGAAAACTGTCTTAAACACTCTAAAAAGATTAATGATCGGAAATTTTATTACTATCCCTAAAAAGGGGAAAGTAAAAACGATGCGGTTGTTTCCTTTTTTTATTTTCATATGGCTCTCTCTTTGTTCGAATATATTTAAATTGTTAAAGTAATTAAGAAAATATACCACATCACAACTCCCATTGTCAATTCCGGGGTAGGATACAGAAAAAAACCGAGGAGCGCAAAACATTGAGTTTCTACGTCACAATAGCGTCACAAATTGTGACATAATTATCTCTTTGATAACAAAAAATAAGCTAATATTAGCCTATTTTTGCTTGCTCCCAGGGTGGGATTCGAACCCACGACCAATTGGTTACACTTACCCACTAATTTCTTAATGGTGTGGACTATATCATCGCCCACCAAAATTGATGGGCGCAAGGCGCTTCGGGCCGTCTTTGCAGACGGACCTACTCCCTTTCGGGATAGTCTCTGAACCTTCCGTGTAAAGATATACACGGCTTGGCTGCTGATTACCTTGATCTTTCGATTTTAGGCTTCCAGACAGTTCACCTTGTTTTCGACCTCAATTACTTGAGGAAGCTGCGTATTACTTGTGTTCACAGCCAACTGCGCTACCGCTGCGCTACCTGGGAATTATTTGATTGTTAAAACAAAAAATGTTTTTGCTCAACATTTCTTCTACATTCTAGAATAAATGCCACTGCAAGTCAAGGGAGAGATTAGATCATATTTTTACCAATCTAATCCCTCTTTTCTATAAAAATAGCTTAGTAATCTCTCAACTTCTCTAGGCCCTTAAAGCGTCTGATTTTCTCTAAAGCCTTAGACTCGATTTGACGAATACGTTCACGAGTAACTTCAAACTCTTGCCCTACCTCTTCTAAGGTATGAGCAACGCCGTCAACTAAACCAAAACGCATTTCTAAAATCTTCTGTTCACGTGGTGATAACTGCGCCACAATATCACGCACATAATCACGCAACAACTGCAAAGCAGCCGCCCTATCTGGAGTAACATTCTTTACATCCTCAATAAAATCTTCCAGAGTTGAATCTTCTTCATCATCACCAATACTTGTTTCTAAAGAAATAGTATCCTGAGAAATCTTAATAATATATCTCACCTTAACAATATCTTCACCCATCTCAGCAGCAATCTCATCTGCTAAAGGCTCACGTCCTAATTCCTGAATTAAAGTACGCTGAACTTGTTGAAATTTATTAATAGTTTCCACCATATGAACAGGAATACGAATGGTACGACTCTGATCAGCTAAAGCCCTCGTAATTGCCTGTCTAATCCACCAAGTAGCATAAGTTGAGAACTTATAGCCCTTACGGTATTCAAACTTCTCTACGGCTCTAAATAGGCCAATATTGCCCTCCTGAATCAGGTCAAGCAAACTCAAACCCTTAGCTCCAGCAAACTTCTTAGCAATGGAAACAACTAAACGTAGATTAGCCTCAATAATCTTCTTTTCTGCCTCTCTATCACCCTTTTCTTTACGCTTAGCTAATTCCACTTCTTCAGCCGAAGTTAAAAGTGGCACTTTGCCAATTTCCTTTAAATACATCTGAATAGAATCAGCACTTAATTTGGATAAATCAAAGGTAACAGAAGCAGCGGCTTTAGCGGAAGTGATGTTAGGATTCTTTTCATGAGTATCTAAAATTCTACCTGAGTCTTCAGCGATACGAATGCCATTTTTCTGTAAATCACCTAGAAAAACATCAAATTCATAAACATACTCTTCTACCTCTGGAAATAAGTATAGTAGTTCAGTTTCAGTTAAAAAACCTCTTAAGCGACCCTTATCTAAAAGCTTCTTAATCTGCTCTTCGGTAGGAAAGACAACCACATGAGGCACCTTATTAACCACCTTAGGCTTAGCCACCTTCTTAGCATTTATCTTCTTGCTAATAGTTTTTTTAGCAGAGGCTTTTTTCGCTTTTATTTTCTTAGCCACAGTCTTTTTGACTGGAGATTTTTTTACTACCACTTTTTTAGCCACAGTCTTTTTGGGCGCCACCTTCTTAGACACTTTAGTGCCTGTCTTTTTCACAGCCGCTTTAGGGCTCACTGTTTTTTTTATTGCCACTTTTTTAGAAGTGGTTTTTTTTGTATTTTTGGATGTGGCCATAATTTTAAAAACTATGCAGCGAATTGAGCTGCTCAGTCAAATTTTTTATCTCTGTCATTAAATTGTTCAGATCTGCCTGACCTGAGCTAGCTTCAGCAACTCCAATCTGACCTTCTAATTGCTTAATTTTCCTCTTCAAACTGAATTTTTTTAATTCTAATAAAATCTTACTTAATTCTGACTTAAGCTGATTTAAATCGTAGTCATAATAGTCTCTTTCTGCCAAAAGAGCGAGGCGATCAATAATCTCCACCCCTTTATCAGCCTGTTCCTGCAAATATAAGCGAAAAGCATCATACTCAAGCAGGGCAAACTTATTATAATAGATTATTAAGTTCTTGTAAAATTGGCGCAAATTATCCGACAACAAATCTTCTGGTTCTAAATGAGATGCAGCATAAGGAATGTATTCTGGAGCCTTCAAAAGCAGAGCTAGTAGAATATCAGCTAAACGCTCATCCCGATTGACTGGTTCAAGTTCAGCTACAGCTGGCTTAACCACTGTTTTTAGAGGTGTCTTGCCTTTTAAAGGCTTATCTACTACGCTTTCACGCAAAATTTGTTCGGATACGCCAGTACTCTCAGCTAAACGCTTAAACCAGAATTCTTGGTCAATCTTATTAGCCAACTTGACAATCATATTCAACATTAATCTAACTACCTCCTTCTTATCAGCTAACTTACTCAAATCTTTTCCCGCACTAATCTTATCAAAATAATATTCCATCACTGGTCGGGAATTAATAACGGCCTGCTTAAAATCATCAGGATTAGTCTGCAGGCATTGATCTGGATCTTTATATTCTGCCGATAAGGTAATAATCTTTAAATTAATATCTAAAGCCATGGCTTCGCGAATACCCCGATCAGCCGCTAACTGGCCAGCCGTATCCATATCAAATGATAGGGCGATGTTATTACTAAAACGTTTTAATAGATTTAACTGCTCAGCCGTTAGGGCGGTTCCCGAAGAAGCAACTGTATTGGTAAAGCCATGTTGATGGCAAGCAATAGCGTCCATTTGACCCTCCACTACAATCGCAAAGCCACGGTCTTTAATGTTACGCTTTGCCTTATCGAGCGCAAATAGAACTCGACTTTTGTCATACACCTCTGTTTGGGGACTATTAATATATTTCCCGCCCGGAATAGTTTGTTCCTTTTCGGGATTAACGCGGGCGGTAAAAGCAATAACATGGCCGCTCACATCTTTAATCGGAAAAATAATACGATCTCGAAAACGATCATAGGCACTCCCACGCTCACTGCGTCCAGCTAAACCGGCGGCAAATATTTCTTCATCTTTAAATTTTTTAGAACGCAAATAATCAAGCATTGGTGTCCAGGCATCGGGCACATAACCGACTTGCCAATCTTTTAAAGTCTTCTCACTTAAACCACGTTTTAACAAATAGGCTTTCATCTTCTTGCCCATGGCATCATGCTCCAACCAATACTGTCCTTGCTCAGACGCTGCTAATAGACAATCCAAGAGTCTTCCCCGTTTAGAATATTCCTGAGTTGATTCATATTTTAAAGTCACACCGGCCTTTGGAGCTAACAGTCGTAGGGTGTCCGGGAAACTAAGGCCTTCCATTTCTTGCACAAAAGACAGAACATCGCCACCCTTGCCACAGCCAAAACAATGCCAAATCTGTTTATCTGGAGAAATTACAAAAGAAGGAGATTTTTCATGATGAAAAGGACAGAGGGCTTGAAAATTAGCGCCCACCGCCTTCACTTGGATATATTCCCTAATTACATCTACAATATCCAATTTGGTTTTAATTTCTTCCGCTGAAGACATAATTTATTAAAATATTTTTTGCCACCAAGATTGTTTTTTAAGTATTTCTCTTCTTTGACTAATATCAGGTGCTTGTAGACGATTTAAGACATCATGATTATCAACTGAAGTGCTACCAGTAGTGCTAGTATTGATTGGCCTAAGCAACGCCTGCAAGCGAGCCGCCTCTCCTTCCACTAATTCGCCATCGTAATCGGCGCTATGGCGACTCTGCCCCTCATAGCTAGCTTTCTTATGATCTAAATGGAGATTAAAAAAGAGAAAGTCTTTGTCTGGCTCAAGCTGAACATACAAATGGAAACGAGGATAAAAATCACGATTAAAACGACGGGCAAAGCTCTCTTGATCAGTCTGGCGATCAACAATATATACGTAGCCAGCTCTACGTAACCACTGAGCCGGACTAGTTCCTCCTAGTTGTTCAGTTTTAATTTTTATCTTCATTTAATTTTTTTGGAAAAACTATGTATTTATAAGTAAAGAAATTAATAACGCCCAGAAACAAATTAACCACTATCTGTGATAATAAATACCAAATCTGCCAATTATTAACTAGTACATGCATTGCTAAAGCATTAAGATTTAAGCTTATAAAAGCAGCGCCGATGTATAAAACTAACTGATGGGGTAGGCGTTTATTACTATAGTCACGGAAGGTCCAAAACTTTTGCAAACTGAAACTGACCATAAAAGAAAACAAGAAAGCCAGTGAAGTTGATAAAACTATTTCCCAACGGAAGACGCCGTGAAAAAGATATAAAGCTAATAAATCGACCACGGATGCCAAGCTGCCGGAGATAAAAAATTTAACAACTGATTTACGTTTTTCACAGACATTAAATATCCGAGCATGTTTGTTCTGCAAGAATCGGCCGAACCGCAAATATAAACTATTAATTAATGACATAATTTTACCACTGACAATATGTAAATGCCCAACGGGCGAGAATGCTTGCTTGTTGAAAACGCTCATTTATGCCGCCGCTATCTAAAACTACGGTAATAATACTGCGACCACTAGCATCTTTAAAGCGGCCAACGAAACAATAACCAGCTTCTTCTGTATATCCGGTCTTGCCACCAATTGCCTCAATACTATCTGGCAAATCACCATCTAGTAGCCAATCGGTGGATTCTATCATCTTATTTTTTCCTTGTACGGTATCAAATGAGTAGGCAGATTTGCCCGTGGTGGCGGCAATATCAGCCTGATTTAAAGCAGCTTGAGCTAAACGGGCCACATCCTTAGCATTAGATAAATTACGATTATCTAGACCAACCGCGTCAGCAAATTCAGTTTGCATTAAACCTAACTGTTTTGCCTTTTTATTCATAGCGACAATAAACTCTTCATCACTTAAGCCGGTAGAACGTGCCAGCGATAAGGTGGCACCATTATCTGAGCCAATTAAACTAGCATTAAATAAATCCCGAATTTTCATTTGTTCTCCCCAGAAAAAATTAATACGACCACCAGCTACAATATCAGCCCTCTCGATTGTATAAATTTCATCCCAGCCAGGATTATGCTCTAAAAATACTAAAGCAGTCATCAATTTAGTAATACTAGCAATTGGCTGTGTCCGGGCAGCATCTTTGCTGGTGAGCCAAACATTACCATCATCGGTTAAAACGGCCACACTTCTGGCCTCAACTTCTGGAGCCTCAGCAATTAATATTTGCTTATCATCATTAACTGGTAAATGGCTATCGCTAACACAGGCATCTACACCTCGCCAATCTCCACTCGCATAAACCGCTGGGGTGGTTGGCAAAAAAATAGACATTACCAAGGCCAAAATGTTCGCAGTAATACCTAACATGCTTTTTCTTCCTCCGCTAACAAATCATCCAAAGTTTCAGGGTTATGCAGACGCTTATAATCAGGCAATTCACTGATATTATTTAAACCTAAGAAACGAACAAAATCTAAAGTTACTTGATAATAGTTTTCATTCTTTTGCTTATCAAAAATTTCTTCAATTAAACCACGAAGTAAAAGATTACGTACAATCAAACTACAATTAACACCCCGCACCCGCTCTAATTCTATTTTAGTCACCGGACCGCGATAGGCGATAATGGTTAGAGCCTCTAAACTAGGCTGAGAAAGTTCACCGCTAGCTTCACTTTTTAAGAAATCTTTAATTAAAGCCGAATGTTCACCGGCGCTGACTAATTGATAATTATTATTAGCACTAATTAAACGCCAGCCCCGTTCAGCTTGATTATATTCTGAACTTAAATCATTTAAGGCATTCTCTACCTCAGCTGTTTTAGCTTCAGTAGCTTTACTTAACTCTTTCAAACTAACCGGCTTATTAGCCACTAGTAAAATTGCTTCTAATTGTGATGATAACTTTGACATAACAACAATTAATTATATTTTAAGAACTTTTATTTCACTAAAAAGTTCTTCTTGTTCAAACACTAATTCTCTCTGTTTAGCTAACTCCAAGACGGCTAAAATATTAACGATAACTTCCACTCTGGAAGTAGCAGTTTTCAAAAAATTTTGAAAACTTAAGGACAATTGCTCTGTTAACAAACCTCTGATATGACCAATGCGCTCATCAATACTAACCTTTGGTTCTAATCTCCTCTCTGGCAACTTCTCTTCTCTTTTCTTCAAACGAGCCAAAATTAAGAGCCAGCTTTCTGCTAAATCAGCTATCTTTAGTTTCAAGGGAGGGGCAAAGGAAACTTCCCTTTTTTTCTCTTGACGGCCATCCTTATTAAAAACCGGAGTAAACATTAAACGGTCACGATTAATCAAGGCGGAAATCTGTAAACTAGCATCCACAAACTCCTTATACATCCGCAACTGTCTTTCTAAATCATCAATCTCAGCCTCATCCTCATCATTACTTAAATAAGGTAATAAGGCTTTTGATTTAATATATAATAAACGGGCAGCTACCACTAAAAAATCAGCAATTTCATCTAAATCAATGTTTTCAGCTTGCTCAACATAGGCTACGTATTGGTCGGCAATGGAAGCCAAAGCAATTTCCGTAATATCCATCTCTTCTTTCTCAATCATCTGTAGAAGGAGAGCGAGCGGACCTTGAAATTTTTCAGTACTAAAATCAATCATAAATAATTATCTTTTGACGGGCACGGCTGTGTTTACAGATTCATCAATCCAAAGTTGTCCAGAAACGCAATCGTAACCAGCAACATGCTCACGTTTACCAACACCATAGTACGTATTTAATTGAGCCTCATCACCGCTAGCGGCGCGATAGGTAGCACAAAAAGAAAACTCTTTCTCCCCATCAACCCGATATTCTATCGGTTGTTTCGTTTCCGGATCAACTAAAGTCTTAGGATCATAATAAACATTTTTTGCATTCTTTAATTCATCAAGATTACTTGGCAAAACTTTATACTCTGCATAATAATTATTAACCGCATCTTCCAGTTGATAAATATTATTGCTAACAATTTGATCTAGACGTTTAGCCCGAGCAATTTGTGGTGACTCCACAAAAAACCAAGCTGCCACAAAAGTTGCCAAGACTAAAAATCCAGAAATAGAAGCAAATAAAATCAAAACTAGATCTTTCTTTTTTATTACTAACCTTTTAATGTCGTAGAAATAGAAAGAAAAAACAGCCGCCGCAATTAGCAACATGGTGGCCGCCTTTAAAATAAAGCGTCCAGTCAGTTCGCCAGAAAGAAAATTATTAATCACGCTGATAAACACACCAAGAATAGTAACAGAGGCCACTAAAATAATAAAATAAGTTAGCCAGCGACGTAAAGGCGAGTCAATTTCTAATTCTTTTTTTCTTAAACCGCGATTGATTAAGTGAGACAGAAAATAATAAATAGGAGCAGCAATCAAAAGTGCAGAAATCGCAAACTTGAGTTGACCGTCAACGCTATTATAGCTGTTATAAGTTAAAGCATCGATAATAGTGCTATCAATAATACCAAAAATAATCATGCCGACTGATAAGGCGACAAAGATTAAAGCAGCAAGTGATAAGAGATAATAGAAAGCAAACTTAGCATTGTGACTATTCATATAGTTATACTTTGCTCGTCTTTACAAATATAATTTCTAAAAAGCGAGTAAAATTAAAATTTTGCATTTTTTGGTGTACGTGGAAATGGAATAACATCACGAATATTAGCCATCCCCGATAGATACATAATCGCCCTTTCGAAACCAAGCCCAAAACCAGCGTGAGGAACAGAACCATACTGGCGTAAATCAAGATACCAACGATAATCCTCCGGATTCATTCCTAATTCAGCAATACGCTTTTCTAAAACTTCATAACGATCTTCTCTCTGACTACCACCAATGATTTCACCAATACCCGGCACTAATAAGTCCATGGCCGCCACCGTCTTGCCATCGTCATTCTGACGCATATAGAAAGCTTTAATCTCTTTAGGATAGTCAGTTAAAAACATTGGCTTATTGAAAACTTTTTCTGCTAAATAACGCTCATGTTCAGTTTGTAAATCAATGCCCCAAGACACAGGATAAGTAAATTTTTCATCACTCTTTAATAATAATTCAATCGCTTCAGTATAGGTGATACGACCAAAGTCAGCCGCCGCTACTGCTTGCAAACGCTCAATTAAGCCCTTGTCAATAAATTCATTAAAGAAGGCCATCTCCTCTGGCAATTCCTTTAAGATATAGTTAATTAAATATTTCAACATGCGCTCAGCTAAATCCATGTCTGTCTTTAAGTCAGCAAAAGCAATCTCTGGCTCAACCATCCAAAACTCAGAAGCATGACGACTAGTATTTGAATTTTCCGCCCTAAAGGTCGGACCAAAAGTATATACTTTATCAAGTCCCATAATCAAAGCTTCCGCGTTTAATTGACCACTAACTGTCAGTCCGGCCTTCTGTCCAAAGAAGTCTTTAGAAAAGTCAACTTCGGCCTCTTTGGTTAAAGGGATTTTTTTTAAATTTAAAGTTGAAACCTGAAACATTTCTCCAGCGCCCTCACAATCACTAGCAGAAATAATAGGAGTATGAACATAGGAAAAATCTTCTTCCTGAAAAAACTTATGAATAGCAAAGCTAAGTGCTGAACGTAAGCGAAAAACTGCAGAAAAAGTATTACTACGTGGACGCAAATGAGCAATCTCACGTAAGAATTCAAAACTATGGCGCTTCTTCTGCAAAGGATAATCTTCACGGGCCTCATTAATAACATTAACCACTTGAGCTGATAATTCAAACGGCTGGCCTTCAGCTGGCGAAGGAATTAATTGTCCTTTAACCTCTAATGAAGAGCCAATATTTAATTTCTCCAAAGCTTCAAAATTTTTCAAAGTATTATTAATAACCACCTGTAAACCTTTAAAAAAGCTGCCGTCATTAACTTCAATGAAAGCCACTTCCCCCGAAGATCGCACCGTGCGCACCCAACCAGAAATATTTACTTCTTGCTTTAAGTAGTCTTCACTGTGTCGATAAATGTGTTTAATAGAAACTTTAGACATATAATTTAAGGCTGATAATTATTTTAACTTAAGGTCTTAGGCGCTTAACATCTCGAGGCAAGAAACAAACTTCTTTGATATTATCAATATTAAGTATTTTCATAATAATGCGAGCCGGACCAATACCAACGCCACCATGAGGAGGACAAGCATAACGGAAGAAATTCAAATAATCCTCTAATTCTTCTAAATTCATCCCTTTATCCAAGGCCTGCTTCTTTAAAACATCTAAACGATGTTCACGTTGAGCGCCAGTAGTAATTTCAATACCACGATAGAGCAAATCAAAACTCTTCGTTAAATTCTGATCACCCTCATGACGCATGTGATAAAAAGGACGCGCGGCAATTGGATAATCAGTTACAAAAATAAAGTCATGGCCCTGTTCCTCTTTAATTAAACGGCAAATTTCCCTTTCTTCCTCCGGCGACAAATCATGATCTTTTTCGCTAATAATCCCAATAGCTTTTAACTTAGCCTTAACCTCAGCTAAGCTTAAGCGTGGAAAAGGAGAGACCGGAATTTCTACTTCGATATTTAATTCCTTCACCTTCTTAAAAGCGTTAATAAGTACACGCTCCTCTAAATCCATGATATCGGTGTGAGAATTAATATAAGCGAATTCAAAATCCCAACCGGTAAACTCAGTCACGTGGCGGCTGGTAAAAGAGGCTTCTGCTCGAAAAACTGGTCCAGTCATAAAAACCTTTTCAAAACCAGAAGCAATAGCCATTTGTTTGTAAAATTGTGGCGACTGTGAAAGATAAGCTTTAGTATCGAAATATTTTACCGTAAAAACTTCAGCACCAGTCTCACTAGCCGTGCTCATAAGACACGGCGTATATATCTGCATAAAATCTTCAGCTAACAACTGTGCACGAAAACCTTCTTCTAATTTAGTCCAAACTTGAAAAATTTGGCGATGTTCTGATCGACGTAAATCTAGCCAACGCCAATCCAAACGATTCTCTAAATTAGCCTCATTATCAATTTTAGTTAAAACTGGAATTGGTAAATTAGCCTCCGCCAAACTTAAAATATTTAATTCACTGACAAGCATTTCGTAGTCTTTAACTGGATTAGGGTCATTCTTCTTGGCTGGCTTTTCCTTTAATTCCCCGCTAACACTAATAATACTTTCTAAATTAATAGTCTGAGTACGAGCATAAATATCAGCATCAGAAGACTCTTCAATCACTAACTGCATATTGCCGCCTAAATCGCGTAAATCAAGAAAAGCCAAACCTTTCATGAGACGGATATTTTGCACAAAGCCAGTTATTTCTACCTTACCACTGCCCTGAGCCTTGGCAGCAGCAATCGATATTCTTGACATATTTTATGTATTTAATTATAAAAATCCTTAATATTTAAGGCTTTTTCACCTTTTAATCTTAACTCATTTCAGGCCATTTAGCAAGTTGTAAATAACTCCTAAATCAGCTATTTTTTTAGAAAAAAGACTTTAAAGAAACATTTAAAGTGCTAGCCAGCGCTGTCTTTGTAAATTTAAATTTTCCCATTCCTTTAAGAGTTTAGGTGAAAATTTAATGTTTATAACTTCACCGCCATCAACCAAGCGCAATAATTTAATACAATTATCAGATAAAGGTAAAAGCGGATTATCTGTCAATGAATATTCCAGCTTTGCTTGGCAACCAGAACAAATTAGTCCGCCACGGCTCAAGTCAAAATTATTTTTTCCAGCTTCTAAGCTCTGGTCGCACACCACACAAGTTTGTAACTGCACACCATAACCTAATAAAGAAAGCAAATGCCAGGTAAAGACCGACAAGCGAAAACGGCCATCCTCTTTATTAAATAATTCACCAGCCTCGGCATTATCCATATTATACAACCAGGTCTCCAGCCATTCATATAACTCCCTGTCCGCCTCCCCCACTTTAACTAAACGATTGAAGAACGATAGAGCCTGCCCCACAAAATATAATTTATTTAAATCCTGTTTAATATTAATAAAAGCTTCGGTAATTAAAGCTGATCCCACGTAGTCAAAGCCCTTCCCTTTTATCACTAAAATCTTACTAATACTGATTGGCTCCAAATGAGCAGCTAATTTTGAGCCCCACTTACAGGCTCCACGAGCTAATAAGTTCAAACGCCCTAGGTTAGGAGTATAAACAGAAACGAGGCGGTCAGCCTCGCGGTAGTCGCGCCTATTTAAAATTATCGCTAATGTCGGATATGTGGCTTCCATAGAATTTATATTCTATCTAAATAAGTTTGCAAAAAAATTGAGGCAGCAATTTCATCACGACCAGCCTTATCGCGTCTATCACCAATTAAGGCATCGGCTGCTTTGCTAGATAAACGTTCATCAATTTCTACCACCGGTACTGACGTTTTTGCTTTTAACTCCTGCAAGAAATTTAAAAATAAAGGATTATTAGCCGCCTCTCCTGCCATTTTTATAGGCACGCCAATAATAATTAAAGCAATCTCTTCCTCAATAATAACTGATAACAAATCTTTAAGACTATTAACTGTCTTAAAAGGCAGGGCCATTTTTGTTTCTGGCTCAGCCAAAGCTAGGCCAATTCGTTTTTCGCCCCAGTCTACGCCTAAATATTGATTTTCAGCAGCTAAATTCATATTACTCCAAAGTTAAAATATCATAACCATCTTCAGTTACAGCAATAGTATGTTCAAAATGAGCACTTAAAGAATTATCAGCACTTAAAATGGTAAAGCCATCATCAGCCACTTTTACCTCAGCCGTACCAGCGTTAATCATCGGTTCGATGCAAATTACCATACCTGTCTTTAATTCTAAATTAGCGCTTGATTTTTCATTAATTAAAAAATGATAAACCTCAGGGTCCTCATGAGCAAGATAGCCAACCCCATGCCCCACTAAATCACGCACAACGCCAAATCCAGCCCCCTCGGCAATCTTTTGAACAGTGCCACCAATATCATTAATACGGGCGCCAGGACGAACTTTCTTAATGGAAGCATCTAGGCATTCCTTAGTAATTGTCAGTAATTTCTGTGCTTCACCACTAATCCTCCCTACAGCCACAGTTGTGCACATATCAGTATAAAAACCACCGGCAGGAGAATGAGAATTAACAGGCAGACCCAATTCCTTTCTTAAGGCTGTTTTAACTGGCCATTCCATGCCAATATCAAGATCAATAATATCCCCTTCCTTTAATATTCTTCCCGGAATAGCAGCCCCATGCACTACCTCATCGTTAATAGAGGCACAAATGGCTGAAGGGAAAAAAATACCTCCACCCATGGGATAGTCTTTAAAAGCCGGCCTACCACCAGCCTCTTTAACCATGCTCAACATAATTTTCTCCAAATCAGCTGTATCCACGCCTGGCCTAACCGCTTCTTTTAGAGTGCGCAAAATACGAGCTAAAATCTTTCCGCCCATTCTGATTACTTCAATTTCTTCTTTAGATTTAATATAAATCATAATTTTTTTTCTTCGTTAAGTTTAAGACGACGTGCTTTCACAGAATAACCATAGAATAACGATAATAGGACAACAGTAGCTAACGGCGTTAACCAAAAAGGATATTCTACCCCAAAACTCTCTGAAGTCATAATTAACCCTAAAATACCAATAGAATACATCGCTCCATTTTTCAAATATATAAACTTGCTAATTACATTAATACCTTTAACCGTTAATTGACGCACGGCCACCGCTCCTAAGCCATTACCAATGATTATAAAGGGGACACTCATAGTAAAAGCAAAAGCACCAATAACACCATCAACTGAAAAAGAAGCATCAAGAACCTCTAAATAGATTATCTTGCTCCAGGCGCTAGCAGCTGGATTTAACAATTTCCTTCCCGTTCTCTCTGCGTGTTTTTTTAGAGCACTAACCCCTATAAATACTACCAAGCCAATGATAGCGGCTATCAACATATTAATATTATGCTGATAGGAAAGGAATGCTATTAGGACAATACTGGCGACAAGTAATAAATAAAAAGTTTTAACTTTACCCTTCAAGAACTTCTCAATTTTAAAGGCAAAGTTTTTATTCTCCAAGAAGAGCCAAGCTAAAAATACAAAAAATAAATATATACCGCCCCCCATTAGTAATAGGGGTCTGGAGGAACTTAAATAAGTGGTAACCTCGCCATTATTAGAAAAAGCAACTGTAAATACCTCAGATAATGACAAGCCCGGAGCGGCTAACCAAATAATAGCAAAAGGCAAAAGTCCGCGAACAACAAAAACTGCAAATAAAATACCCCAAAACAAGAAAAAACGACGATATTTATCTCCTAATGTTTTTAAAATATTAGCGTTAATGATAGCATTATCAACGCTAGTAATAATCTCAAATAAACAGAGACCGAAAATAACGACAAGAGCGTGCAAAAACATAAAAACCAAAAACTAAGAGCTCTCCGCGAGAGTCTTAAGCAGAAAATTATTGCTTGAAATTTTCTAAAATTTCACGAATATGATCACGATCAACTTCAGTCAATTCCTCATCATAACGATTTTGATACAGTTTATACATATCACGATTAATCACATATTGAGAGACACCAATGCCAGTTCTTAACTTTTCCTTATACTTCATTACTAAGGATAAAACTAAATCCTTATTTTTTTCGCTTAAGTGCTTAAAGTGATAATTAGTGCGCACTAAATTATCAAGACGCCGCTCAATCCTAGAACTTGGCTGATCTTTTATATCTTTAAAAAAGTCTTTTAAATCCATATTATTAAACTTATAAACTCTATTATAACATAAAAATGTAGCCATCGCTACATTTTTATTCACTCAATATTTATAAAAATTATCTCTAGAGACCGTCATATTCTCTCATAGTTAACTGAGATTCAATCTGTTTAACTGTTTCAATAACTACAGCCACAACGATGAGTAAACTAGTACCACCAATCACTAAAGATTGAGCACCGGTAAAGTAACGCATAATTAAAGGTAGAATGGCGATTAAACTTAAAAATAGAGCACCAAAGAAAATAATACGGTGAGTGGTATAAGATAAGTAATCAACAGTTGATTTACCCGGTCTGATACCAGGAATAAAACCACCTTGTTTCTGTAAATTTTCAGCAATACGATCTGGATGAAAAACAACTTCTGTATAAAAATAAGTAAAGGCAAAAACAAGCACAAAGTAGATAATACCGTAGATTAATTGATCATTAAAGATTTCGATTACCTTAGCGGACAATGAGGCAATCCAACTAGTACGAGCTTGGAGGAAAAACTGAGCAATCATTGGTGGAAATAAAACCACGGAAATAGCAAAAATAATAGGGATAACACCGGCCATGTTCACACGTAAAGGTAAGTGGGTGCTAGAGCCACCAAAAGCACGTTGTCCACGAATTTGACGAGCATATTGCACAGGAATATTACGTTGACCTTCATTAATAATAACCACGCTCACCACTGTAATAATAGCAATAACGATAAAGCCAATAATGGTAAAAAGTTGACTTGAGTCGTAACTAACAGCAATCTGCTGAATCTGCCGAGGTAAAGCGGCCACAATACCAGCGAAAATCAATAAGGAAATACCATTGCCAATATTCTTTTCGGAAATTAGCTCACCAATCCACATTAAGAAGATGGTGCCAGCGGTAATAGTAATAACAATAGCAATGAAATCAAAGCTACTCATAGCTCCTAAAATACCCTGATTGGAGCTCTGTAATAAGGTAATCATACCGTAAGCCTGCATCGCAGCTAAAGGGACAGTTGCCCAGCGAGTCCACATATTGATCTTCTGACGTCCACTCTCTTCTTTCTGCATCTCTTCAATCTTTGGTGAAATCATCCCAAGTAGCTGAAAGATAATAGAAGAAGTAATATAAGGAGCAATCCCCATCATCACGATAGAAAAGTTCTCCATGCCACCACCAGAAAATAAGTTCATTAGACCTAAAATTTGGTTGGAATTAAATAAATTCTTTAAAGCAACAGCATCAACACCCGGAACTGGAATATGAGCCGCTAAACGAAAGACGACTAGCATACCCAAAACAAAAAGCACATTGCGACGCAAATCCTTAGCTTTCCAAATTTGTTGTATTTTTTCCAACATAAGTCGTTAAATTATGATTTATAGGCAAAAACCACATATCCTAAGCGGATATCTGGCCCTTGACTGAAGCACTCATTTGCATTTTTTCGAATTTAACCTTCACAGTTAATTTCTCTTTACCGAGAACTTTAACTCTACCACCGGCATCCTTGATTAAATCTTTCTCGAATAAAGTGTTGGGACTAACAATATCTCCATCCTTAAATTCTTTATTAATCACACTAACAGCCACGATCTGATTCTTAGGCTGCAATGAGCGAAAGCCACGTAATTTAGGGGTCTGTAACAGTTGCTGACGCATACCCAGACGTTTTAAATTACTAACACCGGCACGTGATTTTTGGCCTTTCTGTCCACGAGTACTATAAGTACCATGACCGGAAGCGTTACCACGTCCGACACGCTTTCTTTTTTGGGTGGCGCCAGAAGCGCGCTTAATGTTATTCAGTGACAACATAAAATTTTATAATTATCTTAAATCTGCTTATTTCTTAGCGACTATTTTTTTATCATTAGCCTTATCTTCGGTATTAGTCTCAGCTTTTTTAGCCTCTTTTTTCTCCTTAGAACCAGGCCTTGTACTAGGCTGACGTAAACTAGCTAAAGCAGCTAAAGTACAACGAGCATTGTTTACTTTGTTATTACTGCCTAATACTTTACTACTAACATTCTTAATCCCGGATAATTCTAAAATAGCACGAGCAACGCCACCGGACATCACACCACTTCCCTGTCGGGCTGGTTTAAAAATAATAGAAGCGGCCCCTACTTTCTGTAACACAGCATGAGGGATAGTATCATTTAAAACTGGAACTTTAACTAAAGTCTTCTTCGCGCGGTTAACAGCTTTATTAATAGCGATAGTGACATCAGCCCCCTTGCCCAAACCAACACCAACGCTACCTTTGCGGTCACCAATAGCAACACAAGCACGAAAATTCATACGTTTACCACCAGCCATCACACGAGTAACACGAGCAATTTCTAAAATACGTTGCTCGAATTCATCGCGGCCACCGTCATTTTTGCCGCGATTATCACGACGAGGAGGACGACTACCACCACCAGAGCGTTTATCCTGACCACCGTAAACAGTTTTGGCCACAGCCTCAGCTGCTTTTTGGTTGGAACTGCTGGTTTCTACTTTTTTGTTATCATCAGCCATATAAAAATCTTATTAAAAGTATTTTAAAAAATTAATCCCTGCTCACGAGCGCCATCAGCAACTGCTTTAACACGACCATGATAGCGATAAGAACTGCGATCAAACACAATCTCTTTAATATTTACAGCCATTGCCTTTTCCGCTAAAAGCTTACCTAAAAGAGCAGAAGCTTCAACCTTCTTTAAGTTCTTCTCCTTTAATTCACGCACATGGGCGCTAACTAAAGTTTTGCCAGCCATATCATCAATTAACTGTAAATACATACCCTTATTAGAACGAAAAACACTCAAGCGTGGACGAGTAGCAGTGCCACTAATTTTAGCCCTTACTCTAGCTTGACGGCGATTTTTCCGAGCGATATCTTTTTTAATTTTGTTGATCATATATTTAAATCACAATTGCTTTATTTTTTAGCAGCTGTTTTACCGGCTTTACGGCGAATAACTTCTTCAGCATATTTAACACCCTTGCCCTTGTAAGGCTCAGGGATACGTAATTTTCTAATCTTATAAGCAGTATCACCCAAAAGTTCATTATTAATACCACTTAAAGTAATAGCATTACCTTCAACTACAGCGCTAATACCATCTGGCAATGGAAATTCAATCGGATGAGAATAACCAAGATTCAAATTAAGTTTCTTGCCATTTAAAGCGGCTCTGTAACCAACGCCATTGATTTCTAATTTTTTGGTAAAGCCAACCGTCACACCTAAAACCATATTATTAGCTAAAGCGCGATATAAACCCCAATAAGCACTAGCATCCTTAGCCTGTAAATCAACGCTTATCTTTAAAGCCTCTGTGGTGATTTCAACCAAGGCAGGAGCTTTTATTTCTCTAGCTAATTCACCCTTCGGCCCTTTAACGGTTAGAATTCCGTTTTCGAACTTAGCAGTAACTCCAGCTGAGAGATTAATTGGCATTTTTCCTAAACGAGACATATTTTCTTCGCACGGCGCAAAATAGCTAAATAGCTAAATTCGCCCGCAACAATTAGTTAGTACACTTCTCCGATAACCTCACCGCCAATACTTTGTCGGTAAGCTTCCTTATTAGTCATTAAACCAGAAGAAGTAGAGATAATAGCAATTCCGAAATTATTTAAAACAGTTGGGATATTACCTTTGTCTACATAAACTCTGGCACCACATTTACTGACACGTTTAATACCACTAATATAAGGACTGCCGTTTTTCTGGTATTTCAAAACCAACTTCAGTTGGTCAAACTGATTGTGTCTAGAATTAAGCCCCCCAGCCACAATTTCGGCACGGGTAATCCAGCCCTCTTTTTCTAAAATTTGGGCTATTTTATATTTCATTTTACTCATCGGCATTAACACCTCGGCCTTTTTAACCTTAGAGTTATTGCGAATGCGTGTAAACATGTCTGCGATTGGATCTGTCATATTGTTATTCAATGTTTAGATAATATGGAGGCCGGAATTTACCAGCTAGATTTAGTAATACCTGGTAAATCGCCATTATCGGCCAATTCACGGAAGCAAATACGGCATAAACCGAAGTCACGCATATAGCCGTGGTTGCGGCCGCAGCGCCAGCAACGATTAATCTTGCGCGTCGAGAATTTTGGTTTGCGCTTTGCTTTTACAATTAGAGCTGTTCTTGCCATATATAAATTAAATTATTTTTCGTTCTTTTTGAAAGGAAAGCCAAGAGCTGTAAATAAAGCCAAGCCTTCTTCGCGATTTTTCGCGTTAGTATTAATTGAAATTTCTAAACCATACACATTATCGACATCTTCTGGTCTAAGTTCTGGGAAAGCAGAGTAATCTTTAAAACCAATAGTAATATTACCTGTGCGGTCAACCCCATGATCACTGATACCGCGGAAATCTCGAACTCTAGGAAAAGTAACATTTACTAATTTATCAATAAAGTCATACATTCTTTCGCCACGCAAAGTAACTACCGAGCCAATAATCTGACCCTGACGCAATTTAAAAGCGGATACAGATTTCTTGGCCTTAGTCATCACTGGTTTTTGACCACTAATCTTAGTTAAGGCTTTTTCAATAGAACTGATGGCTTCCTTTTCTTTAGCGTGTTTACCAAAACCAATATTAATCACCACTTTTTGCAAACGTGGAACTAAAAGGTTATTTTTGTAGCCGAAACGTTCTTTAAGCTGCGGCACTACTTCTTTTTGATATTTTGCTTTTAAGCTCATAAAATTGGAATTACTCAATTACAGTCTGACACTTTTTGCAGACACGATATTTTTTGTTTCCTTTCTCACCGGCAACTACTTTGGCTGCTAGCCTAGTTTGTTTGCCACAAGAAGGACAAATTAAAGCGACATTAGAAGCATTAATAAAGGCTGGAAATTCAATGCGCTGACCCTTTTCACCTTCGCGATTAGGGCGTAAGTGCTTAACCAGCAAATTTAAACCTTCAACACTGACACGTCCCGCTTCTGGTAAAACCTGCAAAACTTTGCCGTTTTTACCGCGATCCTTGCCTGCTAATATTTTTACATTGTCATTTTTCTTGATGTTCATATGTTCGTTTTGGCGCTCTTAATTATAAAACTTCAGGTGCCAAAGAGGCAATTTTTACAAAACCGGCATGGCGCACTTCTCTGGCCACCGGGCCAAAAATTCTAGTTCCCTTAGGATCCTTTTTTTCTTTATCAACCATAATAACACAAGCATTATCATCGAATCTAATGTAAGTACCATCTGAACGTCTAATTTCTTTGCTTGTACGTACAACCACTGCTCTCACTACGTCACTTTTTTTAATAGCAGCGTGAGGGGAGACGCTTTTTACAGTAACAACGATAACATCACCTACGCCAGCATAACGTTTGCGATAACCGCCTAAAACGCGGATACACATAACTTCTTTGGCGCCGGAATTATCGGCTGCTTTTAATTTTGTCTGCACTTGAATCATACCAGTATTGTTCGTTGTTGTTTCAAATAATGAAAACAAACAACCAAGCTACTTTATTTATCAGTTACTCGCCATCTCTTAGTTTTACTTAAGGGGCGACATTCTATAAAAGTTACCTTATCGCCTTCTTTACACACATTCTTCTCATCATGAACCTGATAATTACGACTAACTGTGTAGCGCTTACGGTATTTTTTATTCATTTTAACAGCCTCAACTTCAACTGCTATAGTTTTATTACCTTTAGCATTAACAACTACACCGCTAAAGTGTTTAACAGTCTTTTCTTTTACCGGAGTTGTTGTCTTTTCTATTTTTTGTTCTGACATATATAAATGTAATTAAACTTTAGTGTTAAGAACCGTGAAGATGCGTGCAATATTTTCACGAACCTGTCTGATTTCACGGACATTTTTCAGCTGTCGATTAGAATCTTTAAAACGCAATTCTCGCAACTTTTCGCGATATTGAGCCAGTAATTTCTGTAATTCAGCTGGAGTTTTGCTTGTAAGTTCTTTTATTTCCATATGATTGATTAAAATATTTCAAATACTACTTATTTACTGATGAAAACAGCCTTTAAAGGTAATTTATGAGAAGCTAAAGTCATAGCCTCCCTTGCCTCAGACTCCTCAATGCCTTCCATCTCAAACATAACTGTACCTGGTTTAACAATAGCGACGTAATGATCAACCGCACCCTTACCTTTACCCATAGGCATTTCACCACCATGAGCGGTAACTGGCTTATCAGGAAAAATACGAATCCACATTTTACCAGTTTTCTTAGTATAACGAGTCATCACCCGACGAGCTGATTCAATCTGACGAGAAGTAACCCAGTGCTCAGTAATAGCTTTTAAGCCATAACTACCGAAGCTTACTTCAAGCATACGTGAGGCTACACCACCGCGACGACGCTTATGATCTTTACGATATTTAGTTTTCTTTGGCATTAACATATCGGTATGAAAATCTTTAAATTTTTATTTGTGTGAAGTAATTAATTCACCCTTAGTTTCTTTATCTTTTTCAAAAACTTCTCCCTTATAGATCCAAACTTTGATACCAATTGTACCATAGGTTGTTTGTGCAAAGCCACGAGCGTAATCAATATCGGCACGTAGAGTCTGTAATGGGACTTTACCAGAAACTAATTTTTCAGTACGAGCAATTTCAGCGCCATTTAAACGTCCACTTATCTGAACCTTAACACCTAAAGCACCAGCTCTTTCAACGCGTCCAATCATCTGTTTCATTACCTTACGGAAAGGCATGCGTTTTTCTAAGTCTAAGATGGCGGATTGAACGGCAATTTGTGAGCTCAACTGAGGTCTAGTAACTTCCTTGATGTTTAAATTGATTTCACCCATGCGGAAATTCTTCAAAAATTTATCATGAATAGTTTTTTTCAATTCTTCCACACCATTACCACCACGTCCGATAATCAAACCGGGTTTAGCTGTCCAAATATCAATCGTAATCTTATTCAAACTGCGAATAATTTCCACTCGATCAATACCGGCTTCGCGCATGGTTTTGATAAGGTATTTACGAATAACAATATCCTGTTGAATATTCTTAATGTAGCTATTACCACTCTCAAACCAAATTGATGGCCAGGTTTTGGTAATGCCTAAACGCATTACTTTTGGATTTACTTTTTTACTCATACTATTTATGTTTCGTATTAATCTTTAGCAAAAATACTATACTCCGCTTTTACGATTAAAATTCTTAGTGGTGAAGCCTTTGCCGGAAGTATCAGCATTAGCCTTGGCATTAGCCTTTTTATCTTCTTTCTTCACATCTTTCTTAGCTCTCTTTTCAGCATCAGCTGCTACCTGTTCTAATTTAACCGGAGCCTCTATTTTACTTTTACGGGCAGTTTTCTTACCGCTTTCAACAATTTCGGCTAAAGTAACTTCAATGTGACAAGCTCTTTTGCGCAAGACTGTAGCTCGACCATGAGCTCTAGGCATCCAACGCTTTAAGGTAACCGCCTCATCAGCTTTGATTTCTTTAATATATAAATTACTCCGTTCAATACTAAAATTATGATCAGCATTAGCAATAGCTGATTCCAAAAGCTTTTTAACTGGATCGGATGCTAATTTATTTAAAAATTGCAATTGATCCAAAGCTTTGTCTATCGGCATTTTGCGGATAACATCAATAACTAAACGCACTTTGCGTGGAGACATTCTTAAATGATTTAGATTTGCTTTAATTTCCATAGGATTCGCTTATCGGCAGATTTGGCCAAGCAATTCTTAGCCCACATCCGTCTCGCATTTTAATTATTTGGTGCCCTTAGCTTGAGCCTTTGCCATCTTACCGCCATGAGTAACGAATTTTCTTGTCATAGCGAATTCACCCAAACGATGACCAATCATGTTTTCAACAATATAAACTGGGAAATGAGTTCTACCATTGTGAACACCAATGGTAAGACCAACCATAGCTGGCACAACTGTGCAAGCACGATCCCAAACTTTGATAATTGTTTTGTCGCCCGGTTTCAATTCTTGAACCTTCTTTAAGATTCGAGGATTGACGTATGGACCTTTTTTTAAACTTCTTGACATATACTTTTAGATAATTGGATAAATTATTGTCTACGCACCTGAATTCTATCTTCTCTTCTTGGCACGGCGTTTGATAATTAATTTGGAAGAAGACCTCTTCTTCTTTCTTGTCTTTACGCCTAAGGCTGGCTTGCCCCATGGTGTCTTTGGATGTTTTAAACCAATAGACTGATTACCTTCACCACCACCATGTGGATGATCAACCGGGTTCATAGCGCTACCACGAACAGTTGGTCTAATGCCCATGTGACGACTACGACCAGCTTTACCTAAAACGATATGACGTTTATCAGGATTACTAACCTGTCCAACTGTACACATGCATTCTTTCTTAATCAAACGAATTTCACCACTAGGCATTTTAACCTGAGCATACTTACCTTCAACACCCATGACAAAGACGGCATTACCAGCACCACGAGCAATTCTAGCTCCGCGTCCAGCTTCAAATTCTAAATTATTAATAGCTACACCGGCAGGGATAAACTCAACTGGCATAGCGTTACCAGCCTTTATTTCAATTAAAGTCTTAGAACTTAATATCTTATCACCAACGCCTAAATCAACCGGAGCAATAATATAACGTTTTTCACCATCAGCATAATTAAGCAGAGCTAAACGAGCGCCACGATTTGGATCATATTCAATCGAAGCAACAGTAGCTGGAATATCAAATTTATCCCGTTTAAAATCAACTAAACGAATATATCTCTTTTCTCCACCACCACGATGACGAACAGTTATTTTACCTTGGCTATTACGGCCGCTGGTTTTCTTTTTGATGACAATCAAGCGTTTCTCTGGAATAGTTTTAGTAACGTCAGCACAATCATCAAAAGTGGCGTGGCGTCTTCCAGGAGTATTTGCTCTTACTTTTTTGATACCCATATGTAATCAATTAATGTTTTACAGAAATTAAACTCCTTCGTAAATCTTAATGCTATCGCCCTTTTTTAAAGTCACAATCGCTTTCTTCCAATCTTTTCTCTGTCCTTTAATGCGACCGCGAGTAACTACTTTTCCTTTCATAGAAACAATATTAACACTAACAGGCTTTACTCCGTAGACAGCATAAACTGCTTTAGCCACTTCAATCTTATTAGCGGGTTTCGTAATGACAAAGACATATTTGTTAGACGCGCTTAAATCAGTAGCCTTTTCTGTAACTAAAGGTTTAACTAAAACACGGAAAGCGCCGTCAAAACGTGAAGTGCTAGCAGACTTACCAGCCTTAGCTGTTTTCTTAGTAGCGTTTTCAGCGGCATACAAATCTTTCATGCTTGCTTCTGATTCTTTTGCAACTACCTTCTTAGAATCTTTAGTATCGAGTTTCTCAACTTTAAGCTCAGAATTCTTAGAATCCTCTTTAGTAGTTTTTTTTGCGGTAGTTTGTTTTGCTCCAAATAAAGCCATATGATTAAATAGATTCTAGATTATTATTCTTTAGAATACTTTTTTTCTAAAGCAGTTAAACCCTCTTCACTGATAAGGATTTGGCGAGAGTGTAATAAATCAACAATGTTGATATTTTCTGGGTTAATGATGGTAACTTCCTTTAAATTACGTCCAGAATATCTTGTCTTTTCATCTTTCTCACTGTTAATTACCAATAAACCACGACGATTTGCTGGTAAAACTTCTTTTTCAAAAGAAGTAAGTAAAGCTACAAACTGTTTAGTTTTAAATTCCTTCATTTTCAAAGTATCAATAACAACCAAACTGGACTGAGCAACCTTATCAGATAAGGCCATCATCACCGCTTTCTGACGCATCTTCTTATTCATTTTTTTAGAAAAATTGCGATCTTTAGTTGGTCCGAAAGTTACACCACCACCAATCCAAATTGGAGAACGACTTGAGCCAACACGAGCACGACCAGTACCCTTTTGCTTCCAAGGTTTTTTACCACCACCTCTGACCTCGCCACGCCCTTTCGTATGTGCTAACACTTGGCGTTCATTAGCCTGTTGAGTGATAACAGCTTGGTGCAAAAGATCAGCATTAGCCTTAATGCCAAAAACTTTGGCTGAAAGCTCGAGGTCTTTCACCTTAACTGCACTTTGATTATAAACGTTTACTTTGATGGACATATAATTTATACCGGACTTATATTGATTAAGCGGCCGGAGCCTCTTCTTTATTTTCTTTAGTATCTTTTGAAGATTCAGCCTCAACAGTTTTAGCAACTGGCTCAGCTTCTTTAGACTCTTCAACTTTAATTTCTTCAACTACTTCCTCGACATTATCAGCCTTAACCTCTTCAGCGGCTTCAATTTTTTCTTCAATTACAAGCTCTGTCTTAGGCGCTGTTATTACTAATTCGCCCTGAGATTTAATTAAGAGTAGTCCATCAATAGCTCCAGGAACCGCACCCTTAACATAAATAATATTATTTTCTAAATCAACTGAACTAATAATTAGATTTGTTACGGTTATACGTTCATTGCCCATACGTCCACCCATTTTCATACCTTTAAAAACATGAGCTGGACCCTTAGGACCAATAGAACCAGGCATACGTAACTGATCTTTATTACCATGACTCTTATGACCACCTTTAAAACCATGACGTTTAACTACGCCCTGGAAACCGCGACCCTTAGATGTTCCAGTCACAGAAATGACGTCACCAGCTGCAAAAGTAGCTAAAGAAATAGTATCACCAACTTTTACCTCTGAGTCTTTATCAGTGCGGAATTCACGAACATGCATTGGTGAAACACCAGCTTTCTTAAAATGACCTAATTGAGGCTTCTTAATATTCTTAGCTTTACGAGCGCCAAAAGAAATCTGTAAAGCTGAATATTTATCTTTACTTACAGTTTTAACCTGAGTGATAACGCAAGGACCAGCCAAAACCGGAGTAACAGCTTGTACTTTATCATTATCCCAAATTTGGGTCATCTGCATTTTTTTTCCTAAAGTGAATTTCATATTTTTAAAACAAAAAACTGGTAAGTTTACCAGCATAACAAAACAAAAGCAAAAATTGCGCAAAAACGGTGCTCTCAATTTTTATTGTTTTTTATGGCTGTTTTCTCCCTAAGCCTTTTATTTATCGGCTGGCACTTTCTTACGGGATATCCCGTGAGAGTTACCTGTCAACTCCTAAGAGGCAATAATCAATATTTGATTTTATTTTACTGCATTTTTATCTCCACGTCAACCCCTGCTGGCAAATTTAAATTTGTCAAATCTTCAATGGTTTTTCCGCTTGGATCAATGATATCGATGATGCGTTTATGAATACGCATTTCATACTGATCACGAGCATCTTTATGCACAAAAGTAGAGCTGTTGACTGTATACTTCCTTTTTTCAGTTGGCAATGGAATTGGTCCAAAAAAATTAGCGTCGCTACGTTCAATTGTATCAACGATAGTCTTTGTGGACTGATCAATAATCTTGTGATCAAAAGCCTTAATCTTAATTCGGATTCTTTGCTTATAATCCTTCTCGTCTTTCTTAGTTTCTGACATAGAGAAATGTACGGTTATTTTTTAAAAGTGTAATAAATAAACACTACGAGTCCGCTCTTTAAAGAAAAAAGAGCGGACCTAAGTGACAACTTATTTAGTAATCTTCACAACAGCACCAGCACCAACAGTGCGTCCACCCTCACGGATAGCAAAGCGTTGTTTTTCCTCTAAAGCAACTGGGGAAATCAATTTAACATTGATAGTAACAGTATCACCAGGCATAACCATCTCTGTGCCTGCTGGTAATTCTACTTCACCAGTAACGTCAGTTGTTCTGATATAGAATTGTGGTTTATAACCCTTAAAGAAAGGTTTGTGACGACCACCTTCATCCTTAGACAAAACGTAGATTTGAGCTTCAAACTCAGTGTGAGGAGTAACGCTACCTGGTTTACATAAAACCTGACCACGTTCTACTTCATTCTTCTTAGTACCACGAAGTAATAAACCAGCATTGTCACCAGCTTCACCGCGATCCAAAGATTTGTTAAACATCTCTACGCCAGTAATAGTAGTCTTCTTAGTATCCATTAAACCAACAATTTCAACTTCTTCACCAACTTTAATAACGCCACGCTCAATACGACCAGTTACCACAGTACCACGTCCTTCAATAGAAAAAATATCTTCAATTGGCATTAAGAAAGGTAAGTCTGTATCACGTTGTGGATCTGGAATAAACTCATCAACAGCTTTCATTAAAGCCATGATTGGTTCAGCATCAGGTCCAGTTGGATTTTCCAAAGCCTTCAAAGCGCTACCACGAATAATTGGAGTAGTGTCTCCAGGGAATTCGTATTTCTTTAATAAATCACGAACTTCCTCTTCAACTAGATCAATTAATTCTTGATCTTCAACCATATCACATTTGTTTAAGAAAACAACAATGTGAGGTACACCAACCTGACGAGCTAATAAGATGTGCTCGCGAGTTTGAGGCATAGGTCCATCAGTAGCGGAAACCACTAAGATAGCTCCGTCCATTTGAGCAGCACCAGTGATCATGTTTTTTACATAATCAGCGTGACCAGGACAATCAACGTGAGCATAATGACGCTTGTCTGATTCATACTCAACGTGAGCAGTCGCGATAGTAATACCACGTTCGCGCTCTTCAGGGGCTGCATCAATTTCACCGACTCCTTTTGTGGAGGCTTTCATACCTTTAGCGCCAAATACTGCAAGCATTGCTGCGGTTAAGGTAGTTTTCCCATGATCAACGTGACCGATAGTGCCAACATTGACATGGGTTTTTGTTCTTTCAAATTTTTCTGCCATGTTTTTATGCTTACGGCCCCCTTAAGGGGTTTCTTTCCTATAGAGGAAACCAGCCGTGAAATTAATTAATATTTATTAAATTTGTAAACTATTTATTATTCTCTGCCTTATTTTTGATGTTGGGGGGTATATTCCAATTCTTTCTACTTTTGCTTTCTTCAGCTAAAAATTCAACATTTTCTTCATTTTTCCAGTCACAGATTTCGCGATTTATTGTATCAGTTACATCTTCATCTGTCAAATTTGCCTTATACACAGCATCTTTTTTATCTAATATTTCAGGACTTGCTATTTTTTCATAGTAATCTAAGTCCAAAATAGCAAAAGTATCATCTGGACTGTCAGCGTCAAAAAAGATGACGGCATTATGACTTTTTCTAGCTAGTTTTAAAGCTTTTTTTAGTTGTTCACGCATAAGCTTAAAACCTCCTTATATTAATTTTAGTACAACTATTTACCACTTTTTTCCTTAATCTGCTCTAGAACGCTACGTGGAACTTCGCTGTAATGTAAAAATTCCATGGTGTAATTAGCGCGACCCTGAGACATTGAACGCAAAGAAGTGGCATAACCAAACATTTCTGCTAAAGGTACTTTGGCCTGAATAGCTTTAATACTATTAGGACGATCCACCATTTCTTCAATTTGACCACGCTTTGAATTTAAGTCACCAATAATATTACCCATATAATCTTCAGGGGTGGTTACTTCAACTTTCATTATTGGCTCTAATAAAATTGGTTTGGCTTTCTGACAAGCATCTTTAAAAGCAAATATACCAGCCATTTTAAAGGCGATTTCAGAAGAGTCAACTTCATGATAGCTACCATAGGTAACTGCAACCGTTACATCAACCATTGGATAGCCAGCAACTACACCAGAGAGCAAACCTTCCTTAACACCCTTTTCAATTGCAGGGATATATTCTTTTGGAATAACGCCACCCTTAACCTCATCCAGGAACTGATAACCCTTACCCTCACCGGATGGTTCAACCCTTAAGAAACAATGACCATATTGACCACGTCCACCAGACTGTTTGATAAACTTATGCTCTGCTTCAGCCACTTGAGTAATAGTCTCACGATAAGAAACCTGAGGATTACCAACATTAGCTTCAACTCCAAACTCCCGTTTCATACGATCGACAATAATATCTAAGTGTAATTCACCCATGCCAGAAATCAATACTTGATTAGTTTCTTCATCAGTCTCAACACGGAAAGTTGGATCTTCTTCAGCCAAACGAGCTAAAGCGACGCCCATCTTTTCTTGATCAACCTTTGTCTTTGGCTCAACCGCAATCTTAATAACTGGTTCTGGAAAAGTAATTGATTCTAATAACATTTGGTGATCCTCTTCGCAAAGCGTATTACCAGTAGTAGTATTTTTTAAACCAATAACAGCAGCAATATCACCAGCATATATCTCTTTAATTTCTTCACGATGATTAGAATGCATACGCACTAAACGTCCAATACGCTCTTTATTACCAGTCGAAGAGTTAACTATGTATGAACCAGCTTTTAAAACTCCCTGATAAACACGGACAAAACATAATTTACCCACAAAAGGGTCAGTAGCAATCTTAAAGGCAAAGCCTACAAAAGGAGCGTTGTCGTCTGCCGCTACAGTATATTTTTTTTCTTCATCATCTAAGTCAGTGGCCTCTAATTTAGGCACGTCTAACGGTGATGGCAAATAGGCATTGACCGCATCAAGAGCGAACTGAACACCAATATTTTGCAAAGCGGTACCACATAAAACAGGATAAATAGCATTATCTAAAACCCCCTTACGAATAGAGCTTTTTAATTCTTCAATTGAAATTTCTTCACCACCTAAATATTTTTCCATCACAGCTTCATCACACTCAACAGCCCTTTCTACCAATTCAGAACGAAATTCTTCAACTTTATCCTTTAAATCAGCAGGCATTTCTATTTCTGTAATATCTACACCAAAGCTTCCAGAAAAACTATAAGCCTTACGTTCTAATAAATCGATGACGCCGCTTAAATTATCCTCAGCACCAATAGGCAATTGAACAGCTACTGCTTTAGGGCTTAAGCGTTTTTTAATGGACTCCATGCTCATGTAAAAATCAGCTCCCATCTTATCCATCTTATTAATAAAACAAAGACGAGGTACATGATATTTATCAGCCTGACGCCACACGGTTTCAGACTGTGGCTCAACTCCAGCCTGACCATCAAACACAGCTATAGCACCATCAAGTACACGTAAAGAACGCTCTACCTCAACGGTAAAGTCAACGTGCCCAGGGGTGTCAATAATATTAATTTTATTGCCTTTCCAAAAACAAGTAGTGGCAGCGGAAGTAATAGTAATACCACGTTCTTTCTCTTGATCCATCCAATCCATTTCGGCACCCCCTTCATGCACTTCACCAATCTTGTGCTTTTTACCAGTGTAAAACAAAACACGCTCGGTAAAGGTTGTTTTACCTGCGTCAATATGGGCCATGATACCAATGTTTCTAATTTTATCAAGAGAGTATTCGCGAGGCATAGAGTTTATTTACAAATTATACAATTATTAAATTGAAAAATAATGGGTTTACTTTTATCTAGAAAAATGAGCGAAAGCTTTGTTAGCCTCAGCCATCTTATGGACAGCTTCCCTTTTCTTAACAGCCGCACCTTCGCCATTAGAAGCATCAAGAATCTCAGCTGACATCTTTTCCGCCATTGAATGACCACGTCGAGCATCAGCCGATTTAATAATCCAGTTACAACCCAAGTAAAAGCGACGCTCCCCGCGAACCTGAAAAGGAACCTGATAGTTGGCGCCACCAACACGCTTACCACGCACTTCAACTAAAGGAGAAACTTTCTTCATGGCCTTATTGAACACATGACGAGGGTCTTGTTTGGTTTTTTCTTTGATAATATTAAAAGCTCCATAGACGATACGTTCGGCTACGGTTTTCTTACCATCTTGCATCACATAATTGATCAGCTTGGTAATATTCTTATCGTTGTATTTACTATCCCCAGCGATATCTCTCTTGGGGGCTTGTTTTCCTCTCATAATTCATGCAAGGCTGCATCATCAGCTATTATTAATGCGCACCTATATTATTAGCAAGAGCGGTTAATTAACCTCTCTATAATAGAAAATTTATTTGGCTGCCTTAGGCTTCTTAGCACCATAAGCACTACGACCCTGACGACGAGCCTCTACACCAGAAGCGTCATAAACACCACGAACAATTTTATAACGAACACCGGATAAATCCTTAGTCTTACCACCCTTAATAAGCACAATTGAGTGCTCCTGTAAATTGTGTCCCATGCCTGGAATATAAGCAGTTACTTCCATGCCATTTGATAAACGGACACGAGCAATCTTACGTAAAGCTGAGTTAGGTTTTTTAGGGGTAGTGGTTGTAACTTTAACACAAACACCTTGCTTGAATGGAGCTCCTTTAGCATTCACATTCTTCTTGCGATGAAGAGAATCTAAAGTAGTATGCAAAGCCAAAGATGACTGACGTTTGTTTTTTGGTTTTCTGCCCTTACGGACCAGTTGATTAATAGTCGGCATAACGCTTCTTTCATTAAATAAAAGCTCAGGATAATTTTATAAGTTAACTTTGAAGTCAAGCTCCAAATCGAGAATAGACAACATTATCCTAAGTGCCCTTCTCTTTCTATAAATAAGTTCTTTTGATAACAAAATATCCTGACCTCTCAGGATAGAGTTATTACTTGCTTACTTTAACAAAAGCTAAAAAATAAGTCAAGATTTGTCAATAATAAAACTATTGAGTAAAAACTATTGAGTAAAATTAAGTAATATTATTACTTATTTGGATTAGCCACCCTTCCCATAAATAAAATATTACCCGAATCCTTTTGTTGAATTATAAATATAAAGGGATGGTCAGCTCTAAATGTCGGTATTACTGGACCACCAGGACCAACTGAGGATACTTTCATAACCACGGCGGTAGCAGCAGCAGCTTCAGTTCCATCTTCACCGACATCAATAAACGCTTGATGAATTACATCACCTATAAATAAATCCTGGACACCTGTCATACCAGAAAAATCAGCGTCTCTAAAGGCGGTAGGCATGCCCATCTCCGACAAAGTCTTTTGCATAAAATACTTAGTTTCAAATTTAAATTTTGGTAAATAAACATTAACTCTTTGCATCTCAATACCCTTTTTCCACTCTAACAAATTCTCCGCCGTGATAGAATTTTCTAAAGAATCTATTTTATCATCTTTTGGCAGAAGAACTAACATCGATAATTTTTCACCAACATATGGCATTTCCAGCATCTGAAATTCGTCATTTTCGCTATAACCAAAGTTTGCCTCTTCACCAGTTTTCTTCATCATTTTAACCTTAAGACTATTATTTTTTGAAATTCTAAAATCATCATCCCTAGTTTCGTTCTCGTTAAATTGCTTTAACCATTCGCCTTTAAAATAGATAGCGTTAGTAAGAACTAATCTAGTCATATCAGATATTGAGCCAGCAGGAATTAAATCTTTTATTTTGTCATTAGTCTTATCTTCAACCCAATCATTAATGGTTACACGAGATTTTTCTGGATTTTTTTTAAAATCAAGATTAGTAACCTTGCCCGCATAATATTCATCAATTGAACTTATATATTCATCTAGAAATTTATAATCCTGTTCTGCCCATAAAGCATTAGCTGTATTAAGTTTATATATTTTATTATCTTGGTTTATTTCGTTATATAAATTAGCATAACCCGACCTTCTAGCAGTCACGTCTTCTGGAAAATAAAAAACCGATTGCATTTCCTCAGCCGTTTGTCCTCTGGCGCCCTCATAAGTCATCGCTAGCGCTGTTGATATACTATAGGGAGAAAAAAATATATTCCCCTCTTCTGTTTTATATTTTGAATAAAGATCAAAAGCGAACTTATTATTTGCTTCAACAACATTATCTAAATCCCCTTCAGAGATTTCAATATCATTTAAAGATTCTGTTGACCTCATCACGCACCCGGACAAAAAAATTACTAAACCAAACATGATGACTGAAGTTATTAAAACTTTCTTATTCATATAATTAATAGTTAGCTTTCTATTGAATTAATATTATGCCTATTATAAATAAGAGACCAGACTACTCTGATTTTCATCTATTATTCCCTAGGCACCTGCCATCAGACGAAATAGAAAATGAATCAAAGGTAAAATATAGGAGAAACCAAGCCAGGCGAACAAAATAACAAAAATAAAGCCAAAACGTTCTAAAGATAAATATTTCTGCCTTAACTCAGGTGATAAAAACGGAGCCAATATCTTAGATCCATCGAGTGGCGGAATTGGCAATAAATTAAAAATCATTAAAATCAAGTTAATATAAACAATCAAGGCAATCAGACCAGAAAAGGTAATATTAACAAAAGGCATAAACCGCCAAACAAGAGCAAAGACAAGGGCTATTACAAAATTAGCTAAAGGACCAGCCGCAGCCACTTTTGCTCCTCCCCAGCGACGATCGCTCAAATTATAGGGGTTATATGGCACTGGTTTAGCCCAACCAAACACAAAAGGCATCCCCGACAAGAGCATCAAGCCAGGAACAAGAAAAGAACCAAACCACTCTAAATGAGCCAGGGGGTTTAAAGTTAAACGACCAGCGACACGAGCAGTATTATCACCCAGACGATCAGCCATCCAACCATGCATATACTCATGAATAACCGCTGAAAAAATTAAAACTACTATCTGAAATATAATAATCATAAAATATCAATTCTTATTAAATCCTACTTATAATTAACAATATTTTAGCATAACTTGATTAATTTTAAAAATGTGCTAATATTTAAGCATCAAAATTATAAATACAGCGGCCGCCGAAAAAAGCCCTTTTTTTGGTGCATTCCTCTCGGTCGTTTCATAAAGTATATGCCAAAAAGATGTGACCTATGTAGACGCAGCGCCACTAAAGGAGCCAGTCGTTCCCATTCTAAAATTCAAACTCTGCAACGCCAAGGCATTAATCTTCAAACTAAAACTGTAGATGGTTTAAAATTGAAGGTTTGTACCAGCTGTATGCGCACCATGGCTAAGCATGAAGCAGAGGCAAGTAAATAATTTTTCTTTGGATCATTAGAAGCGCGGATAATATCCGTGCTTTTTTGTTACCCAAAATACTTTAATGATGATTAAATTTTTTATGTCTTCGATAATTAAACCAAATAATAATTAAGATTAAGAAAATATAATAGGCCCAAGCATACTCGACTTTAAAATTAGGCGTCTCCATATAAGATCCTGGCAATAAGGCGGATAGACGGCAAAGTCTAATCAAATAAGTTAATAAAATATAAGCTGGGTACCAAAAGATATCAACTAAACCAAGCATTAGATTCAAGCCTAAGGCTAAAAGCAAACTTAAAACCAGAGGACCAAAAATAGCAAAGGCAAAAACATTAGCAAGTGGAGCAATTAAAGAAATGCCTCCGCTCTTAATGGCTAGTAAGGGCCAAACAGCTAATTGCGCAGATAAAGATAGGCAAAAAGCCTTGGCTAGATTGCGCAAACGATGATTAATATTTTTTTCTATATAATTAATACATAGAGGATATAAACTAATCATTCCAGAAATAGCCAAAAATGATAATTGGAAACCTAAGTCAACTCTCCATAAATCGGGATTAATCATTAACATAATAAAGGCCGCTAGTAATAACGGAGCCCAAGCCGAGGTTAAGCGTCCCCGTCGCCAAGCATAAATCATAATAGCCCCCATCAACAATGAGCGCCAAGCCGAGGCCTGTACGCCCGTTAGAAGCACATACAAAGATGCTCCAGCTAAAGCTGGCCAAATAGCATAATTACGGCTAAAGCCTAAATAAATCAAAATTACAATTAATAGGTTAAGTAGTAAGCTAATATGACCCCCAGAAATAGCGACAATATGACTAAGGCCAGCCTTTTGAAAATTATCTTCTTCTAAGTGATAAAGAGTTTTTTTATAACCTAAAAGCAAGGCTGAAGCTAAACCGGCTTCCGGCTCTGGCAAGGCAGCGTTAATTTTCTCTAAAGCCCAACGCTTTGATTGATATAATTTAATTAAAATTCTGTTCCCTTCCTCATATTTTTCAATCCCTACAATTTCCGGCCAAGAACAAACAGCACCAACTCCACGAGCGGCCAGATAGGCAGCATAATTAAAATCAGTAAAAACCGGTGGTGACTCTAAACGACATTTAACCTTTAATCTATCGCCATAACGAACTTGTGGATAAAGCGCTAAATTAGCTAATACTTTTTCCTTATAACTGCCTTGATTAAATGAAGGCGCCAAGGGGCACAAAATACTTATTTGTCGGGACCAATCAGGTTCTGGGTCAGTGCAAACCCAAAAATCCCAAACCTCACTCCTGTTAAAATAAGCTTGCAGATATTTATCTACAGCCCCTTGTGCCTGTCCACGCCATAGGCCAAAACATAAAAAAGTTAGAATTAAAAAAAATTGAAAATAATTTTTTCTTTTTCTTAAAATAAAACTTAATATTAATAACAAGCACAAAAACCACCAATTAATTGATGTGTTTATAAAACTTGAACCCAAGAGCCCTGTTAAAAAGGCGGCTAAATGCCAAAAAAGAGATGATACCATCTCTTAATTATAAACCAGTCAATTAAAATCTAAATAAATTTTAGTCTTATTCGGACTGACGTAAGTAACGTAAATAAGCGGCAATAAACTTCTCTAACTTACCATCCATCACGCCATCAACATCACTATCTGAATATTCACTACGATGATCCTTAACTAGACGATTACCATAAAACCAATAAGAACGAATTTGCTGTCCCCATTCCGCTTTAATAATCCCTCCTTTTAATTTATTTTCGGCTTCTTCCTTTTTTTTGAGCTCCAATTGCACTAAGCGAGCACGTAAAATTGTATAAGCATTTTCTTTATTTTGATGCTGTGAACGCTCACTCTGACAACTAATAGTAATACCGCTAGGAATATGCACTAAACGCACGGCCGAATCGGTTGTGTTTACACTCTGTCCACCAGGGCCGCTAGAACGAAAAACGTCCAAACGTACATCCTCATCTTTAATATTTATATCTATTTCTGGTAATTCAGGAATAACTTCAACTGAAGAAAAAGAAGTTTGACGTAGTCCATCAGCATTAAAAGGTGAATTGCGTAATAAGCGATGAGTACCATTTTCGCTCTTTAAATTACCATAGGGTCTGATACCACTAATTCGCATCATCACGCTCTTTATGCCCGCCTCAGTGGCAGCTAAACGATCTAAAATCTCTACCTTCCACTCTTGTCTCTCTGCTAAACGTAAGTACATGCGCTCTAACATTTGTGTCCAATCTTGAGCATCAACACCACCAGTTCCTGTTTTAATACTTAAAATCACATCTTTATCATCATGTGGTCCAGAGTATAAGGCTGTAGTCTCTAAGGACTCCAAATCTTCCTGCCAGCGCTCTATTTTCTGACTTAATTCTGGAATCAAAGCTTCGTCTTCATCACTTTTGGATAATTCTAATAATTCCTTGCCCTCTTGAAAAGCAGACGCTAACTCCTGCCACCGACTAATATCTTTATGTAGTAATTCTGCCCTACGACTAATCTTAATTGCCCTTATCTGATCTTGCCAAAAATCAGCCGCTTCCATCTGTAAGCGTAATTCATTTTCTTCTTGCTGTAATTTAGCCATATCAAAAGTAGCCGTCAATTCAGCCCGACGAGCGTCTAATTCCATTAATGTTTTGGCTAAACTATCGAGATTTTCCATATAAGCTATCTTAGCATAAAAAATATTTGAAATATAGATAACAAAAAAACTCCCCAATACTGGGAAGTTTTTTGTATATATTCAATAAAATATAAGAGATTAACGCTTTGACCACTGAGGAGCTTTACGAGCACCTCTTAAGCCCGGTTTCTTTCTTTCTTTCTTACGAGGATCACGAGTTAAAAATCCATTTACCTTTAAAGAATCCTTAAGCAGTGGGTCAAGTAATAATAAGGCACGAGCAATACCATGACGGCAAGCTTCAATCTGACCAGTTACGCCACCGCCCTTAACAATGATGGAAAAATTTAAATCACGGACATGCCCAGTTGCTTTTAATGGTTGAGTAACAATAGCAATACCATCGCCAACAAAAAACTGAGAACCGCGTTTGCCATTAATAACAACCGCCCCTTTACCATCCTTATACATACGTACTTGGGCAACAGAGGTTTTGCGACGTCCAACCGATTTAATATATTCACCACTAAATTCAACCATTTCCGTGATTGGTAATTCTTTAGCCGCTTCTTCAGCCTCTAATTTGGCCTCAGCATCTTCTTCAACTACTGGCATATCTTTTTCTTTAGCAGTTGCCGTAGCTTTTTTTGCCTTAACCGCTGCTGGAGCAGAAGCCTTTTTCTCTTTTACTTTTTTTTGTTTAGTTTCCATAGAGCAATGAAATTATCTAATAATTAAGCGCTTCATCTGCGCATCTCGCAACTTAGTCGGCGGAAGCATTTGTTTCACGGCACGACGTAATATTTCACCCGGATCTTTACTGAAAATTTCAGACATTCTTCGAGTCTTTAAACCACTTAGGAAACCGGAATAATGAAAATATTTCTTTTGTAAAAGTTTTTTACCACTGAAAGACATTTTTTCGATATTGACAACTTCAACAATATCACCACCGTCTACATGAGGTAAATATTCTGGCTTGTTCTTACCACGAAGAATAAGCGCAATTTGACTGGCTAAACGACCATAAGCTTGGTCAGTAGCATCTAATTTATGGATTTTTCTTTCTATTGTATTCATATTTCTTGCGCTAAAAATTAAACAAGCTCGATTTGAACCATCTCGGCGCCATCGCCAGGGCGAGGACCTAATTTAGTGGTACGAGTATAACCGCCATTTCTGTCTTTATAGCGATCACCTAATACTTCCATGCCTTTTTTAACGGCATTTTTCTGTAACAGCACCTTAATTAAACCACGACGAGCATTTAAATCACCTACCTTGGCTGAAGTAATCATGCGCTCAACTAAAGGTCGCACCGCCTCTGCTTTTGCCTTGGTAGTCTTTACTTTTTCATAAATCAAAATGCTGGAAGCCAAATTGCGAAGCATAAGCTCGCGAGGTCCTTTTTTCCGATCTAAAATTTTATTCTTATTTCTGTGACGCATATAGTAAGTATTATGATGAAGCGATTATTTTTTACTTTTCTTCTTCGCCGGCTTCTTCTCTTCTTTTTCGGCGTCGACTTCCGCTTCTTCTTCAGTATTTAAATTAGCTTCTTCTTCCGTCACTTCTAAAGCCGGGGCAGGCTCTTCGTCGCGAGGTAAAAGGGCACTGAATTGATTAACTAGAATTTCAGAGGCCAAATTAAACGCTTCCATTGGACTCAAAGTTCCGTCTGTTTTTAATTCAATTAATAATTTATCCCAGTTGGTCATTTTACCGACACGGGTATTTTCAACATCCAGGCTAACTGCTAGAACTGGTGAAAAAATTGAATCAATTTCGATGTAGCCTAACTCTGAATTTTCACGTTTTGAACCTTCATTCATACGATAGCCGCGTCCAGGGCGAGCAATAATCTCAATTTCTAAACTAGCCTTATCCTCAGTTAAAGTAGCTAAAACTAATTCTGGATTCTTTATTTCAACTTGTGTATCTTTACTAATATCGGCAGCGGTAACGATCTTTGTACCTTTAACTTTTAATTCTAAACGGACCTCCTCATCACCATGAATTCTAAGATGTAACTGTTTGATATTTAACATGATTTCCAAAACATCCTCCTGAATCCCGGGTAAAGTCATAAATTCGTGACTAGCCCCTTTAATCTTTACACCCACAACAGCTGCTCCTGGTAGTGAAGATAATAGAACGCGACGTAAGGAGTTACCCAAAGTCATGCCGTAGCCAGGATATAAAGGCTCAACCACAATCACGCCTTCATTAGCATTTTTCCCTTCACGGAAATCTACTTTTTTTGGTAATGCGATATTTTCCATAAAACATAGGTCATCAACACACAGTTTTACGCCTCCCCCACTATAGTGATGGGAAAACGCCTCCTCAGTGTATCGAGTGACAAGTTATTTTGAATAATATTCAATAATCATTTGTACATTTAAATTGGTTGGCAAGTCGTTATCGGTAGGCTCATGTAATACTTTAGCCGCCAATTCACCTTTCTGAAGGTTTAACCAAGCTGGTAATTCTGCCTTTTTAAGATTCTCAGTAACTTGTTTGAAATAAGGACTCTTAGTGCTTGATTTTCTTACACTAATTATTTGCCCAGGCTTAACGATGCATGAAGGGATGTCAGTCTTAACATCATTTAAAGCAAAGTGGCCATGGTTAACTAATTGACGCGCCTGATTACGAGAAGAGGCCATGCCCATGCGGAAAACTACATTGTCTAAACGCATTTCTAATAAACGTAAGAAATTCTTACCAGCGTCACCAGGCTTATTTGAAGCTTTTTCAAAAGTTAAGCGGAACTGCTTCTCCATCATGTTGTAGTATTTCTTAGCTTTTTGCTTCTCCATTAACTGAGTGCCGTAGTCGCTGATTTTGCGACGTCCACGAGTAGGACCATGAAATCCAGGTGGATAATTACGTTTCACCATTGCACATTTAGGCGTATTACAACGATCACCCTTTAAAAAGAGTTTTTCGCCAACACGTCGGCACTGTGAACATTTACTGTCTAAATTTCTTCCCATAGTATTGAATACTCCCTCCCCTTCGGTTCAGGATGACAAATTAATTATTTTATACTCGACGTGGTTTCTTAGGGCGACAACCATTATGAGGAACCGAAGTGGTGTCCTTAATAGAAGAGACCTCTAAACCATTAGCATTTAAAGCACGAATAGCGGCTTCACGGCCAGTGCCAACGCCAGAAACGAAAACACTCACTTCTTGCAATCCATATTCTTCTTTAGCTTTCTGAACAGCAATTTTAGTAATAATCTGAGAAGCATAAGGAGTGGCTTTCTTAGCACCCTTAAAACCAGCTACACCAGCACTAGCCCAAGCAATTACATCGCCATTAGTATCGGCTAAAGTGACCATGGTGTTATTGTAAGTGGCATTGATATAAGCATTACCAATCTTAACTGTTCTAGCAGTTCTTTTTTTACGCTTCTTGACTAATTTTTTCTTAGCACGAGCCTGTTTATTCTTCTCTAATTTCTGTTTAATTTCATCAGGAAGTTCATCATCAGCAGAAGAATCAAGAGAAAAAGCGCGATCTTCATGATCGTCCTCAGCCACCTCTTTAGCGGGTGTCACCTTAGCAGCCTCCGCTTCTTTAGTAACAGCTTTTTTAGTCTCAGTGACTACAGCCGCCACCTCTTCTTCTTTAGTATTTAAATTCTTTTCCTCTGACATAGTAAGAATACTTAATAATTAATCTTATAGCTCCCCTAGCTTAGGTCTTTAAGCCGGACTTAGCACGACCGCTGCCCATAGTTAGGCGTTTATTACCGCGAACAGTACGACTGTTTGTTTTGGTACGTTGACCACGAACTGGCAAGTTACGAGTATGACGTAAACCACGATAACAAGCAATTTCTTTTAAGCGTTTAATGTTTCCATTAACTTCACGACGTAAATCGCCTTCAACCAAGTGTTTCTTTTCAATTTGTTCACGTAATTTATTAGCCTCATCTTCAGTTAAATCCTTAACCTTAGTGGCAGGATTAATCTCTAAATCTGCTAAAATTTTCTTCGCCCGGCTGTTGCCGATTCCGAAGATATAAGTGATTGAAATATCAACTCTTTTGTCGTTAGGGATGCTTACGCCCGCAATTCTAATAGCCATAGTTATATAAATACTTTAGATACCGCTGACGGCATCTAAATGCTTAATTATCCTTGTCTTTGCTTATGCTTAGGATTTTTACAGATTACATAAACGCGACCCTTCCGACGGACAGTTTTGCAATCTTTACAAATTTTCTTGGCACTCGCTCGTACTTTCATATAATAGTAAAAAGTAAATAAAATGGTTAAAATGGTGATTATTCAGTGATTAGAGGCGGAACACGATCCTGCCCTTACTTAAATCGTAAGGACTGATCTCTAAACGGACACGATCGCCAGGAAGAATGCGAATACGGTGCATACGCATCTTACCGGAAAGATGAGCCAAAATTTCATGACCAGTATCAAGCTTTACCCTAAAGGTTGCTGCTGGCATTAATTCTAACACTTCGCCTTGCATGTCCAAAAAATCTTTGGCATTCAAAGTCTCCGCTGTTTCTTGATTTTTATGTTTTAATTTTGACATTAACACAAAAAATTTGATAAAGACAGAGTTCAGTCTTATCAAAATTTTTTAGAAATATTCCTATTTAATCTTATAATCACTCTCAATGAAAATAGTATATAGACAAGCGTAAAAATTGTCAATACTTAATCAGTGAAAGCTCTATTACTTAAGGAAGGCTATTTATAAGCTGAACTACAATGTTAATATTACTCTAATATTGCTTTAATACGGCGAACTCCAGCTGACGAAGCTTCCTCTTTTGTAATCTTAAAACTACCTAAATCTTTCAAACTATCAACATGAGGGCCGCCACAAATTTCACGAGAAAAAATATCATCCCATTCTCTTGGTATTTTATCATTATTTCTCCCTACAGTATAAACTTTTACCCTTTCGCCATATTTAGAATCAAAAACTCCGGTCGCGCCACTGCTTTTCGCTTCCTCTAGGGGAAGTTCTTCATAAACTACATCTAGGCTTTTCCCAATCGCCTCATTAACTAAGTTTTCAATCTTAGCTATTTGTTCAGGACTAACTTTCTCAGGATGAGAAAAATCAAAACGTAAGCGCTCTGCGGTGATATTACTGCCCTTTTGATTAACATGATCACCTAAAACTTGACGTAAGGCTGCTAGTAATAAATGAGCGGCAGTGTGTAATTGAGTTGTGGCTTCACTATTATCAGCCAAACCACCCTTAAACTTGCCTGCCGAGGCTGTACGAGATAAAGCCTGATGTTTTTCCAACTCAGCCTCAAAACCAGCCCGATCAATTTTCCAACCACGTTCAAGCGCCAACTCCTCACTCAATTCCCAAGGAAAGCCATAACTCTGGAAAAGATTAAAAACATCATTTCCCCGCACTAAATTATTTTCTACATTCAATTTATCAAACTCCTTTAAACCATTTTCTAAAGTGCGCTGAAATTTATCAGCCTCTTGCGTAATTGCCTGTGTAATAAAAATTTTATTTTCAATTAATTCTGGATAAACAGACGCGTAAATATTAATTACAACGCCAACAATTTCTTCTAACCAAGCTGAGCTTGTCTTAATGGCGATACCTAAACGACCAGCCTGCACAATTGCTCGACGCAATAAACGACGCACCACATAACCCTGACCGACATTAGATGGTGTCACCCCTTTAGGGTCACCAATAATAAATACCGCCGCCTTAATATGATCAGCGATAATACGCATAGAACGAGTTATGCTTTTATCGCTTAAATATTTTTCATTAGACAAATCTTCAATCTTGTTAATAATCGGCAAGAATAAATCCGTTTGATAATTATCACAGTGATTTAAAATCGACGTCACTCTTTCTAAGCCAAGACCAGTATCAACATTTTTTTGTTTTAAAGCTTCAAAATTACCATCAATATTTTTAAAATATTGCATAAAGACATTATTCCAAATTTCTACCCACAGGTCATTATCATCATTAAAGCTTGCTGGCACATCTTCCAAATTACCCGACCAATAGAAAATTTCTGTATCCGCTCCACAGGGCCCAGTTTGCCCGGCTGGTCCCCACCAATTATTTTTCTTAGGCAGCTTAGCAATTCTTTCAGCGGGAACACCCACTTGTAACCACAGATTATATGATTCCTCATCAAAAGGAGCATCACTATCACCAGCAAAGACAGAAACTGCCAATAATTTAGGATTCAAATTTAAACCCTCAGCTGAAGTCAAAAACTCCCAACTCCAAGTGATTGATTCCGTTTTAAAATAATCACCTAAGGACCAATTACCCATCATTTCAAAGAAGGTGTGATGAGTGGCGTCACCAACCTCATCAATATCATCAGTACGTACACATTTTTGAGCATTAACTAAGCGAGTGCCAACTGGATGAGCATCACCCATTAAATAAGGAACGAGTGGATGCATACCAGCAGTGGTAAACAAGACTGTGGGATCATTCTCTGGCAGCAAAGAAGCACTAGAAATAATCTGATGACCTCTACGGGCAAAAAAATCTAAATATTTTTGTCTTAATTCTTGAGCTGTCATATATAAATTATTATTTAATTAAACTTAAATCACCTCTAATAATCACTGGGCTAATTTCTTTAATTTCATCACTATAATTAGCTTCCGCCCAAGGATTTAGTAAATAAATTTTCTTTTCTAAAGCGTGAGCAAAGCCAATTTCTAAAAAAGTGTTGACACCAATATAACCCTCAACTCCATTCTTAGTAGCATTAACGACTAAAATAGCGTCTGCCTGCTCAATCAAATGGTAATAACGACGAATTAAACTGCCCGGTTCTTGAGCGCGAAAAGCGGCGTCACCCTTAGCCTCTTTTTCTTCTAAAAAATCAGCAAAGGCAATTTCGCCTGCTCTAATTTTTTCACTTAAACGAGGAACTTGTACTTGATGTCCTAATGATTCTAATTCAGTCGCTGACTTAATAATTTCAGGAGTAAAATTAACACTGCCACAAATCACTATTTTCATAATAAGAAATTAAATAATATTTACTTCGGGCTCAATCTTAATGCCAAACTTTTTTATCACTGCTTTTTGCACTCTAGCAATATGGGCAAGCGCCTGTTTAGAACTAGCCCCACCGTAGTTTACTAAAATTAAAGCTTGTTTTTCATACATACCAACCTTACCATAGTGTTTACCCTTAAAGCCCGTCTGCTCAATTAACCAGCCAGCCGGCACTTTAACTAAGCCTTTCTTAGAGGCTGGAAAAAATTTAATATCTGGAAACTTGCCTTGTAATTTCTTAAAAGCGTTATTACTAATTTCTGGGTTTTTAAAGAAAGAGCCAGCATTAGCCAATTGAGCTGGGTTAGGCAACTTACTATCTCTAATTTGACGGATAATATCGGCCAACTGTCTAATGTTTGGCTTCTTAATTCCCTGTTCATTCAATTTTGTTTGAATATCGCCATAATCTAATTTTAATTTTGGCCTCTTGCTCAACTTAAGCGTCACACTTAAAATAAAATAACGTCCTTTATACTTTCCTTTAAAAATACTATCACGGTAAGCGAATTTACACTCAGCGGCAGTAAATATTTTTTCTTTGCCCGCTTGTAAATCATAAGCTCTTAAAGAAACAAAAGAATCTTTTAATTCCACCCCGTAAGCCCCAATATTTTGCACTGGCGCGGCGCCCACAGTGCCGGGAACATAGTAGAGGTTTTCAATCCCGCCCCAATTACGTTCCACCGCAAAATTAACTAAAGTGCTCCACCATTCACCCGAACGAGACTCTACCCAGGCTGAAGCTGTAGTTTCTTTAACCACTCTTATTCCTTTTAATTCATTTTTCAACACTAAAGCTTTTAGAGGCTTGCTAATTAACATATTAGAACCACCGCCTAAAACAAAGATACTTAATTTATGCGCCCGCGCCCATTGGTAAGCCTCGAATAAATCTGATTCTACAGAGATAACAGCAAAATAAGCAGCTTTAGCACCGATTTTAAGACTAGTATAAGAAGTCAAATCAACTTGTTTTTCTATTTTTAACATATAAACATTATAACCTAAATATATAAGCAAATGATAGGTTGGCTAAGCAATAAATGAAGAGCTATCTGTTTGCACTAATTGTTGATTATCCGCATCATCAACTTTTTTATTTCTTGATCACTCATAAATTTTATCTTACAAAACTTATAACTAAGACTTAAAAGAATATGCCACACAACAGATTAATTCATTTTTTCAATATCCAAAACATCATCTTATCTATATTTTCTGTATATTCTAAGGTAATTAATTATACGATAAATTAACTCATAAATAAAGAAAAATCTTAGATAAACAGATAAAAACCTCTACTCAATCTCTCCCACTGCTTGTAGGCGTAATAGTTTAGCATATAAGCCACCACTGACATGAGATAAGGTGTCATGACTACCCCGTTCGACCACTGCCCCATTTTCTAAAACAATGATTTCATCAGCCTTCTTAATTGTACTCAAGCGGTGAGCAATGATAATAACAGTCCTGTTTTTCGTCAAACGATCTAAAGCCAACTGAATTAAGCGTTCACTCTGACTATCTAAGCTAGAGGTCGCTTCATCAAAAATCAATATCTTTGGATTAGCCAAAATTGCTCGAGCGATACCCAAGCGCTGACGTTGTCCGCCAGATAACTTTAATCCCCGTTCACCAACTAAGGTATTATAACCTTGATCAAGTTTAATAATAAACTCTTCCGCATTAGCAATATGAGCGGCCTCCTCAATTTCTTGCTGGCTGGCCCCTGGATTAGCATAAGCAATATTGTCTCTAACGCTCAAATCAAATATCTCCACTTCTTGTGGCACAATCGCTAAAAAGCGACGATAAGCAAATAGGTCTAACTGACTAATATCATGTCCATCCACTAAAACCTGACCTGAGCTAGGATCATAGTGACGATAAATTAAACGAGCAATAGTAGTTTTACCACCACCAGAAGGACCCACCAGCGCCACTGTCTGGCCAGCCTTAATCTTAAAGCTAGCATCTTTTAAGGCAATCGCTCGAGTGTTTTTATACTTAAAAGAAGCCTTTTTAAATTCAATCGAACCTTTAATATTTTTTGGCACTAATGCATTTTTTACATTTCTAACCTCACTTTTAGCATTAAATAAAAGCAATAAACGGCTCACCCCTTCTCGACCCTCTTCCATGCGATCATAAAAACGAGATAGGCGATAGGTGGAGGCATAAGCTTTTTCACTTAGAGTAAAAGCAAAAATTAAAGTACCAACACTCATTTGTCCTTGATAAACTAAATAGGCACCTAAAAATAAAACAGTTGCCCGCCCAATATCAACAATCAAATTCCTGCCTAAACCGACTTTCATCATCCAACCCCACTGCTTATCTTCATTATCCCGTACTTCAGCCTTAATGGCATCAAAATCTGACAACTCCCTATCCTCCTGAACAAAAGATTGAACAGCATTAATGTTTAAGATTGACTGCGTCATCTTGCCGGAGGCAACTTCATAGGACTTATAAATCTTTTTTCGTACCGGATACATTTTCTGATTAGACCAATAAGTAGTGGCAATAAAGAGCGGTGTAAAAAACATAAATGACAAACCAATCCGCCAATCGGCCCAAAATAGAGCTGGTATCGTAAACAAGAGCTGAATAAAAGTCGGCGCTACCTCCCAACCAATGCTATTTATAAGTTGAGAAATACGATCAATACCGCGCTCAATTTTTACAATCTTAGAACCAGTATTTTCTTGTTCATGATAAGCTAAACTTAAATCGAGTAGCTTTGACTGAGCCTGTAAACCCAAATGATATTCTAGCTTTACTAGTAAAGATAAGATAGAGCGATCACCAAAGTATTGCACTAAAGAACGTAATTGATCAGAGCCGAGATATAAAGCTATTAGCCAGGCTAAAAAACGAAAATCAAGTGATTGAAAATTATATAAACTATCAATCACTAACTTCAGGATATAAGGCTTAGCCAAATCAAAAATACCGGCCACAAAAATAACCAGCAAAATCCAGAACATTAAACGACGAAAAGGCTTTAATAAAAGCCATAGCTCTCGCCAAAATTCAGACCAAGCTATACTTGGAGCCTGATTCTCTTTATTTTTCACTTTTTTAGACATGAAAATTAATTAAAATAAGCCTAATAAAGACCATAATTTATACTAACTCTTTTTCTTTAATCTGTCCAAAAATTTGACATTAGTCCAAATATGTAATAAAAATAAGCTTGTACCTTACATAATAATAATCATTTATACAAAAAAGAACAGCAATGCTAAAGACAAAATCTAAAACAAAAATGAGCGCTGAAAAGTTAAGCTTACAGCAAATTCAAAGTGAGTTTAATAACTCCAACTTGGCTGGAAAAATAAAAATGTTTTCCAGGGCAAATCACGGCCGAAACTATATGTCGCCAGTAAATCAGCAATTCTGCCAAAAAAATTGGCATCACCTGATATACTATATTTCTTCCAGCAGTAAAGGAAAAGAGGTATATGCAGCCCTATACAATGAAAAGGCAGACATTCTACCAATTTGGCCAACAGTGGCTGCTATTAAAACAATGAGAATCTGGGCAAAATCACTAATAATTAGTGATATTGCAACAGGCTGCTCTGAGTTAGCGATTTTTTTTCAAGCTAGTTTAGAGGCTTGGAGAATTGAAATTGCTAAAATCATACTAAAAAAGATGGAATAAAAAACTGTAAAAAACAGCTTTCATTTCCACTCAATCCGGCCCTAAAAGCCGGATTTTTTATTTCTTCTTCAACAAGCTCTCGCCTACCCTAAAAATATCACCGGCACCCATTAGAACTAAAACATCTCCTATCTTTAAATTTTTCTGTAACCAAACAAGGGCCTGTTCAAAATCTTTAAGATACCGCACTGATTGCTTGGAATTTTTATTTTTTAAAGCTAAAGCTAAATCATGACTTGAAACTCCTCCCTGCTTTTCTCGAGCTGAACCATATATTTCCATTAACCCCAATAAGGCAACGCCACTAAAACTGTTAACAAAATCTTGAAATAAAGCTTTAGTGCGGGTAAAAGTATGGGGATGAAATAAAACCACTAAACGAGAATTTGGGTAGACTTCTTTAAAGGCAGCAATAGTTGCCTTAACTTCAGTGGGATGATGAGCATAATCATCAAAAACAGGCACAGTTTTATATCTACCCAATAATTCTGCCCGACGAGCAGTGCCACGAAAAGCTGCTAAAGCTTTTTTCATTAAGATCGGGTTAATACCTAAAGCTAGACCTGTAGCTAGAACAGCCAAAGCGTTCTCTAAATTATGGTGACCATATAATCTAATTTTAAATTCACCCCAGTCATTAACTTGAAAATACTGCCAACCCTTATCATAACGCGGGCTATGCCCAAGTAGGTTTACTTTTATTTTACTATCCTTAATTTTATCCGCTAAGGCATAACTATAAACTGGAGATTTAACCAAAGGCAACAGAGCCTGAATCTGTTTATCGGCAGCATTCGCAACCAAAAAACCTGACTTTTTCAATTTCAAAACAAAGTCTTGAAATACTTGGAAATAAGCTTTTTTGTTTTTAAAATAATCAGGATGATCAAAGTCAATATTATTTAAAACGATGCCCTGAGGTTGAAAGTATTGTAATTTATTTTGATATTCATCCGCTTCGGCCACAAAATAATTAGACTTACCAATAATAGCACTGCCCTTAAACTGAGGAACACGGGCCCCTACTAAAACATTAGGCTCTAAGCCTAATTGTTGAAGCACAAAACCCAACCAAGCGGTACTGGTAGTCTTACCATGACTACCACAGACAGCTATGCCCTGATAAGAACTAAATAAAGCGCCAATTGCTTGAGCATAATTTAAAAGCGGAAACTTAGAATCTCTCTTTAATTTGCTTATAGCCGCCAACTCAACATTATTCTTTTCATTATAAGCACTGCTATAAATAATAACAGCGTCTTTAGGGGTTTGCTCGAGCTTAAAATTAACTAAAACCTGAATCTTTTCACGACGCAAAACTGCATCGGTCATAAAAGTATCAGCGATATCAACCCCACTCACCTCTTTCCCTTTAGCATGCAAAAACTGAGCTAACATAGTCATGCCCACCCCTTTGATCCCAATTAAATAGAATTTTTTATATTTCAATAAATCCATACTATTTCTCTGCTAACATAGCAGCCATTATTTTTGAACCTCTTAACGCTGCGTCTCTTGGCAAGACTGCACTAATATTTTTAATTAAGATTTTTTGTTGTTCTAAGTTATCTTCTAGAGAGTTGATTGCCTCTGCTAATTTAATAGCGTCCAAACTTTCTTGAGCAAGAATAACAGCCGCTTGTTTAGCTTGAAAATAATTAGCATTGAGTTCTTGGTGAGAGTTGGGCATAGGGATAATAATACTTGGCTTACCCAGATGTGACAGTAAGGTCAAGGCTCCTAAACCAGCCCGAGAGACAACTATATCCGAGCAAGCTATTAAGGCCAGAAAATCACTGTGTGTAGCTTGAGCATAGACTTGATAATTTTCTTTTACTGGCGCTTCTTCATACTTACCCTGTCCGGCTAAATGAAGGATTTGTAAATTCTCATTTAAATAAGGCAGAGCCGCAAAAATTAACTCATTAATAGCTAGAGCGCCGGTAGCTCCACCTGTAATTAATAATAAAGGCTGGTGAGCTCTCAATTTAAATTTATCTCTAACCGCCACCTTCATATCTTCAGTTACTTCCATAGCCTCGCTAGGATTACCAATTAAAACTGCCTTCTGACCGTAATCATCTAAAGAACTATCAAAGCAAACGCTAATTTTGCTAGCCACTGGGGCCATGAGGCGATTAGCCAAGCCCGCACGAATATCCTGTTGATGTACTAATGATTTGATAGCTAAAGTGCGCCCAGCCCAAATAACCGGCACACTAGCAAAAGAGCCAGCCGAAATAATTAAATCTGGTTTTAATTTTTTTAATATTCTACGTGCTCTAAAAAAAGCAAAGATAATTTTTATCACATCAGAAAAATTATGCCAAGAAAAATAACGACGTAATTTACCTGAGGGAAAAGAAAAATAATCAGCCTTTAGTTGTTTTAAATTATGAGCAAACAAGCTCTGATCTAATTCTTCATCATTACCAAAAAAAACAAAGCGAGCCTCAGGGTTAAGCTTATAATAAGCTGCCGCCAAAGCCAAAGGAGCCATACTTGGTCCACCTGTACCACCGCCGGAAATAACGATAAGTTTTCTTTTATCTACGTTCATTTTTAGAATGCTTACTAATATTTACTAAAATACCCATGGCCATTAAGGTTGCAATAATGGATGAGCCCCCCGCGGACACAAAAGGCAAAGGCACCCCCGTCATTGGAATTAAATTAACCATACCACCAATATTTAAAAAGGTTTGTACCGCCAACCACGCAATCACCCCCACGGCTAAAGTGCTGCCATAGACATCAGGGGCAGCTCGAGCAATTTTTATACCACGATAAAATAATAAGCCATACAAACAAACAAACAAAGAGCTAAAAACAAAACCAATTTCTTCAGCTACAATCGGAAAGATTGAGTCACCCCATACCTCTGGCAAATACATAAATTTTTGTCGACTCTGCCCTAAGCCTCTGCCCATCCAACCACCAGAACCAACTGCAATTAGAGACTGACTAATTTGATAGCATTCATCCTGTGAATCATAAGAAGGGTTTTGATAACAACGAAAGCGATCGTTTTGATAAGAGGAGCTAGCATAGAACATTAAACCAAGAGCAAGTACGCCTAACAAAATGGTAATAATTATATGAGATAATTTGCCCCCCGCCACAAAAAAAGCTACAAAAGAAGCAAATAAAATAATAAACAAGGTCCCGAAATCTGGCTGAGCAAGCATTAGCCCGCCAATAATAACCAAACTGCCAAGTAAGGGAATAATACCACTGGTAGCCTCTTTTAAATGATCCTTCTTAGCCTCTAGCCAGGTAGCTAAATAAATAAGAAAACTTAATTTCACTAATTCTGAGGGCTGAAAAGACTGACCAAAAATGATGATCCAACTACGAGCAGTGCCATGTTCAGCTCTTAATCCAGGAATAAAAACTAAAATTAATAATAAAATTGAAGCAATTAGAGCCCACAAGGCATAACGCCGCCATAAACGATAATCTTGTTTGGAAAAAATATAAAACAAAACCGCACCAATACCAACGGCGATTAATTGATGTAAAAAATAATGAGAAGTATTACCAAATTTGGCATAAGAGACAACCGCTGAAGCACTAGAAAGCATCACTAAGCCCACAATAGATAAAGCCCCTACCGCTAATAAAAACCAGCGATCAGCTAAGTGAGCCTCATCGTTTTTATCTACACGTAATAGTTTTTTAATACTCCTTGATACTTTCATAAAATCCTACCATAACCTATCAGCCAAAAAAATAATTAGACCTAAAACATTGCCCAGAGCTGCAATCACCCAAAAGCGCATGACTATTTTTGATTCTGGCCAACCCAAAGCTTGAAAATGATGATGAATTGGAGCAGATAAAAATACTTTCTTGTGTCTGAATTTCTTAGAAAGCATTTGAATAATAACAGACACGGACTCAATTAAAAAAATTAAACCAATTAAAGGTAGGAGCAAAGCACTGTTGGTCAGCATGGCAATAACACCAAGGGTTACCCCTAAGCTCATAGCTCCAGTATCTCCCATGTAGAAACGGGCTGGCGGAATATTAAACCACAAAAAGGCCAATAAAGCTCCGATAATAACCCCACAAAAAGCTGCCAACTGATACCAACCCAAAACAAAGGCAATAATACAGTAGGCTATAAAAGCCATAATTAAAGACCCTCCAGCTAAACCATCGAGACCATCGCTTTCATTCACAGAAAATGAAGTAGAGACAATAATAAAAATAAATACTGGTATATACCACCAAGAAATTTCGAAATTACCCAAAAATGGAATATGAAAAATTGTCCAATCTAATTTGAAGTAAAACCAAAGTGCACCCGCAGCAGCTATTAAAGCATAAATTAATAAGCGATGCTTTAATTTAAGGCCGCCACCACCAAATACACCCTTAGAACTAACATCCAACCAATCATCAATCAGCCCAATTAAAGCGCTAGCAATTAAAACTCCCAGAGGCAATAAAGTTTCTGAACGAGAAAAGAAGTTTAAGTATTGAAAAATTTCTCCAGGAAAAATATCGGCCAAGAAAGAAAACAAAACCATGAAAACTAAGACTGTCCCCCAAATCAAAATTCCGCCCATAGTTGGCGTTCCTACTTTATGTGCGTGCAAACTACTAAAAATTGGCGTGTTACCGCTATTTCTAATCTGCTTACCTAGCTTATACTTGTATAAAAAGTTAGTTAAAACTGGAGTAAAGGCAAAGGCAAAAATAAAAGCTAGGGTCGATAATAGAAGAATCTTAACAATATAAAAAACAATCATAGGAAGTTAAGCAAGAAAATTTATTAAATACAAAGACATTAAAGCTAGCACCGCTAATAACTGAATTAAGATACTGGCAATACCAGAAGCATTAGCTAAAAAATGGAAATGAATCCGTTTCACAAAAAGGGTAAGCATTAAGCCATTTAATAGCATAGCCGCTAAAGCAAATAATGGAATTTGAAAAATTGCTCTTGGCTGGGCAATCGCATCAATACCAAAATCAACATTGTAGTGGAAAACTAGCAAGTCATTACCTAGGGTCTTAAAAATATTGTTAGCCAAAAACCAAATTAGGGCTTGAATTAACAATCCCACTAACAAATACCAACGATTAGGCTTATAACGCCAATAAGCACTAAACACTAAAGCTAAGCGACTTCTAAGCGCATACCAGCGACTATTAATAAATGAATAACCCATAATATTAAGACAAGTAAATTTGCTTTCTCTTACTAAGTTTTGACCTTATTGTATCATATTATTAAGCATTTTAAAAATCAAGCAGATAATGATATAATAAACATATGCCAGAAAAAATAATCAAAACAATTTGTCGCTACACCAGTGACCATGGACACAATCATTTTAGCTTGGAAGAAAAAAATGATAATTTGCTTTGCACTTGCGGTCATGGCGGTAAAGCTAATTACTTGCAACTCGACCCCGAAACCGAGTTAAATATTAAGGCCACATTTAGAAGGCTGGTGGGGGCTAATGAAAATGATTTATTTAATAACCAACGTTTTAAAATCGCTGACGATAACGAAATAATTAAAGGCCGCGCCTCCCTACTACCAGCTGGCACTGGAGAAAAGCTACTAATTAGCCTAAGTAATGAGCATCCTAAAATTTTTCGTTTTTCAGGATTAGGCTTAAACAAGAATCAGCAAGCAATTTTCCGTCAGTCTTTAAATAGAAAAAGCGGCATTATTATTGTTAGCGCTAATGAAGAAAACGGTGCTAGTAGTAGCTACTACTCTCTATTAAAAAACGCCGCTACCAAACGCAGCGCTTATTCTATCGAAGATTTTCCTTTACACAAAATAGACAACATCAATACAATCCGCACTAGCAATAAACAAAAGGTAGGCCAAATTATAGAAAAATTAATGACATTAGATAGTGAGGTAATTGCTATTGATGCTAATGTAAACGCTAATGACCTTAAAGCTATTTGGCGGGCCTCTGTCTCCGGACGCCTAGTTATTCTAACACTCCCCACCATTAGTGCAGCTGCTACCTTAAAATTACTGAAAAAATCTGGCATTAGTTCAGCTGACATTGCTCAACAAATTATTTTTATTAGTGCTCAGAAGTTATTCAAACGCCCCTGCTCCCGTTGCTCACAAATATTTGATCCTGGCAGTGAAATAAAAAAGATAATACTTAAAGCTTGGCCAATTGCTAAACAATATTGGCCTAAAAAATTCTACCGTCAACGCGGTTGTGCCTATTGCCAAAAAAATAATACTAAACAAAAAACAGCTATTTTTGAAATCATGAGCTTTTTAAGTGATGGGCGCTTACAAAAAGGCTATCAACCCTTAATTAAAGAAGCCCTAGATAAAACTGCTATTGGCCTGATTGATATCGAAGATATTGCTGCTTGGGCTCAAACAGATACAAAACTATGAAAATAATCTGTGTCATACCAGCATGGAATGAAGCTAAGCACATTGTTCAGGTGGTAGAAAAGGTTAAGAATAAAGTTGACCAAGTTATTGTCGTGGACGACCACTCGACCGATGATACTTATAGACTAGCCCAAGAAGCTGGTGCTCTTGCCTTAAGACACCCGATTAACCGCGGTCAAGGCGCAGCCCTGCAAACCGGTACCGATCAAGCTTTAAAAATGGGAGCTGATATTATAGTTCATTTTGATGCCGACGATCAATTCTCAGCCGAAGAAATTAAAGATATTACTGCTCCAATTATAAATAATGAAGCTGATATTGTTTTTGGCTCTCGTTTTTTAGAAAAAAAATCTGCCTTGCCATACAGCAAAAAATACATTATCCTCCCTTTAGGTCGTTTAATCAATCATTTGCTGGGAGCCCACACTAGTGACCCTCAGAGCGGCTTCCGTGCTTATACCAAGGAAGTGGCTAATAGTTTTCGTATTGAAAATAACGGCATGGCGCACTGTAGTGAAATCTTAATTAAGCTCAGCCATAGTCATTGGCGTATTAAAGAAGTTCCAATCACAGTTACCTATCATGAATATGGCCAAAAATTTTCTGGTGGCTTCCGCATCCTAAAAGATTTATTTATTTCACAAATTGGCAAATAAAAAGAGGTGAACCAAAGCCCACCTCCATAATCACATATTTTGTATGTAATTATTGTCCCAAAAAATTGGATGTACTAAACATAGTAAATAATTTTGGTAGCAAGATGTCGAAAGCAACAATTACCACTGTCACAATCAGCAACCACACTGGTGCCGGCCACCAAACTTGTCCCTTTTTGCTAGTCTCCCTTAGAGCCATGACGATGTCAGTAATAACCATGATAATTGACATTACCAATATTAAAAAAGCAATTAATACTGCAACCTTGTCGTCATTGGAACCGATGTCACTAAACCAGCTAGACGAAAAAAGTCCAAAATCAAATTTTGTCCAGGTCAATAAAGAATAGCCAGACAGAGAGAAAAAACTTAAACTTAGAGCCAAGCTATTTTCTCCCATGATTTTTGGAAAAAGAAGCCAAAGAAAAGCAAGGCTACCTAAGGCTATTGCAAATGTTTCTTTGCCCTGAATAGCAATTTCAGGGTTAGACAGGAAGATTCTTACTAGGGCGTAGATTAATATAAACCAAACGAGCCCTTTCGTCTGGCCAGAAAAAAACTTTTTCATAAGATAGTATATATTTGGGTGAGTAATTTTTCAAAGAACCACAATAATGATTCATATCATCTTAGGACGATAATTAATTTTTGTCAATAATATGTTACAACAAGTAATCGCTTTAGTTTTCATCGCCATTTTTATCTGGCGACTAGCTGAACAGAAAAAAAGACAGCAAATAGGCACTAATGAATTTATTCTCTGGCTAAGTTTTTGGCTACTGGGCGCCTTAGCAATAATATTTATACGCAGCCTAGACAAATTATTGGTTAACCTTGGCTTCTCTGGTTCCGGTATAAATTTTTTATTATATTTAGCAGTGATGAGTCTATTCTACTTTGTTTTTAAGTTACGTCTTAAGTTAAGTAAAATGGAAAAAAATCTTACCGATCTAGTTAGAGAAATTACTTTAAAATAAACTTCAAGCATTAAATTATGAAAATTTCCCAAATCGTCTGCGCCTTCCCTCCTTACGCTGGAGGCATTGGCCAAAGTGCTTATCGTTTAGGTGAAATATTAAGCCGTGAACATCAAGTTAACACTTTTACTCTGATTCCTAGTAATGAAAAAACTCCTCCTAAAACCAGCTATAACCAGAGAGTCCACTTTCTGCGTCCAAATTTAAGGTCAGGCCATGGCGCTCTACCTTTTTCTTTATTACTTAAGCTTTTCCCTAGTGAAATAATTTATTTACATTATCCTTTTTTTGGCACCGACGCCTTAATCTTATTATTTTGCTCTGTTTTTAAAAAGAAACGCTTATTCATCCATTACCACATGGATACACCTGCCCTGCCTGGTAATAAAAAAATGCTGTCTATACCCTCCCGACTCATCTTTAAAAAATTGATGAAAAGGGCGGAAAAAATTATTGTTGGCAGTCGTGATTATGCTGAAAATGGCAAGCTCTCTAAAATTTATCAAGAATTCCCCGAAAAAATTAAAATCATACCCTTTGGCGTAGAAAGTGATGTTTTTAAACCAAAAATTACGGCCGATAAAGAAGCTAAACAAAGACTAGCGACCGATATCGTTAATTTTGTTAATCGTCGCTTTATTAAACGTGGCGGACACACCTTGCTCTTTGTTGGTGGTCTTGATAGTGCTCATTATTTTAAAGGGCTAAATATACTCATAGAAGCAATCTCCACCATTAGTCTGCCCTTCAGCTTAAATATCATCGGCGATGGAGATTTAAAAAAACAATATCAACAACAAGTAGCTAAATTTAATTTGAATAAAAAGGTTAATTTTTTGGGCCGAGTGAGTGAGGAGGAGTTAATTAGACAGTATCAAAATGCTGATGTTCTACTCCTACCTTCTATAAATAGCCACGAAGCTTTTGGCCTTGTGCTGATTGAAGCTATGGCTTGTGGCTTGCCGGTTATTGCCAGCAATCTGATTGGAGTCCGCAGCGTGTTTACTAATGGCCGAGAAGGACTGATTTGTGAGCCAGGTAAGGTTAAAGATTTAAATGAAAAAATACTGAGCCTAATTTCCGATGAGGGCAAGAGACTAGAAATGTCTCGGGCTGCCCGCAAACTAGTTGAAGAAAAATATGCTTGGGAAAAAGTAGCCGATCAAATTTTAGATGAATTCTCTACTAACTAATATTTTATGCGCATTGGTATCGTCAATAACTTATATCCTCCTTACGGCCGCAATAGTGGCGCGGAGATTATCGCCGCCAAAATGGCCACCGATTTAAAAAAGGCCGGGCATGATATTTTTATTATCACCACTACTTTCAAGGACGAACAAACAGACACCGAAAATATATATTTTTTAAATTCAGCCTACAGCCAACTAAGTAACTGGCCTATTGGGCAAAAACTATTTTGGCACCTCGGACAGTTAATCTTGCCTCTACACAAACAGAAGTTAAAAAAAATATTAAGTTCACAAAAAGTTGATTTAGTAGTAACTCATAATTTAATTGGCCTAGGTTTTTATCTACCTAAACTACTTAAAGATTTAAAAATACCTCATCGACACGTACTTCATGATATTCAGTTACTACATCCATCTGGTCTAATGTATTTTGGTAAAGAAAATATTATTACTTCCCCACTAGCTAATTTCTATCAATTTTTTAGCAAAAAAAAACTAAGCAGTGCTCAGCAAATTATTTCACCTTCACAATGGCTACTAGATTTACACCTACAACATGGTTTTTTTAAAAATCAAAAAACGATAGTTCGGCCCAACTTTAACATCACCAAACAAATACCAAAAAAGATAAGCAAGCCAATTCATTTTATTTTTTCCGGCCAACTAGAAAAGCATAAGGGTATTGATATTTTACTTGATGCCTGGGAAAAAGCAGATTTAAAACCAGAACTGGCATATCTAAGCATTGCCGGTGGAGGCTCACTACTTGATGTTGTACAAAACAAATGCAAAATGATTAATAATTTAGATTATGTTGGACATCTTAGCAACGGAGAGATGGATAAATTTTTGCAAGGGGCAGAGGTGATGATCCTACCCTCCTTAGTTTATGAAAACTCTCCCACCAGCCTCTGGGAAGCGGCCAAACATGGCCTCCACGCTATTGCTTCAGACATTGGGGGCATACCGGAACTAAAAGATTATTTAGACTTAAAATTAATAACTCCTAACGATAGTCAAGCCCTAACGCAAGCAATAATAGATATTAGTAAATAAAAATTAGCAGCAAAAAAACTAGACTTAATTAAGTCTAGTTTTTTAAAAGTTAAATGATATATTTAAACTTAGCTTTTATTAAATCCATGCAAACGCTTCTGTGCTTGTAAGGAAAAAATAGTTTTCTTTAAACCGTTTTCCAAAGTAACAACCGGCATCCAGCCCAACTCATCTTTCACCTTCTTAATATCTGGTAAAGATAGCTCACTAAAAAATATGTGCCCGCCTTGATAAATTATGTTTGAATCTGAATTTGTTGCTTTAATAATCATCATTGCTAAGTCAGTTAAATTCACACTGACATCTGAGCCAACATTTACTGGCCCCTGATAAGAAGAAGACATAAACTTAACAATAGCATCAATAGCATCATCAATATAACAGAAGGAAGAAGAAAAACGTTCATCACCAAAAATAGCCACATCCTTCCCGTCTAAAGCATTATTAATCATATCTGGAATCATTTGATCATCATTTAATTCCATTCTTGGCCCATAGGTACGGAATAAGCGAATTATTTTAGCGTCTAAAGAATATATGTCCCTATAATTAGCCACCATGGTCTCAGCAAAACGCTTACCTTCATCATAGGAGCTACGCACTGAGAGTAAATCAACCTGGCCCATAAAATTTTCATCGACTTTAATGCCAGCTTCTTCCGGACGACGAGGGCCATAGATAACTGAAGAAGAAAAATGCATAAATTTAGCCTTAAAGGCCACTGCTAATTCTAGTAAATTTTTAACCACGGCTGAATTTGCTTCTAATACGCCTAAGCGATTATCTAAGAAATGAAGAGGCGACATCGGACAGGCTAAATTATATATTTCTTGAATACCTTGAAATTCTATTTTAAACTTTTTTAAATCAGGTAAATTTACCCAGTCGAGCGGTTTAGCTAAATCATGTTTAATAAAAAGAAAATCTGGGTTAGAGAGCAGGTGATCAATATTGAGCTCCGTGCTGCTAGAAAAATTATCTACACAAATCACTTTACTAGTTTTTAAAAGTTCATCACAAAGATGAGAGCCAATAAAACCAGCCCCGCCCGCAACGAAGACATTTTTTTTCTCAAAAATTACTTGCTTAGCCATATTTTTAATTAATAATATTTATTACTGCTACTTTCACCCCACCAATAAAAGTATCGGCATAGGCGTAAAATGATTCTACTAACTCACCTTGACCACTAAAGACACGGACATGTGGGGCTGCCCCCGACATAGCGCCGGTAACAATATCAGCCCGGCCATCATTATCTAAATCAGTAGAGGCTACATTTACTCCGCCTTGCCAGTTACGGCCATAGGCTAGGAATGATTTTTTTAAAACCGCTTTATTAGAAAATACTTTAATCAAAGGCTCTCTGCCTGGCCCCGGGGAAACAATAATTTCATCTTTATTATTATCATTACGACCATCGGTGTTAGCGATAGCTATTTGAACGCCACCCTTAAAGCTTCTTTCATAGGCAAAGAATTGACCCTGTAAATTAGCATGACGATCAAATATTTTAATCTCCGGTTCTCCGCCCTGACCACGAGCGGTAATAATTTCAGCAGCTCCACGACCATCAATGTTACCAGCCGCGACATTCACTCCACCACGAAAACTATCTTCATAGGCAAAGAATTGACCCTTCAAAATACCCTTATGATCAAAAATGCGAACATGTGGACCGCCACCGGCTCCAGCACCAACAATTATCTCCGCCTTACCATCGTCATTAATATCAGCTACAGCCACACTAAAGCCACCTTTAAAATTAAGACCATACACTAGAAAACGCCCTCTTAAGTCACCTTTTGGTCCGTAAATATTAATATAAGGATCACTTCCGACCGGACTACCAACCACAATTTCATCCTCTCCATTAGCATCAACATCTCCTGAAGCTAATCCTTGCCCGCCAGCAGCTTCAGCTAAAATTATATCCTCTAAAATAACTCCGCTCTTATCTCTAATTTCTAAAGCAGAGCTGCTAGCAATATTGCTCGAAGGCGTGTTTGGAATCAACATTAACTTACCTAAGCGTGAATACAAACGTTCTTTAGCAATATTAACAGCACGATCTACATTTACCCTACCACTACCCAATTGCCCTAAATAATCTGGGTTTAAACGACTAATATTATCAGCTGATTGAAATAAAATATCAACAATTTCACGTGAACGCAATTGTGGATTTGTCTCTGCAATTAAAGCTAAAGAGCCGCTAACGACAGGAGCTGCCATTGAAGTGCCGGACCAAAAACCATCATATTCTTTACCAGAATCAAGCGGATTTCCCCCAGGAGTAATAGCACCAAAAAAACTGAGACCCGGTGCCGTAATGTCGACGCATTTAAAACCATAACTAGAAAAATCGGCTTTCTGATCTAGGGCATCAGTAGCCGCTACACCAATAACCATATTCTCACCGTTTTGACCGTCATAACAAGCAGGATAAATTGGATTAAGATCACTATTATACCCCTCTCCATCTGTTTGTTCATTACCAGCAGCAGCAACTACAATCACGCCAGCGTCATAAGCACGTTGAATGGAATCCTGTAAAGCCTGACTATAACTAAACCCAACAAAACTTAAATTAATAATATCAGCGCCATTATGAATAGCGTAGTCAATAGCCCTAACCACAGAGCTCATCTTACCTTCACCCTTATCATTTAAGGCTCGTAAAGGCATTAATTTAGCCCTCCAAGTCACTCCGGCTATACCCTGACGATTATTGCCAGTAGCGGCGATAATACCAGCCACAGTCGTGCCATGAGAAACGCCAGACTCGGTCCAACCTTCATCAAATTTAGGTGAAGGGTCAGGTATATTTTCTACAAAGTCCCAACCATTAACATCATCAATAAAACCATTGGCATCATCATCGATTTTGTTATCAGGGATTTCTTTAACATTAATCCAAATATTATCCTTTAAATCGGGGTGATTAATTTCAACGCCAGCATCAATAACGGCGATAGTAATATCGGGGCTAGTATTCACTTTTTCCCAGGCCGCTGGGGCTTGAATTCGTGTCAAATACCATTGATAGCCGTAGAAAGTGTCATTTGGCAAAAAACTAGCACCCATAGCTGGGGCCATCAGAAAAAATATTGCTAAAAAAGATGTCACGAATTTTTTCATAACACCTTTATCATAACATATTTAATTGCTTTAATAAATGCCAGACTTTACTTCTTAGCAGTTAGAACACTTAAGGTTTCTTGAGCTGATTTTTCCCAACTAAACTTAGCCGCCTGCTTCAAACCTTTAATCTTTAAGTCTTCCCGTAAATCAATATCCGTTGCGATTATATTCATAGCCTTAGTTAAACCAAGGAGATCGTTGGGATTAAAAAATAGAGTCGCCTCACCTGCAATCTCATGTAGCACAGCAATATCTGAAATCAAAGTCGGTAAAGCACAGGCCATTGCCTGAATAACCGGGATGCCAAAACCTTCATGCAAAGTAGGAAAAACAAAAGCAGTGGCAGCGCTAAAAATAAAAGGTAATTCTTCTTCTGGCACCCAGCCAGGCATAATAACCACGCGCGCCAAGTTATACTCTTCTATAATGTATTTAATTTCATCATAACCATAGCCAGCATTACCAATTAAAACTAATTGTAAATCAGACTCTGGGTGAGATTCTTTATAAATCGCAAAGGCTTCAACTAAAGTATGAGTGTTCTTTTTCTTTTCTAGACGACCGACATAAAGAAAAAAAGGTTCTTGCAATCCATATTTACTTAAGCAATCTCTTCTGGTCTGACTATCTTCAATGGGTCGATAAATCTGTTTTGGGTAACCATTATGCACAACTGATATTTTCTGAGCATCAACTTTTTTATAAGTATCCAATAATTCTTGTTTAGTGAACTCAGAAACAGCAATAATCCGTTGTGAGTGTTTTAAAGAATAAACAGTTGACCATTTTAAATAATCCAAAGAGTTAAGCTGATAATGCCAACGCGTTAGTAGGCGGGCAAAAAAGCCTAATAAGACCTTAAGAAAACGACTATGTAGATGCACTTTTCTCTTCTGGTAGAGATTACCTTCACGCATGAAAGCAATGTCGTGAATAGTATTAATAGTACGATGAGGACGCACCAAGGGCAAAGAATGTGCGGGTACAAATAAAACCTGTGGACGATGCCAAAGCATTTCCCAACTAAGACGCCCTAGTGTCCAGAAGTATTTTAAGGGCCATTTTAATATTTTAAAACTAAAATTAGTGTAGGGCGCTAAAGCGGTCGCTAAATCTACAGCCGGCTCTCTATCGAGATAAAGAATATAAGTGTTATCGCGATCAATTTCCAATAAAGACTGAATGATATAAAAGGAATACCATTCTGTTCCTGTTCGTAAAGATTTGTTGGCGCGAGAAGCGTCGATACCAATAATCATAAATTTATTTAGTAGCCAGAATACTGCGTTTATAGGAATCAAGATTTTCTAAAGCAATTCCTGTTCCCTTAGCAACGCAAAGCAAAGCATCGTCAGCCACATAGGCTGGCACGCCAGTGGTGCGAGACACTAATTGATCAATATTTCTTAACAAAGAACTCCCCCCAGACATAATAATCCCCTTATCCATGATATCAGCCGCTAATTCCGGTGGGGTTTTTTGTAATACTTTTTTAGCGGCGGCAATAATGGCTTCTAGCTCATTTTGGATAGCTTCGGTAACATCATCACTAGAAACTGTAATACTTCTAGGTAAGCCCGTAACAATATCGCGGCCCCTTATTTCCATGTGCAATTTATCTTCAATATACAAAGCTGAGCCAATATTAATCTTAATTTCTTCAGCCGTCCTTTCACCGATAGCTAAATTATACTTTTTACGAATATGCTCAACAATAGCAGCATCAAATTTATTACCGCCAACCCTAACTGAAGTAGAGGCTACAATTCCGCCTAAAGAAATAACAGCCATTTCAGCAGTGCCACCACCAATATCAATAATCATGTGCCCGGTAGCTGAACCAATTGGAATATCGGCGCCAATTGCAGCCGCAATCGGCTCTTTAATAATATAAGCTGCCTTAGCGCCAGCAGCGATAGTAGCTTCAATCACCGCGCGACGTTCTGTCGAAGAAATACCTGCCGGCACCGCCACCATAACCTCTGGCCGGAATAAACGAATACCCCCCAAAGTTTTATTAATAAAATAACGAATCATTGCTTCAGTCGTACGATAATCAGCAATAACCCCATCTTTAAGCGGTCTTGCGGCCACGATTGTATCGGGTGTACGCCCAAGCATATCCTTGGCCTCATTACCCACTGCTAATATTTTATTATCATCAATGGAAATTGCCACCACCGAAGGCTCATTGATAACAATACCGCGACGAGGCAGATATACTAAAGTATAAGCTGTTCCCAAATCGATACCGATACGTTTAATAAACATAAAATTTAAAAATCAAACAAAAAAATTAATCAGAGTTAAGAAATATTAATAAATCTAACAAACAACAATAATAGGCTCTATTCATCGTACAGTTCTAGGCCATCCTCCTTGGATCCCTTTTCCTGATTAGTAATAATTTTTCTAACCTTTTCTGCAAATTCATAAGTATCAAACTCCTCTTTAATAAAATAATACTCAGCACCAATATCTAAACTGCGACGTTTGCTATCTTCGTCGCTTAGGTCTGTAAAAATAAAAATTTTCAAATCACTTAACTCATCATCAGCTTTAATTCTTTTAATTACATCAAAACCGTCAAGTTTAGGTAAAATTAAATCTAAAATTAAATAATCTGGAGCAAACTGACGAATATTGTCCAACAATTCTTCAATATCTTCTTCGCCTTCACTAGATTCAACCACGAAATCGGCAGCACTAAGTTGTGATTCTAAACCATAAAGGATATTTACATCGTCCTCTAAAATAAAAATTTTTTGCTCAGACATAGTTTTATATTAATTATTTTATTTATGAATCTTTGTGTCACTATTTTTTAGTGGTCGCCACCAAGCTTCGTTCTCTTGATACCAGGTAGCTGTCTTGGCTAAGCCCTCATTAAAATTAACTTGCGGTTCCCAGCCTAATTCTTGCTTGGCTTTACTAAAATCAATCGCATAACGCAAGTCATGACCAGGGCGATCATCTACATACTCTATCATTTTCTCGCTTTTGTCCATTAAAGATAGTATGTTTCTGGTTATTTGTAAATTGCTTTGTTCACTATCACCCCCTAAACAATAGGTCTCCCCTAGTCTACCCTTGCTTAATATTAGTTCAATTCCTCGATTATGATCATCAACATGAATCCAATCACGAACATTTGTTCCCTGCCCATAAACGGGCACAGGCTGATTATCAATTAAATTAGTAATAAATAAAGGAATTAACTTTTCCGGATACTGATAAGGGCCATAATTATTGGAACAATTAGAGATTGTAATTGGTAAATTATGAGTATGAAAATAAGCTCTAACTAAATGATCGGAGGCAGCCTTGGAGGCGCTATAAGGAGAGCGTGGATCGTAGGGAGTCTTTTCAGAAAATTTTCCGCCATCCATCGTTAAAGCACCAAAAACTTCATCAGTAGAAACATGGTGAAAACGTATACCTCCATGACGCTTAGCGGCATCTAACAAAACTCGTGTCCCTTCGACATTAGTACGCACAAAATCGGCACTATTCAAAATAGAGCGATCAACGTGACTTTCTGCAGCAAAGTGAATAATAACATCAATATCACCCAATAAACTATCAACTAAAGCAAAGTCTGTAATATCACCTTTAACAAAAGAATAGTGGGAGCTAGCTTCTAAATCTTTTAAACTAGCCAGATTGCCCGCATAAGTCAAAACATCAAGATTAACAATATAATCTTCAGGGTGATTTGCTAACCAATAATGAATAAAGTTAGAGCCGATAAAGCCAGCCCCACCGGTAACAAGTAGTTTCATAAACTAAGCCGTTAATTTTTTTAATACTTCCTCCGCTTCACCTGGAGTATAATCACGCACAGGCCAATGATTTAAATTATCATTAGCAACACGCGGTATTATATGAAAATGCAGATGCATCACCGTCTGTCCAGCTACTGGGCCATTATTTTGGTAAATATTATAAGCCTCATAGCCAAGTCTATCTTTAAGCAGGGCTCCCATTTTCTTCACGGCAAGAATAATAGCTGATAATTCAACTTCCTCAACTTCCTCAATATTAGCAGCGTGCTTCTTAGGCAAAACCAAAATGTGTCCAGGATGAACTGGTTTAATATCTAAAAAGGCTAAAACCTTATCATCCTCATAGACTTTATGAGCTGGAATTTCACCGGCAATAATTTTACAAAAAATACACATAAATTATATTTTATAAGGAGAATTTTCATCCTGTTCCCAGCGAATCTCATCAATTTCATCTTGCTTCATAATACCCTTATACAACTTATCCGGAAAATTAATTGATAAAGCCGGCTCATCAGAAATGCATTGATAGCCATGCACTACCCCTGGTGGCACTAAAACTGTACAAGGATTATCAATCCCAACTTCAATTTCTATTTTTTCACCTTTAGTTTTAGAGCCGACACGTCTATCCCAAAGATGTAAACGAAAAGTGCCGGGACCAATGAAAATAAAAAAATCACTCTGATAAACATGTTCATGGGGTCCACGGGCTACACCAGGTAAAGTTAGGCTAACATAGGACATCGCTGGTGATAAATCAACCTCATCCCGACGATATATCTCCGTTAACCAGCCCCGATCATCACTAAACTTTTTTAATTCTTTAATAATAACTCCTTCAATCATATAATTTATTTAATTATTTTTCTCAAATCCAACAAACCACTTTGGGCACCAAAATAAGCAATTTTAGCCGCCGTATTTTTAGCACCAGCATATAATGCTTGCTTAATATCCCCCTTACTCAATTCTAAAGCAGCCACAAAAGATGAATTAAAAGCATCTCCTACACCAGTGATATCTACACGTTTTTTCTCTTTTAAAACATCCTGATGATAGAATTTTTTTCCATCATAAACATCGGCCCCTTCCACGCCACTAGTAATCAACACTAAGCGTGGGCCAAACTCATGCAGAGCTGACAATAAGTTATTAACATTATTTAAAAAAGCTGGTTTTTTCCCCTTATAGCGGACATCACTGAGCACCAGCTCAATCGCCTCATCTTTATTAACACAAAAAACATCAGTTTTTTTTAAAAATGGAGCTAATCTTTTTAAGCCTGCCTGATATTGAGAAGAACCAGGATTCCAAGCAATACGAGCCGAACTGTTTTTAAAGACTGAGCGCAAGACAGCCTGCCAATTTCCAGACAAAGAAGCAATATATAAATTTTTTGCCTGTCTAATCGCTTTTATTTCTCCAGCTCTAATCACTAAATCATTATTAGCCGAACGATTAGTAAAGATAATTCTTTCGCCGCTACCAGTCACCAGAATAAAAGAAACACCAGTCGAAGCCTTATCATCACTACGTGTCATCTGTATGTCCACCCCACGCTGACGCAAATTATTAATAATATCACGACCATTATTATCATTCCCTACTCTCGCTAAACAAGCTGTTTTAAAACCTGAATTAGCAAAATTAACAGCGGCATTAGCAGCGCCACCACCAAAAAGATTATAAAAATGATCAACTTTTAATTTAGCTCCATATTCAAAGGCTAATAATTTTTGACGCAATAAATCACGAGGATTATCAATTAAAATTCCCTCATCCGTTAAAAAACTAATATCCCGAGTTGCTCCTCCAATTGTAATTACATCGTATAGCATAATTTAACTATTTAATTAATATAATAACATAAATTAACGTCTTTTCAAAAAGAATGGCTTTAATCTTCTGCTTAAAATAGCCAAAACACTAAAGATAAAACCCACTACCAACAAACTCAAAATTAAATTCCACATCAACGAGCCCCAAAATAAATTACTAACTAAAAAATGACTAGCACCCGCTCCTGACCAGTCAAATATTATTAAAAAAACACGAGTAAAGATGGTGTCAATCAATACGGCTATAATGGTAAGTAGCAAGAAAGAATAAAGTGAGCGATTAGTTAATAGATTTTCTAAAATTAAGTAAAGGGCCACCGCTGTTAAAAAGAAAGATAAGATGGCAGTGCCATAAGGATGAAACAACCAAGCATCTGTAAAAAAGCCCAGAGAGATAGCAATTACCCAAGAGTCCTTTTTATCTAAAAATAAAAGAGAAAAAATAATCGCCACCAAGCTTAAGTTAAAATTATTAATAGGCCAAGGTAGGGCGCTAATAAAAGAAAACTGTAACAAAGCTAAAATAGCGACGCCGGTAAGCAATAATACGTATTTTATTATTTGCTTAGACATAGGCTCAAGGAATAATGACTGAAACTACAGTTAAATTATGTAAAGAAGCGAGTGGCTCAATCGTTACATCCTGCCAAATTTCATTACTTTGATTATTAACCTGCGCCACACGACCAATTACTAAACCCCGCGGAATATCATCACCCAAACCAGAGGTAATTAAGATATCATTGGTTTTAATTTCTTCCATCTGCGGAATAAAATTCATCTTGATCGTTAAGCCTAATTCCCCTTCAGACAAGCCAACAGTTTTAGAATCGTTTAAAAGAGCAGCCGCTAATTGACAATCAGAGCCCGTAGTTAAACAAGCGCGAGCACTATAATCTTTAACCTCAATAATTTTTCCGATAATTATACCTGACTCATTAATAACTCCTAAGCCCGGACGTAAACCGTCTCTAGCTCCTTTATCTAAAATAATATCTTGGGCATTATCGGCAGTATTGAATAAATCCTGTCGAGAAACAATATTAGCTCCCACCGCTTCATAGTGATTGTTATCTAAAAAATTTAACTGCTGACGCAATTTATCATTTTCTTCAGTCAGAAGCTCAAGTTTTGCTTGATCAATAGTAGCAAGAGCTAATTCTGTTTGCGCCTGCTCTAACTTAAGCTCTAAACCTTCTATTGATAAATCATCGTAAGGAGCACCCTTAAACCAAGAACCAATACTATACAAATAATGATCAACTGGTCTAACAACCTTAGATAAATAATTTTCTATGGGACGCAATAAGCCAACCCAATGTAATATTAGAATCAAGAGGATGACTCCAAACCAACGCCAATAATTTCTTTGCTTCCAAAATAAAAGCATAATTATTTATCAAAAGTAATATTACCTAAAGTAACTTTGCCTAGTAATTCAGGATCACTAATTAAAATACCGGTACCACGAACGACGCAAGTTAGTGGATCATCAACAATTTTTACCGGAATCTTGGCTGCCAAAGAAATAGCCTGGTCTAATCCACGCAGCAAAGCTCCACCCCCAGACAAATAAATTCCCCGCTCATAAATATCAGCCACTAACTCAGGCGGAGTTGTTTCCAAAATAGTTTTAATATTATCCGTAATTTTAATAACCGTTCGGCTAATAGCCTCTCTTATTTGTTTATCGTTAACAATAATTGCCTTAGGAAGGCCATTAATCAAGTCCCTACCCCTTACCTCCATCTCTTGCGTTTCTTCCCCAGGAATAGCCGAGGCAATATTAATCTTGATTTCTTCGGCTAATTGCTCACCAATCAAGATATTAAATTCTTCACGAATGTATTCGGTAATGTTATTATCAAATTCATTGCCAGCTAAACGCAAAGACTTCCAAGTCACAACGCCCCCTAAAGAAATAACTGCAATTTCAGTACTCCCACCACCAATATCGACTATCATCGTTGCCGTCGCCTCTGTTACTGGCAAATGAGCACCAACAGCCGAAGCCATCGCCTCCTCCACTAAATAAACTTTACGAGCACCAGCAGAACGAGCAGCGTCCCCCACCGCTTTCTTCTCCACTTCAGTTAAATCAAGAGGAATACCAATAACAACCCGCGGACGAGGAATTAAAGCAAAGTGTTCTTGATGTACTTTATTTAGAAAATACTTCAACATCTTCTCTGTTACTTCAAAGTCAGAAATTACTCCATCAACTAAAGGTTTAATGGCCTCAATATGGGCCGGCGTTTTACCAACCATCTTTTTAGCAGCCAAACCAACTTCTAGAATTTCATTGGTGCGCTTATTAATAGCCACCACGGAGGGCTCATTAATGACTAAACCCTTATCGCTCATCACCACCAAGGTATTTTTAGTACCAAGATCAATACCGAGGTCATGACTAAATTTTCCTATAAGTTTATTGAACATAAGATAATATATCTTTAATTTTTACAATTTGTGATTCTTCTTCGTTTCTCTTCTTTAATTCTATGCTATCAAGAGCTAGGGTTTTTTTACTTACTAATATGCGATAAGGGCAACCAATTAAATCAGCATCAGCAAATTTTTCACCAGCCGATAAATCACGATCATCATATAAAACTTCAACACCAGCCGCCTGTAAGGTTTGATAAATTTTCTCGGCCGCTTCATTCTCTTTTAACGAAACTAAATGAACCTTAAAAGGGGCAATATTTTCTGGCCATACAATTCCTTTATCATCATGACAAGCCTCTACCACTGTTCCCATAACACGACTTAAGCCCATACCATAGCAGCCCATCACCACTAATTCCTTCTTCCCCTCCTGAGTACTATAACTTAAATCAAAAGGAGCTGAATACTTAGTACCTAATTTAAAAATATTGCCAACTTCCACCGCCTTCTCTTCTCGTAAATCTTTACTGCCACATTTAGGACAAGTTGATTGGTCGGCAATAATTTCTTTATTTACCGCCAGACGACACTTATCACAAATATAGATTAAATCTTCGCCTGATTCAGTTAGAGTCTGAAATTCATGTGAATACTTAGCAAAAGTTCCACCTGAGGCAAAAGTTAAATAAGTTTTATCGCCAAGGCCAACGCGATTAAAAATTCGCTCATAAGCCGTACTCACTTCTTCATAATATCTATCTAAGTCTGCCTGATCAGTATGAAAGGAATATAAATCTTTCATTAAAAATTCGCGACCACGCAATAAGCCGGCCTTAGCTCTTTTTTCGTTACGAAACTTAGTCTGTATTTGAAAGACCGAAAAAGGCAATTCACGATATGAATATATAAACTTTTTAGCCAGCGGCGTCACCACCTCTTCATGGGTGGGATTTAAGGCATATTCTTTTTTATCAGAAGCAGAAATTTTAAATAAAACATCCAAGTCATCCCAACGCCCAGTCGCTTCCCAATTTTCTTTGGGCGCAAAAGCAGGCATGCTCACTTCTTGACCGCCAACTGATAACATTTCTTCTTTAATGATCTGTCTAATCTTATCCATTACTAAACAACCCAAAGGTAGGAAAGAATAAACACCAGCCGCCACCTTATCAATAAAACCAGCGCGCAAAAGTGTTTGCGCATTATAGCTTGTCTCGTCTTTTGGTAATTCCTTCAGTGTGCGGGTAAATAAATGGGATTGTTTCATATAATTAATCTATACTTAATCTTTATATAAAGCTATATTTTTTTACTTAATTTCTTTAAAGCCGCTTTTACTCTTTCGCCACTATCTTTTAAATCAACGCCTAATCCTTCTAAGGCTAAACGGGCGTCGGGTAAAGAATAACCAAGTGACATCAAAGCATCCAACTCATCGCCGAAGCCAGCCGAAAGACTGCTCTCACCATTTAAACTACTGCCACCAATAATCTTAGTAATCTTATTCTTTAACTCTAAGACCACTCGCTCCGCTGTTTTTTTACCAATTCCAGAAACCTTCATTAATAAGCTAGCATCATTACGAATAACGGCTTCACGAATATCATCAGCGGAAGCAATTGAGAGTACGCCGAGGGCTGATTTTGGACCAACACCAGAAACAGATAATAATAATTCAAATAAAGCTAAATCTTCTAAATTTTTAAAACCATAGAGATCAGAAGCATCTTCTCGTACTTGATGAGATAGGTATAATTCCCTCTCCTCTCCCTTGTTCATTGAAGATAACAAAGACTCGCCAACAAAAATTTGATAGCCAACATTATTTACCTTTAATATTAGGTAATTATTATTTTTAGCAATCACTTTTCCTGATAAGTAGGCGAGCATATGCTTTTAGTATAATCTATCTGAAGATTTAATAAAATCTTGACAGATAAACCAAGTCTTGTCTTTACTTAGAAACGCTTGACTCTAATTAAGCCGGAAATTGGCACAACTTCTATGCCCTGTTTTTCAATTTCATCCAACATTAAATTCATCCCTAAAGAATCAGAAGACATATGACCGGCAATGATAACATTGATATGATACTTCTCTGCTTCTTTGCGATGCTCTTCGCTCATATGCATGCCAATAACAGTGCCAATGCCATATTGAGCCATCTTTTCATAAATATCTTTAGAGCCACTAGTGCCACCAGTAAATTCTGTCACCACCACTTTGCCTAAACTGCGCTCCGGTGTTCCGGCAAATATTTTCGGGCCAGACTTCATTTTTTCGGCGGCAGCATATTCAGGAATAGTCTTTAGAAAATCCATCATTTCGCCCACTGTTTCTAATTTATCACCCTCATTTTTAATTGCCTCAATCACAAACTGAGCTGATAGATTGTCGGCCGGTGTATGGAGACACATAAATTCTAAACCGAGCAGACGCGCTAAATCAACCGAACGCTGATGATTGACCGGGCTAATACCACGGGTTACCTCAGAAATTCTGGGCTGAATAATAGACTCAGCAATATTAATTGGGACACCATACTGAGCTAGAACTTCGGCCTGTAGATGCATTACTTCTGCTAAACCAGCCAAAGCTAAACCTTCTGGATGGTGGGCAATAACTAAATCAATATCACCTCTCTTATCGGCATATAATAATTCGGTGCCTTCAATATCAATACCAACTAAAACTTTTTTTATAACTTTCTTTCCATCTGAATTTAAAATTCGTGAATCGGCATAGGGGTTGTTTAAAGATTCAAGATCAAAAGATTGTTTTTCTTTTTCACTCATCTCTTCATATTTTTTCTTCAACTTGTCTGTAGAACGCCCTACATAGGATTTGCCCCTTAAATCATGCTTAATGCCAGTAGTAATGGCCAACTGATATATTTCTTGTGTTGTCATATTTTTTATCCTCTTAATTTTTTAATACGCTCTTCTACCGGGGGATGAGTCATCATTATTTTTGCAAACCAACTAAGTGAGCCCCCTGTTTTCTTTCCTTGCAAAGGTGAAACGATAAACATATGAGCGGTGGCACGATTAACTGATTTTAGCGATGGTTGATTATAGCTAATTTTTTCTAAAGCACGCGCCAGTCCCTCAGGATAACGAGTTAAAAGGGCAGCATCGGCATCAGCCGCAAACTCACGTTTCCTCGAAACAGCTAAGTTTAATAACTGAGCAAAAAAGGGCGCTAAAATAGCTAGCACAATCGCCACAATAGCAATAATCATCCCTAATTGGCCATTGTTATTATCATTATTACGGCTACGCCCACCAAAGAATGACCAATGACGAAACCAATCAGCTAATAGAACCACTATACCCACCAAAACAGTAGCAATAGTGGAGATTAAGATATCACGATTACCAATATGTGATAATTCATGGGCAATCACACCTTCTAATTCCGCCTTTTCTAGTTTACCTAAAAGACCAGAGGTAACAGCAATGGCAGCATGTTTGGGATCACGACCAGTAGCAAAGGCATTAGGTGAGGCATCTTCAATAATATAAATCTTAGGCAAAGGCAGGCCAGCAGTGATACAAAGATTTTCTACTAAGCGATAGAGTTCACGCCCATTATCCTTATCAACTTCCTTAGCTTTAGACATTGATAAAACAATTTTATCACTATACCAATAACTAACAAAAGCCATGCCAATACTAATAATAACAGCTATTGGCAGTATTTGCGGGATATCCATGGCCATAGAAAAAATATAGCCCACGATTATAATAAAGACGAAAAACCCGGTCATTAAAAACCAGGTTTTTCTCTTATTAACAGCGCTGTAATTATAGAGATTAGACATAAATCTAAAACAACAATTTATTTATTTTCACCATTCATCTTATTCGCAAAACCATCAAAAGCTTTAAGCACTTCTAGAGGTGTCATAAAGACAATAGTATTAGACTGATCAGAAGAGATATCATTAATTGATTGTAAGGTGCGTAAGTGTAAGGCGCCAGGAGTTTCAGATAAGGTTTTAGCGGCAGCAGCAATATTAGCGGAAGCAGCTAATTCACCTTCCGAATTAATAATAACCGCCCTCTTTTCTCTCTCCGCTTCAGCCTGCTTAGCAATAGTTCTCTCCATTGACTCCGGCAAAGACACATCTTTTAATTCTACATTATTAACTTTAATTCCCCACTCATCAGTTTCAGCATCAACAATTTCACGAATACGATCAGCAATCTTTTCACGTTGTCCAAGCAATTCATCTAAAGTTGCTTCGCCCACGATATTACGCATGGTTGTTTGAGCGTATTGAGAAATAGCATATTGAAAATTTTCAACCTCAATAATAGCTTTTTCGGCCGCAGCTACTTTGTAATAAATAACGGCGTTAACAATCACGGGTACGTTATCACGGGTAATTGCTTTTTGATCGGGCACATCCACTGCTTTCACGCGAATATCAACCTTACGAAAAGATTGAAAAATAGGAATAAGCAGACGCCAACCCGGTTGCATGACATAGGAATAGCGCCCCATGGTAAAGACGACGCCTCTTTCATATTGATTCACCTGTTTTAAGAAACCTAACAAGATGATACCAATAACAATCAAAATGTAAATCCACATAAAGTTATAAATTAAAAAATTAAATACTAGAACTTAACGGCCACTGTTTCTTTCTCTGCTTCAATAGCTTCGAAGAAGTTATAAGCTTTAAAACCGAGCATGCGACCAAAAATATTGGTTGGAAAAACTTGTAACTTAGTATTAAAGTCACGTACGTTAGCATTGTAGAAACGGCGAGAAGCCATAATTTTATCTTCAGTATCAGTTAAATCTCTCTGCAATTCTAAGAAATTCTGATTAGCTTTTAAGTCCGGATAACTTTCCGCTAAAGCAAAAATGGATTTTAAAGCCGTACTTAAATTATTTTCAGCTTTTAAGAGCTCTTCTGAATTATTACTTGACTGAGCGGACATCGCGGCATTACGAGCATCAACTACCTTCGTCAAAGTTTCCTGTTCATGGCTAGCATAGCCCTTTACAGTTTCTACCAGATTAGGAATTAAATCATGGCGACGTTTTAACTGCACATCGATATCACTCCAAGCTTCATCCACTCTATTTTTAGAGCGAACCAGAGCATTATACATGCCCATTAAAACAAAAGCTAAGATGATGACAATGGCAGCGATTATCCAAGGAGTAGTCATATTTTTATATAGCTCCTACAAATTTTTTGAGGAGTTTTTTAATTAATTAACAAGCTTATTATAACAAATTTTTGTGATTTTGTCCATAAAAACTAAGCTTTTGCTATTTGTATCACTAATTCACCCGTCTCCAATTTAAGTTTCTTTTCTTTGCCTTCACCATTTAACTTAGACATGCTTAAGTTAAGGGCAATGGTTGCCTTCTTAATATCTGCGGTAGCAGCTACTAACCAATTAGTAGCTTCCTCACTGCCCTCAATATAAATATTAATATTGTCGGCCACACTAAAGCCAGCATCTTTACGCAAAGCGTTAACTGTTCTGATTAATTCGCGCTTATTTCCTTCTAACTGTAACTCCGGAGTAATAACTGTATCCAAATTAACCACAATATTACCTTCACCGCCCCGCCAAATAACTTCACGTACATTTAGCTCATCAACTAACAGAGGGTAATAACTATTTTCTAATTCCCCGCCACCATTAAATTCAACCGAGTTTAACATTTGTCTAATCTTAATACCGGCCCCATCACGAGTGGCCAAGGCTGCCTCAACCGCTCTGCGCAATATTTCCATTTGCGTCAAAACTTTTTCTTCATCCTTATTTAGAAGACCTAAACTAGACCAAGCCTCTAAATGAACGGATTTATCACGATTAGTAAATTTATTACCAGAAACTTCCTGCCATAGACGTTCTGCGGTATATGGCATAAACGGTGCCATTACTTTAGCTAATTCTAATAAAACAAAACGGCTCATAGCTAAAGCTCTCTGCTTATCATTTTCATCATCACTCTTAAAACGGTCACGACTACGACGTAAATACCAAGTTGATAATTCATCAATAAATTCCGTAATCGGACGCATTGCTTTGGGTAGATTATATTTCTCCATTGCTGCCGTTACCTCTATTAACAACAATTTAAATTTAGCTAAGATCCAACTATCTAAACTATTTTCTGTCTCTACTTCCCGACCATCATATTCTGGAGCATAAGTTTCATAGAAGCGATAAACATTCCATAGTGTCATTACATTCTTACGTAATGATTCCTGCACACCAGCCTCAGCAAAATTTAAATTCTCTTCCTGCATTACCGGTGAAGATAATAAATAGGCCCGCAAAGCATCAGCGCCATATTTTTCCATTACTAATGATGGGTCTGGATAATTCTTTAACTTCTTAGCCATCTTCTTGCCATCCTCAGCTAAAACAATGCCATTAACAATTACATTTTGAAAGGCGTGACTGTCTTTAATGCCCCCAGAAATAACGTGTAAATAATAGAACCAAGCTCTGGTTTGGTCAGCGCCCTCAGCAATAAATTGAGCTGGAAAACTAGCCTCCATTTTATCTTTATTCTCATAAGGATAGTGCATTTGCGCGTAAGGCATAGAACCCGACTCAAACCAACAATCAATCACATCACTAATACGAGTCATCTTAGACTGGCATTCTAAGCAAGCAAAAGTTAAACCATCTACCTTATCTTTATGAATATCAGTAATCTTAGTGCCCGTTAATTGTTCTAACTCGGCCACTGAAGAAACTACATGACGATGACCATTTTCACACTCCCAAATTGGAATAGCACTCGCCCAAAAACGCTGACGAGAAATAGACCAATCACGTGCTCCTTCTAGCCAATTGCCAAAGCGTCCATTTTTAATATACTCTGGCGACCAATTAATTTCCTTAGCTGTTTCTAAAAGCTTATCTTTAATTTTTGTAACCCCCACAAACCAAGAAGAAGTCGCATAATTAATTAAAGGAGTATCGCAGCGCCAGCAATGAGGATAGCTATGCTCATATTTTTCTTTATGGAATAATAGACTATTAGCGGCTAAATATTTAATAATCTGAATATCAGTGGCCATATGATCTTCAAGCGGTTTAACATGAAGTCCTGGAAAATCTTTGACCTCCGCCTTAAAAACTCCATCCATGCCCACATGTTGAATAAAAGGCAAATTGTTATCTTTACCCAATTTCATATCATCCTCACCAAAAGCTGGAGCAATATGAACCACACCCGTGCCTTCATCAGTGGTTACAAAATCAGCTATATATATTTTCCAAGCATTCTCTTTATTTTCTAAATTCTTATCATCAGAATAATAATTAAAAAGAGGCTTATAAGCTTTGCCCACTAAATCAGAGCCTTTAATTTCAGCCACAACCTCAGCTGCTCTTTCTTTAAGAACATCAACCATGCGCTCTTTAGCCATAATAAAAATTCCTTCCTCAGTTTTTACCTTAACATAATCAATTTCGCTTCCTACTGCTAAAGCAACATTGCCAATAAGCGTCCAAGGAGTAGTTGTCCAAGCCAAAATAAAAGTTCCCGGCTCTTCAACTAATTCAAACTTGGCAATAGTTGATAAGTCTTTAATATCTTTATAACCTTCAGTCACCTCTGATTGTGATAAAGTTGTCTCACAACGAGGACAGATATGCATTGAACGATAATCTTTATATATTAGCCCCTTGTCCCATAACTGCTTAAATACCCACCAAATACTTTCCATGTAATCTAGATCCATGGTTTTGTAGGCATTATCAAAATCTACCCAACGACCAAGGCGGGTAATTACCTTCTCCCATTCTTGCGCATAAGTTAAAACCTTAGAACGACACAAATCATTAAACTTGCCCACACCTAATTCTTCAATATCTTTCTTACTCTTCGTGCCTAGCTCTTTTTCCACAATATTTTCAATCGGCAAACCATGGCAATCCCAACCCCACTTACGTTCCACGTGATAACCGCGCATAGTTTGATAACGAGGAACAACATCCTTCATGACACTGCCAACCAAATGACCATAGTGAGGTGTCCCCGTAGCAAAAGGAGGGCCGTCATAAAAAACATAGTCCCCTTGCGGTGATTCTTTGGCTAAAGACTTATCAAAGATATGAGCCTCCTGCCAAAAATTAAGAACCATCTCTTCTGCCTCTGGGAAAGTTAAGGCTGGAGTTTCTGTTGTATCTTGTTTTGAAGACATAATATTTAAAAATTTATTTTACTAATTTAGATAACTAATTCTTACGCCACTTACGGCTATAGGGATAAATATCGCCATAGGGATCGGGTGCATCATTCACATCATCACCCGATTCAATCTCTCTTTCAGTCTTATCTATTTCTGGCTTAACTGGCGCATTAGCTAAAGTCTTTTTCTTTCCTTTAGTTTTCTTACTCTTCATTATTGCTTGCTGTTTTGCATCTATTTTCGATGCTTCTAAATATTTAAAATAAAGACGGGCACTATCGCGATAAGCTTCATCATCATTTATTTCAGGGCTAACTAAGACTAAATAAGCTCTCTGTTTATCCTCTCCTGGAGCAGCTCTATTATAAGCAGCTCGAAGCATTGATAAGCGGATTTCATAAGCCTTAATTTCTGGCATTATATCTTTAAATGAGGCTAAAGGGATGTCGTCGTTTGTTTGTATTAAACGTAAGCGCTTTAAACTTCTTTCAGCTTCTTTTTTTATTTCTTCCTCCCTATTAATTAAAGCTTCGGAAATTAAATATTCTTTCTTTTCATTTGATATATCTTCAATATGAACATCTTCCTTAATAATCTCGGCCTGCGAATCAGAAGAATCAAGCTTCTTTTCAGCTCCTGTATCATCAAAAATATGGAGAAAATTAGTTTGTTCTATGCCCATATATTTACTTTTAAACTTTATTTAAATTGAAGATGCAATTACTTTTCCTTATTCAATAAAAATTTATTATATGAAATAACTGACTTACCAGTACGTTTTTCTAATTCTTTTAGGGCTCTAGAAGCTACACCACCGCCCTTTAATAAAGAAAAGATAAAATTTTTATAAAAACAAGGACAAACTTCTAATCAATCATGTAAGATAATTTAAGGCAAGCGTCTAAGTCTTTAACTAAATCTAATTTGAGGGCCTCCTGAGGTGTGCACCAGCAATAATCTTTATGTTCAGTCGCACTGAGCTTAATTATTGGTAATAAGGAGAAACGAGAACGAAACATATGATAGATAAAATCATATTCGGGATATCTAACATAAACAGTTTGCAAATATTCCACATCAGCCGGAAAGAGCTCTTGCCCAGTCTCTTCTTTAATTTCCCGAAGCATTGCTTCTAATTTATCTTCACCCTCATCAATCTTACCAGCCGGCATGCCCCAACGATTACCTTCAGATTTATAATCCTGGCGCAGTAAGAATAAAATATTAGTATCATGCTCTAGATAACAACTAACAGTGCTGAACTTAGCTTGAAAATTATCTGGTTTTTCATGATAAATCATAAAGACAAATTAAGCCCCACAACATTTCTTAAACTTCTTGCCACTGCCACAAGGACAGGGATCATTACGCCCAACTGTTTTGCCAGACTCATCTTTTGCTTTGTCTCTAACTAAATCAAAATTGTCTCTCTTTTCACTTAATTTCTGCATTTGTTTAGGAGCGCCTTCAAGAACTAGATTCTTAGGTTGCTCACTTTGGCTTAAATTCATCAAAGCTGAAGGCGCCATTTGCAAGGCGTCAGCGGTACGATAAATTGAATACACTAACTGTTGGCGAACTAAATCAAGTAATTCATGATACATTCTATAAGCTTCTTTCTTATATTCAACCAAAGGATCATGTTGACCATAGCCACGTAAACCAATGCCGCGGCGCATATAATCCATAGTTTCTAAATGCTCAATCCAAGTTTGATCAATTGAACGTAAGAGCATGCCTTTAGCAATTTCCACAAAATCAATCCCCGCTTGTAAGAATTTTTCTACCAATTCATCATAGGTTCTTATCGCCTCACTCTTAAAGTAATCTAACACCGCTTGACGACCAAGATCATTACCTTCACCGGCTAATTCTTGTAATTTCTCTAATTTATTGTCAGAGCTAAGCATTGTTTTCATGGTCTCGGCAATCTCTTTTAAGTTCCATTCGCTGGCCTTATCGCCCGCACAATGGAAATTAACAACACGGTTAATTTCTTCCTCAACCTGTGCCTTGACCATTTCACCTAAGCGTTCCACCGGACTAGCTTCGCCTTCCTTTAACTCAGCTTCAGCCACCTCTAAAATTTCACGACGACGACGATAGATTGATTCACGGTGCTTGTTAATTACATCATCATATTCAACTAAGTGTTTTCTGGTATCAAAATTATTCCCTTCCACTTTTTTCTGAGCAGATTCTAGGGAGTTAGAAATCATTTTATTCTGAATGGGCACATCGGCCGGTAACCTTAGGGTCTTCATCATCGCCTTCATACGATCGCCACCAAAAATACGCATCAAATCATCATCCGTTGAAACATAGAACTGAGATGAGCCAGGATCACCTTGACGGCCAGCGCGACCACGCAACTGATTATCAATACGACGAGATTCATGACGCTCAGTACCAATCACATGCAAACCACCTAGCGCCAAAACTTTTTCTTGTTCTAATTTAGCTTCAGCCACTGCTGCTGGATCATTTGGATCTGGATTACCACCTAAAATAATATCAACTCCACGACCAGCCATATTAGTAGCTAAAGTAATGGCACCTGAACGACCAGCTTGAGAAATAATTTCTGCTTCTTTCTGATGGTTTTTAGCGTTTAACATTTGTGGACGCAAACCCTCACGTTCCATCAAATTAACCATCAATTCATTTTTTTCAATAGAAATTGTACCAATTAATATTGGCTGGCCTTGAAGTGATCTTTCTTTAACATCTTTAATTACGGCCGCATATTTACTTTCTTCGTCACGATAAATTAAATCATTATCATCTTTACGTACATTAGGCTTATTAGTTGGAATAACTACAGTTTCTAATTTATAGATTTTATGAAATTCTTCCGCCTCGGTTAAAGCCGTACCAGTCATACCAGATAACTTCTTATACATACGGAAAAGATTCTGGAAAGTAATGGTGGCCATAGTTTGTGATTCTTTCTGTACCTTGACCCCTTCTTTAGCTTCAATTGCCTGATGCAAGCCTTCACTATAGCGACGACCAGGCATCATGCGACCGGTAAATTCATCAACAATAATAATTTCATCATCCCTAACTACATAGTCTCGGTCACGCTTAAATAGGACCATAGCTTTTAAGGCCTGTTCTAAATGATGCACTTCTTTAACGCCACCAGTAACATAAATATTACCAATACCGAGCCATTCTTCAATCTTATTAATCCCCCCCTCGGTTAAAGTGGCAGCCTTCATCTTCTCATCAACATTATAATCATCATTTTCAGTTAAGCGTTGTACTAACTGGGAAAATTTCTGATACTTATCAGTTGATTCTTCGGCAGGGGCAGAAATAATTAAAGGCGTACGCGCTTCATCAATCAAAATAGAATCAATTTCATCGACAATGGCATAGTTTAAAGTACGCTGAACGGTTTGACCAAGATTATAGGCCATATTATCACGCAAATAATCAAAACCGAATTCATTATTAGTACCATAGGTAACATCACAGTAATAAGCTTCACGGCGAGAAATTGGACGGAAATGACGCAGACGTTCATCATACTGAGTTTCATCATCATATTCAGGATCAAACATATAGGCGGCATCATGAACGATGACACTCGTACTTAAACCTAAAGCATAATAGAGATTAGCCATCCAACCAGCACCAACTCGAGCTAAATAATCATTAACGGTAATAAGGTGCACTCCCTTGCCCTCTAAGGCATTCAAATACAAAGGAAGTGTAGCTACCAAGGTCTTACCTTCACCGGTCTTCATTTCAGCAATTTCACCACGGTGTAAAACAAGACCACCAATTAACTGGACATCATAATGCCTTTGTCCCAATAAACGACTAGAAGCTTCTCTCATAGTAGCAAAGGCTTCTGGCATTAAATCATCTAAACTTTCACCAACTTCTAAACGCTTCTTAAATTCAGCCGTCTTCCCTTTTAATTCATCCAAACTCAAAGCCTTAAAATCTGGCTCCAGAACATTAATTTTCTCAATTTCTTTGCGTAGGCCCTTAATTATTTTTTCGTTTGGATCACCTAAAATTTTATCTAGTATATTCATATATTTATATTTTAACGCTTCAATGACAAAAAATTACGCCTGATGCGCTCTTTGCAGTATAATATGCTTTGACTATTTAATAAATATTGACCAATATCTATATAAATGTTATATGGGCAATCAAAAAGTCCGTCACTTTATCCAGTGACGGACTGATTTATATGATTATTTTAACTATAGTTAGTTAAAATCAAGATTGGCAAGCTTGGCAATTCTGTAAATCTTTCAAACGACCGAATTGCTGGGCAGCATTAATACTGTGCTGGTAGTAGAGAGTCTTGATACCCAACTGCCAGGCATACATATAAAGCGCATTAATTTCTTTAATAGGAACATCTGGATTAATGGCCAAATTCAAGGACTGACCCTGATCAATATAGTCCTGTCGAGCAGCTGCCTGTTCAATAATAATTTTCTGTTCAATTTCTTGAAAAGTTTTAAAGACCGCCCTCTCTTCTTCAGATAAAAAATCTAAATGTTGAACTGAACCATCATTATTACGAATGCTCTCCCATACTTCTTTTGAATTCTTTCCCTTCTCTTCTAAAAGTTTAGTCAACTCCTTATTCTTAATCGTTACTTTCATCTTATCAATATCTTTCACATAACAATTAGACCAAATTGGTTCGATACTTTGTGAAACCTGCCCGAGAATGAAGGCGGAGGAGGTAGTTGGAGCAATTGCCATCAAAGTAGTATTGCGACGACCATAGCCCTTTAATATTTCTGGCTCACCATATTCAGCTGCTAATTTTTTAGAAGCAGCATAAGCCTGTTCTTTAATGTCCTTAAAGATCACCACATTTAAACGAGCTGCCTCCTTGCTTTCTAGGGGTAACATCTTGCTCTGTAGCAAAGAGTGCCAACCAAGCACACCTAAACCAATGGCCCGATTAGACACAGCAAAATCATAGGCCCGCTTCATAAAGTGGAAAGCCTGCTCTTTTTGCTTATTGCCACCATCCCTCAAGGTTTCTAAGCGATTAATAAAATCACTCATCACTGCATCTAGAAAATAAACTAGAGTTTCAACCGCATCTGTATCCTTCCAAGCATCGTAGTGTAAAAGATTTAAAGAAGATAAATCACAAACAAAGGACCACTCCTCATTAGAGGGTAGCAATATCTCTGAACAAAGATTGCTAGCCTTTATTTTTAGATTTTTATCCTTATAAACATCAACCGTATTATTATTAACCGTGTCGGTAAATAAGATATAGGGATAACCCATCTGGTTGCGACGCTGCAAGACCTTAGCCCATAAAGCCCGCTTCTTCTCATCCCCTGCTTCCATCTCCTTCATCCAGGCATCGGTGACGGTAACACCATAAGTCATTTCTTGAATGGGATTACCTTCGCTGCCAATATTTAAGAACTCATCCGCGTCTGGATGTTCAAGGGGTAAGTAAGGAGCGAAGTGACCACGACGGACTGAACCCTGGCTAACTACATTAACTAAAGTCTCAAAGAGCTGCATAAAATGTACCGCCCCCGAAGAAGTGCCATTATCTTTAATAGCCGCTCCCCGCCCACGTAAATCACCAAAATAACCAGCCGTGCCACCGCCATACTTACTCATCATCCCCACCTCTGCCTGAGTATATAAAATCTGCCCCATGTCGTCACCCAAGTAAGAAGAAAAGCAACTGATAGGCAAACCTTTACTCAAACCGAAGTTAGACCAAATAGGAGAAGCTAGGGAATAATAACCGCGGGACATATAATCATAAAACTTATCAGCAAAGCCCTCTTTTTTTAATATCTTTTCAGCTGTATCGGCGATATTTCTAATCCTCTCTTCAGCACTCAAACCGGGACTTAAATAACCTTTCGCTAAAAATGTACGTGAATTTTCATTTAACCATTGCATATGTTATGTAAAAATAAATTTATAAATATTAGAATAAATCGTCACCGGTAATACTTTGACTGCGTTTATTATAATTAATTGAGCGCTTCACAAAGAAGTCTCCGTGTTTAGTAGTTGCTACCTCCTCATCAAACCATTCGGTTTGTTCTAATAGCTTTTCATCAACTGGAAAAATTCTAGCCATACCAATGCTATCCAAAGAATTATTTAATCTATTTTTAATAAACTCAATAATCACAGTCTTGGGCAAGAAATCTAATTCTCCTTTTTCTAAAATCCAATCAACCACCTTCTGCTCAGAGACAAAAGCCTGCTCGCAAGCAGTCACAATTTTTTCTTTAAAAGCATCGTTAAACCATTCTGGATGCTCGGCTTTAATTAGATTAATTACTTCAATGCCAAATAGGCCATGAATCTGCTCCTCCTTAGAAGTTGCCTCGACTGCGTTAGAAATTCCTTTGAATAAATTGCGATGCTTGTTAAAGGACATCATGATTAGAAACTGAGAAAAGAGAGAGACATGTTCAATAAATAGAGAAAATAGCAGAATAGCTAAAGCATATTCACGATCATCTTCACTTTTAGAAGTACTAATTGAATCTTCCAAATATTCCACTCGCTCCATTAAAGCGGGAATATCTTTAATCTTGCTAAATTCATCATTTAAGCCAAGAATTTCTAATAAATGCGAGTAGGCATCCATATGTCTGACCTCACTCTCAGCGAAAGTAAAGCCAACGGCAGCAATTTCTGGCTTGGGTAATTTCTTAAAAATATCACCCCAGAAGGCCTTCACCGCCACTTCAATCTGGGCAATTGCTAACATCGTATTTTTAATAGCATTCTGTTCGGCTTCATTAACATTAGTCTTAAAATCCTGAATATCACTCACATAATTAAATTCAGTATGAATCCAATAGGAATGACGAATAGCACTAACATATTCATAAAGCTCTGGATATTCATAGGGCTTTAAGTTCGTTCTTTTCTTAAAAATATCACGACGTCTTAAGGAGGCACGCTTATCTCGATACAAGATATAGGCCTTAGCCACATCGTGAAAATCTTTAGACATTAATAATTCCTCTACCAGGTCTTGTATGTCTTCAACATTAAGAATCTGTTGAGGCTTTTCCTGCTTTATTTCCTTCACTCTTTGCTCAACCACAGTGGCAATGATGTCGGCATCACTTCTTTCTCCGTGATTAACTGCCTGCATCGCTTTTAAAACAGCCACGGCCACTTTTTCCTTATCAAAAGCGAGGACGAGGCCATTCCTTTTTTTAATGGATAGCTCCAAATTATCTACCATATGTTCTTAAATAATTAGTTTTTAATAGCTAAAGCAAATATCTACATATAGTGCCTAAGCTAATGGCTATTATACCATATAAGGTGTAATGGGACAACTAGCGAAGGTTAGTAAAAAAACAAAAACAGAGGTCATTTTGACCTCTGTTATCCCCAGTTTTATTTAAATTTTATTTTCCTCTCCTTTGATCACGTAATTTTTCACGATGACTAATAATCATTTCTTCCATATGATCTTTTACCTTATCAATTGCCTTATATAAATCAACTTCTGTCTTATCAACTCTCAACAACTCCCCAGGAATATCCAAATTTATTTCCGCCCGGTAGATTTCTCCTTTATTCTGTCCTCCGACTGATTTAGCGACTTCAAAATCACAATTAATTACCTGGGTGTCGCCTAAATACTTTTCTAGCATATCTACTTTAGTCTGTACGTATTCTTTAATAGCATCAGTTAATTCAATATTACTAGCTTTCAAATTTATTTTCATATGCCTAATGATGTCTAAAAGTAATTATGTAAACCTTATCATAAATTACTCAAGACAAATTAATAATTATTAAAATAAACGAACAATATCCTTATAGGTAACAAAGACGATTAATATAATTAACAGCCAGAAACCAATAGTATGAATCCAAGCCTCGACTGATTGACGTACGGGCTTGCCCTTAAACTTTTCAATGAGTAGAAAGAGTAAGCGTCCACCATCAAGAGCAGGAAAAGGTAAGATATTAATCAGGGCTAAATTAAGAGATAATAGGGCCATAAACTGGAGTAAATAGGCAAAGCCTAAACTAGCAACCTGACCGGTTAAAGTGGCAATACCAACTGGACCTGCTACTTGTGCGCCCATACTAGCGCCGCTAAATAAACCAACAATCAAGCCATAGAAAGCAACAATGATGGCCCAAAACATCACTCCCGTCATTTTGATTCCCTCCCAAATAGCAATAAAGAAAGGATAGCGAATCGTAGCTGAAGAATAAATGGAAACGCCAAGCCCAGGGTTATTTGTGCCGGCAATCATTTCCGGAACTATTTCTAAATGTTTTGAACCCTGCTCAGTTTTAAGTAATACATCTACCGCTTCCCCCTGATTAGTAGCTAATGAAGTTTGTAATTGCTCATGACTACTAACAGCTTCGCCGTTAATAGCGACAATTATATCACCGGTTTGAATACCAGCTTTTTGAGCTGGCGAATCAGCCAATGTCTCTACCACTAATATCTCCGCTTGAGTAATATGAGCAGAAGGTCTTGCATCTTCCAAAGACTGAGGCATACCAATCATATAACCGACTGATAATAGAACTGCCGCTAAGACAATATTCATAATGACACCAGCCGCTAAAATTAAAGCTCGGCGCCATAAAGACTTGGCTGCAAAACTATCAGCTTCTTGTTTGCCTTCTCCATTTTCACCCTTAATACGCACAAAACCACCCAAAGGCAACCAATTCAGCGAATAAACGGTGCCAGCTGCTTCTTGCCCCTCAGGCAAGCTATCTAAGGCTTTATTACCCCAAAAATGACGCCAACGACCGTTGACGTCTTTATATACCCCTAAAGCTCTAGGTGGAAAACCAAAGCCAAACTCATCTGCCTTCACGCCTAAACGTCGAGCAGTAAAAAAGTGGCCCAGCTCATGCACAAAAACTAAGACCGACAATACTAATATAAAAATTATAGCTGTTATCATAAATTATTGTGTTAACGTCAAAAATTAAATATCCATTATATCCTTTTCTTTGTTATCTCTCATCACTTTTAACTCATCGTTCTTTTTACTCACATATTCATCCATTTCTTTCTCGTAGCGAAACTTCTCATCTTCAGAAATTTCTTTAGCTGTTTCTGCTTTTTCAATCGCGTTTTTTACCTCTTCACGGGCCTGACGTATATTAATACGTGCTTTCTCCATTTTTTCATTCAATTTCTTCACCGTCTCTTTGCGAGTTTCCTCAGTTAAAGCCGGCACACTCAAACGCACCTTATCACCCTCGTTAACAATACCTAAACCTAAATCAGCCTCGATAATTGCCTTTTCAATGTCTTTAGAGATACCTTTATCCCAAGGGGCAATGATAATACTACGAGCATCGGCCACAGTAATGTTAGCCACAGCATTAATTGGATTTAAGACGCCATAGGCCTCAACCTGCACATTATCTAAAACGGCTAGGCTAGCCCTGCCTGTTCTTAAAGTAGCAATATCACGCTTAAAAAAGTCTAAGGCATTGGCAAAACTCTCTGCTTCTTCACTTAAATAAGTATTCATAAATTTTAAATTATTATTGTAATTTCTTAGTGCCCAAATAAATATTTTTAGGGTTATTAAAGTCAACTAATAACTCCCAACCAGCGCGGCTGGTGCTCAATTTTTTAGTAATCCAGGTTACCCCGCCGTCAGGCGAACTAAAGAAAGTGGTATTAGTGACATAATAAATCTCCTGAGAATTATTAGGATTAATAGCAATTGCATTTATAATAGCGTCTTTTTCCGGAGTAAGCAACTTAATGTTTTCCCAAGTTAGACCTTGGTCTGGTGAACGCACGATCGCTTTCTCAGTGGCTAAAAATAAAGAAGCGTCACTTGGAGAAACTACAATATCACGAAAATTAGAACCTAAATTAAAATCCTTTAAAACCAAACTTAAATCCTGCCAGTTATCAACGGCAAAATTTTTATCAACATTAGCCGAATCTTTTGGCACAGTTACCGAATTAGAATAGAAACTATAAATATTACTCTTATTTGTGGCCACAAACACTAAGCGGCTATCCTGAGGAGAAATAATTATACGAGCAATATTATCATTCACACGCTGAATCGTGCGCCAAGCTAAACCGCGATCAATACTCTTAATAATATCACCACGTGAGGTGCCAATATAGATATTTTCACTATTATAATGATCAATGGCAATGGTAGTTACATTGACACCAGGATTATTATCAAAATAAACTTGCTGCCAACCGCGGCCACAATCAAGTGAACGATAGAGACGGTTGGTAATAGCCACAAATAAGGTACATTTTGCCTTTGGGTCAACTTTAACATCATTAATTGTACCCTGCCCTAAATTATCCATGGCGACCCAACCATTATTAACATTATAGGTGTAGTACAAACCCTTGCTAATTGTGCCTAAATAAACGGCTGAACTATCCTGAGCATCAATACTAAGCATATTGATATCAGTATTAGCTAAACTACCCGGACGACCGCTAATGGTTGGAATTGATGATACCTGTCGCCAAGTCGCACCCTTGTCTCCTGACAACCAAACGCCACCGTCATTAGCTGTGCCGACACTATTTGAGCCCAAAGAAACGCTACAAGCGGAAGTAAGGGCGGCAAAGGCTAGAAGTAAAATACCTAATTTAAGATAAGACATAAAATTAAAAATAAAGACTTAAACTTTCTAAAACACTTTTTGGGCTAACAAAGCCTCGTAAATATTCACCAGACTTTTGCAGTTGTTTTAAATTAATAAAAGCACGATAACTTTCATCACCATCAGCCTGTTTTTTAAAATATTGTAGCCAAGCTTCACGAAAATTAGGATAACGCAGATGGTCTTCATGGCCCAAAGAAATAAGTAGGGCATCATGCCATAGGCCTTCAAAAATATGTAAATAAACTTCAGCTTTTTCTAAAGAAAAATCCTTAGCCTTAGTTAATGATTCAATTAAATCTAAACGTCCGCCTAAATCTTCATTAATGAAGTTAAATAATTTTTCCACTAGCTCCCTTTGCTCATGATAATCATCAATATTCTCTAACCAATGCAAGGCCTGCAAGGGCCTACCCATAGAAGCGGCCGCGATTTCCTTAGCTAGGGATCTATTTATTTCTGAACTAGCTAAAAGATAATCATAAACAGCGCCTCCTGATACAGGGTAAAAGTATAGAACCTGTGAGCGAGAAGTGATAGTAGGGGTGAGGAGCTCAACATTTTCCGTGATTAAAATTATCATCACTTTCTCTCTGGGTTCTTCTAAGGTTTTTAAAAGAGCGTTTTGGGCTTCAATAGATAATAATTCCGCATCTTTAATAATACCAACTTTATAAGAGTTAAGAAAAGAACTCAGCCCTAACTTTTTAATAAAGTCACGCGTTTGCTCAACTCCGATTTGTTTTTTATCAACTTCTTTTTCTAAGATATTTAAATCTGTATTTAAACTCGAAAAATTATCACTACTTGCTTCAGTTTGTCGATCAAAATTCCAAAGATTACGAGCAAAAGCCAGGGCCAAACTAGTCTTACCTAAGTCCTTAGGACCAGAAAAAATATAACTTTGGGTTAATTTACCTGATAGAATACTTTTTTCCAAAAAAGAAACAGCTCGATCCTGACCGAGCGGGGGCCACTGAAATTGATCGGAGTTTATGTTCATAATATTATTGACCGACATTAATCGTGGCTAAATTCTGATTAGAAATACCCAAACTTAAATAACGCATAATTTGAAAGGCTAAGTCACCATTACCTAAGTAGTAGCGTTTACCATCAGCAGGATTTACATACCACGCTTCCCCATTTTTTTGTACTTGTAATAGAATTTTGCCCTTTAACTTATTAGCAAAATTTAAATCATAGTTTAAACGGCCACTACCAATAGGGTTATAGGAATCACGCACTTCTGCTCCATCTAGAAAGCCATCACCATCACTGTCGCTATTATGAGGGTCACTACCAATAGACACCTCTAAACCGTCTGGTAATAAATCGCCGTCACTATCGCCTTTAGCAAAACGAGCATCCACGCCAATCGGGATTTTACTTAAATCTTTATCAGTAATGCCAACGCCAGCCTTACGCATAATTTGATAAGCACCGGCACCATTAGCTAAATAATAACGTTTACTATCAGTAGGATTAAGATACCAAGCTTTACCCTTATCTTCAACTTGTAATAATATATAGCCGGCTAAACGCTTACTCAAATTAGTGCTAGCGCTATTACCTGTGGTTGTAGGGCTGCTACTTACAATAGCTGTTGCTCGGGCCGGTTTAGTTACAGAAAATTTCTGACCAACATCAATCTGCTGTGTTTTTTCGATTTTAATCTTTATAGTATTTAGCTTATCATTCTCCGCCCAGAAAGCCTGTCCATATTCCACTTTAGATTTATCAACATAGGAAATTAGATAAGGACCATCAGCCAATAAGGCTTCGCCTTGCTTAGTACTTGAAAGTTTAATTGTTCCAACTTCTTTATCTTTGTAGAAATAGCCGCCATTTTCATAAAGAGAGTAGACTGTTAAAGCCGAGCCAAGTGAAGACATTTCTCCTAAAGGATGAGACAAACTAACTCGAGTTAAATTAGCACTTAAAGTCGCCCGATTACTTTGTCGGTCTTTAATAACTACATCCCAAAAAATATTATCTTGTTTAAAATCATCAGTGACGACTAAGGCATAGGTTCCAGCCGGATATTCAAATTGCAATAAGCCAGAGTCATCGGTCTTGCCGCTACTTAGCTCATCACCTAATAAATATTTATTACCGTCTTTAACTTGAGCCTTCAGCTTCACTTCTTTATTAGCTAAAGCTTGACCCGCGGCTGACTTTAAACTTAAAGACAAATCACTAAATACATATTCAAAAGTTGCATTCTGATTAGCGGTAACTGCAATGTTATAGGCGTCAAAGACTGTTTTGCCAATGGTGGCTGATAACACATATAAACCACGACGATTTTGGTCAAAGGAATGAGCAGGAGCAACATACATAATAGCGGAGCCATCATTACCAGTCTTCATACTTGTCACTAACTTATTAGTAGCTTTAATTGGATTATTATCAACATCAAAGCTCTGTTCATAAAGAGAGAAAGAAGCATTAGTTTTTAGATTTCCCTGTCCATCGCGCAAGATAATTCTTAAATAAGGCAAGCTCTTGGTAACAGCACGGTCATAACCACAAGTAAATCTAGCCGCATCAAAGAACCAAAATTCACCGACATCACTTTTCTTATCATAAACCTTAACGACATAACTTTTTCTTGAGTCTGGCTTAAAGACTAGCTCGGCCCGACCGGCTGAATTAGTAGTCCCACTTTTTATTTTTCGACCAGGGATGGGACGACCAAAAACATCCGCATCCTGTTCATAAATTTCATATTTAAAAGCACTCAAAGGATCGCCATTAATCCCAATCAAATTAAGAGTTAACTGAGACGATTCACTACAGGTTTCATTCCCTGTTTGCACATTATTGCCCACCTGCCAATCATATTCGTTTAACTGCCCTTCCATAATTTCTACATCCCACAAATAATTATACTGACTGCTATCATTCTTTATCCCTAGAACATACAAGCCAGCTGGGTATTCAAAAATACCATAGCCCTCGTCATTAGTGACAAACTCACCCACCTGATCGCCTTGAGCATCATTATTATCACTATCAATGGTTTGTTGATAGACTTGAATCTTAGTACCACTTGGAAAAAGAGCCCCTAAAGAAGTGCGTAAAGTGATTTTCACAGCACTAGAATAATATTCAGAAAAAGTCATTAGTCCATCTAGTACTTTAATATCATATAAACTAAAAACTTTACGATCACGAGTCATCTCCAACATATAATAATCACCTTGATTGCCATCGATGCTACGAACACTGCCCTGAGGCACATAGATTTGAGCAGAACCACTATTACCACTATCTAAAGAGGCCACTAAATCCTTGCTTTGTTTAATGGGATTACCATCGGCATCATATTTCTGACTATAAACATTAAATTTAGTGTTGTATAATAGGTCACCATTATAATCTCTAAGCACAAAATTAATCCCACTTAAAGTTTTATCTACGCTGACCTCTTCGCCACAATTTAAAGTCAAATTATAATACCAGTAGCTGGTAAATTCCTTAGAGATAGATTGAATGCGTAAGGCATAAATAGCTTGTTGTGCGTCTCTATTGCGGAAAGTTAAAGTAGCAATGCCAGTACTGGCATTAGCTGACGCACTGGCCATCTTTGTGCCCGGCTTAGTTGCGCCATTAGCATCAATCACTTGAGTATATATTTCCGCCTTAATCCCAGGGATATAAACACCACCAGGATCACGAGCAACTACATTAACCTTAGTGTCAGTAGTACAAAGGTCTGCCTTAGCCACTGAGGCATTTAATAAGAAGGCAGCTGGGATTAATAAAAGTAGCAGTAATTTAAATTTCATATTTATATGTTTAAAAAGATATCTCGACTAAAGTTACACTCATTTTTTGTAATTATAGCATATCTAACAGGCTTCGCCAAACAAAAAACAGGCTTAATCGCCTGTTTTTTAAGCTCTAATTAAGATTAAAACTTTCACTAATATTATTAATAGTTGAGCTCAAAGATTGCCCATAGGTCTTTCCAACTGCAGTCATATCAGTGAGACTCAAATTAACACTACGACCACTATCATAATCAGTCATCAGATTACCATAAACAGTTAAGCTTACATTACTATTAGCCGCTAGACGTAGATAGGCAATATTAAAGCTAATTAAATTACTGTCTATAGCTGAAGCATTAGCAATAACTTGATTATCTTTCTTTAGTTTAAAATTATTCAAATCAAACTTATTAGCAGAGCCATTATTTCTAAAAACTAATTCCTTAATATAAACATCTTCTTTGCCGCTAGTCTCAGTAATAACAAAGCGTCCTAAAGTCTGTTGACTATGATTAGAACCTAAACTTTCTTCATTAACAACTAATTTAGCTAAAAGTTCATTGCCGTCAAGCAGAGTAAACTGACGCCCCAGAAAAGGAAAAGAACCCTCGGCATTTAAATTAGCAATTACTGAACCTGATTCAATTAATTTAAATTGTAGGGTTTGATTATTGACATTACTAGCGTTATTAAGACTAAGCATCACTCTAACTGCCATGGTATTACCAGAAGTAATAATAAAATCATTAGAATTAAAACGCACCGTTACTATTCTATCGCGAAAACTACTGCTACTTTTAATCCTTTTATTATTACCCTTATTTACCAAATAGACTTCATCAATTAAATCATTATTATAAAGACCACTTATTTGAAAACTAAGACTATTTAAGGTTACCGTTTCTGTACGAGCACTTAAATATAAAGTCATAACCTGATTATCACGAGTATTAGGCACTAAGCTATAACCGGGGTTAGCCTGATCAAGATTTAAGTCCTGACTAACAATTAAGCCATTACTCTTACTTAAGCCAGTCTCAGCATATGAAGTTTCCGTCTGATATTGCATTAATTCAAACTCACTCACAGTAATTGGGAGAACATCTTCAAGATGATAATTTAAAATATCTTGTAAATCACGCATCAAGACTTTCTTCCCTTCATTAATATAATATAACTGATCGCTATTAGCCGTTTTAATTAAACGTGCTTCGGGCCACTGAGCCAATTCTTCTGGACTAATTACCTTAACCTGACTCCAATTATTGCCATAATCTAAAAATACAGCTGCATTAATATAGGCTTTACGCTGATGTGTAGCATGGTTTAAGTAATAGACAGCTGAATTATTAGGTGTTTTCACCTGATTAACAGCTGGACTTAGGGCCAAAGCTTGGCTAGGGATAAGCAAAACAACAGCTAAAAGCAAGGAAATTAAGCCCCCTAAAAGGTAAATATGTAGTTTTTTGTTTAATTTAAGCATAATATTGTCTATTTATTAAGACTTTCAACCCAGAGGAATTATAGCATATTTATATGATGATGTCAAGTGTAATTTAGAAATAAACAAATTGATTTTATCTCTACTTATTGCTATTATTTAAGCATAAAATATATGAATCAAAGCCTAAAAAAACTATTTTTTCTCTTAGGAGATATTGTGGTCTTGCATTTAGCTCTAGCGCTAACTCTTTTTGTTCGCTATCGACTACTAAGTGACATTGAAGGCATCACTCCTCATTGGCAAGACCACTGGTATTATTTTATTGGCGTCTTTATCATCTTCCTGCTTGTTTTCTATATAAACAATCTCTATAGCCTAAGACAAATGGCCTCAGAGCGTAATTTCATCCGTCGCACTCTTAGTAGCGTTATTGTTGCTTCTCTGGTATCCATTATCTATTTCTATATCTACCCTCAAGTAGATATCGCTCCGAAGACTAATCTAGTCATCTTTGCCCTTATCGCTCTTACTGGCTTTTTAATTTGGCGCCGCCTAGCCTATCTATTGCTCAAATCATCTGTCTGGCAAAATAACCTTGCCATTATCGGCTACAATGAACACGTACAAGAGTTAGTGACAAATATGCAAAGACGTCCTGGTCTTGGCTATCAGACCGCTCTTATCTTTAAAGATATGAGCGAGCTGAAGGAGCTACGACAGAAAATTCTTGATCGCAATATTCGCACAGTTATTCTAGCTGATGATTTTGGAGCCAACATCGCCCTACGCCAAATCCTCTTCAGCCTCTTACGCCATCAGGTTAGTTTTATTTCTTTTGAAAATTTCTATGAGCAAGTAAACGGCAAGGTGCCGGTGGAAAATATTAATCAGGACTGGTTTCTAGAAAACCTGGCCGAAGCTGAAAAAAATTACTTTGACTTTACCAAAAGAAGTTTTGATTATATTTTAGCCGCTATCTTTTTCCTGGTTAGCCTGCCCCTGTGGATTTTAATTGCTATCCTAATTAAATTAAATAGTGCCGGGCCAATTCTTTTCACCCAAATGCGCGTGGGCAAAAATGGCCGCCTGTTTAAGTTATATAAGTTTCGCACTATGAGGGTAAATGACAATGATGGTGCTATCACGGCTGTAAATGATAAGCGTATTACTCTTGTGGGCAAACTACTGCGCTCAACCCGTCTTGATGAAATTCCTCAATTAATTAATATTCTTAAAGGTCAGATGAGCTTTATCGGCCCTCGTCCAGAAAGGCCAGACTTGTCCGAAAAGTTAGAAGCAGCTATTCCCTTTTACACCACCCGCCTATTAATTAAACCAGGGATAAGCGGCTGGGATCAGATTTCTGGTGAATATCACTCAGCCACACCAGAAGATACTATAAAAAAATTACAAAACGATTTGTACTACATTAAACACAGATCGGTTTATTTAGACTTCTCTATTGTTCTTAAAACGGTGGCAACTGTTTTGGGGATGATGGGGAGATAGGACATTATAAATGTTTTTATAAATTTTATCTGAACAGTTTCACCTTAAGCGAAGGAATTGATTGAATTATGCGAAATATTCCCTCGGTATTAGCGCGGTCAGTTTCATATTTTTTACCATCAAAACTTTCTAGTTTCAGTTGTCTCCAATTTGGGGATGACTGAAACTAGAAAGTTTTTTAATTTGTTGTTTAGATGATAAAAAATTTTTACTAGAAATAACACTTTTTCCCGTTTCAAACTCTAATTCTTTCCGAGCATTTTTGGCGACTCGCCCGCCTGTTTTGGCCGGTGTCTTATTTTGCTCTAATCCGCCCGCTTCCATAGTTTCCGCAATTTTTCTGGTTGATAATTCAGCTAAGGCAGAAAAAATCAATTCCTCTTCGCTCATGTGATCTCTAAGATTTTGTGTTTTTAAACCTTTTAAATTTTTATGATTTTTAACGGTTAAATCGCTCCATTCTTCATGAATAATATTAGTCAGAATTGCAAACTCATCGCTCTTTTTCACATCGTGCGCACTCCAATAATCAGTCAGCTTATTTCTCGTTTCTTGCCCCATCATCCGCTGTTGTATCCATGCTTCGCTCCGGCCCAGCTTTTGCCAGTATTCTCGGCTGCGATTCAAAGCTAATTCCGGATCGTTAATTTCCTGCATTCTTTCATAACCAACACGCGCTAACCAGAGCTTGATAGATTCAGCCTTTTTACTAGGAACAGATTGAATCAAACGCAAAATTGTTTTTACATCAGCCACGTCTGTTTCTCGCATTTTTCCGTCTTGAGCCATCATTTTCAAGTGCTCACATTCTGTGACCACTTGACTTCCTTCATTTTTTAAGCGATTTTTTAAGGTTGTCCAATAACTTTTTGCTTTTTTAAAATCCGTCTGCCCGATCAGAGCCGCGATTATATCAATAACGGACAAATACCAAGTTTCATTTTTTTCATTATAATATCGGCGAATTTTAAAATTTTCAAAAATGGCCAAGGAATTTTGATTATTTTTATCCATATATTTACACAATAAATTATTACTTAAATATTATAGCACAACTAATAATTGCTATCAAGCCTAATAATTGCTAATATTAAATAAAATATAGCTAAATTAAAGATAAAGTTTTTATAAATTATCCCCATCCAATTTATGCTAATACAGGATAAAAAAATCTTAGTTAAGTGTCAAATAGTTCTTTTTTATTAATTAATTGCATTAATAAACTCCATTCCCTTATAATCTTCAAAAAATTGTGATAAGCTATATTTAACTGGATATTAATTATAAAAATCTATGAAAAAAGCATTAATTACTGGCATAACAGGGCAAGATGGATCTTATTTAGCGGAATTTCTGTTAGAAAAAGGCTATGAAGTTCACGGGATTATCCGTCGTGCTTCTACTTTTAATACTGAAAGAATTGATCATCTTTATCAAGATCCGCATTTAAATAACGTTAGATTATTTCTCCACTTCGGTGATATTTCTGATAGTAGTAATATCAGCCGCCTAATTGAAACTATCAAACCAGATGAAATATATCATTTGGCGGCTCAAAGCCATGTGCGTGTCAGTTTTGACCTTCCAGAGTATACTGCTGATACAACCGGCTTGGGCACAATTAGAATTTTAGATGCAATTAAGCAAGCCGGACTAAAAACTAAATTCTACCAAGCCTCATCAAGCGAAATGTTCGGTAAAGTCGCACCAGAAGATCTACCATTAACAGAAAATACCCCTTTCCATCCTCGTTCTCCCTATGGATGCGCTAAGGTTTATGCTTATTGGATAACCCGCAATTACCGCGAAAGCTATAATCTCTTCGCCGTTAACGGCATTTTATTTAATCATGAATCACCACGTCGTGGCGAAACTTTTGTAACTAGAAAAATTACTCGCGGCCTGGCCAAAATAAAATTAGGCACTGAAGAAAAACTATTTTTAGGTAATTTAGATGCCAAACGTGACTGGGGTTATGCGCCGGACTTCGTTGAGGGGATGTATCTAATGCTTCAAACCGACAAAGCCGATGATTACGTTTTAGCCACCGGAGAAACTCACACTGTCCGAGAATTTGTTGAGCTAGCTGGCAAAAAATTAGATTTAGAAATAGTTTGGGAAGGCGAAGGCCTAAAAGAAAAAGGAATAGATAAAAAAAGTGGTAGAATTATTATTGAAATTGATCCTAAATATTTCCGTCCAGCAGAAGTAGATATATTACTAGGCGATCCCGCTAAAGCCAAGCAAGGGCTAGGGTGGGAACCGAAAATAAAATTTGCCGAGTTAGTTAATATTATGGCGGAAGCTGATTTTAAAAAGGAGAAAAAAATATATGATGCAAACAGACAGTAAAATAAGCGTCTTCGGTGGAACTGGTCTCGTTGGCAGTTCTATCATCCGTGAATTAAAAAAACAGGGCTATCTTAATATTGATGCCCCAAGGAGTAATGAGCTTAATCTTTTAGATAAACTGCAAGTTGATGAATATTTTAAAACTAAAGAACCAGAATTTGTCTTTATGGTGGCTGGCCTTGTTGGCGGTATTTACGGCAACTCTAAGCGACCAGCTGATTTTCTTTATCAGAACTCAATCATGATTTTGAACATTTTAGAAGCGATCAAGAATTTCAGCCCAAAAACAAAGATTCTTTTTACCGGCTCAACCTGTATTTACCCCAAAGAAAATCCTCAACCAATAAATGAAGATAGATTTATGGCCGGACGCCTAGAAGAAACTAATAAGGGCTACGCGGTTGCCAAGGGGCTTGGTGTTGTCGCCTGCCAGTTATATCGTCAGCAGTATAATATCAATGCTATCGCCCTTATGCCGACCAATATGTATGGCCCCAACGATACTTATGACTTGGAAAACGGCCACATGATTCCATCACTAATTAAAAAATTTGTTGAAGCCAAAAAAAATAAAAGTCCCCTCACTTTTTGGGGGACAGGCACGCCGCGTCGCGAAGCTTTATATGTTGATGATACAGCCGACGCCTGTATTTATTTAATGAATAATTATAACGAAGCCGAGATAGTGAACATCGGCACCGGCTTTGATTATTCCATTAAAGAATTTATTACGATTTTAGAGGAAGTAATAGACTATAAAGGAGAGATTATTTGGGACACAACTAAACCAGACGGAACCTTAGAAAAGCGCACTGATATAACGAGACTAAAAAGCATTATGCCCGACTTTTCACCCCGCTCCTTTAAGGACGGTTTAAGAGAAACTTTAAAAGCAGATTTTGGGTGGGAAGAAGAAAATGGGGTTAAATAGGCAAAAATTGCTTTAACTTAAATATTATTCGTCGCAATATAAAAAGCTTGGGCAGAGTTAGATTATTAACTTTCCAGGCTTTTTTTAATTCTTTCCAGCCCTTAATCCTCTGCCCTAAATTATTACCAGAAACACCACCGTTATACATTCGCACTAAAACTTCTGGAAGATATTTTAAATTTATTTTATGGATTTTTAAAATTCTTAAAATAAATTCATAATCACCGGCTAATTTAAAATCCGTTCTAAATAAACCACATTTTTCATAAACCTCTCGGCGCAAAAATAAAGCCGGGTGTGGAATAACCCAACCATTATTTAATTTATTTTCTTGATACTCTCCAGCGCGCCACACTCTAGTAGTTTTATTAACGTCCTTTGAAAAATAATTAATATCACCATAAACAGCCTCAATTTTATCATCATCAAAAAGAGCGGCTACTTTCGTTAAAACTTCAGGATTATCAAACATATCATCAGAATTCAAGATTCCCACGACTTCCCCGTTAGCCAATTTCACCCCCTTATTCATCGCCTCATAAATACCGGAGTCAGACTCCGAAATAAATTTAATATTTATTTTATTTTGATAACTTAAAACAATATCTTTCGTATTATCTTTTGAGGCGCCATCAACAATAATATATTCCAAATCAGAATAATTCTGCGCTATCACGCTCTCAACGGTGCGAGTAATGGTTGCCGCTGAATTGTATGATGGAGTGATTAATGAAAGTTTCATTTTAGTAGCTTATTATATAAATTATTATAATTTTGATAAAATAGTTCTTTTGAATAATTATTAACTACTAATTTTCTACCATTAGCACCCATAATCAATCTTTCATCTCCATTGTCTAGCAATCTATTAATAGTTTCAGCGAGAGATTTATCATCCCCTAATTTAACTAAAATACCTACATTTTCTTTGAATATTTCTCTAACGACTTTAATATCAAAACCAACAACAGGGGTGCTACAAGCGAGAGATTCCGCTACTGTCAGTAAGAAGGTTTCGGCCGATGAAGCAAAGCAAAATAAATCAGATAAGGCATATATTTCAGCTAATTCATTTTTATCATAAACATAATTTATAATTTTCACGTTATCAGGAACATCTAGTTCTCCTCGACCAATACCAATAAATAAATAATCTTTACTTTTTAATATTTTAGCAACATTAATAATATTACTAATTCCTTTCCGTTTATCATTCAAATTGGCGGCAACAAATAAAATAATTTTCTTGTTAAGATTGATCCCGTTCTTTGTTTTTAATAATCTTTTATCATCAACGGGCTTAAATATTTGAGTATCAATCCCATTGTAAATAATCTTTAAAGTAAATTTATTTAAATACGATGTGGCAATGACATCTGCTAACCACTGAGAAGGACAGACTAATGTTGGGTTCCAACCATTTGAAAATAACTTCTCTTTCTTATCAAACATGAAATTTTTAAAAAAGGGGAAATAGTTTCTAGGATAAACGTCTTTACCATTATATTCCACCTGATTACTCCTAGAATTTTCTATATTAGCTCTGTAGGCTGGCAGCCAAGTGGTCGACCATTCATCATGCAGCGTCCAAACAATAGCTATTTTTTCTTTCTTCAAAAAATTAATCAACATAAAGAAATTCAAATAATAACCGTGAAGATTATGTAAATGAATTAAATCAAACTTTTCTCTTTCTATAAATCTAATTAATTTTAAAGTTGAAAAATAACTACCAAAACCCTCCAGGCCTAAAAACCTAACCAAAAAAATATGAATTAATGTTTCAAAAATATTGCCAAATTTATAAATTTGATCATTTTTTATCTTCAATCCTCGGCCATAAGCAAAAAATACAACAAAATTTGGACTAATTTGACTAAATAGTTCTTTAGCTATCTGGGCGGCTCCTCCCGTGTTAAAAGTAGTATTAATAATTAATATTTTTTTCATAGAACAGCTTTTAATTTTATTGCCGCGAATATGACAAAACATGCGTGTATACTTTCTTTACAAGTGAAAAAATTCCCAAATATTTTAATACTTTTTTTAACCTGTAGTTTTTTAATTGAAAATTATTAATAATATCATCATTTTTTTCATTATATTCTATTTTTTTTGGATGAATTAATGGAAAAATAATATTATTTACAGGAAGGTTTGTTATGGATTTATTTGATACTAATGTATTAGTAGAATCTTTTCCAAAACCGATATTAGATACTAAATTTACATTCGGACAAATACACAAATTATTATTTAGAAAAATTGAAAAAGTTAGCTGATAATCCCAGGTATCAATTTTATTATTATACACTTCGTTAAAAATATTAATCCAATAATTTTGCACTCTCTTATCACTCCAAATATTTTTTATTTTTTCTTCCTTTTTAAAATTTTGATATTCCGACATTTTAACATCATACTTTTCCCAAGTCCTGCGCCAAGTAGCCCAGCCCCAAATATGAGGTATTTTATTAAAATAATAACTGGCTTCGCTAATTTCTTTGTTATTGAAATTATTGCCACTAATTATCGCCACCTCATTACTGTTCCTATATTTTTCTAATAAATTTTCACAAAAGGGAAAAAATGATTGATCAGGCAGACAATCGTCCTCTAAAATAATCCCCTCTTTAACCTGAGAAAAAAACCAATTAATAGCACCGCTAACTGCCAACTTACACCCTAGATTTTCACCTCTAAACAAAGTTTTTACTTCGCAATCCCAATCAATACTACCTTTTACAAACTGCCGCACTTCCTCACAAATTTCAGCTTCACCAATCTTACCGTCTCGTGGACCGTCGGCAGCAACAAATAAATATTTAGGACGACGTTCGCGGATAGCAGCAAAAACTTGCTTAGTCGTTTCTAAACGATTAAAAATTAGAAATAAAATTGGAGTATTAAATTGATTCATAACTATATTTATTACTTATTTATAATAAAGATTTAATATTGTTAAAAACATATCTATGATTAGTCAAATCTTTGAATAATATGTTTGTTTAATTTAACCAATATTTCTATATATCTAATAGGAACAAAACAAAAAAATAATTTTTTAAATATATTTTTTATATTTAAATCAGGATATTTATAATTTTTCCAGGGTGTTTTACATAAGCATTGATAATATAATTTTTTATAGGGACCACAATATAAAAAATGCCATGGTTTTAATTTGCCCACATAGTGCACCACTCTGGGTATAATATTTTTTTCATTCTTATTACTTGGTGATTTCGCTATGCCTGATACCAAAAAATTATAATGCTGATCTAAAAATAATATTTTTTTCCTTAAAATAAAATTTAAAGCATCTTGATCCCAAAATTTTAAAAGATTTGAATTATTATTAATAAAATCGAGTGTTTGTTCAGAAATATTATTTTCACGCCATTTTTTTATATTAATCAACATCACCCCAGCATTAAAATATCTATCACCGTCCTCCATGTCTAATCTATCCATAACATCTAATCTATCCATAACATCTAACTCATTCTCTATAACCCCTGCCAAATAATTAGATATATCTATTTCAAATAATTCTATCAAATCCCCTAAAACTAACAGATCACAATCCAAATATAATACTTTTTCAATTTTCTTATTTAATAAATTTGGAATCAATATTCTATAATACGTAGCTTGCGTTATATGATCACTAATATATAAATCTTTATAATTATCTATTTCAATATGAAGATAATTTATTATAAATGAATATCTGTTTTCTAATATAAATAATTTATTTTTATTCTCTTGAGAAATTCCACCATCAATAACATAAACATTAATCAAATAATCTTCTTTTTTATTTTCAAAAATAGAGCAAAGCGTCACACCCAAATGTTGGGCGTAATTATCATCTGAAGAGAAAATAATATTAATCGAGTTCATAAAATTATTTTTTTAATATAGCGCATATTCCGGTAAACAAAACGCCATCTTTAAAAATTTCTGTTTTTTTATCAAATTTAATCAATAAATATATAAGTGGTATGAGGAATAATTTAATATATTTATTTTTATAAGAAAAAATTACTTGAGCCAACACTGCGTTTACACCCCCTAATGGAAATATATCGACATGTTTAAATCCGCTATTTTTGGCCATTCTTTCTATAGAATAAGGAGTGAGCCTATACTCATCATGAGGCGATTCGTGCAAAGGAAATACAAATGGTGTTGTTATAAACATCACGCCACCATCCCTTAAAACACGGAAAGCTTCTTTAAAAATAACCTCTGGCTCGGGGCAATGCTCTAAAACCTCTGTTGCCAATATACTATCAAAACAATTACTACCCTCAGGGATATTTTTGCCATCCCAAATAATATCGGGCTTTACATTTGAGTCGTAAACTATTGCGGTGTCTATGTCTATGCCTAAATAGGTAGTTACTTCGCTATTATCAAGAATATAATTTTTATACGGCATCTTGCCGCAACCAATGTCTAACAATTTTCCTTTCAAATATTTAATATTATCTTTTAATGCAGTAAAAATTGATTTACGTATAAAATATATAGAAGCCGTGTGTCGTCTAAATTTTATATAAATGAAATCATCTACAATTTTTTGTTTTGTTTTCATAAAATAATATACTAGAAAGCCACAATCATTAAATTCTAAATTTTATTCTTACCAAAGTTAAATTGGTTTATTGTCTATTTTTATTCAACGTCTTTTTATACAACCAGTAATTATAACCTTTAATATCTTAGGTGATGTTGGGTATTCAATATAAAAGTAATTATTAATTTATATTTTTTTACCATTTACTATTTTATGTCTTCTCTTTTCCGCGATCCACGCCCCGAGAGGGAGCACTAAATAAGATATCAGCGTTGCCCAAGCGGCACCAGTTAGACCAAATAAAGGAATAAGTATCAAATTAAGCCCTATATTAACTATCATAGCAAAAATATTAATAACAAAGATAGTCTTAACCCTATCCTCGGCCATTAAATACTGATTAACAGCCCAGCCCAAGAACAAGCCCAAGCTTGACCATATATAAACCTGCAAAACAGGCACAGAGGCTAAAAATTTAACTCCAAACAACCAATATACTAAAGGGTGAGCTAATAAAGAAATCGGCAGAGCGATTAAAACGGAAATTACTGCCATTAATATATAATAATTTTTTAAACGCTGGCGGTAGACTGCTATTCCAGTTTTTTTGGCGTTTACTATAGCCGGGAATAATGAAGCGGCAATGATTCCGGGAATAAAATACCAAACCTCAACTAACTTAACGGCGGCCGCATATAAACCAACTTCATAATTACTGAACATTTGACCAATCATAACTTGGTCAATTCTAAGATATATGAAACCGGCAGCTGAGGCGAGCATTAAGGGCCAGGAACTTTTCCAAATCGTCCGCGCTAAAGAGCTTTTAAAGCGCCAAGCGCTAATCTTTAAACCCTCACGAAGATAGGCAGATAAAAACCCCAGACCTTGCCAAACAGTATCTAATAGAAAGATGACAATAATCCAAATAACTCCCTTCCCGCTTAAAATAACCGCCACTTTTAGAATTGAAGAAATGATTGTTGCCATTACCTGTGCTCTAACATTATTCTTAGCTTCTACCTTCGCCTGGAAATAAATACTGATAACATTTAAAACCTGTAAAATAGAGGAGACTGAAAATACAATGATGAGTAAGCGGGTCAAAGGATTCATGTCTATAATTATCGCCGCTCCTGTAGCTAAAATCATAGCCAAGGCCCCGCCAATAAGTTTCATCCTAAAGACCGTACCCATTAATTCATCTCTCTTCTCAGGAAATTTAACCAACTCACGACTTAAAATCCCTCCCGCTCCCAGATCAGCCATAAAAGCAAACAAACCTACAAAAGCAACCGCATAACTCAAAACTCCATAATTCTCCGGACCCAAATAACGAGCGAGCCAAGCACCAATAAAAAAAGACACCAAAAGAGAAAACATCTGACCAAAGAACATCCAGCCGGTATTAGCAAAATAACGACGGAAACCGTCGTGTTCTAATATCCACTGATATTTAGCAGGAGTAATTTTTTGAATCTGTAAAAACAGACGATTAAGCATAGCAATTAAGGTTATTACACAGTCTACACCACCTATTATAACATATTAAGAAGTAGGCTCTTTTTTTATCATTTTTTTACAATATTTATTTACTACTATTACTATTTTTTGATTAATATAAGATAATATTTTAGTATTAATTGGTACAATAATTAGTCCTAAATTAGTCTAAAATATGATGATTTGAAACCTCAGTCTAAATGTATAAATAATTTATAGAACCAGTTAGATAAATAATTCTTCCAAATAATTTTGAGCTTTTACAATATCAATATCTCCCAAATGCTTTTCTCTTTTTAATTCCTTTACAACCTGCTTAGCTTTTACACTATATTTTGTAGAAAAATAACTCAGATTCTTGCTCAAATCACCCTTAGACAACTTAACTTCCTGTATCTCCACCAAGTTATTGTTAGCAGAAATAGCAAAATCAACCTCGTGCCCATTTTTTGTTCTTAAATAATGCAACTGCTCGTTTAATCCTAAGCTATCATTTCTCCCCGAAATTGATTTTAGTAATGAATTAGCGACCAAATTTTCAAAGCGCACGCCTTCATCTCCGACTACTAAACCATTATCATAAAAATATATTTTTGGTTCTTTTAATATTGATCTAGCAATTTTTTTTGAGAATGGAGTAACCTTAAAAACAATAAACAATGACTCCAATATATTAATATATTTTTTAACCGTTACCGATGAAACGCCAACATCTTCTGCAATTGATGCATAAGAAATTGGTGAGGCAACTTTTCGCCTTAACAATTCAAAAACCATTTTAATAGCTTTGTAATCGTTTATTTTTTCAAAATCAAGCACATCTGTCCGAATCAAGCTATCTATATACTGAGAGCGCCATCTATCGGCCTCCGTATCATCAGTTGCTAAAAATGGTTCGGGAAAGCCACCTCTCTGCAGTAAACGATTCAAATCGGGCTGCTCTTGCTCATATTTAATTTCCTTGAGAGATAAAGGTAGCAAGTGATGCACAAAAAATCTACCCGCCAGCGAATCGCCCGCTTGTCTAAAAATATCTAAGCGAGCGCTACCAGTAACTAATATTTTTAAACTCTCTGGCTTAGTGTCAAAAATGCCTTTTAAATAGTTTTTCCAGCCCTTCATCTTATGTAATTCATCAAGAATTAATAACTCAGTATTTTCCAGCCATTGCTCTTTCTTAATAATAACTTGATCTTCTAGACTGTCGTAATTTAAATAAACGGTTTTAGAAAATTCTCTGCCAATTGTTTTAGCCAACCAAGTCTTGCCAACTTGTCTTGGTCCGACTAAAAAGACAATCTTTTTATCTAAGTCTTTGATTATTTGTGTTTTTTGTTGTCGATTCATATATGACTATTATAAACTATAATTCAGAAAAGTCAATACTATTCTAAATTTCAATTTAGAATAGTCTAATTTATATTTGTAAATATACATCATTTATGAATAATTTTTTAACCAATAAAAGCAAAAACAAGCCGTTTCCGGCTTGTTTTTATATATCCTCTCTTTTAATTACTTCGCTTCTGCCCTTTTGGCTCGTTGACGATCAATTTCAGTTAAAAACTGCTTACGTAAACGGATATTTTCTGGAGTTATTTCTAAATATTCATCACCATTCATCATCCCTAAACCGGTTTCAATAGTTAAGGGCATTGGTGGAATTAATTGAATTGCTTCATCAGAGCCAGAAGCACGCACATTAGTTAATTGCTTCCCCTTAATTGGATTAACGGTTAAGTCGTTCCCCTTAGCGACATTGCCAATCACCATACCCTCATAGACTTGAGTATTAGGGCTGATGTATAAAACACCACGTTCCTGTAAATTCCACAGAGCGAAGGCTAGGGCTTTACCAGCAATCATAGAAACCATGGAACCAAGTTCGTTTTTCTCAATTTCACCAGCGTATGGTTGAAAACCAGATAACTGAGCACATAGAATGCCCTCTCCCTTAGTATCAACCACAAATTCATTGCGGTAACCTAAAAGTCCACGGGTGGGAATATCAAAAATAATACGTGATTGTCCATTCTCTGTTTTAAAGTCATTCATTCTGCCTTTACGCTTAGACATCTTTTCAATCACTACACCTGATAGAGCTTCTGGAATGTCAATGGTAACTTCTTCAAAAGGCTCTGATTTAACCCCATCTATATCTTTAATAATTACTTGGGGTTGAGAAACCTGTAGTTCATAGCCCTCTCGGCGTAAGTTCTCTAATAAAATAGCCACGTGTAATTCACCACGTCCAAAAACACGATAGAAGCTAGTTTCCGAAAAATCAATCTTTAAACCAACGTTAATTTCTAATTCCTTTTCTAAACGTTCTTTTAACTGACGATTGGTTACAAACTTCCCTTCCTTACCAGCAAAAGGTGAATTATTAACTAAGAAATTTAAAGAAATAGTTGGCTCATCAATCTTAATAGCGGGCAAAGCTGCTTGGTCTGCATTCTCACCAATAGTTTCGCCAATATAGATGTTAGGCAAACCAGCCACCATCACGATATCGCCCGCCTCCGCTTCTTGGACTTCTTCCCGACCAATACCTTTAAAGGTAAATAACTTGGTTATTTTACGAGCACGAGTTTCACCATCTAAAGTTTCAACAAACACATTCTGAGCCGATTTAATCTTGCCCTGATAAATACGACAAATAGCACAACGACCTAAAAAATTATCATAAGCTAAGTTAAATGGTTGTGCGAGTAAAGGCAGCTCACTGGCCTCTGGGGACGAAGCTGGGGTCACATGCTCCATAATCATCTCTAACAAAGGATCTAAATTATCTGACTCATCACTTAACTCTTTCTTAGCAAAGCCCTGCTTAGAGGCGGCATAAATTACTGGAAAATCAAGCTGTTCATCACTGGCGCCTAAATCTAAAAATAATTCGTAAACCATTTCCACTACCTCCGCTGGTTGAGCCGCTGGCTTATCAATCTTATTAATCACCACAATTGGCTTTAAGCCTAGCTCTAAAGATTTTTTTAAAACAAACTTAGTTTGTGGCATCGGTCCTTCTTGAGCATCAACTAACAATAATACGCAGTCAATGGAACGCAAAATACGCTCAACTTCGGAACTGAAATCAGCGTGACCGGGGGTATCAACAATGTTAATCTTAGTGTCTTTATAAAAAACAGAAGTATTTTTTGAATAAATGGTAATACCACGCTCTTGCTCTAAAGCATTACTATCCATACTAACTTCATCACTAGACATACCAGTTTGGCGCATCAAAGCATCGGTTAAAGTAGTTTTACCGTGATCAACGTGAGCAATAATAGCAATATTTCTAATTTCCATATTTAAATTTATTTAAGTCTTCCGCTAAGGCAAAAGTCTGATTTTGATTAATGAAAGCAAAAATTACGCCCTCGGCGTAATTTTGCCTACCGTCTGATAATAACCGCTTTTTCAGAAATAGTCAAATCTAAGCAAAAACATCCACAAAGTTATGAATTTATATTATCTAGCCTGTTTATTTTGTGCTAAAAGGTCAGCGTCACGATCACCAAACATCTGCATCGACTTAAGACCCATATTTTTGCCATTAATAGGGGCAACAAAGTTCTTATCAATTTTAAGGTGTCCATTTTTGCCATCAAACATACCTTTGATAACATCACTAGCAATCATATCATTGAAAGATTTATCCTCCCAGGTAGACCTTAATGTTTCTAATTCACTCTTATTTTGATCAATATCTGACTTAAGCGCCAAAGCCCTCTCTTGAGCTGCCTGGTAATTTTTCTGATAAGTCTCACTTGATCCTTTTTGCGCTAGTTTTTCCAATTTAGTGAGCTTGTCTTCATGTTGACCTAATATTTTCTCTAAAGCCGCCACTTTATTTTCCTGCAAACTTAATTCTGAGGCTATTTTTGGGGCCATCATATTATAGACAGATTTTTCATAGGCAGCCTTCATATCATCTATAGAAATTTGCAGAACTGTGCCCTTGCTATCAGCATAATAGAAAAAGACATCAGCGTTATGCTCTCCCGCAGCTTTTTCTAATTCACTTAAACTCTTGCCACTGACATCTTGCAGGCGTTCATCAGTGATAATAAAGACAGCATTTTTCTGATCGCCTGGCAATTCATTAATAGCATCGATAGCCGAGCTAACGGCATTCTCATACTGGCTCCCGTCATGTTTAATATCTTTAATAGCAGAAGCTAATTCCTCTGCATCATTATACAGCGTTGATTTACCCTTCTCATCAGAGAAAACAGCAAAATTAACTTTTACATCTTTAATATCTTGTTTAGCAATTACATCAGCCATGTAATTATGGGATAAGGCAACAGAGGGACTATTGTCGAATAATAGACTGACATTTTCATATTCACCTAAACGTTCAATATCAATGTGAGGAGTTATGTCTTCAATTGATGCTCCCGGAACCTCAAGCTTAGCCGTCTTTGGCTCCATGGGTTGAATCTTATTTTCATTATTAACAACCACTTTAAAAACAATCTTACGATTATCATCTAACAACTGCTTATACTTATCCGGATTATTAATTTTCATATCCTCTACTTCAGCTGCAGTAAAATTACTGCCATCTGGGCTATCCGGATTAACATTATCGGTAATATAAGTTACACCCACCTCAGGACCAGTGGTAGAATGAGGCATCTCATGTTTAAAGGCCATGGCTTTTAAAGCCTCAACCTTATCAACTGGAATACCATCAAAGGAAAACCCTTGTAGGGCCGCTCTTAAAGTCTTATCAGCTGCTGCTAAACGAGCTGCCGTTAACTCATGGTTCTCTCCATTCCAATTAGTAGTTGGTCGCTCGTCACTGGAGCCATAAATCACTAGTTGTGAATTAAGAATGTCATCAATATTATCTGCATTGATTTGACTTAAAAAATTATCAAAATCAGCACTGATTTTAGCCTCAACTTGCTCAGGAATATGATCAGAATCAGTATCAAAATAGTTAGTTAAGTCAAATTGAGCGCCACGTCCGCTATCAAAAACATTCACCTGTACTTCTAAAGCTTTAGCGTCTAATTTATTATTTAAATTATTTTTATCACCCTTGTCTAAATCATCAGGAGTGAGCTGATAGGTATTATCAGGCTCTATATTATTTTTCTGATCAAATGATTTTTCAGTCTTATTATTATCCTTATCATTCGCTGGTGCCTCCGCCCCCTGTGTTTGAGGAGCAAACTTTAATAACAGCATTAAAGTAACAAAGGCGACACGTACAATTTTATTTTTAGAAAATTTTCTTAAAGTCCCCTCTTTCATTTCCCCTTCAGTAGCATCCATAGCCGACTGCATTGTTTTCATGAATTCACCACCATTAGTTTGGATATCTACCTTTTCCCCATTTAAAAACTCAGCGAAGTCTTCTAAAGACATGCCCGTTACTTGTTCTACCTCGGCTGGGCTAAGATTAGTCCCCAATTCCTGTTTAATAAGCATTACTTGATGCAACTTATCCAGCACACTACCGACAGTTTCAGCTTTTTCATTGCTTAATGGAAGCGTCTCCATATCCGCCACTGCCTCCTCATCATTTAATTCATCTGATAAGATCTCCTTAGAAGAAGAAATAGGCTCTTTAGGGCTAGCCCCTTCAGCTTTATGAAAGAATTTAAACATAGATTTAAATTAATAATTAATCTTATTTTATACAATTAAACTATAAATACCTACATATACGTTACTATAAAAATAGGATCTAGTCAAAGTAAAAAAATTTAAAAAACCCCAATAATACAATTATATCGGGGTAATAAATTTTATAGATCTGCTTTTAAGCCATCTTTTGTCAGTCTAAACTTAATGAGTTTTGATTGCACCTCATCAGCTAGCTCTTCCTGGCAATAGCTTGTCCAAAAGACCGTTGAGAAGTAGCTGGGTGAAACATAGTAATTTGGTAGCCAGCTGGTAGCTCCTGGTCCAATAAACACGGAATTTTGACCGTATTCAATTACCACCTCGCAGGTTTGCAAATTAGTAATGTATATTGGCAGGATGTCTGGTTCCTTAGAAAAAGCAATGGAATCATGCTTGTTTTCAAACCTGACAAAACCAATCTTCTTAACCAAATCAAGGTCGGCATAATTTGCCTTGGTATAAACATAGGCAATAAACTCGCCCTGTGGAGCATTAAACCAAGGAACAGTGGTATTAGCCGCGGCGTAGAGGGTTTCGCCCTCATAAATGAGGGTAACTTCTTCGCTGTTTAAATTAGCGAAACTTGTCTGTGCCCAAATCGGAGGACCACAGAGTAAGAACAAAAGAATTAATAACTTTCCCATGACAACTATTTTTTAGCCTTTGTTAATTTACAATATATTAATAAACTGATACTATCACTAAAATATATATCTGTCAAATATAACTTTTATTAGCCCAAAAATGCCTATTTTACACTAAAAGGGTTAAAGTTTGTTTCCCTATCAAAATAATCCTCCTGCTCTCTTTTTTTAAGGAAATTCACCGCCTTATAAGTTAAGGGGGTAAATAAAATTTCAATTACTGTCTTAAAAATATAATTAGAAATGATAAGGGTAATTAACAAAGAGTTGGGTAAAATACCAAAAAAGGCGATGATAATAAATAAAAAACTATCCACCAACTCACCAATCACAGTCGAACTAATAGTTCGCAGCCATAACCACTTCCCTTTAGTTAGAACTTTCATCTTCGCTAATACAAAGGCATTGAAAAACTGTCCCAGCGAATAAGCTAATAGACTAGCAATCACTATCCTCGGCGTTAAGCCCAGTATCTTGTTATAGGCATCTTGATTATGCCAATCTGAAGCAGCTGGAAGAACTCCAACGACGATAAAGACTAAGGACATCAATAGGGCTGAAATAAAGCCCAGCCAAATAACTTGCTTAGTTTTTTGGTAACCATAAACTTCGGTTAAGATGTCACCAAAAATATAGCTTAGAGGAAACAAGAGTGTGCCCCCATCAAAAACAAAGTAGCCAAGATCAATTATTTTGCTCGAAGCCACATTAGAGATTAAAAGTACGGCCACAAAAAAAACGCTAATAGCGCTAAGATATTTATAATTTTTATTCATATTATTTACTCCAATCAATTTCTGTAATTTTATTAGCTTTAAGATAATTATTAGCCCGGCTAAAAGGTTTAGAGCCAAAAAAGCCACGATAAGCTGATAAGGGTGAAGGGTGCACTGATTTTATAATTAAATGCTTAGAACTATCAATTAATTCTGCTTTGCTCTGAGCATAAGCACCCCAAAGGATAAAAACCAAATTATTCTTCTGCTGTGATAATATCTGGATAACCTTGTCGGTAAAGGTTTCCCAACCATGACCCTGGTGAGAGCCAGCCTGACCAGCCCTAACCGTTAAAGTGGCGTTTAGTAATAAGACCCCTTGTTTAGCCCAAGAACTTAAATCGCCTCCGCTGTCTCTTATTATATTTAAATCGTTCTTTAGCTCTTTAAAGATATTAAGCAAAGAAGGAGGAATACTAACACCAGCTTCTACTGAAAAAGCTAAACCATGGGACTGCTTAGGTCCATGATAAGGGTCTTGCCCTAAAATAACCAGCTTCATCTCATTAAAAGGACAGAGCTCAAAGGCCTTAAACAAATTCTCTGGTCGAGGATAAATTATTTGTGTTAGATATTCACTCCGCACAAATTCTCTTAGCGACTTAAAATAATCCTGCTCAAATTCAGTCGATAATTTCGCCTGCCAAGTTTTCTCAATTTTTACTTCCATATAGGCATATTATAGCAAAAAATCACCAGTATGGTGATTTTTTGTGCTTAATTGAGAATAATTAAGACTTAGCCTGATGAACAACCCTTTGTGGGAAAGGAATTTCAATTCCCTCTCTATCAAAAGCAATTTTTAATCTCTTCCTTAATTCACCCGTTACTTCCCATTGCAAGGATGGCTGAGTATCACCAAAAATCTTGATAATAATAGCTGAGTCAGCAAAATCGTTTACTCGCAAAAACTGTGGTGCTTTAATTATCTTATCCTTCCAATCAGCATCACTAGCCATTTCTAACCCAACCTTATTAACCACCATAATCACCTGTTCTAAATTAGAACTATAGCCAACACCAATATTTAAATTCACTCTAGCAAAATTCTTAGATAGGTTAGACACAGTTTTAATCTCACCGTGAGGCACATGATGAACAGTGCCATCCATGTCTCTTAAAGTGGTCATACGTAAACTAATATCTTCTACCACGCCACAAGCGTCACCAAAACAAACAATATCACCAATACGATACTGATTTTCCATAATAATAAATAAACCACTGATAAGATCACGAATAAGGTATTGGCCGCCAAAGCCAAAGGCCAGGCCAGCAATACCAGCAGCGGCCAACAAAGGTCCAATAGCAACGCCTAATTCCTGTAGAACCATCAGCGCGGCTAAGAGCCAAATGGTAAGATTTGCTGATACCGTAAAAATCCTAATTAAAGTGTCTTCCCTCTTTTTTTCAGAAGCCTTACTTAAATAACGATCTGATACCACCATCCTCCTAATTAACCTATCAATTAATACTCCCACAAAACGATGGGCTATAAAAGCGATTAAAACTATAGCCACAACTTTGACTCCATGAGCTAAAACCCAGGGTAAAATTCCTTGTCCTATTTCTTGTAAATAATTCATATTTTTGTAGTTTAGCACGATTTTCCAGCTAATTTCAAGTATTTCTATATCGCCAATCAAGAAAATAATTTCTTTTATTTATAACTTAGGTCTTTCTCATGTATTTTCTCACCGGAAATAACATCATCGCCCCCAACACTGATACAAGCACCACCACAATGATAAGTGAACGGAAACCATAGCTGCTAGCAACATAACCGCCAACAATAGCCATGGCCGCGCTCGTCAAGTCAACTAAGGTATAATATACCCCCCATTCTGTACCCGCCTTACCCCTATCAATATGTCTAGTAAATATAGCCATGTAAGTTGGCAAGGTGAAAGCAGTAAAGAGACCTAGAAAAAATTGAGTTATATATAATTGCAACGGAGTGCTAACTATAAGATAAGCAAGCGGCATGGCGGCAATTAATAAAGGAAAGATAAAAAGAAAGTCATCGCGCTCATCTTTTTTAATTCAACTACAATAGCATCAGCGTCCACGATATAATCATCAATAAAAATAGCAAAAATAGGACCGAGTAAGCCCGAGGCTCCCACAATCACCGTGTCTGATAATATTAAAAAACGTATAACCGGATTAAAATCCTTAAGAAAATAACTATTTAATTTACTTAATGGCCTAAACATAAATTTATAAAATATTTTAATTTAATTACTTTTTTAAGTATGGTTGAAAACTATTATTAAATTCAATAACATAGGGCTGAACTACACTTATTTTTTTATCCTTAATTATAACCTTAAGCGCTAAACCACTTTTTGTCGCTTCAGAAAAATTCTGATCAAAAATAAAATTACCTAAACTGTAGGCCACAGTGACTCCTTCGACTATGGACACCTCTTGCACCACGTGCGGATGATGGCCAACAATAAAGGAGGCTCCAGCCTTAACAGCAACGGCGGCTACCCGCCTTTGCCGCTCATTAGATTCCGTTTCATATTCCCTACCCCAATGAAAAGAGACTATAACTAAGTCTGATTTTTCTTTAGCCACTTTAATATCATTAATCATCTCTTCCTCCTCTAAATAAGCAATGCCCGCCTGATCTTTCTTAGCTGCCCTGCTAGCTGGCAACAAATCAGTATAAGCTAGAAAGCTTGTCTTAATGCCATTTATTTCCTGATAACTGCCATTATGCGCTTCTACAAAATCATTACCACCGCCAACATAAGCTAGTCCCGCCTCCTTTAAATTAATCAGCGTATCCAAAAAAGCATCTAGGCCGTAATCAAAAGCATGATTATTGGCGACTGATAAAACACTAAAACCAGCTTGCTTTAAACCGAGAGCGGCTAAAGGGTTGGCCCGAAAAGAATAAAGATTACCAACTGATTGCCCCTTGTTAGAAATTGGACTTTCTAAATTAGCAAAAACTAAATCCGCTGCCGCTAAAAAAGGGGTTATCTTAGCAAAAGGAAAATTATAGTCTTGATTTTTTTCCATTTGCTCCCCAATATAACGCGAGAGCATCACATCACCAACAAAAATAAATTCTGCACTACCTGTGTCTCTATCTGCCTCCAGATAGACAGCGCTAATATAGCTAGTAGAAGATATAACTGCTGAGGTTGTATAATCTTGAGAATTACGCTGTGCTAAGATATCTGGTGAAAAATTAAAAAAATCTTTTTGTAGGCGGGTCTGAACATATAAAGCGGCCACTGAATCAATATTTTCTGGTTGCTTAAGCTGTAAAATATTTTCTCCCTGCCTGGATTTAATCGCATCTATAGATATTAAATCAAGTTTCTGGGCTTCTATAGGCGTCAGATAATGAGAAAAATCAGTACTCTGAATAATAAGGGTCTCAGCCGGTAATTCTTTTTTTAAAATATCAATAATTTGATCTAACTCAGATTGAGAAGTTTCCGCCTTAAAAGTAATGGCCGTTAATTTTGCTGTCGGAAAATAATATCGGATAAAAGGTAAGATATTCTGTACTCCATGTTCACGATAAAAAAAATCACCCTCACCAACAAAAGATAATTTTTTTAAGTGAGCAGAAATGTCTGTGTCTGTTTTAACTTCACCAAAGACAGTGCTAAAGTCACGCTCGGTTACCGAAATATCTTTCTGCCCGGCAGAAAAATGATCTGGGCTAAGCAAGACAATGTTCTGATATTTTTTAGTGGCAACACCAGCAAAAGAGTCAGCCAGCAAATCAATCGCTAGCAAATGATGGGGCACAATTAAACCGGTAACTTTTTTATCAATCACCTGTGCCTCACTTTGTTTAATGGCAGAAAGAAATAATGAAACATCTAGATACTGCGAGCCTATCGGCTCATTAGACTGATTACCCGCCCCTTCATTGATATTTTCCCCAACTTTAACAACGCTCAAAACAGGCTGATTATTTTTTAGCTGATTTTTTCTAAGTAAGAATGAACCAGCAAAAATAACCAAGCCCAAAAAAATGGCGACAATTATGATGATGATGTTTCTTATTTTCATTGGATAAGTAAAGATTGATACCAAAAGTTTTTAGTCGGTAAAGTCTCACTAGTCTGATAAACTTGCTGACGCCAGCTTTCATCGCTCAAGCGTTTGCCGATAGGATCAGTTAACTCATAATGGTTATACACCAAACCAGCCACAACCCGAGGTAAATTTTCATTCGCTACTATCGCTAACATTAAATATGGTTTCGCAGTAGCTTCATAAAGTATCTGGTTTTTAAGCATATCAGTATGAACGTCAGCAATCAAAGCAGTTTGATAGGAGCTTTCACTGGGGTCAAGTGCTTCAAAAGGCTGGGCCATAAAAGTCAATTTAACTGTGCGTAATCTTTCATAATCATCATCGCTAATCGCCTGAGAGCGTAATTCTTTTTCGGCAATATCAGCGTAGAACAAAGAGATTTTCTTAAACTCACTTAAACGCTCAGCAGCACTTTGATTAGTAAATAAATTATTATCATTAAACAGCTGTTCGGTTCGATTAAGTAAAAGATTAAAGCGCTGCCAAAATACTAAATTAGGCTCAACAAAACCTTTAACCACTGGCGGTAGAGGCTCATTATTTCCGCCCGCACCTAGCTCGGCATAACTTTGCTTAGCATACAGCAAAGTATCGTGCTTTAATTCGGCGTAAGAACCCAGAAAAGACTGGATCTGTTTACTTGAAAAAAGTGGAGATTGCATGTAGAGCGGGTAATTATTACCGTAATCATAAGTCAGTGATCCTAAAATATAGAGCCAGGAACTAGCCATAGAATTAAACCACTCTTTTCCAGAAACTTTTTGAATATCAAGTTTTTTTTGATCAAGTTTAGTAAAAAAATCACTCACTTCCGCCTGACTGAAATCAGCCGATTTCTTCAAGAAATCACCGCTATACTCTCTAGCCTGATTATCGCCGAAAGCGGCTGGAATAAATAAAGCTGAAGGCGTGGATGGTAATCTAACTTCAGTTTTTTCTTGTCCAGCAGTTAAATCATTCAAAATCCAAGCGTCATAAGAAAACTTTTGCCCAAAAACTCTAAAAGATAGCGATTGATTAAGTAAAGAAGCCTTATCGCGGCCAGCCATATTTTCGTCAATAATGACATCCGATAATATTCTGGGTTTCTTTAACTTATCTAAGTTAGCTTTGAGCTTATCAATATTAGCCCTGGCAATAAGCTCTTCATCCTTATTAATTTGAGTTCCTAACACACTAGTAGTAAAATCTTTCCATTCCTGATAAGAGATATCATCACTCTCACCAGCATAAAAACTAGTCACATCCGTAATCTTATGCCAAGCCACGATGGGGGCTTCTGATAGACTATTTTTAAGCTCCATCTGTTTAAGCAATAAATTAGTATCAGCGATAGCTAAATCACTGTGTAACAGATAACTACTACGACCCAAATACATCATGGTTCGAAAATAGGCACGTAAAACTGAATTCTTACTATAATGACTACGCGGGGTAAATTGTGTATAGTCAGTCTGAATCTGGTCATCATACTGTTTAAATAAAGGCGAGGCGCCAATATTTTCAGCTGCATAGATATCGCCTAAGTCAGAATCAATAGCTGCTATTAATTCAGGTGATAAATCAGCGGAATATGTCTGCAAAAGTTTTTTAGCATTTACCAGCGAGTCAGCTGTTTTATCAGACTCACCATACTGTTGCTCATCAGCAGGCGAAGCAAAATAAGTAGGCTTATCTACATTCTTATTCTCAAACAATATGCGAGCTAAAACAATCTGTGCCTCCAAATTTTGATAACGAGTCCTCACCTCTCCTTGACTATCTTTAACGGCCACAGAGAGATTGGCATGTAAGCCAGACAAAAAACTGCCGAGTGCTTGGCTTAACTCATGCTGTTCCAACTGCTCTAAAGTTAATTCAAAATACTTATGATAGGCATGGAGTACTGTATCGGGAGTCACTAAAACTGCGTCTTCTGGCTTGCGCTCATAAATAGAACCGCCGCCCAAAGAATCGGAATCAAGCAACCACTGATCAAAATTAAAGCTAGAACTGAAAAAAGGAACTTGATCAGTATCAATTAATAGAAAGCGATTAGCCTCTAAAAATGTCTCTTGTTCAGATGAAAGATTTAAACCATACTTAGCACTGAGAGCTTGATAATTAGTTACCTGACTGAGCGGGACCTTATTTTCTTGATAAGTCGGCACAAAATCAAGAATCGGCTCATTAGCCTTTACTAGCTGCGAATTATTCACTAAATTATTTAAGGGCTCACTTTCATTATTAGGGACAGCTAAATAATTTTTTGTGTAAATAAAAACACTAATTACTGCTAATACGATTACAAAGATAATTAAGAGCACTAAACCAGCTTTTTTTAATTTTGTTTTGTTCATAAATTTTTTTAGTTTTTATACCTTAATTATAGCATAAGCTCTACTTAAAATCATTTTTAATACAAAAAAAGCCCTATAAAAAGGACTCTTTAGACTAAAATTAAATAATTATAAAAACTAAAAAATTAATCTTAACAACTTGCTCACTAGCTATAAACCATCAGGCGTTGCGCACATATTATTAACCTTTGCTTCAATTTCATATGGAGTTAGCGGCCTCACTTTTTCTTCCGTATAGGGATTATTCATGTTGGTTGGGATTTGCCATAAAGGCATGGTCCAGTCTGGCTGTAGCATAAATTCATCTAGAGTAACCCAATTTATATTTGCACTATCCCAAAAATCAAGCCACATGTCATTCCATTGTTTTAGGTTCCCACCAATATAAGTATGTGAGACTGGAGTTATACGTGCATGCTCTCCAAACCATTTTTTTCTTTAGAGCTTAGGGGTTCGATAAGCATAGAGATAAATGGGTTATGATTAAAAAAAGAACGACTAAAATCGTTCTTTTTTTATCACATTACACGATATCTTTTTTTAATAATGCTAATTATAATTAATCATTTGCATCAAGTACTTTCTCACCAAAACGCTGATAGAGTAATGGCACCATAAAGAGAGTTAAGACTGTAGAAAATAACAATCCAAACACAATTGAGTAGCCCAGAGGTCCCCATGAAGGATTAGTAAGAGCTAAAGGAAGTATGCCGGCAACGGTTGTTATCGTGGTTAATAAAATCGGTTGTAAGCGACTAGACGCAGCATCAGCAATGCTTTCATCTATAGACATGCCATTATTAATTCTATTTTCATTTATCCTATCAATCAAAATTATAGCATTATTTACTACTATTCCGGCAAGAGCCACAATACCTATAAAAGAAGGAAAGCTAATTGATTGACCTACCAATACTAAACCAGGAAAAACACCAATAAGAGATAGGGGGATGCTGGATAAAACAAATAATGGTTGTCTATAAGAACGAAACTGCCAAACAAGTAGACCGGCAATCATAAATATGCCTAAAATCATTGCTTTAAACATATCCGCAAATGATTCATTAATACTTTCCGTTTCGCCACCATAGGTTAAGGAATAACCAGCGGGCAAATTCAGCGAAGCTACTTGTTTTTGAAAAGCTAAAACGATTTGCTGCGCCTGATAACCATCTTTCACAAATGAGGTAACGCTAACCAATTGGTCTCCATCCTCATGATTTATAACTGCTCGATTAGAATCAAGATCTGTACTCAAAAAGGAAACTAAGGGGATTCTACCTTTAGCAGTAGTGATGCTTAATGAGCTTATTTCACCAATATCAACAACATCCAATCTTGAAAAGCCCTCTGATTGAACATCCATGTCGTATTTTACAACGACATCAATATCTTCACCGTCTTTTTTCAATACTGTCACAGTGCTTCCAGTAACTGCATTTCTAAGAAGTGATGCTACTTCCGCGGTACTCACTCCATAGAATTTTGCCTTAGATCGATCAATACTTAAAACAAATTCCCCACTATTATCCTTTGTTGAGACTTCAACATTATTTGAGCCCGGGATATTTTCTAACAACTTCTTAGCATCATTAGCAATGGCTTCGAGCTTATCAATATTAACACCACTTATTTTAATATTAACTGGAGCACCTTGCTCCGGGCCATTTGTTTGTTGCACAATGGTGACTTTGCCGCCAGTTATATTATTAAATTTTTCTTCATACTCCTCGCTTATCTCCATGCTTGTCTCCTGTCTGTCTGGCAAAAGATTAACGGTGAAACTACCTAAATGAGAATTGCTATTACCAGCGGATACACTGCCGGCACCGCTAGTTGACCCTATTTTAGTGATAAAAGATTTTATACGCTTATCTTCAACTAACATATCTTCGATTTGCTTAGAAAAGGCATCTGTTGTTTCTAAGGGGGTTCCAACCGACTTTTCAATATCTATTGAGAATGTATCTGTATCTGTTTGTGGGAACATGCTTACTTTTAGTATTCCTGTAATAGGAAGTAACATGCTAAGAAAGAAAAGAACTATCATTATCAAAAATACTGTATTGCGTTTTTTAGCACTTGTTAGCAAATTGCTGAGCGAGCGGCTATATGCTGCATATACTTTTGAAATAATTTTACCTGATCCATTCTTTTTATTATTATTTTTACTAACCGCACTGCCAGTGTGTAGAAATTTTGAACCAAGTGTCGTAACCATGCCTAAGGCTACAATAATTGACGAGACTAACACAACAGTAACAGTGACGGGGATGCTGACGATAAATTTACCAATAATTCCAGAGGTCATTAACATTGGCAAAAAGACAAAAATAGTCGTCATGGTTCCCGCAATTAAAGGAGTTTGAAACTCACGTATAGTGGCAACAGCCGCCTCTTTTGGAGATTTGCCGCTTGATAGATGATTATGCATTCCTTCTACCATTACTATCGCTCCGTCAACCAAAATACCTAATGATAAAATAAGGGAGAATAAAGTTAAGAAATTGATAGTATAACCAAGTTGACCTAAAACTATAAAAGACATAAGAAAGGTCAAAGGAACCGCCAAACTAGCTAAAATTGCCTCTCTCCAACCTAGAAAAATCAAAAGTAAGATAATAATGATTAGAATTGTTTCTAAACCATTTACAAGTAGATTATTTAAATCTATACGAATACGTTCGGCGTCACTCGCTACTATCTCAATTTGCAAATTATTAGGTAAGGTATTGCTTTTCAATTCGCTAATTTTACTGTCAATTGCATCTGCTACTTCAAGGATATTGCCACCGCTTACTTTAAAAATTTGTAGCGAAACAGAAGGTGTTGGCTCACCACCATTTACGCTCAGCCTAGCAATACTCCCCGTATCAACTGGCCCGTCAAGAACACGGGCAATGTCTCCAACTGTAATGACGGTATCATCAATAGTCGCAATAGGAACATTTATTACATCCTCGGCACTAAAAATTTGTCCAGCAAAGCGAACACTATATATTGCATCTGCAGACTCAATAGAACCTACCGGCAAATTAATATTTGCTTGCGTAATAGCATTAGATACTTGCCCAATACTAAGATTAAACTGATCGAGTGAAGATTTATTAATAAGAACCCTCACTTCCCTATCAGGAGCGCCAATCAAATTAACCTGAGAAACACCGGTAACTGTTTCTATTTCATCTTTAAGCGTCTCTGCAAAATTTTTCAAGTCCATTGCTTGAAAAGGCCCGCTCACAGAAATCTGTAAAATAGGCATATCAGAGAAACTAATCTGTTGAACATTAGGAGCGCTAACATCACCTGGTAAATTAGGAATAGCAGAATCAATTTTTGAACGCAAATCAGTCATTGACTTTAATGAATCAGCATTAACATCAAAGCTAACGGTAATCATGGAGATTCCTTGTTGTGAGGATGAAGTTAGATTATCTATACCTGTCAAACTTTTTATTTTATCTTCTAAAGGATTGGTAACGAGTTCTTCTACATCAGATGCACTAGCCCCTAAGAAAGATGTGGTCACTACTGCCACGGGAAAATCAATTTCAGGACTTGATTCTTTGGGCATTTGCATAATGGCTAAAACCCCAAGCAACACAATACCCAATATAAAGATAAGGGTTAAGCGATAATGACGAACAAATGACTCCCAGATTGATTTTTTTTCAATTTTTTCTTTCATCTCCATATTATTCTTGAATTACAGTTACGGCTTGACCAGCAACAATGCCTCGGGCTGTTGAAATCACAGCATCATAAATAGATAAATCTGAGATTATTTCTATTTTATCACCAACTAACTTTCCAGTTTCAACCTGTATTTCTTCAACAATATTCTGATCATTTACTACAAAGATACTATGACTTGTTGGGTCTACTTTTATAGCTTGCAAAGGAAGTAAGATTGGAGCATCTACCAGATTGTCAGCACTTGCTAATATTTTAAGCTCCACGAATTGTCCGACTAAAAAAGTGAGGCCATCTTTAGGCTCTACAGATATGATAAGCTCTACCTTCTTTGTTATTTCATTAACACTAGGCGCAATACGCAAAATTGTTCCTATTGGGCTACCGTCAACTAATACTGTTCCTCCTATTTTTAAAGACGCTAAAACGCTATCTGGCACAAAAGCTTTAACCTGAAGACCGTCGGTATTTATTATTTTCGCAACAATTTTACCAGTAGATACAAGCTCGCCCATTTTAACGTCAATGCTAGCAACTGTTCCACTAATAGGTGACCGTACTGATGTTTTGGCAAATTCTGCTTGTACACCTGATATAGAGGCAAGAGATCTTTTAATCATAGCATCTTGAGACCCTAAATTTACTTCTAATTGCTTTATTCCAGCTTCAGAGGCATAAATATCAGCCGCTACTTGTTTTTTGATATCCTCAAGATCACTCAAAGATTTTCTGTAAGTTATTTCCAGATCAACTTTGTTTTTTAAATTCGTCAACTCTCTATTATCTAATGTATTTTTAGCGTCTTGTAATGATTGTTTAATATTAATTAACATGGTTCTCTTATTAGAAATATCATCACGACTAGTGTTCACCATATTTATCAGGCTATTTAACTCATTTTGAGAAAAATCAGAACTAACAATCGTGCTATCTAACAAAGAGGTTAGATCTAAAAACAGTGTTTTTGTTTCTAACAAAGCGCTATCTGCTAAAACTATAGCCGCATCAATTTGACTATCATTACTTGATATCGATAAATTACTCATCGTAGTATCAAATTTTAGTTTTTCTTTTATAGCTAAGTGATAGCTCTCGTTTGCTGTATTAAGAGTGTGGCTATTTTTTGCCCCTAAAAGGTATTTAAATTTGTTATTAATATAAGTATTCTCAATTCCTAAAATACTATCTGCATCCTGAAATTTTTTTGTGAGAGAATTTTGTACTGATGTTAAAAAAATATAAGCATTATCATAAGCATCAGAGATTAAGTTTTCTGTCGCCTGAGGAGCATTTTGAGTTAAATTATTTTTTGATTTCTCAACAGCAATTTCCGCTGTAGCAACTCTATTCTCTGTAGAAAGAATGAGTTTTTGATGATTTGCTTTCGCAGTTTCTATTTGTGCAAGTAAAGAAGCCTCTGCAGCGAGTGTGTTATCATAGTCTGCTTGAACTTGAGCTAATTGAGCCGATTTATCTGCAGCTTTAAATTGTACTAACGCTTGACCAGCAGAAATTTTATCGCCAATAGAAACATTAACTTGAGCTATAGTTCCGGACATTTCGCTACTAAGAGTTACCTGCTCTAAAGATTCTATTTCACCAGAGGTAATAGATACGACAGAGTTGTCTGTAATATTGTTTAATGGTAACAAAATAACCGGCATACTTTTCTCTACTGGTTCCGGTGACACACTTTTGCCTTCACGCGAAATAATCATTCCCATTACAATAATCAGAACGACAATCCCCAATAAAACAAGCTTAGTGGATTTTGGTAATTTTTTGATTGACATAATATTCAACGAAGTATAGGAATATAAAGATTCCTTAAACTATAAATTATTTTTTTAAAAATAGATTTTCTAGATACTGACTATATATTTTTGATGATATTTTTGGATTAAGTAAACAGACATCTTTAACATAACTATGAATGGAACTTATTAGAATAGAAGAAGCTAATTTTGGGCTATCTACTTTATAGAAAGTTAAAAAATCTTCTACCTTTTGAGAGAAAGTTTTAAATATTGTCATTATCTTATGTTTTTGCTCTTTGTTTATTTGTTTTTGTCCAACATCAAATCGTACAAACATGCTACCCTCGGAAATGCTTAAATTAATCACCCTTTCTATAGTATCAGCAAAACTACTTGTTGCCTGTCTCTTTTCTTCGATATTAAATTCATTGCTAACTTTTATCATTAAATCTTCTATAACATCAAAATATATCTCCATTTTATCCTTAAAAAAATAGTATAAAGATGCTTTATTAATACCAACCTCTTGTGCTATCTGAGACATTGAAACTGATGAAAAATTACCTGTGCCAAATAATTTTTTAGCAACAGTTATAATTTCTGCGTGTGTGTCTTTTTTATTAATCATACAAATTATATTTATCTACCTACTGGTAGTTAGGCTAAGAATAATGAGCTTAGCATCAAGCTTATTGGCTGTCAATATGCCTAGCACTAAAGACAAAAAAAGAGCCTAAATAAGCTCTGTTTCTAGGTATCCTGTGCTAACACAATGTTGCGGAGAGGGTGGGACGTATATTATCAGTATGGCAAATTGACCATGAAATTTCGATAAAATTTTCATAAACTCACAAAAAAACAGCTTATATAAACTGTTTTTTACCTGCCGGGCGTTAGAGACGTTATCCGAACTTTTTTGATAAAATATTTTTATGATTAGCTAAATATGAAATTAGGCTCTTGTTAAAAGGGATAAATGGCGATATAGATGGAAATAAATTTTTAAAATGTTTAAAAATACCAATTAAATCAATTAATCTACCGTAAATATAAGGCAATTAGTATTTTTGAGTTTTAGTCTAGTTTTATCTGGTTTATCCCCCTCAGTCACAATTTAGTGAAGCTTAGCAATACAAAGAGCGGATGTTAAAAAATATTCAATTTGAATTAATTAATTTTAATCCAAATATTACGATAAATTGAATGAATAGCGTGAAGCCTATTCACTACGCAAAGAATCAACTGGATCAAGTCTACTAGCCTTAAAGGCTGGATAGAAACCAAAGAAAACACCAACAATAACTGCAAATGAAAAACCTAAAATGGGACCATTTACAGAAGCTGCTAAGGTAATTAAATTAAAATGGGTAATTATAGGTATGGCTAATTGCCCAATAGCAATACCAATTAAACCACCAATAGTAGATAAAATAACTGATTCAAGTAAAAATTGAGTTAATATATCAGACTGCTTGCCCCCAATAGCCTTGGCAATGCCGATTTCTTTAGTTCTTTCAGCTACAGTTACAAACATAACATTCATAATACCAATACCGGAAACTAATAAAGTAATAGCAGCAATAGCGGTCAAAAGAGCGGACATAGTTTTGGCTGACTCTTGAGCTGCTGAGACCATACTACCAGCATCCATAATTCTAAAATCATCTTCCTGCTCAATTTTTAATCCATGTTCAGCACGGAGAACTGAGGTAATTGTGCTAGTAGCAAGACCGGTGTTATTCAAATCACTTACTAAAACATTTATCATCACTTGTCCCTTATCACCTAATAAACTTTTTTCGGCTGTCGATGATGGGACAATGACACTTTCATCCACTGAAATCATACCAATACGAGAGCCAACTTTTTTTATTACTCCAATTATTTCCAATTTCTTACTCCCAACACTAATTACTTCCCCAACAGGATCAGTGCCATCACTAAAAAGATCAGAAACAACTGTAGAGCCAATTAAGGCACCCATTAACTTATCATCAATATCATTGGCTTCTATTGATCTACCTTTTTCGATTACTAAATTAGACATATCAACAAAGTTTTCATCCACGCCAATAACCGCATAATTTTTATCCGTTGAGTTATATGAGACGCTAAGATTACCTTGTATAGCCCCTGAGGCTGACTCTATATTTTCTGCCGACTCAAGAATGAGAGTAGCGTCGGAAGTTATAAGTTTTGAACTACTGATATTGCCCCTGGCACGGTTTGAAGTAATTAAAATTGAATTAGCACTTAAGTTTTGAAATTGGTCACTAACAGATTTCTGAGCTCCTTTACCAATAGCAAAAACGGCTATAACTGTCGCTGTGCCAATAATAATACCGAGCATTGATAAAAATGTTCTAGTTTTTTTAGACCATAAAGACTCAAAAGCCATTTTCACTATTTCAATAAACATATTAATAGGTACTTTTAAGTTTATAATCATGATCTAGCACTACTCCATCACGTAAATATATAATTCTATCAGCGTATTTAGCCACTTCTGCTGTATGGGTAACCATAATAACAGTCTTCCCCTTCTTCTTAAAATCAGAAAAAATATTCATGACCTCTAAGCCTGATTCAGAATCAAGGGCACCAGTTGGCTCGTCTGCTAATATTATATCAGGGTTATTGATAAGGGCTCTAGATATGGCTACTCTTTGCTGTTGCCCGCCGGAAAGCTCTCCCGGCTTATGATTGATTCTCTCACTCATTCCCAGTGATGATAAAAGTTTGATTGCCCTATCCTCCCTTTCCCTGACTGGATCACCAGCATACAGAGCTGGTAAAGAAACATTTTTTAAAGCCGATAAACGAGTAAACAAATTAAACTGTTGAAAAACAAAACCCATTTTTTTATTACGAATAAAGGCGAGGGTAAAGTCGTCTCGAACATCGCCAATATTTTCACCTTCTAAAAAATATTTTCCCTCTGATAGTGGATGTAAACAACCGATTATATTTAGTAAGGTTGTTTTTCCACCACCTGATTCACCCATAATAGCAACAAACTCACCTTGTTTAATAGACAAATCAATCCCTTTTAATACAGGGATTTCATCACCATTACCTAAATAATATGATTTTTTAGCCCCCTCAAGTTTAATCGCTAAATTTTCCATAGACAATAGTTATATATTACAAACTCTAATAAACAATCTTATCGCCAGCAGATAAACCACTAATAATCTCTACTTTTTTGCCATCCGTAAAGCCGCTAACTACATTCACTATTGAACCGTCTTCTTTCTCCACTGATGGACTACCAGCAATATTTCGGATAGCTGCCACTGGGATGGCCAAAACATCTTGAGCTTCTGCCGTAATAAAATCTACACTAGCCGTCATTCCCTCTCGCACCGGAGAATCAGCGACATCATTAATTAATATACGCACTAAATAAGTGACAATACCATTAGAACTAGTTTCGGATGTCATAGAAATAAAACTAAGCTCACCGTCAAGTTCAACATCATCTACTGCATCAAAAGAAGCCCTGGCTTTTTGTCCAACCTCCAACTTACTAATATCAGCCTCTTCTATATTTACTTCAATAAATAAAGTATCCTTATTAATTATACTTGCCATTTTTTTAGCACTATCTGATAAAATAATATCTCCTTGTTTGTAATTCAACTGAGAAATAACACCATCAATTGGAGAAATTAATGTTGCCTGATCAACATTATATTTAGCCTTATCAACGGAAATGGCCGCTGAGGTAAGTTGCGCCTTAGCAGAACTCAAATCATAACTATCAATTGGAGCAATCAAATCAGCGTAATCATTTTTTGATTGTTCTAATGACAATTCACGAGAACGGAGAGATATTTCTGCATTTTTAATATTCTGTTCTGTTTGACTCTTAGCTAAATCCAAATCACGAATTGCCTTATCATATGAACTTTGATATTGACTCAAACTATTCTTAGACGTGCTAATTGATTGCAATGAACCATTCAAAGAAGATATAGCAGAGTTAACACTAGAACGATTAGAGCTAATCGTTGATTTAAAGCCATCTAACTTACTTTGAGAAAGGCCCACGAAGGTGATAGTTGCATCAACCAAGTCTTGCATGTTATATAGATGGGACTGTAATGAATCTAAAAGAGTCTTTGCTTTATCCGACGCCTGATCGATTGCATAATGGTCAGAAGCGTTAATAGTAAATAAATATGACTCTAATTGTTGGGCTAGATTTTTAGATAAAGGATAACTATTTTTAGATGAAGAAAAAGAGGTAGAATTTTTTGCCCCTAAAACTGCTTCAAATTCACTATTTATATTTGTATCATCAACACCAATAATGCTATCAGAATCTCTTAATACCTTTAAAGATAAAATGCTTACTGATTTTATATTAGTCAATAAATTATTATAAGCATTATTAACTGCTTCACTATCCTCAATACTACTATTTAAATCTAAATTATCTTTAGCTGTTTTAAGCGAAGCCTCGGCGTTAGCAATCGTATTAGCAGCGCTCACTTTAGTCTGTTCTAAGCTTAATTGAGCCTGTTCCAAGGAAGCCTCAGATTGCTCAATTGAAGACTTAGCTTTTGAAATTTCACTATCAGAGGCAGGGGCTACTTTAGAATTATATGAAGCCAATGCTGATTGATAGTTATTATAGGCACTACGTAGTTCAAAATTAAGACTCTCTGTTTTAACTGAAGCCACTTTATCACCTTTTTTTATTTCATCACCCTCATTAACATAGACACTATCTACTTCAAGACTACCACTTACCGGAAAAGATAATTCAACTCCATCTTTAGCCACTATCTTACCACTAGCGCTAATGGATATTTTTAAATCTTCAATTGCAGCCACTGCTTGTTTTTGAACTATAACCTCACTGTTATTTTGATTACTTTTATTACTAATAAGATAATAAGTTACCGCTCCAATTAAAATAACAAGCAAAGCTAAAAATATTTTACTACGAATTAACTTCCCCCAAAAACCACGACGAGCCTTTTTACTCTCTTCAATAATTGATTTTTCCATATCTTTCTCTTATTAAACTTGGCTAAATTTAATTTATTAAAACAAACTCTGCTACTTTTCTGTCACTTATAGATTGATCTAACCAAATTGTTAATGTCTTGTCTGCAGTTATATCTGATAAATTAGCTTCAATCATTTCACGCTTACCATCGCTAGCAGAATCTGATTTTAACATTCTAATACCCACAGGGATTATTACTTTTGCTTCCCCGGTACTCATTTCTTTAAGATTTGCCAACATATCACTACGAGCGCTAACATCACCAGGACCTCCACCCCCCATAAAACCACCTTCACCGCGACCGGTAGGAGCGCCCGTTGAGCCTCCAGCTAAAGAAACTGCTGGTTTTTCTGCCGTAGGATTGGTAGAGGAGGCTGTGCCACGACCTGAATTCATGGCTACTTCTAAAATAGTAGCCTCATTGCCAACAATAGTCTTAACTATGCCTCTTGTGTCAGCCGTTCTATCGGGTTGACCAAAATCTGGCCTACGTACAGCAGATGCATTGTTTTCACTAGCGTTAGAATTACTTGTACTCTGCTGAGAAACTGAACAAGCGGAAATCGTTAAAACAAAAAAAAGACTTATTGCAAAAAAAGCAATTTTCTGTTTAATAAATTTGTTTTTCATGTATTTGTATTTAATTAAAAGCAAATTAATAAGATAAAGAAAGCCTTAACCATCTCTTTAAATAATACGCTTTTAAAAATATTTTCTTCTTTATTGTTGTGTAATAAGATAAATTGCAAAAAGCTGAATTACAAAAACATTAAATTTTTAAGTCACAATCTGGTCACAATTCAATAAAAACAAGAGTATTTATTCCGTGTCACAACAAAAAAATAGACTAATATTAGCCTATTCTATCTCTGAGGGGTGTTAGAGGCGCTATTCGAACTTTTTTGATAAATTATTATTAATATTAGCCAATCTAAAATTTTTATAATCATGGAACTGGCATAAAATACAAAAAATCGCTACAAAAAATGATAAGGTAAATTATTTTTTTATCAAATAATGCCTGTTAGATTGATTATCTTTTATGATCACTTGTCCTTTATTTTTAAAAAATTGATCTATTGCCATGGTTGCTCCAGGCCATTTTGGATGTCTATATTCATCAAATATTACAACACCTCCTTTTATAACAATTTCCCATAAATTTTCTAATGCTGTTTTATATGAATCATAAAGATCTAAATCTAGATGCAATAAGGATATTGAGCAAATATTATTTTTATACTTTGGTAAGGTTTTGTCTATGAAACCTTTTACAATATTTACATTTTTTAAATGAGAATTATTTTCTTCGATATTTCTTAAAAGATTTTTTATTAACTTTGGTGATGATTTCCCCCACTCGCCTTTCTGGGGATTTCTGCTAGATTTATCAAAATCACTAGGTTCAGGGAACCCCTCGAACGAATCAAACCCCCACAAATTCTTGTCTACTTTATTTGATTTTATTAGTTCGGAAAAGATTAAAAAACTTTTTCCGTAACCAATACCACATTCAACTATACTGCCATTGGTATTTAAAATTTTATTAAATATATTATTTAAAAAATTAAAATGGTTCTTTTCAAAATTATTAAATAATTGATCTTTATTTAAATGATTAACCTTAATAAAGTTGTCCCAATAAATTTTTAATAAAACAAAATTTGACTTCATATTAATTATTTTTTAATAATGACTATTTTAATGATGCTAGAATTTATTATTAAGATACTCAAGGCTCCATCCCTCATCATTTAACTTTAATAAGGATACACTAGCATAATCAATTTTTATTTTATTTACATATTTATAATCAAAATTAAAAATCAACTGCAAAAATAACTTAATCCAATAGCTATGAGCACATACTAAAATTTTAGTATCTTTTGTTATTTTTAAAGCTAATATCTCCGATTCGATCCATTGCAGAGCTCTATTTTGTAAGTTAATCCCCGATTCTCCCTCAAAAGTTGAAAACCACTTGTCTAAATCAAAAAGTTTGCCCTTATTCCTGTTGCTTAAACACTCTTTTTTCTTCTTATTATTCCACTCACCAATATTAAGTTCATTAAGATTAGTGCTAACGTAGATATTTTTTGTATTTAAATGAAATTGTTTAGCTAAAATATTACTTGTTTGACGCGATCTTAACATAGACGAACAAAAAATATAATTAAATTTATTAATATTTTTGTCCATGTTCACCCCTAATTTTTTGATTTGGCTGACGCCCTTTTTAGTCATGGGGTAATCGCAATTAGATAAAAATAAACTACTATCCATATTAGTTGCTGATTCTCCATGTCTAACTAAATAAAAAGAAATCTCTTGTCCTGTTTTAATATAGTTGAATAAATTGCCTTTATACATCTTATTTAAATAATATTTAATTTTTGATAAACGGAATTAAACCTTTTTATATAAAAATTAGTCAATTCAAAATCATTTTTTTGTATAAAATAAGAGATTCTTGTGAGTAAATAACGCAATGTATATAATTTAAGAAGTCTCTTTTGTATTTTTTGTTCAGAATTTAAAAATTTAACAAATGACGGGTATTTATCAATAATAATGGAATAATCATAAAGAGGGTCGCCACTAAAACAATTTTGAAAATCTAAGGCATAAATTTCGCCTGACAAAGATAAAATAAAATTATCTAAATTAAAATCTCCGTAAAGCAAGCGCCCATTTTTTAAACTTTTAAAATCAAATTTCTTTAAATTATTTAAAAGAAAATTTATTTTTTTATTTAATTCCTTAGAAATAGACCTACATAAATCTAAATTTTCTATATCTAATAAAAAATCCAACCATCCATCTTTATCTCCAATAAAGTTAGGGTCTAACCATCCAAATTTTTTAACTTCAAAGGAATGTAGACAACAATATACTTTACTAATTTTTTCTAAAATATCATCTGAGATATTTGGCAACTGGCTTATTAATTTACCAGGAATATATTCCAAAACAAGTATTTCATGACCGGGAATATTCTCATTATTATCTTCCACCAAACCAACTATTTTTGGCACCAATACCTTTCTAGTTAATAATTTATTTAGACACCATTTTTCCCTTGATAAAGACTTTTTATACCACAAGGGGGAAATTTTACAAAAAAAAGTATTCTCTTGTGTTTCAACGACAACACATTTATTCACATGTCCGGTATCAATATGGGACATGGAGATGATTTCAAAATGAAATTTTTCCTCTAATTCCTTGGTGATGACACCATCGGTTAAATTTTCAAAATCAGTATTATTGTAATTAATAAAATTTCTCATTTAATATAGTACTATATCTCCGCCTATTATTCTATTTGTTATGCTATTAAAATTATTTAAATGTTCTTTAATAATAAAATTAATTTCGTTACGCTGAATATCGGAGATATCACTAACAGCCAGCTCTATATTAATACATAAAGGATCAGATAATGGCCTCCCCATTTGTGATGTCATATAAACAGTGTTTTCAATTGTCATACTTTCATAAATTTTCTCTGAAATTAATTTTGCGCAGGCCGCATAAATTTTCCCTACATGATAAACTGGATTTTTACCACAACACGCCTCCATACTCATTTTTCTTGCAAAAGTAATTAGGCCATTATATCGATTGCCACGTCCGACAACTCCCTCATCGCCACTTTCAATGGCGCTTCCAATTAATGTCAAATAAAGATCAGAATTGGATACATTATCCCTGGTATTAATAAAAACTCCTAATTTTGTCGTAGTCCCAAAAAATTTTTTTACATCATTTTTTATTATCTTTGATAATTCTCTTTTTTTACTTAAATAAAATTCTAAATCGGGGGTATATTTAGAAATAAATGGCACACAAACAGTAATAAAAATTTCACTATTAGCTCGAGTCGCCATTACTTTGATATCAGTACCAACATATTTGTGTTTCTGTTTGAATTCTTGACTATTCAACTTTTTTTCAATAAACAAAACTGATTGCTCTAATTTGCTAAGAGGAGAGTAAGCAACTGCCGTTGAAGTGTCATTAGATCGGGCATTATTACCATGATGCCTCAAGTAATCTTTTTCTGGAGCAGCAAAAAAATATTCTCTTTCATTTTTTGTTTTGCCGTCTGACTCGTAAACTACACCAGGACCTTGAGAAAAATGAATATTATTAACTATTTTTATCCATTTTTTTGAATCAAATTCTGGCATTATCTCCTTAAAAAAATCATATATCACCTTCTTGCTTATACTTAAATAAGGAATATTTTTATCACCAACATTTTTAGTGAACCGGCAATTTAAAAGTATTCGAATAGGCTCTATCATTTCACCTCCACCAAAAGTTACATTTGACTTTCCTCCCAATATAGCAATTTTATCAACCATGTGCCTTAAAATCACCCCAAAATGATCAATACAATATTTTGAATATTGTTGAGATATTCTCTCGGCGAGAATATCGCAAATAGTATCTGGATGTCCGACACCTTTTCTCTCAATAATTTCAATTAATTGGTTATCCATCTCAAAACCATTACTAGCCCAGATATTAACATTTTTTGATTTGTATTTTTTCATATTCTTAAACTTATTACATTTTTTCTGGGCAATCGACACCTAATAGATTCAAACCGCTCTTAATAACAATACTAGTAGCTACACATAATGAGACGCGAGCGTTTTGAAGATCTTCATTCTCTAAATTAATTACAGGGCAATTATGATAAAACTTATTAAAATATTTTGCCAACTCAATTACATATCGCGCGACAACAGACGGCTCGTATCTTGAGGCCGCCTCTGTAATTACGTTAGGAAATTCTGACAACAGTTTTAATAATGAGAGTTCATTTTCATGGCAAAGCAAGGAATAATTAATATTATTATTAATATTTTTGTTAACCTTTTTAATAAGGCTTCTAATTCTAACATAAGTATACTGAGCATACGGGGATGAGTCTCCTTCAAAATTTAAAACCTTTTCCCACAAAAAAGTAGAATCGCTCTGTCTACCTACAAATAATGCACTAAAAATTACTGCTCCAATTCCTATCTTTTTTGCCAAACTATTCTGCTCAGTGCTTGTTAAACCTTTATTCTTTAAAATCTCATTTACTTTTATTATAGATTCATTTAATACATCTTCTAAATAAACTACAATTCCTTTTCTCGTGCTCATTGCACCTTCCTGAAGACTCACGGTTCCAAAATCAACATGTATTAAGTCGTCTGCCCAACCAAAACCCATTAATTCAACAACTTTAAATATCTGTTTAAAATGCAATTGTTGAGCGTTGCCAACAACATATAAAGTTTTGTAAAAATTATATTCTTTTTTTCTATAAAATATTGCCGCTAAATCTCTAGTTGCATAAAGAGAAGCCCCATCGCTTCTTTTAACAATACATGGGGGCATATTAAATTTTTCAAGATCAACTATGTAAGCACCCCGACTTTTTTCCAACATTTTTTTTTCCTCCAACATTGCAACAACATCTCCAACTTTATCATTATAAAAACTTTCGCCATTCCAAGAATCAAATTTAATATTTAATAGTTTATAAACCCTTTTAAACTCTTTCAAACTTAATTCTCTGAACATCCTCCAAAGAGATACGTACTCAATCTCGTTAGCCTCTAATTTTTTGAAGACACCTCTTGCCTCCTCATTTAACCCCTCGTCCTTTTCTGCTTCTTTATGAAATTTAACATAAAGACTAACTAAATCTTTTACAGAATATTTTTTTTTATCATCTCCCCATTTCTTAAAAGCTACAATTAATTTTCCAAATTGTGTGCCCCAATCACCAACATGATTAACGCCAACACACTGATAGCCTAAAAATGAATAAATTTTATATAAAGAGTTCCCAATTGCAGTAGATTTAAGATGTCCAATATGAAAAGGTTTTGCAATATTTACCGAAGAAAAATCAATTACCACTGTTTTCCCGATGCCAACTAAAGAAGACCCGTATTTATCTCCTTTCTTTAAAATGTTCTTAATCACTACATTAGCCAGATTCTTCTTATCAATAAAAAAATTAATATAAGGGCCTATGGCTTCAATTTTTTCTATTCCTTTTATTTCTAAATCTTCAGCTATTGATTTAGCGACAATTGTTGGGGCAATTTTTAATATTTTTGATAATTGAAAACATGGAAAAGAAAAATCACCAAATTCTTCATTTGTAGGAACTTCTATTACTTCACTTAAAATATTAAAATCAATATTTGTTTTTTTTGCTAAACTTTCTGCAATTTTATTTTTAAAAGTTTCCATTTTAACAATTTTATTAAAATTTTAGATAACTATATTCTAAGATAAAAACACCTAAAAGTCAAAAATGGACAAGAAAGTTAGTCGGGCTTTTCATCGGTATTAGAACTTACCAAGAAAACTTTTGAACTGTCTTGCCACGGTCTAAATAAATTCTTAAAAAGAGACGCCGAAGAGAAAAGAGAGATATTTTCTTCACTCGGTTCGAACTTTTTTCTAAACGATGAAAAAATTGAAATATTAACCTTTAAATAGCTACTACCAATACAAAAATCACAGAAACTCCTAAACACTAAAATGAGCACGTTCGAACTTTCAAAAAGCTCCATAAAAAAGGACGAGATGAGCTTTTAGGCTCACCTCGTCCCTGTGTGCGGAGAGTGAGCGATTCGAACTAAGTGGGTCGCTCCGATACTTTATTTTATTTCATATTAGCTAATAATCTTGAATATAACTACTAAAAACTCGGGTGTATTCTGGTCTGCTCTTGCAATTTCATACATAATCTTATATAATCTAATATATAACTTATATAAGATTATGTATAATAAATTCGACAATAGAATAAATAAACTTCCACAAAATATTCTTGAGTTAGTTAATAAGATAGATGTGTTAAAGAGCAAATGGGTAAATGGCGCTAAACTAGATCAACAAACTCTTGGTAATTTGAAAAAATCTATTTTAATTACTTCAACCGGAGCTTCAACTAGAATCGAAGGATCAAATTTGTCAGATGAAGATGTAGAACGATTAATGAGAGGACTCTCCATGAAAAAATTTAAAGACCGCGACAAACAAGAAGCACGCGGTTATTTTGATTTACTAACTAATGTTTTTGAATCATACAAATCAATCCCCTTTGCCGAAAGTACAATTAAATTTTTTCATCGTGAACTGTTAAAATATTCCGAGAAAGATGAATTGCATCGTGGTGAATATAAAAAAGATGAAAATAAAGTAGCGATGGTGTCACCAACTGGCGAACCGATAGAAATATTATTTGACACAACAACTCCTTGGCTAACACCAAAAGAAATGCAAGAGTTAGTTGAATGGACACAAACTGCTTTTTTAGAAAAATCAGCTCATCCATTAATTATCATTGGAAATTTTCTAGTGGAGTTTTTACACATCCATCCGTTTACTGATGGTAATGGCAGATTATCCAGAGTATTAAGTAATCTTTTAATGTTGCAACATGGCTATGAATATATGCCTTATGTCTCTCAAGAGAAATTGATTGAAGAGAATAAACCTGAATATTATATTGCCCTAAGAGCTAGCCAAAAAACTTTACGAACAGACAAGGAAGATATCACTGCCTGGTTAACTTTTTTCTTGAAGATCATCTTGGAACAATCAGAAAAGGCTATTAACATAATTTCTCATGAAGAGGTGGCCCGTCTTTTGTCGCCACAACAAGATATCGTTTGGGAATATATATCAAAACAAGATGGGGTTGTTACTCCGCTAGAAATTTCTCAGACAACTGGTATTCCTAGACCGACAATTAATCAGGTCTTAAATAAATTACTGCAATTAAAGTGGATTGAGCGGATTGGTGTGGGTAGAACAACTAGATATAAGAAAAGATAAAAGAAAAATAGTAGACAAACAATAAGGATTCGAACTAAAAATTCCCCTTATTTCAAAACTCCTTGACTGAAAAAAAAGAACTTGACATTAATCAAGTTCTTTTTTTTAGCTATTACTAGCTATGATATCGGGTCTATCCGATACTAAATTGTCTTGGCGGAGAGTAAGGGATTCGAACCCTTGATACCGATTAAGGTATACCCGCTTTCCAAGCGAGCGCACTCGACCACTATGCGAACTCTCCAGTGATGCTATTTAAAATAGCATTATTTTAATTGTCTTTCAATTACTTGTTTTAAACCTTCAATTTCATCACCATTAGAATCGGTAAAGGTTTGATAAGGACGAGCGCCAACAATCATCTCTTCATCAACAAACAGTGTTGGGGCGCCATAGACTGAATAAGAGGCGGCCTGCGACATTAACTTCTCTATTCTTTCCTGTTTCGACTGATTAGTCAAGCAGACCTGAAAATCATCCTTATTCAATTTTAACTCATCTACCCAAACATCAAAATTATCAATTGTTAAGTTATTATTTATAAGCTCGCTAAAATATTGTTCTCGCCAAATCTCACCTTTATTTTGATCAGCCGCGCAACTTAAGGCTATGGCTGCATTAATAGCGGTGTTATCGTGCTTAATGTTAAAAGGACGATAAATAAATAAAATATTATCACCAAAATCGTCCTTAGCTTGAGCTAATGACTTATTTAATTCCGCACTAAAAACATCAGTGTAATCTTCATAGACAAAAATCTTAAGATCAGCCTCTTTTTTACCTACATAGAAATCACCTTCTTCAAGCACGGGATTATTTGAACTAAGGTAGCTTTGCTTGACGCCTGACATTAACGAAGATTCATCTTGTGGCAAATCAGTGTGTTCATTTTGTTTTTTAGAATCAAGATGATTATTTAGATATAAAACAGCCGCAAATATCAAAATTGCAACCGACATTAACATCATCATGACTTTCTTTGTTTTTTTGGCTTCCATAAAATAAAAAATAAATTTTAACTTAAAAACTTGGACGGCGTTTAGAATAATTATTAATTTTTTCCCAAGCAGCAGCTGTTTTTAACAACAATTTTTCTTGCATCATCGGAGCGATAAACTGCCAACCATAGGGCAAGTCCTTACCCTCTTCGCTAACAAAACCACCGGGCACAGAGATGGCCGGCAAGCCCGCTAAAGAAGCGCCACTTAAATAAATATCTTCCAAATACATAGCTAAAGGATCGTTTACTTGAGCACCAATTTTAAAGGCCGGGTGAGGTGCAGTTGGAGTTAAAATTACATCAACTTGTTTAAAAGCGTTTTCAAAATCAAGCTTAATTAATTCTCGCACCGCTTGTGCTTTCTTATAATAAGCATCGGCGTAACCAGCGCTTAAAGCAAAAGTGCCAAGCATAATTCGACGCTTAGCCTCCGGTCCAAAACCATGCCCTCTATTTTCTTTGTAGAAAGATAACAAATTATGCGATTCTTCAACTGACATACCCCAGCCAATACCATCAAATCTGGCTAAATTAGAACTAAGCTCACTTGGAGTAATTACATAGTAGACTGGCACACTATATTTACTATAAGGTAATTCAATGTCAATAATTTCTGCCCCTTCTTTCTGAATTGATATTAAAGACTTCTCGAAAGATTCTTTAATTTCCTTGTCCAAGCCATCATTTAAATCACTACGCACTACACCGATGCGCAAACCCTTAATTCCCTGATTTAAATCTTTTGCATAATCCTCTACTGGTAAATTTAAACTAGTGGCATCAAGCTCATCTTTGCCCGCAATTACTCCTAAAACTAAGGCAGCATCTTCAACACTACGAGTTAAAGGTCCAGCTGTATCTGTTGAAGAAGCCATAGATAGCAAACCAAAACGAGAAACTCGTCCATAACTAGGCTTTAAACCAACTAGATTACAAAAACTAGCTGGCTGCCTAATAGAGCCGCCTGTATCTGTCCCTAAGGCAAAAAAACATAAGCCAGCCGCTACTGCGGACGCACTTCCACCCGAAGAACCGCCCGGCACGCGACTTAAATCCCAAGGATTTTTAGTAACACCATAGGCTGAATTCTCAGTTGAAGAACCGTGAGCAAATTCATCCAAGTTTGCCTTACCTAATAAGATAGCACCCGCCTTTTCTAAGCGCTCAATTACAGTGGCGCTAAAAGGAGCAATATAATTTTCTAAAATTTTTGAAGCCGCCGTTGTTTTTAAGCCCTTAGTCATCAAAATATCTTTGGCTAAGTATGGAATACCTAATAAAGCCCCGCGTTCGCCTTGACGCAAACGCTCGTCAGCTTTTTCTGCCGCCGCTAAGGCCCCCTCAGTATCAACTAAAAGACAAGCATTTAACTTATCATCTAGAGCTTCAATGATACGCAAACAAGCACGGGTTAATTCTACCGCACTCACATTGCCCTTATCTAATTCTTGTCTCGCCTGAGCGATCGTTAACATCTGTGCATCCATATTATAAAACACGTTTAACTTTTAATAAGCCCCCTTCTCGCTCTCCTTGTGCTAAAGCTATCTGCTTGCCTGCATCTTCCCAATCAAGCACTGTATCCTCACGCCAAACATTATGTAAATCTGTATTATTAATTACCACCTCTGTTTTTACCTCCTGCAGTTGATCAATATAAGCAGTAATAGCTGACAACTGCTCTCCATACATACTCAACTCAGCCGGAGTTAAGTCCAGACGAGCTAAATCAGCAATATGTTGTATGTCGGCAGTTTTGAATTTCATAAAATTATTACACTAGCTTCATGTGGTTTTTGCTACTATAAATTGGTCGGAGAGTAAAATGTTACGGTTAACATCAACAGTTGATACTTGTCTGGTTCCGATAGGAATGAGGTTCGACTCCTCTGCTCTCCGCCAAAAAACAAATTGACTATTTTTCTAAATATATTATAATATAAACAGTATCAATTGTTGTTCCTGTATCTGGAAAAAATGCCTCTTCTGCGGAAGAGGTATTTTTTATTGCACTAACTTTAAAAAATCCTCTTCACTTAATATTTTCACCCCTAATTTACGAGCAGTCTCTAACTTTGAACCAGGTTCAACTCCAAGTACTAAATAATCAAGTAAAGCGCTGACACTTTCCTTAGTTTTCCCTCCCTTGGCTTTAATTTTATCTTTTGCCTCCTGTCTTGTCAAACTAAGCAAAGAACCCGTTAAAACGAAGCTCTTGCCCTCTAGATGACCACTAGTGCTAAGTGGCGGCAATAAGTTAAGACCAAACTGTTCAAATTTCAGCATTAAGCTCTCAGTTTCCTTAAAATTAAAATAATCAACCAAACTTTGCGCCACTACCTGGCCAATATCATTCAAATTTGTCCAGGCTTCAAAATTAATAGACAAAGCTGTCTTCAATAACACTGAAGGCTTAATTAACTCTCCTTTTAAACGACTACTTAACTCCAAGGCGATTGTCTGGGCGCTTTCTTCGCCAATATGCAAAATACCTAAAGCAAAAATAAAGCGGCTTAAAGCTACTGATCTTCTTTCATTAATGGCAGCTAAGAGCTTAGCAATTTTCTTATCACCAAAACCTTCTAAACCAAGAAGATCTTCGGCGCGTAGACGAAAAATATCAGCCGCATCTTCGAGCAAACCTTCAGTCACTAAAGTCTCGACAATTCTAGGGCCCAAACCCTCAATATCCATTGCCCCCTTAGAAGCAAAGTGTGATAATTTTCTTAAACTAATAGCGTAACAGTTTTTATTTAAACAACGATAAGCAACGGCTCCTTCTTCTTTACTAATTTCAGCATCACAACGCGGACAATGAGTCGGAACTGTTATTTTCTTCTCTTTACCAATACGTAAATTAGTTAGTACTGAAACTATTTTTGGAATCACATCCCCTGCTCTTTCCACAATCACCGTATCACCTAAAAATAAATCTAGACGTCTAATTTCATCTAAGTTATGTAAAGTTGAACGAGCAACCGTCACCCCGCCCAAGTTAACTGGTTCTAAAATTGCTGTTGGTGTTAATACTCCTGTTCGTCCCACCTGCCAGACAACATCTAAAAGCTTAGTGGTTGCTTGTTCGGCTGAGAACTTATAGGCCATCATATAACGAGGAGCCTTACCCACGACACCTAGCTGATTCCACAAGTCTAAGTCATCATATTTAACTACTACCCCGTCAATAAAAAAGGGCAAAGATTCTTTTTGTTTTTCCCATTTCTTTTGAAAAGAAAAGACCTCATCTAAGCCAGCACCAATCTTATTATTCTTCACCCGCTTAAAACCCAAAAGCTCAACTAATAAATCAGCTTGAGCGCGATTATGTAATATTTCACCCCGTTCATAGTTACCTAAAATAATATCATAAGCAAAAAAATGTAACTTTCTCTCAGCCGCTATTTTTGGATCAAGCTGACGCAGTGAACCGGCCGCCCCATTACGAGTATTAGCTAACAAGGGTTTCCCAGCTTGAGCATATTTTAAATTTAACTCTTTAAAAGTTTCCTTTAACATGATTATTTCTCCGCGGACTTCAATGGTACTTTCATCCAACAATTCATAGAATAAAGAAATGTCTGCAGCTGAAAAACCAATGGCCTTTAATTCCTTTTCTTCCGGACGGTGTAAGTTCAAAGGTAGACTCTCAATCGTGCGCAGATTAAGAGTGATATCTTCGCCCACCTTACCATTGCCGCGAGTTGCTCCTTGAATAAACAGGCCTTTTTCATAACGCAAATTAGCTGCCAAACCATCTAACTTTAATTCGCAGTAATAACTATTTTTTTTATTAAGTAAAGAAGGTAGATAATTTTCATTTCTTTTCACCCAATCACGCATATCATCTTCAGAAAAAGCATCATAAAGTGAAATCATTGGTCGACTATGTTCAACTTTTTTAAACTTATCTAAAACTTCCCCACCCACACGTTGGGTAGGTGAGTCGGCACTAATAAATTCAGGATACTCATTTTCCAAAGAAAATAATTCATTTTTTAGACTATCTAAAGCTGCCGGCGAGATTGTCTCCCGGTCAAAAACATGATATTCACGTCGGTGATAATCAATCTCCTGCTTTAATTTTTCTATTCTTAATTTTGCCTCTATTTTATTCATAAGGATAAATTATATGCTTATTATAGCACATTAAAAAGAGGATAAAAAACGCCCCTACCAGACGCTTTAAAAAGATTACACCAAAAAACGCCCCTTAAATTGGGGCGTTTTTGAAAGAGTGATAATTTAAAATTATTGAGCTGGAGTTGCCTCTGGAGTTTGAGCAGCACCATTAGCACCAGTCTGACCAGTAGCCTGATTAATAAAGCTAACAATTTCAGTAACAGCTTGAGTATTAGCGTTAGTAGCCTGCTCTAACTGAGCTAAACGAGCAGAGCCGTTATTCATCTTAACATTTAGCTGCCAGAATAACATTATTAAAACACCTAAAACTAAACCGACGATTAAAGGGAAAACTAATTCTTTTTTCATATGATTTAATGTAGCTCTTGACCGCTGCTAAATGAGCAAGACGGTTTAAAGAGAAATTATTTATTATTATCTAGCTGCTTGAGTATCAGCTACACTAGCGTTGATAAAATTAACCACCTCAGAAACTGTTTGTGAGTCCTGGGCGATTGTTGTTTGCAAAGTTTCTATTTTTTTCTGCTGGCTACTTACCTGATAGGTCATGTAGACATAAGTAGCAGTTAAAATAACTAGCACAACAATAGCCAACAAAGGACCGATTGAAATTTTTTTCATATTAGAGCTTGAGGGGCGAGTACTTCGTCCACTTAGGCGAGTACTTCGCCGCTTCGTAGTTAGCATAATAAATATTAAATAAATAATTAAATATTTCACCCTGCTGAGTGATAAAAATATTATAACATATTCAAAAAATGACTGCAATCTTAAAGTTTAAAATCCCCAACATCTCTGTTTGTATTTTGTATAAAAAAAGCCCGCTGCAAAAATTAGCAACGGGCGTAAACACAAGAACAAGCAAGTATTAAGGCACGATTATTTTCGTACCATTTAACAGATACATACCAGTCGGCAAATAACTGATATTAATATTGTTACTTCCTTTCTCTAAGAGAGCACCAGCCAGCTGACGGCCAGTTAAATCAGTTAAACGAGCCTCACAAGCCTCGGAAGCAATAATGCGTAAGCAACCATCTTCAATGGGGTTCGGGGCGATAATAAGAGGGGCAGTAGAGGTAGAAGTTTTTTGTGAGCCAACAATCATAGTACTACCATGAACATACAACTTGCTGCTACTAACAGCCGCTACCAGACCAACATTATTATTTCTCACCTGCCAAACATTTTCCGGAACAATATAAATTTCCGACATATCTGAGGTGTTAAATAACATGCCTTTTGGCCCGATACGACCAACCGCCCAAGCTGTATCCTTAGTGGCAGCCACCGAGTTGACTATTCCTTCCGTTAATACATGGGTAAAGGGCACGCAAGCGTCCGGCGGACTTTGATGCCAGGCAGCTAAACTATTGATTACACTACCAACCACAACATATTCGTCATCGGTCATAGCGGCATCAGTAGGATAGAAATTATTTAAGTCCTCGGCTGGACTCAATGTCCAAGAATTTGAACCAGAATAATTTCCAGAACTTTCGGTAAATACCATGACATGGTCTTCATTGAAAGTAATTACTTTAGCGCCATCAAATGGCATCTGCGTAAAACCGCCAAGATATTCATAGATATTATACCTTGACCAGGCAAAAAAACGATTGCCGGCAATGCCAGACAGGCCCTCAATTACTTGATCAGGAAAAATATTTTCCCATTGACCGTTAATTAAGCGCCATAGGTCACCGTTTTCCCTTAGAGCAAAAACGATGCCATCAGGGGTAACAACTCCGGCCTTAATGCTGCCGGTTCCAGGCACTATCATTTGTGCCCAGGGTAAAGTGCTGCCCGAAGCAGGGAGAGGAAATCCGACCTGATAGTATTGGTCGGGCGTAAAAACAAAAATTGCATTATCTGTCACGGCAATAGCCGTGGCTGAAGCAGGGGTGTCATACTCCGCCCAAGTCTGGGCTGAAACAAGGTGTCCTATGCTCATTATGAGCAGAAAGGTAAAAATGGCAAGCTTTTTCATGATGTATAGTTTTAAGGGTTAAAATTGTTAAAGAAGTTATGGGACTAATATAAAATAAAAAATGATAAATGTCAAGACAAATTAAAAGGACCAAACGGATAATATGCTTTGTGCATAAATCAGTTTGGTCCTTGGGAGCGTTTTCCATAACTATTCAGCTTGAATTAACATTTTGTTGGCAGACGCCGGAAAAAAATTTTGTACAAGATACTGACCATTATGGTCAAATAAAATTACAGAATAATAGGCGTCCGCTTGCAGGGATAATTTTTCCCCTTCAGTGATGTTAAGCACATTTTCACCAATACGGGCATCAATAGTGATAGCTTCGTCGGTACTTTCCGAAGACACTAAATGGACCATGAGGTCCGTTGCCGTTGGAAAAGCCGATGCATCGATGGTAAAGGTGGTTTCAGTTAAGGAATTCTCCTTATCGCAAGAGCCAAAAAATAAGGCCATCATTGCGAATGTCGCGATAATAAAAAAGTTTTTTTTCATGATATCTGTTTTTTTGGGGTTGCGAATTAATAATGTTAAAGAATTATCTAAAGATTAGTACTTTTAATTACTTTTGTCAATACTAAGATATCCACAAGCAAATTATACTAAATTTTAACTATAAACAAAAGGCTGTCTTAATAGACAGCCTTTATAAAATAATATTTTTATAACCGATAATATTCCTAATCTTTTATTATCGGGGCTCCACAAGTAGTAGTAGGGCAAGTATTAGCGGTAACAATTCCGTTCTTAATAGTCATGTGGCATTCTAAGCTATTACAACCCATAAGATATAAGGTGCTAGTGATACCAGTAGAATTATCAGCAGACTTATAAGCGGCTCGTATAGGACTATCAAAAACATAACCATTACCCGATGTAGTAAAATTTAGATAGCCCGTCCCCGTATCATATGCTATGTCGGCACTCGTATAGCAAGACGTATTATCAGTTCTAGTAAGGTGTAATTTAGAGGTGTTTATAGTCCCATTTACACTTAATTTGGTAGTCATATCACACAAACTAGTTGGCGTAGTATTAATACCAACAACTACTCCATTATTCCATAGATTAGAAGTCGCGGCCCAAGCTGAACCGTTATAACGCATAGTTTGATGTTGAGTGCCACTAGGTAAGCCTGAGCCTCCTGAAATAGCCGTACTGCCTAAGGTTCCTGACTCATCAATCGTTACGGCATAAGTTTCACCTCTAGCAGCGGCTAAAAGCGGAAAAGAAATAGAAGAGTTTGCTCTAAAACTACCATTTACATCTAGCTTAGCTGTAGGCACTAAACCGACACCAACATTAGTGCCATTATCGTAGATAATTGAATTTCCCTGTGAGCTAGAACCAGTCCACTTACTCAGATAATTAGCTGTACCAGAACCGGAAATGCCACCAGCAGCAGTCGCCCAGTTACCTGCTCCAGACCCATCAGAAGTCCAAACCTGACCATTAGTTCCAGCGGAAGTAATAAAATAAGTACCATTTTGAATTTTAGAAGCAGAAATATTAGCGGAGGAACTAACATCAATGTCGGCAATAGTTCCATTACTTATTTGTGAGCTTGTAACTGTGCTTAGAGTCGCTAAAGAGCCAAGACCTAAAGAAGAACGTCCAGTAGTAGCATTCAAGCCAGTAGAGGAACCACTCCAATAAATATCAGAACCTGAGGGGGGAGTAGAACAAGTTAAAGTACCGCCAACAGCGGATACATACTGTCCAGCCGAACAAGCAGTTGGGAAAGAAGTTAATTGTGACCAGGCAAGATTACTTTGAGTTGCTAAAGAGCCAAGACCTAAAGAAGAACGTCCAGTGGAAGCATTTAAACCAGTAGAGGAGCCATTCCAATAAATATCAGAACCTGAGGGGGGGGTAGAACAAGTTAAAGTACCGCCAACAGCGGATACATACTGTCCAGCCGAACAAGCAGTTGGGAAACCAGTGATTTTAGACCAAGCAACATCGGTAATTTGTGCATTAGCCACAGAATTTATAGTTGCTAAAGCACCAAGACCTAAAGAAGAACGTCCAGTAGTAGCATTTAAACCGGTAGAAGATCCGTTCCAATAAATATCAGAACCGGTAGCTGGGGTAGAACAAGTTAAAGTGCCGCCAACAGCGGATACATACTGTCCAGCCGAACAAGCAGTTGGAAAACCAGTGATTTTAGACCAAGCAACATCGGTAATTTGTGCATTAGCCACAGAATTTATAGTTGCTAAAGCGCCAAGTCCTAAAGAAGTGCGACCCGTAGAGGCATTTAAGCTGACAGAGGATCCATTCCAATAAATATCAGAGTCTGCAGGAATAGCCATACAATTTTCAACTGCACCCGAGGCATTAACACCCAAAGGGTAGTAACCAGAACTACAATTAGCGCCATTAGCAGCGAGAGATGTAGCTGTAGTAGCAGTAGTAGCTGTAGTAGCCGAGCCAACCGCCCCACTAACTCTTGCTCCTGGTATAATACCAACCGCCAAAGAACCAGTTTGATCAACTCTGAAGATATCAACAGTACCAGCACTATTCATGATATTTAATGGACTCCAATCAGAAGCGGAAATAATGCGCAAACCTTCAGTCGAGGCAGGAGTGCTAATCTGTAATTCTGCTCCAGGATTATTAGTATTTATACCAACGCGACCAATGCTACTAACCGCTATACCTTCGTTGCCGCCGTCACCAGACAACCAGTAATTTCCTAATCTGATATTTTGAGTAGCAATATGAGTACCCATATCATCTCCGCCCGTAGATGTTCCGCAGTCAACTCCTTTAGCGGAGACATTACCAGAGGCATCAACGTATAAACAACGGTTACCAGTTCCTGCTAACTTACCATTTAATAATTGACCAGGTACAGAGAAAATGTCCGAGGCGGTGCCGGCACTAATTGTTTTTGCTTGGGTTGTTGAGAAAGGATAGAAAGAGAGGGATAGGGCTAGAGCTAGAGTAAAATAAACGAAAAATTTTCTCCTTAAAAAAGACATAAAATTTAAAAATTAATTCCTAATATAACTTTATTATAGCACTTTTTAAATAAAGATAACAATAATATTTAACTAATCACTATTCAGGGGACAAATAGCTTAAACGATTGATATGGCTAAACCAGGGGGAATAAAAAGGGTCATTCTCTGGTTGAAAAACAAAACGCCAATATAACTCTGAACCTAATTTAGCAAAACCATGCCATAAATAAGTATTCACATAATTAAAGGCCCCCCTTTCATTGGCTAAATAAACACTAGCGCTCGAACCAGGACAACCAGACTTAGTTTCTACCCCTACATCAGAAATAACGGCTGCTTTAACTAGCTCTGTATTATTATCCTTTAAATTAATGGAAGTTACTTGACGCGAAGAACTATTATCAAAGCCCTTATCTTGAAAATTCCACAACTCATACCTATCTTTTATTTTAGCGGCTATCAATAATTTTTTCGTTTGGACATCGCTTATCCCACACAAAATACTTTGTGGATAAAAAGAAGAGTCGGCAAAAACAGTGCTAAAATCCAGAGCGCCAGCACTATTTAAAGCATCTTTTGACCAAATCTTAATTATCTTAGCTTCATTCTCATCTAAGCCACAAACATAATAAATACTGGACTGCCCTTCTCCGATTCTCAATATTTGGGCCTTAAACCCACCACCGCTAACACGCAAACCAAAATATTTACTAACATCTTCAATTCCACCCTCACGGAAACGATAAGCTATAGCATCATAACCAGAATATAAAACTAGAAAATCTTTGCTGTCACCACCAAAAGCAATCTCTCCACCCCCTTTTTGGAAAAGAGGCTTAATTTGATATTCAGTTTCATTGGTAATTAAAGGAGAGAAAGATAGTCCATCAAAACGATAAACCCAGCCTTGCTCAGCTGTACTTGGTCCTGTCACAATACCAATCAACCAGGAATTAGCTAAAGGGAAAATATTGATTTTACTAATTTTTCTATCTTTAAAAACTGGTGGCAATTGTAATTCTTTGCCAGCAAATGACAACTTGCTCTCACTAGACTTGGATAGACAGCCAGGACTAAGACAGCTAGATTGAATATCAGTCATCGCTCGTGATAGTCCACAATCTGGAGCAGAACAATCACTTTGCTTTTTTAATTCATACACGGGGGGAAAAACAAAAACAGTCATATTCTCATCCCAAAACATATCAGTTTCCGACTGATTAATGTTAGACAGGCTAGAAAAGGTGTCGCTCACACTACTTAAACGGCCGCTGAGTAATTGCTCAGAGATGGGTGGGATAAAGTCATTCGAATAACTAATCTTCAAGGGATCAGGAGCTGGGACTGAAACTGTCTTATCAACCTTAACTTCTTTAACATTTGGATCACTGTTAGATACTTGAGGACTAGAGCCAAATATAGCGGCTAGAATGCTATCAATGGGCTTAACTAGAATAACCTGCGTAGCCGCTGAACTCGCCGTAGCGAGATCAGTAGCACCAGTTTCTATATTTATTAAAGCTGATGACAAGGAAGCTTCGTCATTTTGTATATTTTCAAACGATGAGGAGGATATTTCTGTAGGAATATTATTATCAAGCGCCGTGGAAGTACTAAATAATGACTCATCACTATTTTTTTTAGTAGCCATATCCTGACTTAAACTAATATTTGTTCTTAAGTCTTCTAAATTTCTATTCATCTCCTGCCTAATCTGTAATAGTGAAAGCAAGTTAAAAATACTTAATAAAAACAAAAAAAACAAAACCCCAAAAATAGGCCAAAAATATTTTGGGGCGAGACGTTTATTTAACCAAGAAGTGTCTGTGGACTTAATAGTTTTAAGTATTTCCTTTGACTTATTTTCTTTGCTGGACATAAATATTTTTCAATATATCTTACTTATATTCTAATATAAATTACCTAATTTGTCTAAAAAAACAGCCTCCCGATTCCGAGGGTGGCTGTTTTAAAATATTAATTATATATACGACCTTAATCTGAAATAATTATTGCACAATCATCTTACCAACTTCACCTCGACCAGCATGGCCAGGAACATCACAACGGAAGGTATATTCACCAGCCTCCTTAGGACTATTAAAAGTAATGGCCCTAGTTTCATAAGGAGAAACACCGACTGCTACCGCCCCTAAAGCACTATCATCAAACATAAAGACATGAGTGAAATTATCGGTAGAAGTAATAGCAATCGTTATTGGAGCTCCCGCTTTGACACTAATTTGATTTGGCTCAAAACCAGCGGCAGAAACAGACAATTTAATAACACTGTCTGGCAATTCTTCAACTACAACTGAAGATGTCTGTTTAGGAGCTTCTGGTGACATAGGCACAGCGTCATTTTGCACGGCCTCACCAGCCGGAGTAACTACAATGCCATTCTTAGCAATTGGATTAGCACCTTCAATAGTTACCATGGCATCAATTAAAGCGTCAGGTATAATCGGCTCACCATTTTCATCTAGGGATAACTCTGTAGGCACATAAGCCTGAGCATCTGCCGGAATATCGGCGCTAGCTGGGCCCACATTTAAAGAATTTTCTACATCACTATTTACAACATCACTTTCATCTTTTTGAGTCATTAAAGCGGCTACCACAATAATTGCCACAATGACCACTAAGCCCAAAATAATTAAAAGATTTTTGTTTTTGGACCCATTCGACATGTTTTTATTGTCCATATTTTTAGGTCGGAACTAATAAAATTATTTACTAATCCCTTTTGACTAATGCTTATTAATTTAAATAAGCTTTTATTTTTTAAATTTAGTTAATACTATTGTAGCTCAAATTATTCAATAATGAAACCCGCTTTTTCAGCCTGATCAATTGCTTTAGTTGGCCACTGCTGCCAGTCATTGCGCTTACCAGACAGACGATAGCTAATATCAACAACTCTATCAGAACGGAAAACGATACTATTATTTTTAATCAAATAATATACTTGGGCATAATTACCGTAAGGAGTGATTATCGCTTCAACATTTTCTGGGCTAAAATCAACCACCTTATGCCAAACCCACAAGTCACTTCCCTCCTTAAACTTGTCGAAATCAAGCACTAGCTCATATTCACCTGAAGCTGTGCGACTGCGCAAAGTGCCTCGACCAATATATTCTTCTTTCACGCCGCCAACAATAGCTGAGGCAAAAGTGGAATAATTTGTTCCTTTGATATTATAGAGAGGATCAATTGTATTAACAGTTAATTTATTTACTCCTGTAATATTATTATTACTCATAGTAATATTACCAGCCATATCTAAACCAGTTGCATAAATTGAACCAGCCACATTTAATTTATAGGCTCCAGGGCTAGCTGTATTAATTCCAACATTGCCAGCAAAATAATTAGTACCACTTCCTTGACTATTGAAATTACCAGCAATCTGCATATTTCCCTGCCCACTTAAAGCAGCGACGTTAGTAGTAGCAAACTGCCAAATCCAACCTCTAGTGTTGGTGCCACTAAACTTATTATACAAAGCCCAATCAGAAGTTACCGGACCATAGGTTCCATAACCAGAGGTAGCAGTAGTTTGCATTTGAGTAAAATAACCATTGGCTAGAGGACCATAATAACTTATAGCCTTATTACTGCCTGTGGAGAAGTCCAAGCTAGAATTAACATTAGCGATGCCATTTACAGTCACAGCACCATTAAGATAAGTTGTACCAGAAACATTTAATTTATAGCCAGCAGGATTATTAGTCCCAATGCCTACATTACCCACCCCAGCAGTTCCATTCCAAATATCTCCATTCTTAGTGCCAGACCATAAGTCAGCTGTACTTGGGCCATAATTACTTTGTAGATAAGATAAGGGTACGGCTTCATCGGCATTAACTGGAGTAGTATTTAAACCACGAATTCTACCACCACCAACATTAACTGCATCACCAGTGCCAGCGTCAACATATAATTTAGTAGTTGGGTTGGTAGTGCCGATGCCAACGTTGCCAGATGAATTCACAAAGATTCCTTCGTTGCCCCCATCTCCACTTAACCAGTTACTATTTAATATAATATTTCCTCCCATGGTCAACCCTTGTGGTTGAGCATTTTTATAAGTAGTGTCTACATAAGTACTTGGTGAGACGGCGTCGGTAATATTCCATCCTTCAAAATATGAGTCTGTATTAGTAAGGGCGCCATTAGTACTAGTAAAAACTTCGAAGTTAGGATAATAAATTATATTAGACCACCAAATTTTAACAAAGCCGCCTTCGTAAGAAATTCTAACTGTTCCCGGATCATAAGCGCCAAAATTAGTCCAACCACGGCCAATTGAGCCAGAATAAAGATAAAAATTAACCACAAAATCAATAGGCTCTTGATTGCCATAAGCATAACCAGTTATTCTAACCGAATGCATACCTCTGTTTGCCACTCCGTCATAAGGTATGGCTGTGGTCAACAAATAACCGTTAGTAGCGGAAGAAGTAAAGCTTTTGGATAACACATGACGCCAATTATCAGACCTAAGAACATTTTTGATGTTAGCGGAGCCGTTTACATCTAGATTGAAAGATGGATTCGTCGTGCCAATACCGACATTACCGTCTGCTTTTACAAAGACCCCTTCATTACCGCCATCACCAGACAACCAGTAATTTCCTAGTCTGATATTTTGAGTAGCAATATGATTACCCATATCATCTCCGCCCGTAGATGTTCCGCAGTCAACTCCTTTAGCGGAAACATTACCAGAGGCATCAACATATAAACAACGATTACCAGTTCCTGCTAATGTTGAATTAGTAATTTGGCCATTAAACTTTGATGTACCAACGACCTCTAATTTTGTCCCTGGATTAGTTGTACCAATACCCACATTACCACTAGCAGTAATTCTCATTTTTTCACTAACTGCAACACCCCCTACTGGCTGAGTTAAAAAAGCTAATGCCGTGGGTGCTTGAGCTCCCTCATAATTAACATCAGCAATAGACTGAATTGAAGATACTATCCTGTTCGCTATTCCAGACCCCTCATTTGGTATATAAGTATTAAGTGATGAAACAATATCGCCGGCAAGAATAGTGCCGGAGCCAGATGATAAAGTTAGGATTGGAGTAACTGGACTTTTTATATCTAATATTGAAGTTGGGTTCGTCATCCCAATTCCCACATTTCCATTAGCCAACACTGTCATTCTAATAGCATTATTAGTTTCAATATTTAAAGGATAATTATCATTTGTACCTAAGTTAGCAATAGAGCCAAAAGAATTACCACCCTGAACAAAAGCAGCGCCACTAGGAGCATAATTACCTTGTAAATAACTTAAAGGTACAGCTTCGTCAGCATTAACTGGAGTAGTATTTAAACCACGAATCCTACCTCCTCCAACATTAACTACATCGCCAACGCCACCATTAACATATAATTTAGTAGTTGGGTTAGTAGTGCCTATACCGACGTTGCCTCTATTTGAATCCCCTCCAATATGAAGAACGGTTGAATAATAATTACTTAATTGAATATCATTTGTATCTGTAAACTTAATATATGCTCTATCACTGCCAGAATATTGAGCAATAATACTCTTTCCTCTTGTAATTCCGATGTCCCCATTAACTTCCAATTTTTTATTAGGTGCGGTTGTCCCAATACCCACATTACCAGTGCTTTCCTTAATAACTAAACGAGCGTCTGTATTTAGATGTCCACCATAGAGTAATAAGGAGTTAGTGACATCATAAGTGGCTAAACGAGTATCATTTAAGGCATAGTATAAACCAAATTCTTCAGCAGAGAATGTTTGTCCATTACCGATATAACCAGCATAGCTACCTCCGTTTAAAGTGCTCTTAAAGAAAGCAACTGCTCCTTGAGGACTTTCAACGTGTAATCTGACACCAGTTGTGGCTGCTCCGATTACTAGATTACCATTATTCATTAAACGCATTCTTTCAACACCATTGGCTAAAAATGGCATATCATAATTATCTAGAGTACCGATTGAGGTTACCCTGCCAACAGTATTACCATCTAAGGACCAACCGTCACCACTCCAACTTGTTTTACACTCAGCACCAATACAGAAACCAGTGGCGGTAACAGTGCTATTAGAGTTAACTGTACCTAGGACTGTTAATTTAGAAGTTGGGTTGGTGGTGCCAATACCTAAATTCCAAGAAGTTGAAGAGGCATATAAATTACTACCACTTAAATTCCAATAATTATTTGATCCGGATAATAGACCTAAAGCAGTGATGTTACCATTTTGATCAATACGAAATAAATCAGCATTATTAGCAGAATTACGAATGATGAAAGGAGAGTAATTACTAGAGATAATTCTTAGACCTTCTGTGCCTGTTGAAGAAGTTATGTGTAGATTGGCACTAGGATTAGATTCACCAACTCCTAATTTATTCCCAGACACATACACATGAGGACTAGCTAAATCTTGTATGACCGTATTACCAGAAACTGAGCCTGAACCGAGCTTTAAAGTAGCGGCGATACAAACACCGCCTGATAAGGTATAACCAGAATTACAGGCAGTACAAGTCGATGTACAAGTATTATAAGTAGCACAATTAGCTGAGCTACCAGTTACCGTACAAGTGCCCGAACAATTCGTATAACCAGAATTACAGGTTAAAACACAATTATTAGAATTACAACTAAAGGCATAAGCTCCGTTACTAGGATTGCTGGGGCAAGCAGTCGTTGATTCAACTGCACAAACAGTAGTATTGCCGGCACACCATGATTTCCCTTCCAGCCAGTTACAATACTCGCCATTTTTTAAAGTGTTAGTCTCACAACCACGGGTAGAGGTGTCTGCTAAGGCTGGGATAGCCATAAAGAGACCAAATCCGACTAACACTAGAAGTAATTTTGATAATTTCATATTTAAAAAGTTATATATCAAAAAGATTTAAAAAATAATTTACTTACAACAAGCATAACGGCGACTACCATCACACTTATTCAAAGCACCAAAGCCATCGCCACTGGCTAATCTAACCCAAACAGTGCCGTAACTAGTTGCACTAGCACTAGTCCAACCAATACAATCATTAGCATTAACCGTATAACCGGGAGGTCCACTATTTATCCAAAGAGTAGTATTGGCGGGCAAGCTAATACTGCCACCATTTATCGTTTGCAATATTTCTTCCGAAGTACAGACATGGGTGCCAGCTAAAGTTGCGCTACAAAAAGCATTAGCGCTGGTATACCCTCCCTGATTACCATTATAACTAGAAGGAGTTGAAGTAGCATAAACGCTAGCACTCATACTAGTTGGAGTATAATTACTTTGCAGATAAGTTAGAGGTACGGCTTCATCAGCATTAATTGGGGTAGTATTTAAACCACGAATCCTGCCTCCTCCAACATTAACCGCATCACCAGTGCCACCATTAACAAATAATTTAGTGGTTGGATTGGTGGTGCCGATGCCAATATCACCAGTATTAGTAATTCTCATCCATTCTGTACCGGCAGCGCTAGCACTGTGATGTTTCCAAATGAAACTTGATTGCCCACTATTACTTCTTAAAGCTCCAGACGACCAACCATAAGTATCAGAAGTACTGCCGGCATAAGTGATGCCGACAAAACCAGTATTATCCACCGCCGTACTAGCCTGTAATCTAATATGAGGTGCTGTGAATGAAGTGCTGTAATCAGACATGCCTTGATAAACTGTCAATTTTGCAACCGGAGCGTCCGTACCGACACCAACATTACCATTGTAAAGAATTGACATGGCTGTCCCAACGTTTTGATTGTTAAATTTCAAAATACCACTATCTCCAACAATATCAATATAACTATGAGTATTGTCATTAAACCTCAAATATTGATTACTTGCACCAGATATTCTTAAATTACCATCAACTAAAACATCCACTTGATTAGCAGATCCCGCCACAGTCAACTTGCCTACCGGATTCGTCGTCCCAATCCCAACATTACCAGCACCACTATCGCCATTCCAAATGTTTCCATTCTTAGTTCCTTTCCATAATTCACTCGCACTTGTACCGTAATTACTTTGTAGATAAGTTAAAGGCACAGCTTCATCAGCATTAACTGGAGTAGTATTTAAACCACGAATTCTTCCTCCTCCAACATTAACTGCATCACCAGTGCCAGCATTAACATATAATTTAGTGGTTGGGTTAGTAGTGCCGATGCCGACGGATCCTGTGGTTATAATTGTTCCCAAGGCTCCGTCTAATTGTTGATTATTTAAATTACTACTTTTTAAGTGTCCAGCGGCTAAAGAGGCTTCCCCGTTAACCCAAGAAAACTGGTCAGCAGTATAACTTGTTGAGGCCCCTGCCCACAACCTTACCGTTGCTCCAAATTTCTGAAAATACCAAGCTTCGCTACAATTTCCATCAACATCACTAGCGCCTAAGGCAATAACTAAAACGCGATAACCATCACCTCTATCCTCCAACGCGGCCCTCACTTCTCTTTTAAAACTTGAACGATTTGAAAAGCCAAGATTAATAATAGAGTCCGTACCAGAATATGCGTAACCAACAACAGTAAAATCAATGCTCTTGCCAGTGTTATAATCATAACCCGTAATGTCCACAGAGAACATTTGATTATGACTTGTTCTAATAGGAGTTACAAATTTAATAAAGCCGCTAGGAATAGAACTATTATTTTGTAGCGCAATGTTTTCAAAATAAACAGCCGCTGGTGTGGCATACTTAACGCCTTTGTTAACAGTTAATGTATCAGAGAAAAGGCCATTTCCAGAAACATTCAATCTATAAGCCCCAGGATTCGTCGTTCCAATACCAACATTTCCCGCACCGCTGTCACCATTCCAGATATTTCCATTAATAGTTCCTTTCCATAATTCACTCGCACTTGTACCGTAATTACTTTGTAGATAAGTTAGAGGTACGGCTTCATCAGCATTAACTGGAGTAGTATTTAAACCACGAATTCTACCACCACCAACATTAACTGCATCACCGGTGCCAGCGTTAACATATAATTTAGTAGTTGGATTAGTAGTGCCTATGCCTACGTTGCCGCCAGTTAAAATTCTTAAAGCGTCTACTCTAGTGCCAAGGTTTTGAGTATACAGAAGTAATCCCCCGCCGGCCCAACCTCCAGCAGAACCATTAACTTCATTAATTGCCATTATTCCACCTAACTCTACGGCAACCGTTCCTGTGTTGAGCCCTCTTGAAACAAAAGATAGACCTACTGTTGTATTTAGCGAGCCATCATTATTGTATAAAGATAAAGCAGGCTTAAAGCCACTAGGATTTGGATTGGGGTTATCTTGTCTAATTAACAGAGATGGAGTAAAGTCTCCAGGATTCCGATAAGTCGCTCCTTCAAACTGATAATGACTAATCCCATTAATAGTTTGTCCTATAATATTGACTGGCCCTGTTACATCTAATTTGGTTTGAGGATTCGTCGTTCCGATTCCGACGTTGCCCGTGTTTGTTATTCTCACTCTCTCTCCTGTATTTGTATAAAAAGATAAATTATTATTAGTCCAGGTTCCAATAATGGCATCATTGTTAACTCCTGTCTGTTTACCAAACCTGATATCACCACCATCAGCGGAAGTAAATTTTATATATTCAGTAGTTGCCCCAGTTGCTCCATAAAGATGTAATAAACTCAAAGGATTAGTAGTCCCAATCCCCACATTACCATTACCCAACACTGTCATCTGAGTAGCATTGTTTGTTTTAATATTTAAAGGATAATTGTCGTTGGTGCCTAAGTTAGCAATAGATCCAAAAGAATTACCACCTTGAACAAAGGCAGATCCAGCTCCAGAACCAATAGGAGCATAATTACTTTGTAGATAGGTTAGAGGCACAGCTTCATCGGCATTAACTGGAGTAGTGTTTAGACCACGAATTCTACCTCCTCCAACATTAACTGCATCACCAGTGCCACCATTAACAAATAATTTAGTGGTGGGGTTGGTGGTACCGATGCCGACGGAGCCACCAAAATAAGCAGTATTAATAGTGTTAAAATAATTACCATTTGTTAGTGTGGCTAATAACGTATAACCAGACAAGTCAGATTTTGTTGAAACCGTCCATCCTTCTGAATAATTACCTGCAAGAGTATTGTGACCGCTTATCCACTCGTCTACAGAAAATTTAATTTTACCATATGATGCATCAACAGACCCAAAAGCAAAAGACAAATTACCAGTAGTATTATTCTTGTAAGCTCTATATGATCCCGCAAATTGCTCAACAGAAGTATTATAGTATCTTCCTTCAGTATAAATCTCTGAGCCAGGTGCGCCATAAGAATAACCACCAATTCTAAATTCAAACGCAGATCCATTATAACCAGAAAATTTCATTGTATGCTGATTATAAAGATTAGATACAAAAGGAATAGTAGTGTCTACAACGATAGCCCCTAAATCACTGCTAACGGCATCATTTAAAGTAGCCAGATTTTTTAATACAGTTATACCGCTATCAGTAGTGTTTATAACTTCTGGTGCGGTCGCAAATCTAGTACCTCCAAAATAAGACGTGCCATTAACATGCAATTTAGAAGTTGGGTTAGTCGTTCCAATCCCAACATTACCAGAATCGTAATAAATCGAGGATGCATTCTGGAGCCACTGACTATTGCCAGCGGTAATATAGGCAGCTGAGCCTGAATTAACGCCAAAAACAAAAAGACCAGCTACAAGTAGCATCAAGAACAATCCACGAATTACTACACCATTTCTCATAATCATTTTCTCTTTAAAAAATTGACTGGGCGGGCCCTTGTCCGCAGACCAATAAGGCCCGCCCAAAAATCAATAGAAACTCTGACTTATTTTACAATCATCTTGCCAGCCGCACCTTGAGAACGATGGTCAAACATAGCGTTATAGAAAGTATATTCACCAGCCTTATCAGGAGCGTTAAATGTAATGGAGCGAGTTTCATCCTTAGATAAACCTATAACTACACTTGATAAAGATGGATCATCAAAACGGAAAATTGCAGAAAAAGTATTAGTGTTAGTATTAGTTACCGCCAAACTAACGGCTTGTCCGCGATTAACGGTAAATTCATTTGGAGTAAAACTAGTGCTGTTAACAGCTAGTTTAATAGTTGATTTTGGTAATTCAGCTACGTCAATCGGAAAAGATGATTGAGGAGCTGCTTGTGAGCCAGCGCTAACATCATTAGCAACGGCATCACCTGATTGAGTAATGACTTTGCCAGTATCCACATTGATACCACTAGTACCAGGAGAAACTACTACCATTTTTATTTCCTTAGTAGTAGCAGGGATTGGTTCCCCATTCTCATCAACCATACCCTCAGCATCCATGTCACCAGCAGTTTGGATGGTTTGCATTTCTTGATTACCATCAACAACTAAGTCATTGATTAAATCTTGAGTAGCCTGAGCTGCTTCAGGAGTTTGATCCTCCAACATTGCATCTGGCACACCTTCAACTTTATTTACCTTGTTATCAGTACCCATCATATTTGAGCCTGACTGATTCATGTAGACCCAAACGAGTAGGCCTACTACGACCACAGCCAGCAATGCGATGCCGGCAATTTTTAGTGTTTTGTTCATAAATTTGCTGACCGTGGAATGATAATTCCTAAGTCGATTAATTAAATTATTTTATGATTAATAAATAAAAAATATAATAACTACTGTAAATATTATAGTATAAACCAAGCAGAATTACCACAGAAAACATAAATAGAATTATAGGGACCCATCAGATTAAAAGTAGGTTGTCCAATAATTGGAGTTGAGCCTTCTGGATCAACAATAATTGTTTTACCAATGCCAGCCTGGCCACTTTCATCAAGAATAACAAAGAATTTTCCAGGCACACATAAAGCGTCAGGAAGGGTAACGGTGCGATTAGCAGTGATAGCGCTATAACCAACTACATAATCAGAAGCCAACACAGTATAATTGGCATCATTAATTGACTTATGAGTATTTAAAGTTGGTGAATAATTACTTTGTAGATAAGTTAGAGGTACGGCTTCATCAGCATTAACTGGAGTAGTATTTAAACCACGAATTCTACCTCCTCCAACATTAACTGCATCACCAGTGCCACCATTAACAAATAGTTTAGTGGTTGGGTTAGTGGTGCCGATGCCGACGTTGCCAGATTTTATAACCATGCTAGCGCCAGTAAAATCTGTGCCAGCGGTAATATCACCACCAATGCCGACATTACCATTATAATCAACCGCCATTCTATTATTCTCTGATGTAAAATTATTCTGACTGGTAGTTATATAAAATATCCCAGCATTATTCTTAAATCCATTGTCATAGCCAGTCGGGTTTCTAAGAAATCTAAGACCAGCGCCGCCCCCGCTATTTTGCTGAACGGTTATATAAGTATCGCCTGAACTACCAACAACATCCAATTTACTAACTGGGCTAGTCGTCCCAATCCCCACATTGCCAGCCCCACTATCACCATTCCAAATGTTTCCATTAATAGTTCCTTTCCATAATTCACTCGCACTTGTACCATAATTACTTTGTAGATAAGTTAGAGGTACGGCTTCATCAGCATTAACTGGAGTAGTATTTAGACCACGAATTCTACCTCCTCCAACATTAACCGCATCACCAGTGCCACCATTAACATATAATTTAGTGGTTGGGTTGGTAGTGCCGATGCCTAAATTACCAACAGCACTTAGATACATTAAATCGGTCCAGGAGATTGCCGCGGCGCCTTGATTAGGGGCATATGACCAAGTGAAACCAGCCTGATGATGACCGCCACTAAACCGATATGCATTAACTGCATTGGTTCTATAATGATACCAGTAACCGTCATCGGCTCTATATGCATTATAGCCCGCATAAAAACCATAATCTTGAGTGCCATTTGTCGGGACAGAATTGCCGGAGCTTCCAAAAGTAACACTGCCATCAGTGCCGAGCTGTCCTAAGATTAGGCGCGCATAATCTTTTCCAACATGCACATTATCAGTTGAAGTAATATTGCCAGAAACTTGTAGTTTAGCAGTTGGGTTCGTGATGCCAATGCCCACATTTCCCGCACCGCTGTCACCATTCCAGATATTTCCATTAATAGTTCCTTTCCATAATTCACTCGCACTTGTACCGTAATTACTTTGTAGATAAGTTAGAGGTACAGCTTCATCAGCATTAACTGGAGTAGTATTTAAACCACGAATTCTTCCTCCTCCAACATTAACTGCATCACCAGTGCCACCATTAACATATAATTTAGTAGTTGGGTTGGTGGTGCCAATGCCGACGTTGCCCTTTAAAGCTGTTTTAGTGATTGAATCATTTCCTAAAACGACAGTATTGCTTCCTAGGCCAGTAGCATTATAACCAATAACTATTTCATTCTGGTCGTTATCTGCAAGCGCCTTAGTGTTTACTCCTAAAAATAAATTATAATCTCCTGTAGTATTTTTTGTTGTTCCATCAGTAATAAATGAACCAGCGCCAGAACCTAATGCAGAGTTATAGTTGCCTGTAATATTATATATGAGAGCATTAGACCCCTGCGCTACGTTGTAGATTCCAGTGGTGTTATCATAGAGAGAATTAACCCCCTGCGCCACGTTATAGCTTCCAGTACTGTTACTATATAAAGCTCTTCTTCCTACGGCTACATTGAAATCAGCCGCGCCTGTTCCTCCTGCCGATCTTCCAGCCTCATAACCTAAGAATGTATTATATTGCGCACCAGCTACTACATTTAAACCAGCATTTCTTCCTATAAATGTATTAAAATCTGTATCATTAAAATTAATTAATCCAGCAACTTGTAATAAATTATTAGGCGCTGTCGTCCCAATCCCCACATTCCCATTACCCAATACTGTCATTCTAATGGCATTATTAGTTTCAATATTTAAAGGATAATTGTCATTAGTACCTAAGTTAGCAATAGAGCCAAAAGAATTACCACCTTGAACAAAGGCAGAACCAGCTCCAGAACCAATAGGAGCATAATTACTTTGTAGATAGGTTAGAGGTACGGCTTCATCAGCATTGACTGGAGTAGTATTTAAACCACGAATTCTACCTCCTCCAACATTGACTACATCACCAGTACCAGCGTTAACATATAATTTAGTAGTTGGGTTGGTGGTGCCGATACCGACGTTGCCGACTGTATCAATAATAAGATTATTAGCCGTGGTGTATAAAGTAGAATATTGATAATTGTCGACCCTATTTGAAGAAGAAAAATTATTACCCGCAATTAACGGTCCTTTATAAATTCTTTTTAAGGTAACATGGTCTAAAAGAGTAATAGAATTACCAGTAGAATTATAGTTAATTAAGCCCATAATTTTAACATACCTGGTTCCAACTGGAAAATTAGGATACGATGTTCCCTCACCTGTAGTAACAGAGGATAATTTATGCCAAGCTCCATTATCGGGAATAGTATAACCTGAGGCGGCAAAATAACAATAGGTTCCACACGGAGCTGATGTTATTAAATTTTTATCACCGTCATAAGCATAATAGCCAAAATAAATTAATCCCGGATTAGTTCCTGTATACGATTTTTTTACCCAGGCCTCCAGTTGAAAGATATCCTCAGTGGGGTTAACCGGAATATAATCATAACTAGAAATTGATCGATATCCAACAATTTCGGCGGCATATTTACCCGACACACCTTCTGTTGCAATCCCAGTTAAACCAGACCAACCCAATGTGCTATTCATTTCAAAATCACCATTCACAAGCATATTATCGCTGATTGCATCAGAAACTAAAAATCCAGATTGTCGGATTAAACCATCAGCAACGTCTAATTTTACTCCAGGAGTAGCTGTCCCCACCCCGACGTTGCCGCCATTTATTATCGTCATTGCAACTGAATTATTTGTGGCGAATTGTAACGGATATACACCTTGTGCGTTTAATGTACCTGCATAAGGTAACCCGCCAGTGGTAACCAAACCAGTACCAACACTATTATTCCTACCAACATAAAAATCTCCACCAGCATTATTCAAATAAAAAGTTGAATAATTTGTTCCAGTTGTAGACTTAATTCTAACTGCCGCTTTAACTGATTGAATATCTAATTTAGTTGAAGGCTCAGTCGTCCCAATCCCCACATTTCCCGCACCACTATCACCATTCCAAATGTTTCCATTAATAGTTCCTTTCCATAATTCATTCGCACTTGTACCGTAATTACTTTGTAGATAAGTTAGAGGTACGGCTTCATCAGCATTAACTGGAGTAGTATTTAAACCACGAATTCTACCTCCGCCAACATTAACTGCATCACCAGTGCCACCATTAACATATAATTTAGTAGTTGGGTTGGTAGTGCCAATGCCGACGTTGCCATCACTTAATATTGTTAGTCTCTCTTGATTATTAGTTTTAAATCCTATATCCCTTAAATCAATAGAACCAAGAGTGTCCTTTTCTCCTAAAGTATCACCGCCTTTTGTCCACTTATCTGTCATATCAATATCAGACCAACTTGTGCCTGTTCCTGTAGAAGTTAGCACTGCGCCACTAGAACCTGCGCTATTAGAGCTATCGTAATAAGCTCCCGTGACCCTAGCATTACCGATCACGTGTAAAGCCTGAGAAGCGGTAGCGTTCCAAGAAAATGATCCAATTAATATCCCCTGTGTCTTAACATTTAATTTAGGGACATTGTTAATAGTAAACAAAGTTACCCCAGTACTATTAAACCATTGTTCTGCTCCGCTGTTTTTTAATTGCCAAGAAAAATTATTTTCATTAGGAACTACTTCGCCAGCCCAAAAATTAGTATACCTATCCCATCTTGGATCAGTTCCAATAGTTAGGTTTGTAACCTCTCCAGCCTCTCCAGTCAAAGACTTAAATACAAATAATGGAGTTGACTCGGTAAAATTTGTCACATCTTGTTTAGTATTTTTTTTCAAAGGTAAAATATCTATCAAAGCTTTTATAGGCGCTGATGTTTGTGACAAATAATTCCAACCTTGCCCCTCTAAAATAATCGCTGGTGACCTCTGTTGTAGGGATAAGGTGGCAGCAGCAGAGTTTCTTAAACTCATTACTGGCGTTGAAGATATTCCTAAATTATCACTCCTAATAGTTAACTTATATTCTGGATCAGTCGTCCCAATCCCTACCTTCCCAGGAAAACTATAATCACCACCCATAGTCTCCGCACCAAAGTCACCGGCTGAAACATTTTCGGCATTAACAACGCCGCCAGTAATTGAACCGACAAAGCCACCAGTAGCGGTAATTACACCCGGTGTACTTACATTTCCAAAGTTATCAATTTTAAAAATATTAGCACTATTTTTTTGTAATAATAAAAAACTACTAGAGGCATGACTAGCGCTACCAATATTGCCATAGAAAAGATTTTCGGCTGAGCCTAAGTTTAGAGTGCCGCTACCCACACTTAAACCAACCGCAGCCAATGTTTGTGGTACAAAAAGAAAACAAAAAACTATTGGAATAAATAATAATCCCAACATTTTTATGGTCGTTCTGAGAGTTATTTTAAGCATAATTCTATATGCTAATTATAGCTTATTTTCAGAATCATCGCAACACTTTTTTAAGTAACTAAAGAGATATTTTTAGATAGTATTTAAATCTAAATACAGATGATAGAATTACTCTGTTTAGAGCAAGATTTTTTGTTATCAAAAAGCGCTTATCTAAATTGATAAGCGCTTTTAGTGAGATAAAAAATATTTCTAGATATTACTTGGCCACAATTATGATATTACCAACTGGACCAGCTTCAGGACCACCACAACTAGGGCAATAGAAGGTGAAACTACCCTCTTTTTTAGCTTTAAATTCCATGATTCTAGTTTGACCTTGAACAAATGTCGACTTCATATTATAGCTAGGAAAAGAGAGGTCATAGGCTTTATCAACAGCGGTAAAATCAATATGAACGGTATCACCGACATTAACAATGGCCTTGCTAGGACTAAAAACATCATTTTCAATACTAATCTTGAAATTCCTAAAACTATTATTTGATCCGGGAGCGGCAGGCACGACTATGCCCGGCAAAGCAATCTCTTTCTTTTCTTCCTCCGATAACTGAGTATCAACACCGGGCACAACAGTGTTGACCGGAACTTCGGCTCTAAATGCATCTACTGGGTCGGCTACTGGAGTATTAGGCTCCAAGTCCCCTACCATATTATCTACAACTTCCGCTGGAGCTCCATTATTAAGGTTTGTAATCGGCTTATCAACCACCGGTTTTTTAAATAAGCTAATGGCAACTAAAACAACGAGAATAATAGCGACAGCGAGTAGGGCAATCATAATTGTCTTTTGACTGCCTTTAGTGTTTTTAAGAAAAAATTTATTCATAATTTTATATTTATTCAATATACGTTCATTATGCCCGTCTCTTCATGACCAGGCACGCCGCAAAAAAACTCATATTCACCCGGCTCAGAAGGAGCATTAAAAGTCATAGCCTTAGTTTGATTAGGGGAAATACCAAAAGCTACCGCTGCCATACTGGCCTCACGAAAAGAAATAATATGCGTCTTGTTATCACCAGAACTAAAGGCTAATGAAACTGGAGCTCCAGCGGTAACGGTGAAGTTTTTAGGGGTGAATTCGTTATTAGCTACAGTAATGTTAATTACCTGCTCCGGCATCTTACCCTTATTTACCACCACCGCCTTAGGAGCGTCCGGAGCATTAGGCATAACCGAGCTCTGCACTGGTACGCCTAAATCAGAAATAACTTGTTGCTCCTTATTAATCAAATCAGCTCCCGGAATAACAACTGTAGCCTCCGATACTGCGATAGCGGCGGCTTCTTGCATGTTCTTATTTTGACTAACCGGTGTATTAACTTTATCTGTTTCTAGAGCTGTTTCCGGTGCCAACCAAAAGGAATAGGCGAACAAAGATATGATGGCCACAAAAATAGCCAAAATAAATAAAATTATAATTTTTTTCCTAGACATAAAGGCTTTAAGTATAATTAAAAAATTAATGACTGGAGCTATAATAGCTATTTAAATTTTGTTTAAGCCCCATATTTATCTGTATTTTAGAAGATCTATTTAAAAGACCTCTATTTATCTTTTGTAAAATATCGGCATAGCCTTTAAAATTACCACTTGTAACTTCAGGAGCATAATCTTGGCCAACAGCGTTACGCCACTTATCATAATTACCTTCGGCAATAGCAGAGCTAATAATAGCTGATTTCATCATAGAAATATCATAAGTACGCTTCAAATTTAACTGCTGCTTGAAAATATTAGCTACCTCTACTTCTCCTTTTTCTAAAAGAGCGTAGGCTTGAGCAAAGGCGCCAAAATTTTCAGCGGTAATCTCTGCTTTTAATTTATCATCATCAACCAATGAGCTCCAAGTGTTGTAATCTCCGTTGATAATAGCTTGGCTAATAGCGGCATTCTTTGCCTGCACCGCTTCGGCTTCAGCCGAACTTAAATCAGCCATTACTTTATAGACCAAAGGTCCGACGGCCACTACTGCTAACAATAGAAAAATTAAAGCCGACATTAGAAGAGTGCGCCCATGACTAGATACGTATTGCTTAAACCCCCTGTTCATAGATTTTAAATTAGTTGTTTATTTAATAATTAATAATATTATAGCATTGCCTCTCTAAAAAAACAATAATTATTGAAGCTTATTATTCCTATACTGCTTAGCAAAAGCCTCTTTAAAATTAGAGATAATAACTTGATCATTAGTTACTATAATTGATTCATCGTTATAATAAGCACCGGATCGGCTCCAATTATTAGTACCAAACAAGACTTGAGCATCATCAACAATTAAAACATGGTAATGCAGAAAGGGATCAAAATCAGCTTCTAAATCTGCGTCCGTCTTTATCTGGCTAACAGCTAGTCCATTACCTTTATCTAAAATCAGCTCAAAGTTATCTAAACTATAGCGCTCTTTAGCACTTAATAGATAACGAAAGACTGAGTTTTGATTGTTAAAATTCCAAGTATCAGTAATCAAACGCACTTTAATGCCCGCTCGAGCTTGTCGCACAATATCTAGGGCTAAGTCTTTATCGGTAAAGTCCCAAATCATAATATCAATCGTGCTAGTCGCACTATTTATCAAAGAATCAAGACGAGCAGTCACACTATCACCTAAACGACCAGGGCTAAACCAAACTTCATAATTATTTTCTTCTATTTGTAAAGATAAATCCCAGGGATGATAATTTGGGCTATTTAGCTTCTTTATTCCCATATCACCATTAACTAGACGCTCAAACTCACGACCAAAACTATTAATTAAATCCCCATTAGCACTAAACATTAGAAAACTGGGGTCATACTTTTCCTGTAAATCAGTCCAATTATAAGAACCGAAGATTAATTTTTGTTCACTTTCACCGCGATCAATAATAGCAAACTTATGATGCATAAAAGTAGTTCTGCCACCATTATTTGAACCAGCTTCCAACCAGATTAAATCAGCCGGAGCTTCAGCAAAGAATAAGCTACTACTATTATGGTTACTAACATCACTGATAATAGTTACCTTAAGTCCCCTGTCACTTGCCTGATAGAGAGCTTGCTTGAGTTTTTCTGAACTAAAGGTATACATGGCAACTTCCACACTTTTTTTAGCAGAATTAAGCTCTTTAATTATGCGCTCAGAAAATATCTCTGTCCCAGGCTCATCATTAAATAGAATATCTGCCTCTAGAGGTGTAGGTGAAACAACTGAATAGGCCGGCTTGCTTTTTATAGTCAACCAATCACCGATTAGACGAGCACCCCAACGTGATAATAGAGATAATATAAAAAGAGCAAGTATAAAAAGCACTACCCCAACTAATAGGCGCCATTTTTTAAACTTATATCTCATAGTGCTCCCGGTAATTAAATAATTTATTTTCCCTATCAGCCATCACAACGATAATTGTATCGGGTAATAATTTTTCTAGCAATAATAACAAGTCTTCAACTTCTTTATCCCGACGATCAGTCCAAGCATTATCTAGGGCAATTAAATAAGGCTTATTTAATAGACAGTAGACGATCTGGATTAATAAGATGTTCTTGCTATTTACCAAAAACTTATCAGCGCGTAAACGCCAATCTTCTTTAACTGAAAATATATCTCGCAAAAGTTTATGCTCATTTATAAGCCCTGAAGCACGAGCAAATTCTAATTCATTAATAGCGGTTTTTTCCTTGCCCACAACTGTCTCTAGTAATGAACGACTGCTGGTAAAATTAGGGTCTAGATAATAAAAACCAGCATACTTCTCAAAGAATTCATTATAAAAATATTTCTTATCACCCGCCTTTAACAGCCAGGCTCGACGACCATAAACCCCTTCCCCACATAACAATTTTGCCAATAAACTTCTACCTGAACGAACGACACCGCTACATAGATAACGACCACCTTTATCAAATTCAAACCTAAAGGCGCGATAACTTTTAGCCTGTTTAAATAACTTTGATTTACTACTACTAAAAATTAATTTATCTGCTTTAAATAATTGTCTTCTCCCCAATCTTCTAGCTATAAATTCTGGTACTGATAACTTTAAACCGAGAGCAAAAGGAACTGAGTATAAACCAATACGTAAGCTTTCATATAAAAGACGAGAAAAATACACCAGTGCGATAATAAAAATAAAACGGGCGTCATTACTAGCCGTACCAAAATAATATTCTAATTGTGTGCCCATTGCCCCTGCCCCAAAGCTAATAAAAATTAATAAAATAAAAACTAAACTCACACTAAAGCGTAGCCATAAATCTCGACGTACCCGAAAAAAAGAATCAAGATCAACCAGTTTTCTAAATTCATCCACCACTGGTCGCTCTCGTCTAAATGACTTCACAAAACGCCAATCAGATAAATTTAAATCAATGAAACGTAGAATCTGGGAATAGAAAGTAGTTTCCTTACTCACATAACGATAGGAAACTAGCCCCGCCCCTATGGCTATTAAAATACCAACAATAACGGCCCCTAAAGTAAATAATAATAATTGATAACCAAAAGTAAAAGATAAAAATAATAAAATTGCTACCAACAACAACCAACGCACTAGGCCAGCTAAAGAAGCGCTTAAGCCCGTACTTAACAAAGGTAAATGATAAGCAATTTTTGATAACACCATGCTCTTCCCCTCTAGATTATGTTCTTCTGGGCGCTTATTCACAAATAAGCGAAACCAACGTTCACGCAAATCATTAATCAAACGAACAATTAAAGTACGCTCACCCTTAATAGCCCGATAAGCTGATAATAAATAGAGTAGAGAAAAAATTAATAGTAAAACCAGAAGACCGCCCTGGCTGGTCATCGCCCCTAAAGCTGAACTAGTTTTTAAATAGCGATGACTAATTAAAATTAAAGCCACTTCCAGCAGTCCTTGTGCAAATAAGGCTAGTAAACTAAAAATAAGTAGACGTTTTTCCTTGATAAAAAAATTACGTAGATAATTTAAATTCTCTTTTGAGGGCCACAAAGGACGATCGTCTAAACGCGTCTGTCGCCTCTTTTGCATTAATTTAATTTTTTCCTTTGAAAGCGTCATAACGAGTATTCACAAAATGTTTGTAAACAGAAGTAAGCCCCATCTTCCTTAACTTAGCTGGTAATAAACGCCTATTTCTAGGCGTATAATCTTTAAAAAAATAGCGTGTTAGAATACGAAAAAAACTTTCCGATAAATCCCTTAATTGCTTCTCATCATTAACAAACTTCTTTTGTTCTGCCAATTGATCAAATTGTTCTCTGAGGTTCTGACGATCACGATGAATAACTCTTTGTAAATACTTTTTTTTGCTATCTTCATGACGTCTATAATAATATGAAAATTGTTGTCGCCATTTCAGTTTTAAGGCTTTTTGATAATTATCCGGCAAAGAGATTAAACCCTTAAAAAAATGGTAGCCCAGAAAATCAAAAGCCTCATCTGGTTGATGTAAAGCGCTTTTTTCTTGATTAATTTTTAAGCCCAGATTATCAGCTTCTTCGATTAGATGCTGTTGTAAGGGTAGTAAGCGTTCCTTGTCAGAAGCAAACATAATTAAATCATCACCAACACGACGATAGAAATCAGTTTTCGGACCAACATACTTATCAAAGTCATCTAAATACAAATTATTAAACAAGGCAATTAAGGGGACTCCCTGCACTAAACCCACTTTTGGCTTAGTAATAGCACCATCGCGTACAACTTCGTTGCCTATAAATAAGAATAATAATTTCTCTACCTCTTTATCTAAATTTAAAATTCTAATTTTCTCTCTTAACTTTTCATGCTCAATATAATTAGAGTAATCAGATAAATCGCCAATTAAAACATAATCACGTTGATGATATTTCTTGTAATGACGTGCCACGCTACGTGCGGCAAAATAGCTGGCATGAGAAGAACGATATGAGTACAAGTAAGGTGAAAAATATTGATCGAATATCGGTTCAATGATTTGATATATTGCTTGCGCCTTAATTCTTTCTCTTAGGTTATAAATGTAAATTTCTCTAACTTTCTGCGGATTACTCTTCTTGGGAATCTTTAACAATATAGCTGGCACCAAGGCTTTAAACTCTTTTAATTCAAGTTGAATTTCTGCTAATACTTCAGATGACCTTAATTCTAAATCTGACAATTTCCAATTATCCCAACCACGATAACGATAGGAACGTCCATCGAGTTCCATATCTTGCGCTATTTTTAAATAGGCCGCCTCTAAATTCTTTTTGGAAATAATCTTTTTGAACATATAAAAGAGCGTCATCCGCTCTTAAGCACACAATAAATATTTAAAGTATCACCCTCAAGATCTTTGTATTATATAACCAAAGACAATTTTATTGACAATGAGTCTTCATGTGATGGTGTTTGACTTTTAGTTCACAGCAATGTGATAAACAGTGGTCAACGCGACTGCGAAAGTGGTTTAGCGCCCGTCTGACTAATATAACCAGCTCATTTGCTCATAACCGGTATTAGCGGTTTAAAATAATGAGAACCCGCTGGCTGTTAATACCTCTTGCGAGTTTTGAGGATGATACTTTAAATATTTATTGTAAATAACATTAATTATTGCAAATTAACCAGTACTTTAATTTGACCAGATTTGCCCCTTAAATCTTCTAGCGCCTTACCAATAACTGTACCTGGTTTAAATTCCTTTGACTTCATGGCTATGCCTAAATCAGCAGAAGTAGTTAAAAGATCACCCCGCTTAATACTACCATTACTATTATTAACATTAACAGACACAACTCCAACCATAGCAACCACAACTTTCTTAGCACTATCAACACGACCAGCAATAATTGAAGGATTATCAGAAACAATACCCACCACAGTCTGATCATAGGCTCGACTAGATGCCTGTACAGATTTATACCCTTTATTTGACATAACTACAACCGTGCCAGGTAATATATCTTCAGAAACACTAAATTCTTCAGCAAAGTCAGAACCAGTTTGAGTTTGTAGGGTTCCAGTAATAGCCACATCGCCAGCTACCTTTAAGCGATATGATCCTGGGTTGGTGGTGCCGATGCCGACATTGCCCTCTGGCGTAATCCGCATTCTCTCTTGAGTAACTCCATAAGAAGTATTAAAAGTTAAACCTAAACGATCATAACCTGTAGTAGCGTAGGAACCTATTGATGCCAGCCAATTGGAAGCATAGCCTTCCGGCCTACCAAATTTTATGGATCCACCGGCGCCATTAGTTGCTAAATCTGAATCGGAGATATATAAATTACCGTCCCTTAAATCCAATTTTTCTAAAGGATTAATCGTCCCAATCCCAACGCTACCTGAAGTTGAAACTCTAATAACCTCTGCGTTATTTGCTATTATTTTTAATTGTCTCGGGCCCTCTGTTCCAAAATATCCGCTTTCGCTATTATCAATGCCGGCCACAAATCCAGTTAACTCAGAATCATTTGTGAGTCTAATTAGAGATTTTGAGCCAGAATTTGAATGTATTTGTAAATTTTCATTTGGGTTAGTGGTCCCAATGCCCAGCTTCCCTGGAAAACTATAATCACCGCCCATAGTCTCAGCCCCAAAGTCACCCGAGGACACATTCTCAGCCGAAATCGTACCCACAATTGGACCAACAAAACTTGAAGAAGTTGTTGTCCCAGTCACGTTTAAATCACCACTAATGTTAGTATTACCATTCACATTTAATCTATAGGTGCCTGGATTGGTAGTGCCAATACCGACGTTGCCTGCTATTGAAGAGTTACCTGTTCCATTTACCCTTAGTTCTGCGGCGGCAGTAATTGCACCACTTGTTTTGCTTAATGTTAAAGCAGTGATATCAACAGCGCCAGCAAAAGTATGGAACTCTAAGCCAGTATTATTATTGTCATTCCAGATAGCCTTAATATAGGGAGGATTTTGTAACTGCGAGCCAAAATTTAATTTACTTGCATTCATGATTCCGACGTCTCCATTAACTTCCAACTTATCCCCTGGATTCGTCGTCCCAATACCAACATTTCCCGCACCGCTGTCACCATTCCAGATATTTCCATTAATAGTTCCTTTCCATAATTCACTCGCACTTGTACCGTAATTACTTTGTAGATAAGTTAGAGGTACGGCTTCATCAGCATTAACTGGAGTAGTATTTAAACCACGAATTCTACCACCACCAACATTAACTGCATCACCGGTGCCAGCGTTAACAAATAATTTAGTGGTTGGGTTGGTAGTGCCGATGCCAAGATTACCCTCTTTTGTAATCCTCATTTTTTCATCATTTATCAAATCAACTGGGTCAACAGTATTTCCACTTAAAGCGAAAACAATATCTCCAGCGCCATAAGTGCCTGTTTCTTTGTGAAAAATAGCAGTTTTATCTGGAGTAGAAATGCCTGTACTCATTTTTATTCCCACTGTATCTCCAGTGGTGCTTCTTGTGTCCCACAATCTAATAAAAGCTGAGCCCTGACCAGTTCTATGAATGTCCAAATCTACCTCTGGATTCGTCGTTCCAATCCCCACATTACCATTACCCAATACTGTCATTCTAATGGCATTATTAGTTTCAATATTTAAAGGATAATTGTCGTTGGTGCCTAAATTAGCAATAGATCCAAAAGAATTACCACCTTGAACAAAAGCAGATCCAGCTCCAGAACCAATAGGAGCATAATTACTTTGTAGATAGGTTAGAGGTACGGCTTCATCAGCATTAACTGGAGTAGTATTTAAACCACGAATTCTTCCTCCTCCAACATTAACTGCATCACCAGTGCCACCATTAACATATAATTTAGTAGTTGGGTTAGTAGTACCGATGCCGACGTTACTCGTGCCCACTGATATTATTGACGTTCCTCCTCTTGCAATTTCCAAATTTCCAGAAGCTGCACTTAAGGCGATACTTGCTCTCGTCGCCCCAACTCTTGTAAATCTTAATCCGCTTTGTTCCGTGTCACCAGATTGTGCTAATTCTAACTTCGCTCCCGGTGCCGTTGTGCCAATACCGACGTTGCCATCTTCCTGGAATGTAACCAAAGGACTATTATCATTTTTTTGAATCTGCAAAACAGCCGAAGTTGTATCATTAATATTAAATTCCGGTTTTATTATTAATCCTCCTAATGGATACGGAGCGAGAATAGCATTGCCTATTGTTGCGTGAGACCCAATTTTTATATTTCCATTGCTTACCGTTAATTTTTCGCTTGGATTAGTCGTTCCAATCCCTACATTACCACCAGACTTCATTAATAATAAATTACCATATGCTCCTTCTGCAGTATTAGCAATATCCAAGGCCGATCTCCAGCCATTGCCATTTGTATAATAAGCCAGAGTTAATTTATTTCCAGCTACTCCTGTTGGGTCTCCTAACATTGTAAAATTTCCACCTACATTCCAAAATGCGGAACCTGCAGGAATTTCTCCATTTGCACTATAACTTGCATCAAAACTTATTGTCCCCCCGGTACCCTTGACTTGTAATTCGGCTGTTGGGGCAGTCGTTCCAATCCCAACATTACCATTACCCAAAACTGTCATCTGAGTAGCATTGTTTGTTTTAATATTTAAAGGATAATTGTCGTTGGTGCCTAAATTAGCAATAGATCCAAAAGAATTACCACCTTGAACAAAAGCAGATCCAGCTCCAGAACCAATAGGAGCATAATTACTTTGTAGATAGGTTAGAGGTACGGCTTCATCAGCATTAACTGGAGTAGTATTTAAACCACGAATTCTTCCTCCTCCAACATTAACTGCATCACCAGTGCCACCGTTAACAAATAATTTAGTGGTTGGGTTGGTGGTGCCTATACCGACATTGCCGTTTTTATCTATTCTCATTGCCTCAGATAAAGTGGTACCATTTGAAGTAGAAAATGCCAAATTTGAACCATATCCAGCATACTTTACACCATATGCATTTATATTGATTGTAGAGATAGCAGCGGCATATGTCCCTTTTAATCCTAAACCAGAAGCAGCAGAAGCAACAGAAGGAGTATTTAGAAAAAACGAACTTCCACCTACACCTCGAGAGCCAACTGTAACTAATCCATAACTAGTTCCATCAATCCAACTAATATCAGTTGTTCCAACAATATTTAATGCACTAACTGGTGCCGTCGTCCCGATACCGACGTTGCCTGAATTAAAATAAGAATCACCATTTGTATCTAACTTAATAGTAGTTGTTCCCGCATTGGCTAAATTAAATACCGCCCTACCAGTTGAACCAGATTGATATATACTAAATAAACTAAGCCCCTGAGAAGAGTCCGCTCTTAAAACATAACTATCTTGAGAAACACTTCCGAGATGTAATTTAGCTGTAGGCCCAGTGGTGCCAATCCCGACATTACCATTACCCAAAACTGTCATCTGAGTAGCGTTGTTTGTTTTAATATTTAAAGGATAATTATCATTTGTACCTAAGTTAGCAATAGATCCAAAAGAATTACCACCTTGAACAAAGGCAGATCCAGCTCCAGAACCAATAGGAGCATAATTACTCTGTAGATAAGTTAGAGGTACAGCTTCATCAGCATTAACTGGAGTTGTATTTAAACCACGAATTCTACCTCCTCCAACATTAACTGCATCACCAGTGCCACCATTAACATATAATTTAGTGGTGGGGTTAGTGGTGCCGATACCGACGTTGCCAGTGCTAGTTATTCTCATTCTTTCAGTGACATTTCCCGAATTAGGAACAGTGCTTAAAACAAGAGCTCCAGCATAATTACCATCAGTCGCATTTTCTTTAGAACCTTCAATTCCACCAAACACTATTTCTGCGCCAGAAGCATTATACTTACCGCCAAATATTATTCGTCCACCGACTCCTGTCGCAAAAGAAGTGGAGTCCATCACACCAATAATGCCTTTATTCTGATTACTTTTTACTCCATTTACTTGTAGTCCAACTACATTAGTATATATGTTAGTAGTCCCAATCCCCACATTACCATTACCCAATACTGTCATTCTAATAGCATTATTAGTTTCAATATTTAAAGGATAATTGTCATTAGTACCTAAGTTAGCAATAGATCCAAAAGAATTACCACCTTGAACAAAGGCAGAGCCAGCTCCAGAACCAATAGGGGCATAATTACTTTGTAGATAAGTTAAAGGTACGGCTTCATCAGCATTAACTGGAGTAGTATTTAAACCACGAATTCTTCCTCCTCCAACATTAACTGCATCACCAGTGCCACCATTAACAAATAATTTAGTGGTTGGGTTGGTTGTGCCAATGCCAATATTACCGGAAGTATCAATAGTTAAACCTGAGCCAGCAGCTCTAATATTAATAGGAGAATAAGTAGAACCATTAAAACTAACCAACTCAATTAAATTATCCTTTGTTTGAATATTAAAAGCCGAATTTCCTCCTCTAAACCAGGCTGCCGTGCCACCAGTTGTGCCTTGAATATCTAATTTTGCTGACGGATTCGTCGTCCCAATCCCTATATTGCCTCCAGATTTTATAAAAAATGCATTTGCCCCGGCGCCACTTTCTATCAACATAACATTTGCAGCATTTGTATCATCACGTACACGGAATTGATTTAATGTATTAACCCCCATTTTCCACATTTGCGCACCATTTTTAAAATCAAAATCTGCTGCACCGCTTGCTGCAGTATTCTCAATTCTTCCAGCGATATAACTACCACTAGCAGAGCCAGAAATATGAAGAGTTTGCTGTGGATTCGTCGTTCCAATACCAACATTGCCAGTATTAGCATTATAGACATTACCAGTTAGACTTCCCTGCCAAATACTACTAGTTGCCATCTCATAAATAATTCCAGCAGTGGTGCTAGCCAAAGAAGCATCTAAATAATCTTTGTTAATTACATCCTCACCCTGAGTAATAGTTGCGCTACGCATTTTAATTAAACCATTAACATCTAGGGTAGAAGCCGGGGTGGTAGTGCCAATACCGACGTTGCCACCACTTGGAACCAAACTAGTAGTACCGTTATTACTTATATGCAGTCTATTTGTTCCACCATTTGACCTAATAGCAAAGACATCAAACCCAGAAACATTATTATAATCATAATCTAAATACATCTGCTGATTATAGGAGCCCTCAAAACTTATTTTTGAACCACTGGTAGCTTTTGGAAAATCAATATTGCCTATAACGCTTAGCTTTTCGCTTGGATTAGTCGTCCCAATCCCAACGTTGCCGTTCGTTGATAAATATAGCTGTGTTGCTCCCTGAGAACGAATGTCCAAATCATTATATCCACTTAATCCATTATCAATTCCTACTATGGTAGCTTTCCCTGTAGAATATGAATAAGCCATTCCATCAGAAGAATCGCCAATTCTCATTTGCCCCCTAAAAATAGATTGACCATTCACATCCAATTTCTGTCCAGGATTAGTCGTCCCAATACCGACGTTGCCGGAACTTAAAATAGTCATATGCTCCGTCGTTCCTCTTATAAATCCTAAAGAAGCAGACGCTCCATAATTCTTAATATCCCAATAATTAGGATTTGCATCTAATCTTAAAACAGCGGTCCCACCATTTACAGTTGTTTCTATTTGGCCAATAGTATTTGTGTCCCCAGTAATATGTAATTTCGTTGAAGGTGCTGTCGTTCCAATCCCCACCTTCCCAGAAAAAGTATAATCACCACCCATAGTTTCAGAGCCAAAGTCACCGGCTGAAACATTATCAGCACTGATGGTGCCAGTATAAGCACCCGTTATATTACTAGCTCTTAAACTTCCATTAATATCTAAAGCAAAAGCTGAGGAGGTGGCGGTATTAATACCATAATTACCAATCATAACATCACCACCATTATTTTTAGTGACAAAATCCTGTATTAGCATATTCCATTCGCCTGCCTCCAAACGACTACCGGTAATTTTATTATAATCATTAATAATAGCTTGAGCTGGAGTATAAGCGATAAAAATAAAAGCAAACAAGATAACAAAAAATAGCAACTCTAAAGGAAGCTTCAAAATACTTTTTTTTGTTGCTTTTAATTTCATCTGCACAAGCAAGATGCTTATAATCAATGTCTAATTACAGTTAAAATTAACTGTAATTTTTATTAAGAAAAAAAGGTAAATCCTTGAATTCAAACATCTGATTTTATAATAGAATTATATCATTTTTTTTAAATCAAGGAAAGTCTTAAAAGTGATAAATTTTATCAATTATCAGCAATAAAAAAAGCCTCTTAGAAGAGGCGTTTCTATAAGATTTAAAAATATGTTAAAAATCTAATTCTACACTTCTCTGTGTACCTCGATAGTGACCAATACTAGTAAAGACAAAAGGTGGAAAGGAGTCATAATTAACAATATAGCCAGCGCCAATTGAGAGGGTGGTGGTGCCAAAAATATTCTGCTCACCAGGATGAGATAAATCGGTAAAATTACCACCCTGCCTGACTTCATACAACAATTTTTCTGCGCCCGCCTCAGCCGCAAAATAAGCACGTGTAGATTGAGCCTGGATAGTCCCCATTCTTAAACCAGCCGCAATCGTCGTCGCGCCACCAATTACAATCAACATAACCGCACTCAAAATAAAAAGAGTTAACATTAAGGCGCTACCGCTAGTTTTAACCTTTATCCTTATTTTCATATTAATTATCGCGATAATAACGTGAGGTGATGGTGGTTTGCAAATACATCTGTGAGTAACTAGCCTCTCGACCAACTGAATGGGCGCCCATATTAATGGTAATAAAAGCCTGTTGGTCATTTTCCTCACGAACAAGAAAATGTAGGTCACTAATATTTATTTGGGCGGGCGATAGATAACCACCATAACCACCTCTTTCTACTTTAAAACGAATCACTCCGTTATCATCATCTAAGGAATAGGTAACGCACTCATCATGATAATTTTTTAAATGCAGAACCTCACCATAGGTATTACTCTCTCGCAGAAAGCGAGCATTAGCCGGCAAACTAGCACAACTACTATTCGCCCGTTTAGCGGTTCTTAGTTCTTTAGATATCACCTCGAAAAAGTATTTTAAATTTTCCTGAACATTCTGAGTGGCAATTGCCTGACGTTGGTAATCAAGCATCATTTTAAAAATCTGGGTCATTGAAAGCATAATCACAACGAAAAGAGCGGTAGAGACAATCACCTCAATTAAAGTATTTCCCTGTTTGGAATATTGCTGCTTAGACTTTTTCATATTTCAATTAATCAATCACCTCAACTAAACCAAGAAAGTTAATCCGTACTGTTTTGGTAGTATTATTCAAAGATTCTTTCAAGCGAATATTTATAGCCGTAGTAGTACCAAACTCAGTAATAATATAGGTTAATGGATCGGGGGGCAGAAAAATAATATTAACTTTTTCCACCTCTTGATTGTTTTGTGTACGCAAGCTATCAATAGTAATTTTTGGAGGTAAATTAACTGTCTTCGCTCCAAACTGTGTGGCCGATTCATCGCCAGAATAATCCTGGGTACCATCAACATCCGCGAAAATAATATATTTATCATTTTCATCATCATAACGAGATAAAAATACCCCCCAACCGCCGGCTGGTATTTCACCATCATATTGAATAAGTCCCAGAGCGTTAGATTGAGCCGTTCTAATATCCGTTACCAACACTTGAGCAGTCATAGTTAAATCAGTACGTCGATTAATGGTATGATAGTTGGCTAAAAAAATTGTAGTTAACAAAGTGATAATACTAATACTAACAATCAATTCAATTAAAGAAAAACCTAAATTACATCTGTTTCTTTTCATAAAAATATAGACTTAATACCAATCATACAACTGAGTTTCGGCAGTATAACTGTGCACCGAATTATTTCTACCCACCCAACTCACAATTGATTTCACCGAAGCGCTAGAAGTGGCAGCATTAATTTCTAAGATGCGAGAAAATTTACTACCATTTGCAGTTGATAAGCTGCCGTCAATAGTTGGGCTATAATAGTAATTATTTTCGTCTAAATACAAAGAGCAACTATTAACTGCCGCCACTACTACCGGTGGTAAGTTGCGATAATCAAGACAATAGCGATTAGAACCGAGGCCATCTAACCAATCATTGCCTTGCAACCAATTGGTATCTCTTATTTGCCTTACTAATTCTAAACCCTCTTGGGATAATTGATAGGCAACTAAATTATCATTATTAATAGTCTGAGCTTGAATATTTTGAATAGCTAAATTAACTGTCCCCACTAAACCCAAAGATACAATTAACATGACCGCCATAATTTCAACCAGACTAAAGGCAGGTAAATTTAAATTATTTCTTTTGTATTTAAAAAATTTAGACATTAAATAGATAATTAATCCGCTTTAACTTCTTTCCAAATTGGTAATTGATAATTAATAGATAGAATTGGCGATGAGGTTGAACAAGTGTATGCATCCGGATCAGTAACTGATAGATAAACACTCTGGTTGTTATTATTACCAAAAATAATAGTAGTAGTAGCTGTGCTGGTACTACTGATAGTGGCGAGAGCGTCACTAGCTGACCAAGAAAAACCGCAAACACCATCAATGCACAACTGAGAATTAGTATTAGGCGAAGCAATTGTATAGTAGCGAGAGTTGCTGGTAAAGGCAGTGCTTGAGCCAACTATAATATCCAATGGATCCCAAGAAAAATAAGGGCTAGGAAACTCATGTTTATAGGTAGTAAAGGTTTTTTTGTAATTTCCAGGATTATTAGCCTGGTTATGGTCAATATTATCAGTTAAAACTCCAGTGGCATCAGTATCAAATTGAAAAAAATCAGTTGCTTGATCATTCTCATCCCACAGCTGTAACCACCAATAATAGCTGGTATTATAATTAAAGGTAAAGCCAGTGCACCAAGGCCCAGGACAACTAAACTGGTTAGCATCTCCAACAATCTTGCCAGAATCAAAAGACACCGGAGTAGAAGTGCTATTGCTTGTATTAATAATTACTCGATAAGCGGTCTGAATACCGCCCCGACGCAGCCATTTAAAAACTGCTTTACGTGCCCCCGTATTACAAGCATCATCAAAACTCCAGTTTGGTGCCGACATTTCTTTTAATTCTAATCTCCACAACCAGACATAGTAGTTATCAGTATAACAGCTAGAATCATTACTACAATTAAAACTGATGGAACCGAAATCATCGGCCGGGATATAATTAGTGGAGGCATAGCCAGAAAAAATACCTGGCTGAGGATTAGTGTAATTAGTCATGGTTGTCTGCGGGCTAATACTGCCGTTTAACTCAAGCCAACGTCCGCCAATTACCACTTGCCCCCAGCCATAAATACGCTGATCAGCCTCATTATAACAAGCGGTGCAGCTATTAGCCGCCGTACAAGTTGGACAATGGGAATTAAAAGCATAATTATCTGGAGGTAAATCCAGAGGGTTATTTAAAGAAAAATCAATGAAGCCTAAAGAAGGATTCCAAGCCATCCCTTCAAAATTATTATCAGCTTTCAAATTAACGCCATGCTGAGAAAAATCACAAGGAGGAAGATTGAAGAAAAAAGGAAAGGTAAAGGGAAAGCGACCAGCCCCATCATCGTCAAGACAGTTAAAACTTATATAACCATAAGTACTATTATAAGCTCGACCTCTAATATTATCAGAGTCCGCAGCTTTCACTGAATTTAAAAAAGACGACAGCACTAAAGCGGCCAGAGGCAGAAGTAAAAACAATAGATGCTTAATACGCATAAGCTATAAATTTGCTTTAATTATATCATTTTTAAATAATTCCTGCATTATTTTTTCACCCCGAGCCACCATTTGTAAACGCTCTTTTTCAGATTTATCATCATCACCAGCTAAATGTAGTAGACCGTGGATAAGTAAAAAAATAAGGATATACTTAAAAGACTTTTTTTCACTAAAAACTTCATTATACTTATAACCACGATGACAATCATTTAAATTGATAAAGATTTCGCCCAGAGCATTCTTCATTTCCTCGGGCGCGGAAAAAGTTAAAACATCAGTCACTTTATCATAACCACGAAACTCTCTATTTAAACTATGCAAACGTCTATCTCCTGCCAAAACCACAGACAATTCGCCAGTCAGCTTTAATTTTTTAGCCACAAAAATAGCAACCGCTTCCATAGTTTTCAGAGGAGCTGACTGCTTGGTAAAATTTGTAATGCCAAGAGATATCATAAATAATTAAAAAATCTTTCTTAAAAACCTCTTAATAACAACTAAGGTTTTATATAAATAATAATGACTAGTTTTTAAAATAATTAAATAAGTGCCGGGATAATTACGCTCTTCCCCACCAAAGCCTAATTTAAAACGAGTAACTCCTGGCCATTTTAAAGCATCAATGCCGTAGAAATCATAATAACGACAAGCTTTTTCTTTAGCTCGTAAAATCATCTGCCATTGCAATAAATAGGGAGCCATATATTGTCTACCAAAATCACCCGAGGCACCATGAAGATAAACAGCCCTGCCCTGGTAGAAAGAAAATATACCCGCCGCCAAAACCTTATCCTCTTTTTTTGCTAACCACAATTCAATTACCGACCTCCCTGAGGCTAATAGGTTTTGATAATGAACTAAACTATGCCCAGAAAAACCATCACGGCTAGTAGTTGTTTTAAGTAGTTGCCAAAAAGTTTTTAAATCGTCTTCGCTCCCCTGCACAATTTCAACCCCCTTCTTGTCCGCTAAACGAATATTATAACGAGTCTTGGCGTGCATTGCTTTTAGTAAATCAGTCTCACTTAAATTTAAATTTAAAAATAAACTTTTTTCTGGCTGAACATGCTTAATCTTTTGACCATACAAAGAAGTTTTTAAGCTCCAATTTTCTGGCTCAAGACTAATGCTCACGATTCCATTTTTCTTAGCTGCTACTATTAAATCAGCTTGTACCCGTTTCCACTCTGACTCCCCTAAGCTGGCAACTAGCGCTAAAGGCCCTCGTGGTAAATACCAGAATTTAAAAGCAAACTTAGTTGTTTCAATAACTTGAGCTAAAACTACTATTTTCCCTTCTTTAGACCAGGCAAAACGCAGGCTAGTAGAGCCTTCTTTTTGAATCATTTCCCGCCAAATACCAGATTGCAATAATTCAGCTCCATCTTCTAAACAAGCCAAAGATTTGTCCCAAATAGAATCATTCAAATTGTCGATTACCTCTAAATTCATAAACTTATTATAGCATAAGGCCAGGACGCAAACAAAAAACCTTCCTCTTTCAAAGAGGAAGGTTTAAACAATATTTGTTTTAAACTATTTGCTAGTAATACCGGCTGGAGTAGCGGTATTAACGCCACTAAGCACGCCACCAGTATTTGCACCAAGGCAATAGGTAAGAGTGTAAGAACCACCAGTGCCAGAAGTGCCAATGTAAGTATACTTATAATCATTTGTGCCAGAACAATCTCCATCAACTGGAGTAGGTGCTGTTGGAATCTTCATCATATAAATATTACCACTGGTTGCAATGCTCCCTGTTGCAATAGGAGTCCCAAGAGTTGATGGATATACACCAGCGTCATTGTAATACATTTCTAAAGCAGTTTGAATCTGCTTAATGTCGGTAATACGTTTAGCGTCGCGAGATCGAGCACGAGCACTGTTTAAAGCTAAAACTGATAGTGTGGATAGCAAGCCAATGATGGCGATTACTACCAACAATTCAATTAAAGTAAAACCTTTTTTATTCATAAATTTTGAACTTAGCAACCGCCTAAACAGCGGAAAAATAATATATTTTAAAATTGATTTAATTTCTATAAGCAGCAATACAACTTACATTGTTAATATTAGCATTAAGAGCAAACTTCAGCAAGCCCTAGCTAATTAATAATACGGTAATAACTGAACTATTATTATTTTAACATAAAACAAAAGGTGGGGCAATACTTTTTATCTTTTCTAAAACTGACTAGCCATATTGTACATAGGCATTAAAATAGCTGCGACCATCACTCCTACCCCTAACCCCATAATCACCATAATCATCGGCTCCATTAAAGAGCTTAGATTAGCTAACATGGCGGCTGATTCGCGTGAATAAAAATCAGTAATTTTATCCAAGACATTATCCAGTTGACCGGTGCGTTCACCAATACTAATCATCTGTGGCACCATCTTGGGAACATCGTCGCTCGTTTCAAAAACTGAAGCCAGTGAATTACCATCATTAATTGCCTTTAAGGTTTGTAAAATCAAATCACGGTAAATCACATTACCCACCACATTAGCTGTAATTTCTAGAGAGTGTGTAATCGTCACTCCACCCTTAAGCAAGGTAGAAAGAGATCTGGTAAAACGCATTAAATAAATATACTTAAATAATTTGCCAAAAATTGGCATCCTTAATTTAAAGCTATCTAACTGCCGTTTACCCATATCAGTTTTCAAGTAATAACGTGCACCCATGGCCAAGCCGATAAGAACCAAAACAATTAAAATTAAATAATCACGCATGAAGGTGGAAATCGCAATAATAATACGAGTTGAAATTGGTAACTTCATGCCCGTTTCCGTTAACATGGCAGTAAGATTAGGAATAACATAAACCATTAACATCACGCCCACGCCCGTTAAGGCCACTAAAATAAAAGACGGATAAATCATGGCGCTTTTAATTTTTGAGGACATATCATAACTCTTCTCCATTTCATCGGCTAAGTAGGTAAGTACTTCGTCCAACTTACCAGAGGTTTCTCCACTCTTAATAATATTAATAAAAAACTCCGAAAAGACAGCCGGACGACGAGCAAAGGAATCAGATAATAAAGAACCGCTATCCACCTCGAAGGCGATATTGGCAATCATGTTTTTTAAAGAGAAACTATTGGTCTGATCAATTAAAATTAACAAAGACTCAACCACGGGCATATTGGCGGCAATCATAACTGAAAACTGACGTGAAAAAATAACTAAATCCTTAACCTTAATTGGATTTAAGATTAAATGAATTTTAGCCTCCAGGCTATCACTAATATCGGACATCGAAACGACATTATAATCACGACGACGTAAACTGGCCACTAATTCAGACTGATTTAAAGCCACCGTCAGTTCTGATTTAGAACGTCCGCTGGTATTATTTTTAGCTTTATATTTAAAAATTGGCATAAGTTTAACTCTCAATTACACGTAAAATTTCTTCGATAGTCGTCAGCCCCTTAAGAACCTTAACCGCCCCGTCTTGCTTAATGGAAATAAAATCCTGACTTTTTTTAACTGTCTCTAAACTAAATTTCTGGTCACCTTGATTAATAATATCTTTCAACGTTTCATTAATATCAATCACCTCTGAGACAGCTACTCGTCCCGAGAAGCCTGTATTTTCACAGTGGCCACAACCAACTGGATGATAGAATTTATAATTATTTAAGTCATCTAAATTAATTAGATTAGGCAACTCGGCTCTTAAAATATTTTCTGGGATACCTTTTAAATCGCTGGCCAAAGTCTCTAATTCGGCTGCAGATAATTTTACCTCCTTTTTACAGCGATCACATAGACGGCGAGCCAAGCGCTGGGCCACAACTGTTTTTAAAGTAGAAGAAAGCAGAAAGCGCTCAATCTTCATATCTAAAAGACGAAACACAGCTCCGATAGCATCATTAGTATGCAGGGTGGAAACTACTAAGTGACCAGTTAAAGAAGCGTGAATAGATAATTCAGCCGTTTCTTCATCACGAATTTCTCCCACCATGATAATATTTGGATCTTGACGAAGTAAAGAGCGCAAGCCACTAGCAAAAGTAAAGCCAACTTGAGGACGAACTTGGGACTGATTAACTCCCTTCATTTCATATTCAATTGGATCTTCAAGAGTAGAAATATTAACTCCATCTTGATTTAAAATACCGAGCAAAGAGTATAAAGTAGTTGTCTTACCAGAACCGGTTGGACCGGTAACGAGAATAATACCGCTAGTTTTTTTAATGGCCTCATGTATAACCTTTAAAGAATTAAGGTTAAAGCCTAAGTCCTCTAATTTTGGCGCGCCCCTGGAATTATCTAAAATACGCATTACTACTTTTTCTTGATTAGCTAAAGGTAGGGTGGAAATACGAAAATCGACTGGACGACTATTAACTAATAAACGAATACGTCCATCTTGAGGAATACGAGTTTCATCTAACTTTAATTTAGCCAACACTTTAATACGAGCAATAATGGCGTTATGAATAGTTTTAGGTAGAGTTAAGGAAGTGTGTAAAATGCCATCGATACGATAACGCACCCGGCTTTCTTTATCATATGGCTCAATGTGAATATCACTGGCATGAGCTTCAACCGCATGGCGAATAATAACAGACACGATACGAGAAACTGGGGCACTGTTAATATCCTTATCATCAACCAAGGCACTTTCGTCGGTATTAATAGAAATAATATCATCCCCCTCTTCCTGAGCCTTAACTTCTAAGGCGCTAGAAATTTCTTCTTCCAGTTTTTGATATTGTTTAAAGATGCGGTCCCAACTGGAATTAGAAATTAGATAATACTGAACTGATAGTTTTTCATCCAAGGCCAAGAAATTAACTGCCTCCATTGCCTTTAAGTTAGGCTCAACTAAACCTATTTTGAGAATCTTATTCTCCCGAGCAAAACAAATAATATGATAAGTACGAGCAATTTCTTCAGGTAAGAAATTGAGGACCTCTTCTGGTATCTCATCATCAGCGTGTAAATAATAAGGTAAATTATAAAGCTCGGCCTTAACTTCTGTTAATTTTTCTTCACTCAGTAATTTATTGTGCAATATAAAATTAGGCAGCTCCATTTTAGCGGCAGCAGCCTGTGAGATTAAGCTGGAAGCTTGCTCGGAACTGATAAATTTTTTTTCCTGCAAAACTTTAATTAATTCCTCCTGTTTATCCATATATAGTTATTTGATGACGCCTCCGATAGCTTCAGGTTTCTCAACTGGAACAAAAAAGGGGTTGGAATTACCTAAATATACCGGAGCCCAGGAAGGAGCTTTGGCGCCGGCAGGTGCATTTTTATTAATTACCGCCTTGCCCACATAATTAAAATCAAAATAAAGAACGTGATCAGACAAATCTTTAAATTTTTGATTTTCGAGAATATCTACATTAATAATACTACTAGCCGAAGCTTCTAATGGTATCTCTTGATTATTTTCATTAGCACCAAATACCTGCATGCTTAAATAAGATAAAAGATTATTTTTAAACGCAAAAATCAAAATACCCGCTATAATTAGCAGTCCAACAAGCAAATAGATACTGGAATTGCGTTTAGATGACATAATTAAGATTAATTATTTAAAATAATAGGTATAGAAAATGAGATGAACCGTGTTGGCAGCCGGGTCAAAGTCAAGCTCTTCAACATCGATTAAACGTAGTTGTTTTTCTAATAGAGGTAAAAGATTTTTGAGGGCAACATAATCAACTGACGACAGAGATAACTCCGCCTTGATTGTCCCTACATTGGGCAATGATAGCAAGCCTTGACCACTTGGAGCCAAAGGCTCTTTATCGTCTTCCCCACCCTTAGATAGCTGCAAAGAATCTAAAGTTAAACCCTTCTGCGATAGAATATCTTCAAGCTCTCCAAATAATCTCTCTTTAGCATATTCATCGGGTAAAATTTCATTTATTTTATCAATATTATCTGCACCAACCTTGCGATATAAAACTACCGCTGCCTGTAAGTCAGTTAATTTCTGTCTTTGGCTCTGATAGAACAACTCCTGCTGATCAATATTGGCTTTAATCGCCACTAAAGTAGTTTCAAACTTTGGTTGAATAATAAGAAAATAAGAAGCTACTAATAAAACTACAACAACCGCCACGATAACCAAATTAAAATTATCATTCAAAATTGTATTGAAGTCATTATACTTATTTTTCTGAACAGGTGCTGGGGGCATGAATTTATTTTAAATTTGTTTTAAATATTTGTGGATCAACTTCTAAACTTAGATTAAATCCGACTGTAGATAAACCCGCATCCTCCTTCTCCGACTTCTCCAAGGAGGCTTCATCAACTCTCACAGAAATCACTGAAGGGTCAGCCATAAAAGCTCGAGTCTGCCAACTAACCTCTCTAAAGGCATTAGCGGTAGCCGCTAAATCATAGATACCATCACTCTTGCCGGAAATACCAGAATAAGTGACCGTGCTAAGAGTATTTTTTTCCAGCCAATCTAAAAAATTAGTCCAATAAATATGGTTTTCGAGCAGAGAATTAGCCACATCCGCTCTTTTTTTAAAAGCTAAAATCTGATCAGATTCTGTCTTAAGAGCCCTAATATCTTGAGACACCTGATTAAACTTAGTTTCAGAATCTAAAACTCTTTTACCCTCGTAATCAGTCCACCAATTTAAACCAAAGTATATTTCAGCTACAAATAAAATGGTAACCAAGACGGCAAAAAATAGTGTGCTTAAATGCTGACTCCAATCAAAAGAAATCTGCATCTCATTTTTAATCAGGTTAACTTCAAGAATCTTCGGATTCTGTGATGAATCAGATTTTATGTTGGCATTCTTATTATTCTTTTTTAATTGAAAATTAAACACAAATAAAATTAACTTATTTCTCTTAAAGCTAAACCGACAGCGACGGCTAATTTTGGTCCGACCTCAGCAATGATTGATTTCATTTCATGAGGATAGGAAATGCGATTAAAAGGATCGCCCACAATCACCTGAACGTTAAGATGTTGTGACAAATAATCAGCTAAATTCATCAGGAGAGCGCCTCCACCTGATAAAATAATCTTCTCAATAGTGCGACCATTAGAATTCTTCTGAAAAAAATCGCGCATATACTCAATTTCGTGAATAACTGGAGCTAAAGTTTTGATAATAAGCTGAGGCAAATCTTCTTTAGCGCTATCAGAAAGTGAGGCACTTAAATCAAATTTAAACTGTTCCGCTTGATTAAAATCTAAGCCCAATTTTTCCGACAAGGCTGTAGTAACAGTGCTGCCACAAACTTCTAGGCTGCGGTTTAAGACTGGGATGCTTTCCTGAACAATGGACAAGTCGGTACTACTAGCGCCGATTTCAACAATCATCACCGTTGATAAGTCGTTGCCCATTAGAGCTCGCACCAAAGAAAAAGTTTCTGTTTCTAAACTAGCTAGCTCCAATTTAGCCAAACGAAAAATATCAATGTAATGACGCACTAATTTTTTAGGTGAGCCGGTTAAAAACACTCGACCACTTTCTTGAGTATTACCACTAGTGCTATCAGGCACTAATTTCCAATCCAAAATCATTTCTTCTGGCGGCAGAGGAATAACTTTCTTGGCCTCCTCGGCAACAACCGCGTCCATATTTTTCCTATTAGTCGTCGGTAAATTAATAACAGAAGAAAATACAGAGAAAGTGGGCAAGGAAGCTGTTACGCGACGAGCCTTAATGCCCGCCTCAGCCTTAACTTTTAAAATTGCCTGTGCTAAATAATTAGTATCTTCAATTTTAGTAAAGTTAACTCCTTTAACATTCTCGCTAAAAGCATAATTGGATAAATATATCTTTTTATTCTTCTTACGCAATTCAACCATCTTTAAAGATGAGTCACCAATATCAACACCTAAAAATAAATTATCATCATTTGCCGAAAATAAGCCCATAGTAAATAAAATTAATAGCTACAACAATACAAACCAAATTGTCATATCTCCTTTTCTAGTATATAATATTTAAGAAGAGAGGACAAGAAAAAATTATAAAAATTAGCTCGAAAAAGACTATTCCAAACTGTCTTTAGTATATCATAAATTTGTAAATAAAAAAATATTATATGGAATTCTTCCGTAAATACAAAAAAATTATCATTGCTGTCATTTTCTTAGCCTTAGTTGCCTTATTGGGATATTTAATTTGGCAAACATTTTTTAAGGCAAAAGTTATTACAACTACACCAACAAATACAGAGACAACGAATATTGGTGGCCTAAGTCTATCCGATACGGGCGATCCTAATTATTCAGATATTAATGGTGACGGCAATTTAAATCCCAATAACCCGCTGCCAAATAATGGTAATAATGGCGGTACAACTGCTCCTAGCGGGAATGAGGCTAGTGATTTAGCCGTTGGCGGTATTACTAAAATAAAGACAGTTACCTCCGCGCCCGTGCTTAATCCAACTATGACTAGTAATAATCAGCTACGCTATTACAATAATAATGATGGCAAATTCTATACCCTTAATAGCAGTGGTGAATTAGTCACTTTAAGCGATAAGGTTTTTCATCAAGTCCAGAACGTAACCTGGTCAGGTGATGGCAATCAGGCAATTTTAGAATATCCAGATGGGTCTAAGATAAATTATAACTTCAACACCCAAAAACAAGTCACCCTGCCTAAGCATTGGGAAGATTTTTCCTTCTCGCCGACCGGCACTAGCATCTCTGCTAAAAGTATGGGCGACGATGTTGAAAATAGATATTTAATTACTGCTAACGCTGATGGCTCTAAAGCCAGTTCTTTAAGTGCAATTGGTAATAACGCAGGTGATGTTTATCCAATCTGGTCACCAAATAATCAAATAGCGGCCATGTACACTCGCGGAGTTGACTTCAACCGTCAAGAGCTATTCTTTGTCGGACTTAATAATGAAAATTTTAAATCTACTATTATCAATGGCCGTGGTTTTCAATCACAATGGTCAGATCAGGGTGATAAGTTACTTTACAGTGTCTATAGTAGCGATAACAATATGAACCCTAGCCTTTGGTTTGTTAGTGCTCAAGGTGATAATATCGGACAAAATCGTACAAATATCGGCTTAAGCACTTGGGCTAATAAGTGTACTTTTGCCACTAATAATGAAGTCTATTGCGCCGTCCCTGAAAATCTACCAGAAGGATCCGGCCTCTTCCCCGAACTAGCTAATAAAACCTCCGATCTGCTTTATAAGATTGATACGGCCACTGGCATTAAAAAATTAATCGCTATTCCAGAAAATGCCAGCAACATCTCTAACATCATGGTTGCTTCTGATCAAAAAATACTCTATTTCACTGATCAAATTACCGGACAAATCTACAGCATCCAATTAAAGTAAATTAAATAATAATTTTAAAATAACCGGCGCCAAAACGCCGGTTTTTTATTTTATCTATGAGCTTAAATTTTAAAACATTTTTAAAAAAAATTGATAATTATCTATTACCCAGTCGCTGTCTTATTTGCCATCAAGTAAATAGCTTGCTCTGCCCCGCTTGTCGAGTAAAAATTAAATACTTAGCTCCACACTGTCCTTTGTGCGGCCGCAAATCAAAGCTAGGTTTTATTTGTTCAAACTGCCAGCCTAAAGCAAGTAATCTATATTTTGAGGCAGTCTTTGCCTTAGGTAAATATGAACAGAACAACTTAAAAATAGCCCTGCAAGCCTTAAAACAAAGAGGCCTACGTCCACTTGGTTTAATTATCGGTCGCTTACTTGGGCGACGCTTAGTTAAAGAATGGCATCAATATACTTTACAAAATAATCCGAGCGAAGAAGTTATTATCATGCCCATCCCTCTACATAAAAAATGTTTACGAACTAGAGGCTTTAACCAGGCACAATTACTAGCTCAAGGCATAGCTGAAATATGCCCTTGGCCCCTAAATTATAATTTAAAAAGACTCTCTTATCAAAAACCAAGCGCCCCTTTAAGTTACAGCACCGAGCGCCGACAAAAAAAGATTTTTTTCTATCAAGGAAGCGATAACTTAGCCGCAACAATTATTATTTTAGTAGACGATGTCTTCACTACCGGCGCTACTGCCAACGCGGCCGCCCAAGCTTTAAAACAAGCGGGGGCTAAGAAAATAATAGTAGCAGTGGCGGCCAAAAGTCTTTAATTACTCTAGAAATAGCTGACATATTTACAAAATTACACATTTACGCTAAAGTGTAGAGAGCTTCCGATTGTCGAATCTACCAAATTCGAGATTAACATCGCCTCAATCAAGAGGTCTAAGGAAGAAAACAACTAGAAAGAGCTCCAGAAATCTGGAGAAGCAGGGTGGAACCGCGAGACAAATAGTCCCGTCCCAGCAAAGACAGTTAAATTGTTTTTGCTAGGAGGGGGCTTTTTTATTAATTTAAGATTAAATAATTTATTAAAATACATTATCACCGTTTCGCACTTGCGTCGGGATAATCAATTAAACATATGAGTAATATCGAAACTAAACGTCACTCACTAGCTCACATTCTAGCGACTGCGGTCAAAGAATTGTGGCCAGCAGCACAACTTGCTATCGGTCCTGCCATTGAAAATGGCTTCTACTACGATATTGATTTTAAAGGTGAGAGTATTAGTGATTCTCAATTAAAGAGTATTGAGAAAAAAATGAATCATCTCGTTAAGCAAAATCTCACTTTCACTCGCAGTGAAAAAAATATCGCCGAGTCACTAGCTTGGGCTAAAGCCGAACAAGATCCTTATAAAGAAGAGCTAATTACCGACCTTCAAGCCAAGGGTGAAACTAGCTTAGGTTTTTATAGTGTTGGCGCTTTTACCGATCTTTGTCGCGGACCGCACGTGGAAAATACTAAAGAGATTAAGGCTGGCAGTTTTAAATTAGATAAATTAGCCGGAGCTTATTGGCGTGGCGATGAAAAAAACACCATGTTAACTCGTATCTATGGGCTAGCTTTTGACACTAAAGAAGAATTGGACGCTTATTTACAAATGATGCTTGAGGCAGAAAAACGTGACCATCGTAAATTAGGCAAAGAACTAGATTTATTTATGAATCATGAACTCGCCGCTGGGATGCCCTTCTTTCTACCTAAAGGCATGACTCTATTAAAAGAATTAATTAAATTTGTTCGTGAACATTCATACGGGCCAGACTATCAAGAAGTACGTACCCCCCAAATTTTAAACGCCGAACTCTGGAAAATTTCTGGACATTGGGAACACTATAAAGAAGATATGTTTTGTTTACATCATGTAGAAGATGATATTGATTTGAGTGTAAAACCAATGAACTGTCCAGCCCACATGTTAATCTTTAAACGTGATTTAAAGTCATACAAAGATTTGCCTCTACGCTTAGCCGAAACCACCACTCTTTATAGAAATGAAAAATCAGGTACTTTACATGGTTTAACTCGCGTACGCAGCCTCTCCCAAGATGATTCTCATATTTTTGTCAGACCAGAACAAATATTGGCAGAAATCGCCACCCTGCTTAGTAAGATTAAAACAATTTACCAGATATTTGACTTAAGCATTGATGAAATTCACCTTTCCACCCGACCAGAACACTTTTTAGGCGAAAAGGCTGTCTGGGACAAGGCCGAAGATAATTTAAAACAAGCCCTAGAAGATGCTAAACTTAACTATCAAATTAATGAGGGTGATGGCGCTTTCTATGGACCTAAGATTGATGTAAAAGTAAAAGATGCTATCGGACGTCAATGGCAGTTAGCCACTATTCAATTAGACTTTCAAATGCCTTTACGCTTTGAGTTAAAGTATACTGATAGTGATGGCAGTGCTAAAACACCAGTTGTTATTCATCGTGCTATTTTAGGCTCAATCGAGCGTTTCTTAGGAGTTATTATTGAGCATTATGCTGGTGCTTTCCCTGTTTGGTTATCGCCAGTACAAGTAAAACTCATTTCTGTTTCCGAAACTCACATTCCCGCTTGCCAAAAATTAGCTGAAGAATTAATAGCCGCCAATATACGTGTTGAACTGGATGATAACAATGAAACAGTCGGCAATAAGATTCGCAAAGCCGTTAATGAGAAAGTACCTTATATGCTCGTTATCGGGGATAAGGAAGCGGAGGCAACTAATTTAATGGTTCGCGATCGCGGGGCCCAGGAAACTAGAGAAATTAGCCGCATCGACTTCATTAAAGAAGTAGCGGATAAAATGAAAAATTATCAGTAAAAATAAGTTCAGTCCTTATCTCTAATATGGTTCCCGCTAAGCTATTTTTATGATAAAATAGAATAATAAAATAAAATTTACATAATATATGAATAAAAATAAAACTAGGATTACCGCTTTAGCGGTAATTGTGATCCTTATCATCACTATTGCTGTAGTTATCTCTACCCGTCAGCAAGATGAAAGTGTTAATAATCCACAAGAGTCTGAGATGATACTGTTCTATAGCCTTTCTTGCCCCCACTGTCAGAATGTCTCTGACCACATTAGGGAAAACAATATTAAAGATAAATATAGTTTTAACGAACTAGAAATATCGGAGAATCAAAAAAACAGCGCTGAGTTAGTAAAAAAAGCTAAAGAATGTAATTACAATACCGAAGCCTTAGGCGTACCCTTTCTCTGGACCGGAGACTCCTGTTTAATGGGGGATGTTAGTATTATTGAATTCTTTCAACCTTAAAATTATGAAAATGAAATATTTATTTAGCGCCGCTTCTCTGCTTTTGTTAAAAGCCATGCCGGCTCAAGCTATTTGTCCTGTCTGTATCGTCGCTGTCGGCGCTGGTTTAGGCTTATCTGAGTACCTTGGTATCGACGATAGTATTGCTGGCCTTTGGATTGGAGGATTGCTTGTCGGTATTAGCGTTTGGACAATTAATTATTTTGAAAAGAAACAGTGGCTAATTAAATACCGTAACTGGCGCGACTACGCAATCTTCCTAGCCTACTACATCATGGTTCTTTATCCTTTATATACACAAAACTTTATCGGCAATCCCTTCAATCAATTATATGGACTTGATAAATTGTTACTAGGCATTGTTGTGGGCAGTTTGTTTTTTGCTCTTAGCACAAGGGCTTATGAAATTATTAAACAAAGAAACGGTGGTCACGCTCACTTCCCTTTTGAAAAGGTGGCAATCCCAGTTAGCACGCTTATACTATTATCAGCTCTTTTCTATTTCTTAACTAAATAAATTTATGGACACAAATAATAACCCCATCAAGAACTTACAAGATTTTATTGATAAGGCAGATAGCATAAAAAAGCAAGAAAAAATGGATTTATCTTCTGATCAAGATTTAACCATTGCTATTATGAACTTAGTTGGAATTGAGGAGCACTTGTTTTTTACCGGTGCTAAAACTGGAAAGACTGAGTATTATGACTTGATCAATGAAGTCCGCGAAATGCGTAAAGGCTTATTAAAGAAAATAATTAAAGATTATGAAGGGGAGGTTTGGTGCATCTCTAAACACTTACTCGCCGCTAGCTACCGCTTAATGGAAGTCGGCACCAAACAACTCAGTCAAGGCAAAAAAGAAGAGGCTTACGAATTGTTTAATAAAGCCTATGAACTCTATTCCCTCTTCTGGGGGGTAAACATGAAAATTATAGCTACTGGAGATTTAAAAAAGATCGATGAAGAAGCCTTAAATAAACAAGATAAAGAGAAGAAAGGTTTTGCCGCTAAACTTGGAGACTTAGTGCGCAAGGTGGTTGACTGCTGCATTGAATAAAAAATATATTTTGCCTATAGAAAAGGAGCTTTTTAAATTTAAAGCTCCTTTTGTTTTTTTAATTAGCTGCACAGCTGGGATAGTATTCCTCTGTATAACCAACTAGGCTCTCACCGAATAGCACATCCTTATTAGATATAGTATTCTCAATGTTTTTAAAGTAGCGCCTTGGTAAGACGTTTAGGGAGTTAAGAAAACATTTATTAGCTCGGCTAAGTTGTAGCTTGGCTAAATCAATTGTGATCATTTTATCCTTCACAAAGACGTCAATAGTCACTAAAGGAATGAGGCCGTCCTCCAAGACTTTTACAGTAAGCACATGGAAGGCCACTTCTTGATCAGGATGGAGAATATTCCGAATCTCTGGGATCCTAAGAATATGACTCTTTTTAATTTTGCCTGTATGCCCACAGGCCCGAGCCGCTACTTCCATTTTCTGAATTCTTTTTTTCTGAGTAGCCTTACTCAAAACTCTTCTTCCAATTTTGCTTTTTTCTACCATTTTTATGGGTGTTGTGTTCTTCTTAAAAAGAAGAACGGGTTATGAAATGAACTTATTTGATAAAAAAACATTAACATAAAGTTAATGTTTTGTAAAGTATAATTAAAATTACTAAAATTAGCTATTTTATTGCCTTAGCAACTGTCGGAGCAACCCGTGCATCAAAAGCATCAGGCAAAATCTTATCAACACTCAAATCTTCAACTAAACCCGCTAAGGCTTCAGCTGCGCGGACTAACATTTCATCAGTAATTAACTTAACTTTATTATCTAAGGCACCACGAAAAACACCAGGGAAAATTAAAACATTATTAATCTGGTTTTTAAAATCACTGCGTCCACTAGCCACCACGTAAGCTCCAGCCTTCTCTGCTTCTTCTGGCATAATTTCTGGTACTGGGTTAGCTAAAGCAAAAACAACAGGACGTGCTGCCATAGACTTAATCATATCCGTGTTCACCAAACCAGCCGAAGAAACACCAATAAAGACATCGGCCTCAACTAGGGCAGTGGCTAAATCACCTTCTCTTTTTTCTAAATTAGTAAGACTGGCTAACTCAAATTTTTCACCACTTAAATCTGGACGACCAGCATAGAGCAAGCCTTGGCGGTCACAAACAAAAATATTTTTAATGCCATAACCTAACAACAAACGCACGATCGCATTACCAGCTGCTCCTGCGCCGCTCACCACTACCTTAACTTCCTCTTTTTTGCTTTCTCTTAATTTCAAAGCATTGATTAGGGCGGCTAAAACTACCGTGGCCGTACCATGTTGATCATCATGCATCACTGGAATATCTAACTCTGCTTGTAAACGTCTTTCAATTTCAAAACAACGAGGAGCGGCAATATCCTCTAAGTTAATTCCTCCAAAAACAGGCGCTAAATACTTAATAGTCTTAATAATTTCTTCTACATCCTGAGTGTCTAAGCAAATTGGGAAGGCATCAACATTAGCAAAACTTTTAAATAGGGCACACTTCCCCTCCATTACAGGCAAGGCCGCTTCCGGTCCAATATTACCTAAACCTAAAACCGCACTCCCATCGCTTATCACAGCAATAGTCCTGCCCTTAATGCTATGAGTGCGAGCTATTTCTTTATCTTCAGCAATAGCCAAACAAACAGCAGCCACTCCGGGAGTATAAGCTAAGGATAAATCATGCTTATTATTTATAGGCACAGAAATTCCTGTGCTAATTTTACCTTGATGCAAACGATGCAATTCTAAAGATTCTTGTTTGAAATCTGACATATAATTAGAAATAAAAGACTCGACTAACGTCGAGCCTTATATTGTATAAGAATTTATTTATTGTACTAAAGCGGAATCAAGAACATCACCACTATCAACGCTGCTGTTTATAGGGTCCACTGTAGTTTGTATATTAACACTAGTATTATCTTCTGCCCGTGCTGGCAAAAAAGTGAAGACGGCTAAACTCAGCATTAGGAGTAAAGTTAAACTTAAAATTTTCTTCATAGTGCTTTAATATTGAATTATATAGTTTCAATAATAGCATTCTTTCATAAATTAGACAATTTATGGAGATAATGATTAAAATTCAGCCTAATATTTCAAAATGTTTGTATATTTAGGCAAAACATTCTAAAATAAAAACAGTTTAAAAATATTTAATAAAATTTATGTTATCTTTTATCAAGCGTTTAATGCCTAGCCATTCCGAAGCAATCTTTACCCTGAGCAAAGAAGAAAGAAATAATTTTTGTCGTGAATTAATTGATAGCTCTTCTTTAAAGTCAGAATTTTACTTTCTGCTAGTTGTTTCCATTTTTATCACGATGGCTGGACTCTTAAAAAATAGCGTAATTTTAATTATCGGCGGCATGCTAGTTGCACCTCTTCTCTCCCCGATTCTATCAATTTCATTAGCTATTGTGATTAGGAATGGTCATGTTGCCTGGAGAGCAGTTAAGATATTTTTAATTACTACAATTTTAGCCCTCATTGTTTCTATGCTTATCGGTTCTGTCTTTTCTTTTAAAACCAGTGAAATGGAAATGATTGAAAAAATTGGTGTTAACGGTTTTGACTTGCTTATTGCCGCTTTAGCTGGTGCTGCCGCTAGTCTCACTTGGGCTAAGAAAAATTTAAGCAACAACTTAGCTGGCGTCGCTATTACAGTTACCCTTCTGCCTCCTTTAGTTTTAGCTGGTATTGGCCTTGCCGCTTTAGATTATTATATTTTCATCGACGCTATTACTACTTACTTATTAAATGTCGGTGGAATTATTATTGGCAGTCTGATTATTTTTATTATCCTTAAATTTCAAGAAGCTAGAAAAAAAGTAATTGCCGACGTGGCCGCCGCTGATAAAAACAACTAAAGAATTAGACTATATGCAAGCTCTAAATAATAATACTGTCCCTAAATCATCAATCTTACTAAAAAATTTACTTAAACTAGCGGCGCCAATAATCTTGGCGCAGCTTTTTCAGATTGCTTATCAATTTACCGATGCTTTTTGGGTGGGGCGTTTAGGAGAAAAAGCTGTGGCGGCTGTAACCATGAGTGCTCCCGTTATTTTCGTGATGATTAGTATGGGTATTGGACTAGCCATCGCGGGTTCGACTTTAACGGCACAATATTTTGGCGCTAAAAATGAAAAAATGTTAAGTCAAGCGGCTGCTCAAACCATCTTAATGGTAGTAGTTGTTTCTATATTTTTTAGTGTACTCGGCTACATTTTTACTCCCCATATTCTACAATTACTCGGCACTGATTCTTCAATTTTGGTTGATGCTAAAGCCTATCTACGCATTGCCTTTTTAGGTCTGATGTTTAATTTCTCCTTTTTTATTTTCCAGTCAATTATGCGTAGCATTGGACGTGCTCAATTACCAGTTTATATTGTTGTGGGGACGGTCATTTTAAACTTTATCCTTGATCCTCTATTTATGTTTGGCTGGTGGTTTATTCCCGCCCAAGGAATTGCCGGAGTTGCTTTAGCTACCTTGGGTACTCAAAGTATAGCCGCTATTATCGGTCTCAGCTGGTTATTCTCTGGCAAACATGGCATCCATTTACATTGGTCCGATTTCCGTCCTAATTTTAGCTTCATTAAACGAGCTTTTTTATTAGGCATCCCCTCATCAATTGAACAATCAGCGCGTAGCCTTAGCTTGACCGTTATAACCGCTTTCATTGCCGCCTTTGGCACCTTAGCGGTCGCCGCCTATGGCGTTGGCACTAACATCTTTCAGTTAATTTTAATGATAAGCTTTGGTTTAGCTGGAGCAAACGCCGCTTTAGTCGGTCGTCATTTAGGCGCCGGCGAACCGGAAACAGCCCGCCGCATGGCTGGAATTAGCTTAAGAATTGCCTTCTTTACTTTTAGTGCTTTAGGCTTAATCAGCTTTATTTTTGCCCCTTACCTAATTAAATTCTTTGTACCCAACGATCCTAATGTAATTGCCGCGGGGGCTAATTATTTACGGTTTATTTCTCCCATCTTTGGCTTAATAGCTTTACAAATTTTGATAGGCAGTACCCTACAATCTGCTGGCAGCACCAAGACCTCAATGACCCTAACGCTCACCTCAACTTGGTTAATTCAAATTCCTTTAATCTATGCTTTTTCTCGCTTTACTAATCTTGGCTTAAACGGCCTTTGGCTCGCTTTTCCTGTTAGTAGCTTCTTGTCAGTTGTCATGTACTTAATTATCTTTAAGCGCAGTCATTGGCACAAAAAAGAATTAATATCAGCCGAAGAGAGACTATCAAATCAGATAAAAGAGGAGACTAAAGCTGAAAATAATCCGCCCCGAGCCTAAAAAAGATTTTATTTAAAAAACTATTCTAATAACAAAGGATGGTTTTTTATTTCTTAACTTAGCTTATAATAATAGTATTGGCACAAGCATTAATTATATGAACAAAGAATTTTTAGCCATGGGGGGAATATTAAAAAAAATAGCGCCACGTATTGGCGCTGAGGTTTATTTAGAGCCACAATGGCACGTAGCTGGACAGATTACCTTTAAAAATGGGAAGCACAGTTATTTTCGCTATAATACTTTAGATTTAAATTCAGTAGGAGCGGCCGACATCGCTAAAGACAAAGATTATGCCTATCATTTTATGCAAAAACTTGGCTATCCAATTATTCCTGAATCAAAAACTTTTTTTAAATCGCGCTTGGCCGAAGTTTTAAAAAAACCAAAACAAAGCCTAGATGGAGCTTATGCTCATGCTAAAAAATTAGGCTGGCCCCTTATAATCAAGCCCAATAGTGGCAGTCAGGGAGAGGGCGTAGCCCTGGTTTATAATAAAAAAGAATTAGAACAAGGCTTAAAAGAAATATTTAAAAAAGACAAGATTGCCTTAGTGCAAAAATATATTAAGAGCAATGATTATAGGTTAGTAGTATTGGATAATCAAGTTATTTCCGCTTATCAACGCCTACCTCTAAGCGTTGTTGGTGATGGCAAAGCAACTATAACTAAGCTACTAAAAGCCAAGCAAAAAGAATTTAGTCAGCAAAGAAGAGATACTACTATAAAAATTGATGACCAGCGTATAAGTAATAGACTTAAACGTCAAAATTTAAATCTAGAATCAATTTTAGCCAAAGGGCAAAAAATATATCTACTTGATAATACTAATCTTTCAACCGGCGGTGATGCTATCGACTTTAGCAATTCTATTCATCCAAGCTATAAAAAAATGGCCATTAAATTGACCAAAGATATGGGGCTACGTTTTTGCGGTGTTGATATACTCACTGATGATATAACGAAAGCAATAAATAAATATTGGATAATTGAAATTAACGCCGCCCCCGGACTCGATCACTATTTTAGAGCCGGACAAAAACAAGCTAAAATAGTAGAGAATCTTTATTTACAGGTACTAAAAAGTTTAGAAAAAAGAAACAATTAAGCTTTTGCTAAATGGCTAGCCTTTCTGGCATATTTCTTGGCCGCCCTCTTTCTTTTTACCACCTTCTTATATGGATTATCAAATTCATCAGCAATTTTTTTGCCTAAAATATCTTCAACAATATCTTCCACAGTTATAATTCCTGAGAATTCTTTAAACTCATTAATAACCACAAATAAATGCTGACGGTTTTTTATTAAATTCTTTAAAACCCTATCTAATTCAGCGCTTTCATGAACATATATCAATTTCTTGTGGCAAACATCAATAGCTTTCTTATTTAAGTTTTTCAAGTTTAATAAATCATAAGTATAAATTAAACCCTTAACCTCTTGGGTCTCTTTATCTAAAACAGGAACACGTGGATAACCGTGCTTACCCAAAAAACGTAAAGTTTTTTCATTTAAAACATCATTAACATCTAGACTAATTACTAAAGACCTAGGTGTCATGGCAGTTCTTACAATCTTATCACCAAAAGTTAAAGCTCCTCTTACAATCTTTGATTCATCACGTTCAATATCACTGGAATCACTCTCTGAGTGTTCGGCAATAATTTTACTTAACTCATGCCGAGAATATACTGCTGGTAATTCTTCGCCCAAAATTTTATTTAATAAATAAGCAAAAGGTGCCGCAATTGGATAGAGAATAAAAATAAAAATTTTAACCAACCAAACGACTCTAGAACCTACTTGTAAGGCAAACCTGGAAAAAATAGCCTGAGGAAAAATTTCTCCAAAGATAGTAATCAGTAGAGTGGCCACAATACCAGCGATTAGACCAGAGGCGATTGAACCCATAAAAATAGCGATGAAGGCATTAACAGCCACATTCCCAAGAAGTAAAGTTACCAGAAGTAAATTACCTTTTTTCCTTACTTCATATATCTTCCGAGCTCTCTTATTCCCCATCTCCATCTTTCTTTTTAAGTCCTGCGGGGTTAAGCTCATCATGCCTAAGTTTAAACCAGAAAAACAAGCTGATAAAAGCAAAAGCACAATTAAGACAATATAGGTCATAATCAATTAAAAAAATAAATAAATTTTATTAGCACCTAGATTATATCACGAAGCAGTCAGGCTGGAAAATATAAAAAATAAACAGTAAAACGGGGGTTATAGTCATAGCTCAAGGTTATATTTTTCTTTGGCTATTCTCTTTCGATGCTGTATACGTTTTTCATCAAAACAAGCACTTGCCCAAATTCTGAAGTCTCCTTAACTAGGATCTATTAAAAATAATCTTAGATAATCCGCCTGGGTTACAATCTCTGGGTGTCTAAGACGAAACATTTTTTAGATAAAGTCTTTTCGAGTTTACGCAACATCTCAAAATAACTTTCTACATTTTCATCATCAGGCACAAACGAGGTTAAATTTTTAAACGCGCCGTCTCATCGCTCAAAAATATAAGCGTTTCTTTTTTTAATACTTTTCTAAATTTATTAAACCGCTCATAGGGAATAAGTGGATTTAGATCTTGATTTAAAATAGTCTCAGTAACATGTTCACTTATAAAATCAGACAGTTTCTTAAAAAAATCAATTAAATTCAAACCAGTTCTCTCAGCTATGACAGCTTTATTATAATCATAGCCATTCATAAAAAAATGATGAATGTCATAAATATCACGACCAGCAATTGAATTATTACGCTCAAAACGATCAAGCACGGCTACTAATTTATTAGCAAACATAGTAGAAACATTTTGACAAATAACAACTCGATCAATATCAACGAGTCTAATCGGTTCATAAACGTTAGCTTTGGGTGGGGGAAAATTAATGTCTATTTTTAAAGTATTGCGATTAGAAATATTTTTAGTCGGATATTTTAAGAAAAATTGTGGCACTTTTACGCTAGCATCTTTTATTTCTAAGCCTAGGTTTTCAAAAACTTTCTTAAGTTCAAGCCTAACTTTTACTAAACCTTTCTGATCACCAATGAAGGATTTAATCACATATTATTCAAGACCGCAAGAACGGAAAGAGAGCGCCCATCTCAAATTTTACGATTCAAACTATTACCTCTAGCAAAAAAGTTAACTGAAATATCCACCACATATCAAGAATTTGAAGAAACAATTGGAGATTTCACGGTCAAAAAATATAAGAAAAAAGTAAAAGAAAGTAGGTTAATAAAATACTGGGGAATAATAGCAATCATTGATAATAGAAAAATTAAAGTAATCATCAGAAAAATCGGTGACAATGGTTCCTTGCATTTTTGGAGTATAGTGCCAGCATGGACAACCAACAAATACAGGGACGTAAAGTTTTTTACGACCATGAAAGGATGTCCAGAAAAAGATTAATGAAAAAATATAAAAAAGACTTCATCAAATGAAGTCTTTTTTATTATGCCTGCCTTCAGCTTATGAATTTAGCCGAATAGGGCTGACGCCCCACAAGCATGTTAGTATTATATCGAAAACAAGGGGTAATGTCAATAAAAGATATCCATAATCAACTATGGAACAATGTCTTTTTATTCTAATATTAAATAAAAAGTCATAATATTTTTTATTATTTTCTCTCAATCCCTAGCCAATTTTGGAACAAAAAGACACCAAAAAATAAGGCTAAGCCTTATTTTTATCTAACTGCGGAGAGGGTGGGGCGCACTTGGAACGGTTATAAATAATAAAATAATTTAAGTTTCGTTCTCATTTGCCACAAACTTTTTGAAATTTTCTATATCCTGCTTAGATCCTAATATGTATATTTGTTCTGGATTTCTGACTTTAATTTGGACACCTTCTTTAGTTACAGTAGAGTTTTCTACACTTGCATCGTATTTGTATATACGGTCACCTTCTGGCGAAAAAGAAGGATTATTGTAGCTTCTATATTCCTTATCATAAATTACTTTTTCCTCAGTGCTATATTCTGGTTTGGGCTTCATTAAAAGAGATTTAATATTTAAAAGCACGTTATTAATAACATCTCCATAAACACCTTGTATAGGGGAATATGAAAAATATGCACCAAACATATTATCTCTAAACTTTTCTATTTTATTAGAACTTGCATGATAAACAATATCTCTTACTTTACTATTTGGAAAAATAGTATCTAAATATTCAGAATACTGTTCTTTTGTTCCAATTTGTGCAAGTTCTGGGTTTTGCTCAAATGCAAAATCTACCCCTTCTTTAATTTGAGGTTTTTCAATTTTATTTTCTCTTTTTTCTGCATTCTGCGGAACATTGTTAGAAAATTTTTCCATATTTTACATTTACCTTAATACTAGCATTACTCGTTCCAAAGTTCAATTCTCTCTACTAAAAATAGCCCCTATTTTAGGGCTATTTAAACTATGCGGGGAGAGCGGGACGTTTTGGAATGGTAATATAGAAAAACCTTAATTCGCCATTAAAAAAGATTTGAATGTGAACCAACCCTAAGTAATAAAACAATCAACTCTGATTTCTCTATTTTATAGATAAGAAGAATATCAGGTTTAATATGACATTCAAAACAACCCTTAAATTCACCAATAAGAGGATGGTTAAGATTTTTATCTGGCAAGTCTTTGCCTTTTGCTAAAATATCTAAAACTTTTTCTAATTCAACTAAAAAAACTGTGTCATATTTATAGGACTTTAAGTCTTTCTTAAATCGACTAGAAAATTTCAGTAAAAACATAGATTAATCCCTTAAAGCGTCTTTGATGAGGGCTGACCCATCCTTAAAAATCTTAGTGCTATTCCTAGCACTGATAATGGATTCTCTTAACATTTCAGCATTATGTAAAGTAAGGCCATTTTCGCCCCTTAATTCAAATGGCAAATTTCTGGCATTTATTATCTGACGAAAAAATAATTTTATAGCCGAACTCATATCAATACCCAGGCTATCAAGAATTTTTTTTGCTTCTTTTTTAGTTTCAGCGTCAATACGAATTTGAATTTGTTCGTTATTTTTAGTAATCATATGTTTTTTATTATAATCACATTGTATGGCATTATTATTTATTTGTCAATACAAGTAAAATGATTTACTTTGAAACCACTATTTTTTATATTAATATTAAATAAATTATGTGATTTTTTAAAAATATTTTTACTTACTCCCTACCCAATCTTGGAACTTTTTGACACCAAAAAACAAGGCTAAACCTTGTTTTTGACTCACTGCTGAGAGGGTGGGACGTTTTGGAACAGTAATATTTAGAGGCTACCTTTAATTCTTTTTTCCAGCAGACTCATATTTGAAATAAATGATTCCTCTAGATTAATATCAAATCTATCGGCCAAAACTATAATATTCCATAAACAATCACTTAACTCATGCTTCATTTTTTCATCACTATCATCAGTGTATCTAATTGTCATCTTTCCCTATCTAAAATCTTATTGGAAGCGGAGAAAGTTTAATGCTATAATAATTATAATTAATTTGAAACTATGAAAAAATCTCTTTTAGCCGGACTGGGCTTTGGCTTAACCTCTGCCGTTATTACGACCCTGGGTCTAATGATTGGACTTAATGCTTCTACTGGCTCCAAGCTCGCCGTTATTGGTGGTATTTTAACAATTGCCTTTGCCGATGCTTTCTCTGATGCCCTTGGTGTGCACGTATCCAAAGAAACAGAAGAAGGTGCAATTGCCAAAGAAGTTTGGGCGGCAACCGGCTTTACCTTTCTATTTAAATTAATTTTTGCTTTAACCTTCCTAATACCGGTATTACTCCTTTCTCTAAATGTAGCTATTATTGTCAGTATTATTTGGGGTTTAAGCATTTTAAGTATTCTTAGTTTCTGGTTAGCCAAAAGCCAAGGCCAAAGTCGTTGGGAAAGCCTGGGCGAACATCTCGGCGTCGCCGTCATCGTCTTAATACTGTCTAACACTGTCGGACATTATATAACCCATTTTTTTAAATAAACAATATATAAATATTTAAAAAAATAGCCTTTTACAAGGCTATTTTTGGTATCTTACGTCTTAATACACTCAGTGCTGGCCAATCCTGATCGCAGGTAATGATTAATTCTTTTTCGCCGCCCCCGCCATGAGCCTCAGTAATCAACTCATCCGTCTTTTCATCTTTCATCTCTAAATTGCTAAGACTCTCGGTCTTATAGCCTGGTCCGATAATTTCAACCTCATCACTAGCCAATAAAGTATTATGAACTTTAATCTTTAGGGCAAACTTATCACCCAAGGCTTTAGAGGAAATAACCTGTCCGCAGAATTCCCATTCTGAAGAAGGAAAATTGCCTTCATAATTTTGTAGGTTGTCATCACCCTGAAACATAAAACCCTCTGTATAAACACGGTGATTTAATTTTAATTCAAGTTCTGTGCGCAGATGATGCAAGTCTTTTTTTATTACCTTCTCATCTTCTCCAGTAAAAATTAAATCAATGGCGCGACGATAGGCACCGACGACATTGGAACGGATAAAAAACTTCTTTTTAGAGCCTAAACAAAGGAGAAAAGAATTTTTTAGGCTTTCTCCAGGCAAACAGAGGAATGTTCTAATATCTCTACTTTGGAACGCTGAGATAAAAAACAAAAAAATCGCCAATATTTCATTTAAACAGCCCTATGATGTGCTGTCTAAAATTGAAAATAAAGACGATTTTAACTCAGTGCGGAGAGGCGGGGATTCGAACCCCGGATAGGAGCAAAACCCCTATAACAGGTTAGCAACCTGCCGCTTTCAGCCGCTCAGCCACCTCTCCATATTTATCCATTTCTTATACAAAAACTGCTTTTGTCAACCCACGGCTGGCAGATTACTAAGCAGATTTATCTAGCATTTTTTTCTTTTAATTTTTATGGTATAATCACTATATAAAATCTATTATTGCTTGTCAAACTATATGTCCGAAAAAAAAGAACAAAAGAGCTTCATTCAATGGCAGGTGCCGGAATACACTAAGCAAAAAAGGAATAAAACTTGGTATATCTTGACCAGCCTTTTTGTCTTAATTTGCCTCTTCCTTTCCTTCTTCGCTATTAGCGCCTGGAAAATTGTATTCCTAGGAGCTGATTCCAATTTCCTCTTCGCTCTTATTATTATCATCTCCATCGCTATTATGATTGTCCATGATAGTCAAGAAGCTCGGATGGTTACCATTAAACTAGGACCAGAAGGAATTGATATTGGTCGGCGCTTCTATGACTACGACTCCATTAAAAATTTCTGTGTGCTTTATAAACCAAAGCAAAGCGTGAAGAATCTATATTTGGAATTTAATAATAAGATGATGCCGCGCCTACACGTGCCCTTACGCCGACAAGACGCCTTAACTGTTCGCAATTATTTATTTAACTATATAGACGAAGACTTGGAAAGAGTTGCCCCTCCTTTATCAGAGCAGTTGACGAAATTACTGAAGCTATAGTATAATTCGCCTATCGTGAAATACGATTTTCTGCCCTTATAGTTTAATGGATAGAACGCAAGATTGCGGATCTTGTAATCCAGGTTCGATTCCTGGTGGGGGCACATAATCTTTACTAATAATAGGCGCCTAGCGGCGCTTATTTTTATAAAATGCTACTTAGCGTCCCTTTATCAGCCTTAAATAGAGTTGGCCAAAGCACGGCCCAACACTTAAAAAAACTGGGCCTGGAAACAGTCCAAGACCTGCTTTTATATTTCCCTTTTCGCTATGATGATTTCAGTCAGTCAACACCAATCAATCAAGTGATGGTAGGGCAAAATGTTAGCATCAATGGCGTCATCGAATTAATTCAGAATAAACGTAGTTCTAGACAAAAGCGACAATTAACTGAGGCTTTAGTTAGTGATAATACAGGGACAATTAAAGTTGTCTGGTTTAACCAACCCTTTATTGCCCAAAATCTTAAAGCAGGTGATAGAGTCTCTTTGGCGGGTAAAACGGCCGAAAATTACGGACAGCTAAGTTTGGTGGCCCCACAATATGAAAAAGCAGGTGATGAGCAATTAATCCACACCCAAGGTTTAGTGCCAGTATATTCACTTAGCTCTAATTTAACTCAAAAACAAATACGTTTTTTAATAAAACAATCTCTTGCGGCCGCTACTAAAATAGAAGAGTGGCTGCCTGAAGATATTAGAAAAAAATTAAAACTATTATCAATTAACGAAGCCATTATACAGGCCCACTTCCCTAAGAATTTAGAGGAAGCCAAACAAGCTCGTCAACGGCTTGGCTTTGATGAATTATTTTTAAGACAGTTACGTTCACAAATTCTAAAACAAGAACTACAGAACAAGCCAGCCCCTAAAGTTCTTTTCCAGGAAATGCTAACTAGGAAATTTGTTAGTCAACTACCCTTCAATCTCACCGCTGGTCAAAAAAATGCCGCTTGGGAAATTCTACAAGATATTGATAAAAATTCACCCATGTCCAGATTACTTGAGGGTGATGTTGGCTCAGGCAAAACCGTAGTTGCTACCATGGCTCTGTTTAATGTGGCTATTAATAAATATCAAGGGGCTCTAATGGCACCAACTGAAATATTAGCCAGTCAACATTATACTAGTCTAAGCAAGCTACTTATTCCCTTTAATACCAAATTAGCTCTTCTAACTGGTAGTCAAGCTGAAGCTAATTTTGAACTACCTAAGAAAAAAGATGATCGTCGACAAAAGATAATTAATGAAGCAGAAATTATTATCGGCACTCAAGCTTTAATCCAAAATTACACTATTCCCCGTTTAGCTTTAGTGATTGTTGATGAACAACATCGTTTCGGCGTCAAACAAAGACAAAAACTACAACAAAGTGGAGAACTCTGGCCCCACTTTCTATCCATGACAGCCACTCCTATCCCCCGTTCATTAGCCTTGGCTATTTACGGCGATCTTGATATTTCTCTAATTAAAGAGCTACCAAAAAATCGTAAAACTATTATTACCAAAATAATTTCTGAAGATAATCGCCAACAAGCCTATGATTTTATCGCTCAGAAAGTTAATTTAGGGCAACAAGCTTTTGTAATTTGTCCTTTAGTAAATGAGTCTGATAAATTGGGGGTAAAATCAGCTACTACCGAATATAAACATTTAAAAAATGATATTTTCCCCCAATTAAACATTGGCCTCGTCCACGGACGCTTAAAAAGCGCCGACAAAGAAAAGGTAATGAAAGATTTTGCTGAAGGTAAAATTAATATTTTAGTAGCTACAGCCGTAGTTGAAGTTGGAGTAGACGTGCCGAATGCTAGTGTCATGTTAATTGAAGGCGCGGAAAGATTTGGACTAGCTCAGTTGCATCAGTTTCGTGGTCGCGTTGGCCGTGGCAGCGAACAATCATACTGCCTTTTATTAGCCAGTCAAGACAACCAGAGTCAAAAAACTGCCTTAAGACTACAGGCCTTGAGTAAATATAACGACGGCCTCTCCTTAGCCAAAATGGACCTCCACTTACGTGGCGCTGGTGACTTATATGGCCTGGTACAAAGCGGCTTTCCTGAGCTTAAAATTGCCTCTTTATTTGATCACGAACTAATTAAAAAGGCCCAAATTACCGCCAGCGAATTGATTAAAAACGACCCAGAATTAGATAAACACCCCTTAATCAAAGAACGTCTAATTAAAAACGATACTAACGAAACACATTTAGAGTAATATTTGACAAAAATGAATAAAATATATAGTATATAATTACAGTTAATTAACATAATATTCACTTAAAACATTACGAAATGTGTTACTACGCAGACTTTCAAGGCATTGAAGTTGCTTTCGAACACGAAGACATCTTCAAAGAGAATGGAACAATTTTGGTAAAAAATGCAAGAAACTGCAGCGATTGTGACGACAAAAGACCGCCACAAAAGATTACTCTGCATGAGTTGCAACTGTCTGAAAAAGACAGAACAAAGATTAAAAAAATCTTTGAAAAAAGAAGCAAAGAAAAAACAACCAGCAAAACAAAAAGACAAAGATTACCCCGGCCTGAATTAAATTAAGATTAACTTGAGCCAGAGACCCCCGTCAATAACGGGGGTTTTTTATTTTATAATAATAATTTTTGGATAAAAAAATGCCCCCAAGTTGAAAGGGGGCAAAAGACGTTAAAGAATAATGAGATTATGCTAGATATTCTACAAAATCTTGCATTAAATTCTTTGATAGACGATGAACTACATTTGCCAATTTAATTATTGACAATGGGATCAGCGCTAGAAATAGCAAGGGCAATTTAATGCCACGACATTCTAATGCTCTCATTAAGAATCTCGGGTTTTTAATACCCTGCTTATACTGAGCAAGACTACCAATAATGATAGAGTAGACCGCCAAAATTGTAAGCACTATCAGAACCACGGGGTTCTTGATAAAAATGAGGAAACTCCCCGCAGAGCGCGCTTCCTCTGTAATCCCAGGAGTTTCCTGAAAAATATGAATAAAGAGAAAGAAAACTCCAGCCATCAAAATGATTGCAGACAGTATGCCTGCTACGAATAAGCTCATTGCTACTTTTTTCATTGTATAAGTGTTAAAGGTTTATATAGCCTGACCAAAACTGATCAATCTGTATAAACCTTTAAAACCTTCTTTTTCAAGGTACGATGACTGAATTATAGCACTTTTTTAATATCTTGTCAATACTGTTTTCTGGGGATAAAAACTATTTCATTAAATCAACCAATTCTCCTAAATTACTAATTTTTAGCAATTTTAGCTTACCCGACTTATATTCAACTCCAGCGGGCACAATAGCACTTTTAAAGCCCAATTTTTCTGCTTCTTTAAGCCTGTGTTCCAAACGGAAAACTGGACGAAGCTCAGCGCCAAGGCCAACTTCGCCGATAATTACCATGCCAGGAGCCAATGATTTATTCAAATAAGAAGAAATAATAGCCGCACAGACAGCTAAATCAAGGGCGGGGTCATTAATCTTTAAACCACCAACTACATTTAAAATAATATCACGAGTAACCAGATTAATCTGACTACGCTTGGCAATAACTGCACTTAAAACTTGCAAGCGATTAATGTCTAAACCGCTGGCCTTACGTTGCGGATAACCAAAGACTGTCCGTGTAACTAAAGCTTGAATATTAACCAAGAAGGGCCGGCTTCCTTCTAAGACACAACCAATAACAGAACCCGGAATAGCGGTAGCACCAGCTCCTAGAAAAACTGAGCTAGGATCTTTCGCTTCAATAAAGCCAGTGCCAGTCATTTCTAAAACACCTAATTCATTAACTGAGCCAAAACGATTCTTACTAGTCCGCAATAGACAATAATTACTACCTGGTTCATTTTCTAAAGACAAGACCGTGTCAACAATATGCTCCAGAGATTTTGGCCCAGCCACTTGGCCATCTTTAGTAATATGTCCAATTAGAAGGACACTAATTCCATATTCTTTAGCAATCTCTAAAAATTTAACTGCCACCGCTCTAATCTGGCTTAAACTACCCGCTTCCGAAGGAATTAAAGAGGAATAAACAGTTTGAATAGAATCAACCACCACTAAACTAGGCTTCATCTTAATAGCAGCTCCAGCAATTTTTTCAACACTGGTTTCACCAATAAAACGCAGGCGACTTAAGTCACATTTTAACCTTTCTAAGCGAGATTTTACTTGGATAGCTGATTCTTCACCGCTAACATATAAAACCTCACCTTTGCCGCTTAAAGTGTCTGCTAATTGAGCCGCGAGCGTACTCTTGCCGATACCTGGTTCACCACTTAAGAGTAATAGAGAACCTGGTAATAAGCCCCCACCTAGAACCCGATCAATCTCTTCCCAACCACTCTTCATTCTAATTTCTGGACCGGCTTTTAAAGAGCGTAAATCTAAGACAGTGGCGTCACCGACTTTTTTAGCCGCCTCTTTCTTTTCAGTTTGACTATCGCTAATATTCTCATCTAAAGTCCCCCATGAACCACATTCCAAACAACGCCCACTCCATTTCGGAAATTGGGCGTCGCAATGCGAACATACATACACCTTCTTCACTGCCATATTTATTTAAGCCAATAAGCGCCATCGACTAACCATTGGTCAGCTTCTTTTATGAAAGTAAGGCGCAAATTCTGTTGATAATTATTTTCACCACCATCAAGAGTTGTTTCCCTTCTTTGTGTGCTTACGACAACCTCAGCGCTACTTTGAGCATCATTAAAGTCAACAACTTCTGTACTAACTGCTTTAGTGGTCACGCCGTAATAAGTTCCATTGTAGGGATTGTCTCGACGGGTATTTTCTACATAATTTTTAGCCCAATCACGCATGGAAGCGGTCATAAAAATATTTAAATCTTCAAAATTACTATAATTAGACTGATTAGAATAAGAACCTAGGCGCTCAGCAAAAGCAGATGCTAATTTAGCTAGATCATCACCATTAGTCTTGTGCTCAGCTTCTTGGCTAAGATCATACTCCTTATAACGCGGACGATCGCCTGGAGTAGTGCTACTAGTTTCAATGACAGCTGGCAATTGTACTAAAGGGTTATTATCAACTGGTGGAGTCTCAATCGTAGCTGTACGATTAGGCATAAAGATAAAGTAAATAATAGCGGCGATGAGAAGTAAGCCAACAACGATAATAAAAATCCCTAATTTTTTGTTGTTATTCATATATTTTTAAACTAAGTTTATTCTTGATTTAAACTTTCATCAAATTCTTTTTTTGCCTCTTCAATCTCTAATAGCTGTCGTGGGTCAGAAGTAATTAATTGATCTTCCGCATAAGAAGCAACAATTTTCATGGCCACATGCTTATTACCAGCAAAGAAAATGCCTTCGCCGACGCCACATTCCAACAACAAATATTTCTCGCCTTCGGTGAGAAGGAAAGTTTTTTGCACTAAATCAATAGCCGCCGGCGATTGCTTTAATAATATCTGCAAAGAGGAGTTAGTTACAATTGCCTTACCATAAGGAGAGGTTAAAAAATCATTTACATCCTGCGTAATCGTCGTTACTCCTAAATAATATTTACGGCAACGTTTCACTAGAGCAAAAATAAACTTAGCACTATCTTCATTTTGCATCATCCACCAAGCTTCATCAATTACCAAAATACGTTTTCTCATTTCACTACGTACGGTATTCCAAATATAATTAACAATAGTGTAAATAGCTAAAGGACGAAGCTCATCTTCTAAGTCACGTACCGAAAAACATACCAATTGATTATTCATCTCGACATTAGTAGTGCTATTTAGCAAACCAGCAAAAGTTCCTTCCGTATATTTTTTCAAACGCAAAGCCAGGTCAGAGCCGCCCTCCATACCATCAAGAACTTGCTCAAAGTCAGTCATCACTGGTGGTTCAATTGTAGATAAATCAGAATCAGGAGTTATATCTTTCTTAGCATAAGTTTCTAATAAAGCTCGATCAACAATTGAATCTTCATCATAATCTAATTTACCTAACATTAAACGCACCAAACCTTTCAAAGTAATAACCGCACTACGAATAATATCCTTAGCCTTAGCTTCTCCGCCGATAGCCCGAGGCAAATCAAAAGGATTAATTTTATTTTCTGAAGCTAAAGAGATGTTCACATAGGTGCCACCAACAGCCTCTGCTAAATGCTTATACTCATACTCCGGATCAATTACAATCACCTCTGCGCCCAACATTAAAGAACGTAAAATTTCTAATTTAATTGCATAGGATTTACCTGCACCAGAAGTAGCGAATACAACTGAGTTAGCATTCTGTAAAGAAAAACGATCAAACAAAATTAAACTATTATTATGGCGATTAATACCATATAAAATACCACGATCGCTGGTTAACTCACTAGAAATAAAGGGGAAAGAAGAGGCAATCGGTGAGGAATTCATGTTAAAAGTAATATAGAGCTCATCATTACCCAGGGGTAAAGTAGAGTTAAAGCCTTGTTCCGCCTGAAAATAAACCCGACGAGAGTAAACTAAGCGTGAGCCAAAGATATCTTCTACCTGGTCAGACATGCGGTCTAACTCTTCTAAATTATCAGCGTATAAAGTAACATAAAGTGAAAATTGAAAAAACTTTTCTGTTCCCTGAGTTAAGGCGTCACGTAAATATTCAATATCGCGTAAGGCTGTTTCACGTAAAGGATCACGAGCAGCGCCCTTTTCAGCATCAGAAATAATCTGTGCCTCTAAGGCGCCAACCTTATTTTTTAATTGTTTTAAAATAACCGCACTTTTAACTGGATAGAAAAACATGGAAACATCAAAAGTGAGATTTAGATTGATGATTGGCGCAAACCAGCCGACACTAATATAACGCGGATAAGCAATGATGAACATGGTGCGCACAAATTTAGAGCCCAAACTTAGATAGTTTGGATGAACCTGTAAACTAGCAGGAGAAATAATATCTCGCACCGTCAAAACACCACGTCGAAAAGCCTTCTCTTCCTCGATTATTTCTCTAGTCATCTCTGGATCGGCTTCGATAGCCCTTTCCTTTGACCGAGAAGATAAACTAATGGGAGTATTGAGAGTTATTTTTTGTTTACCATTGTCTCTATTAAAATTAACCATAGGAAGGATTAGTTATTAGTGTCTACTCTTAATTTTTTCAAATCAGCTAAATCCTGATTTTTGGCCGTCTCGGGATTATAAGTCTTATAATATAACTCAATTAAACTTTGTGTGTCTAAACGTGCAGTACTTACTCCCATTGATTCCATTCCACCAATGACACTATCAAGTCGACGATTAAGCATTTCCTTATAACGATTAAAACTCTTATCCTTTAACTTAATGGAAGTTGCTGGCTTTAAAGCCTCGCCTAAAAGAGAAAAAAAACCTTTATGACTATCACTTAAGGGATTATAAGGCACAACCACGAAAAAACGCTTATTCATAATCTTACCCAAAGAGGTCAGTTCTTTAATATATTCAATATATTCTGAAGTTTGTACTTTTAATAACTTATTTATCTGTTGTTTTTCCTTCTCTTGTAAGTAAGTAATGTAATTATCAATATCTAATTCACGTGACTGAATTACAATCTCTAACATAAAGCTCAGATTGTTTAAAAACATCACATAGGAATTAATAACGGCATTCTGTTCATCTTCACTCTTTAACGCAAAATTGATACTAGAAACTAATAAGACTGCACGCAAAGTACCATCTTTCATAATCACAACGTCATCTTTAATCTCAGCAATGTCTAAATATTGCTGAGTGGAAACGTTTACTTTGTTGCGCACAAGACTATTTTTTTCAGACATAAAATTAAACTTGTTCATCATCACCACCACGATAACGGCCTTTAGTGTCAACCACCAAAGCCAAATCCGCTAAATGTGAAGATTTAAATACTTCTTTAGTGGGGATTTGTTTTTCTTCTTTAATTACAATAACCGCATCGGGACTATCCACAAAACCCAAAATATGATTCCAGACACGTAAATTAGGACGACGCCAAGTTTGAATTAAATTTAAAACGAAGAAATGAAAGGGTCTGCCATTAATTTTTAAAAAAGCAAAAGTTCCGGCAACGGCAAAGATAACAATAGCTACGGTTAGAAACAAAGCAAAATCAAAAATTTTATAACTAATACCAATAATAATAGCCGCACCCAGAAAAATCAAAAACTGTCTCGTCGTAATTGGTCCGATGATCTTGCTTTCAACATCAATAAATTGTGGAACGGTAAACTGTTGCATATTAGAACATTAATTGATTATTCATGGCTACAATCGCTTCCAGCTCCGCCATACTTAAACTTTCTTTCTGATCAGCCTGTCTCTTAGCCACTGCCTCTTTTAAAGTTAGGCCACTAACCACTGCCTCCTGAGCTAAACGTATATATAAACGATTAACCGGACTCTGACGCCAAGCTTTTACACCCTCAACCATACGATCATAACCATCTTTCTCTAATAAATGAATCTTATTAACAATCTTAGTGGTGATGTCTTTAGGGGTAGCACCTAAACGGCGAAAATTTACTAAATCCAAATAGCGCAATTCCTCTAAAGGACCCATTACTTTTGGACGAAACTTTACATCCTCTATGCGTGTGCGAGAATCACTACTCGCTGCTGGACGCGAAGATTGAGTAGATGCTTGAACCGCTTCCCTAACCGCCTCTTCTAAATGATTACTGGATAAAGAATTAGCTTTATTTTTTGCAGCCATCGCCACCGACGCTTTTTCTTTGAATAATTTAGCCCATAAGCCAGATAGCTCCGAAGGTTCTTTCTTAAAATTGGTATTAGTAGCAGCTACCGGCTTTAAAGCCTCGATGCTTTCGGTCTTGAGTTTAGCATTAGTAGCGACAGCGAACTTAGCTGCTCTGTCTTCATCAGTCTCACTATCAATACCTGAAGACAAGGGTCTTGCCGGCTCAGAATCATGCGTAACAATTGGAGTAATCGGAACACTAGGGATACTTGGCTCTAAAATTTTAACTTCAGTCTGAGCCTCTGGATTAATAGATTTGAGATCCTTTTCTGACTCAAGCTGAGTTTTAACATCATCATTTGGCTTAACTGTTTTTTCTGGAGTATTATCTTTTTCTTCTTGCAATAAAAGCCTAGGCTTAGGCGCAGCAATTTCTAATTCATCTTCAGTCGCCTCAATTTCGTGCTTAGTATCTAATACAGTCTGTTTAAACTTATTAACCAGTGCCGGTGGAGTTTTTATCTGACCGCTAGCAATAGCTGATTTTAAATTATAGGCAGCTCCTTCTTGTTGATCAATTAAGTTACTCAATTCAGCTGATGCCTTGGGCATTTCTGCTACTGGTAACTGAGGTTTAACTGGTAAATCTAGGGCGCGTAATAATCTCTCAGCCGTTACCGCATCTAAACCCAAACCGCCTTGATTAATATTACGTTCTAAAGCCGCCCTAGTGTCCATCTTCGTTCTTACCCCCTTGCGATAAGTCAAGATAATCTGACGGCAACGACTCATTAAATCTGAACTTGGTAGAATAATTGCATTATCCTTCATTAACTGCTCTAACTCTTTATCCTCTGGACTTAAAGGTGGCGCGATTTTTAAACCAAGATAAGTTGCGACTGAAAATAATATTTTCTCTTGTAATTCCTGATTTAGAGACTGAGCCTGCTCTGAACTTAAAGACATTTCTGTAATCAGATAAGCAGTTAAGTCTTTCATTAAAACCTGTTTTACCATTATCTGCATCACTAACATGGCTAGATTAACCTGATATTTACTCTCTAAAGACGACAAAACGTCCATCGCCGCCGGTGAAGATACTTTTTCTCTTAATTCTTTAGGTAATTTATTAAATTGTTGCAAATAATCGAACATTCAAGCGAGAAAAAATCAAAATATATAAATTAAAAAATCCACTACAGACATTATCTCCATTTTAGCATATTTTCCCTAAAATTGGAAAGCGAGAAAAGGCTGAAAAAAATCTAAAAAACAATTAAAAACCGCCTTAAAAGAGACGGTCAATAAAGTGCATTACTACTTAGCTTAAAGGGTTGTAATCGAACTACTCTGTGTGATATAAAATTTCTTCTTAAAATAAGCCCATTCAATATCGTCGTTTTCCTTAAAACTATGGCGAAAAAGTTCAACCACCACTTTGGTTGCTGGTACTTTTTCACTATTATTTTCATCTAAACTTTTTAGCTCATTAAAATTAAAAATAAATTTTATTTTTTTAATTAATTTATCATTAAGCTAGTCTTATACTTTTCTGGATAATGCGATTTAAGACGTTTAATTTTTGTTTTTAAACCTAATAATTCTATTTCCGCCTGCAATTTTTTTTCACTGACCGACTGATCATAACCAAGAGCAATAATATCTGGTTTATACTTTTTAATAACAGCTAAGCGCTCTCCCTTAAACCCGAGAACTGCCCTGCCTGGCAAGGAAGATGATGTTAAGAAGTCATTAATTTTTTTTCTCCTTATCTCTTCCCCCTGTCCAGCCTGTTTATTCTTAATTTTTTGGACATTAACATCACGAGCTACTACTACAATCAAATAATCCCCCAAAGTGGCTGCTTGTTGTAAATAAGCGGCATGCCCGGGATGAAAAAGATCAAAAGTGCCAGAGGCTAAAACTGTTTTCATAATTAATCAGAACAAAAAACGCGGCTAAAAACCGCGTTTATTATTACTCTTGTAAATAGGCTTGTAATATTTTAATCTTATCCGTCTGCTCCCAAGTAAACTCTGGACGACCAAAATGTCCGTAAGCAGCTGTTTGTAAATATATTGGTTTCTTTAAAGATAATTTTTCAATAATTGCTTTTGGTCTAAAATCAAAATTCTCCTTAACCGCCTCTAAGATTTTGAGTTCTTCAATCTTGTTAGTGCCAAAAGTTTCAATATATATGCCTACTGGCTCAGCCACGCCAATGGCATAAGCAATTTGCAATTCACATTTATCCGCTAATCCAGCAGCAACAATATTTTTAGCGACGTAGCGAGCCATATAAGCACCACTACGATCAACCTTAGATGCATCTTTACCAGAAAAACAACCACCGCCATGACGAGCTAAGCCACCATAAGTATCAACAATAATCTTTCTTCCAGTTAAGCCGGTATCAGCGGCCGGTCCGCCCAAAGTAAAGACGCCGGTAGAGTTAATAAATACTTTAGTTTGTTCATCCAACAAATCACCAAGTACCGGTTTAATTACTCTAGCTAAGATATCAGCCCGTACTTGTTCTAAACTTATGTTTGATTGATGACAAGCGGCTATCACCACTGTTTCAACTCGTTTAGCTTTATCGTCATGATACTCAACGGTAACCTGACTTTTACCATCTGGACGTAGATATGCCAATTCCCCATTTTTACGCAGCTCGGCTAAACGACTAGTTAAGCGATGAGCTAAAGTGATTGGCAAGGGCATGAATTCAGATGTTTCGTTATCGGCATAACCATACATCAAACCTTGATCGCCAGCTCCTTGATCTAAATGCTCTCCCATCCCCTCACTTACACCCTGAGAAATTTCTGGGCTTTGTTCATGTAGAGCCGACATGATTCCTACATTATCACAATCGAAACCAGAATCAGGTGAATTATAACCAATGTCTTTTAAAATTCTTCTAACGGTTGAGTCAATATTTACATAATTCTTAGTACTAACCTCACCGCCGACAACCACTAAACCGTTAGTGCAAAAACATTCTATTGCCGCGCGACTGTCAGGGTCAGTAGCTAACATCTCATCTAAAATACCATCACTGATTTGATCACAAATCTTATCAGGATGACCTTCGGTTACTGATTCAGAAGTTATTAATTTAATATTATTTTCAGACATAAATTCTATAATTTAGTTGTACATAATTACAACATATATTGTAAAAAGCTACAAAAATCAATACAAATATTAAGTTCCTGCTTCCCAAGAATTTAAGTAATTCTCTTGCTCGGCCGTCAACTTATCAATCGACATGCCCATGGACTTTAACTTAATATGAGCAATCTTATTTTCAATTGCCTCAGATACTTCATACACTCCTGGATTTAACCTTCCCTTCTTAACCGCTGCTAAAGCGCTTAAAGCTTGGGTAGCAAAGCTCATATCCATAACACTAGCCGGATGTCCTTCGGCGGCCGCTAAATTTACTAAACGCCCCTCAGCCAAAACATATATTTTCTTTCCCTGAACTAGATATTCATCTACATGAGGACGCACTGAACGTACTTGAGTAGACATTTTTTTAAGAGCTTCTAAATTTATCTCTACGTCAAAATGTCCAGAATTACAAACCATCGCCCCGTCCTTCATTAATTTAAAGTGTTCTTTATCAATCACATGTAAATCTCCAGTTAAAGTACAGATTAAATCAGCTGCCTTAGCCGCTTCCTTCATAGGCATCACCTCAAAGCCATCCATAGCCGCTTCTAAAGCTTTAATTTCATCTACCTCAGTCACAATAACTTTAGCGCCTAAACCACGAGCCCTATTAGCAAAACCACGACCACACCATCCATAGCCAGCAGCGACAACTGTCTTGCCAGCAATTAGCATATTAGTTGCCCGAATAATGCCATCCAGAGTCGATTGACCAGTACCATAACGATTATCAAACATGTGCTTAGTCTTAGCATCATTAACCGCTACTACTGGCAATAAAAGTTTACCTGATTTATCCAAAGCCCGTAGACGAATAACACCCGTAGTTGTTTCTTCTAAGCTAGCGATAATCTCCCCAGCTTGTTCTTTATAATCATGATGGAGCAAGGAAACTAAATCCGCCCCGTCATCTAAAGTGATGTGTGGATGAGCATTAAGAGCGGCCTTTAAATGGCGATAATAAATATCACGATTTTCACCATGACGAGCAAAAACAGAGATTTGATAATATTTTACTAAAGCTGCCGCCACTTCATCTTGAGTTGATAAAGGATTAGAAGCAACTAAAAGAACCTCAGCTCCAGCCGACTTAAAAACACGCATTAAATTAGCTGTTTCTGCCGTTACATGCAAACAAGCGGCAATTTTAATACCCTTAAGCGGCTTGTTTTTTAGTACTTCTTTATTAATACTAGCTAAAACAGGCATGTCCCGTTCTGCCCATTCAATCTTTTTCTTACCAGCCTCAGCTAGCTTGATGTCTGTGATATCGTAATTTATTTTCATATTCATATTATTTTAATCGCATCGACGCCGTCCGTCAAGTTAATTCTAAGCTAATATTAAAATTACTTTTAAGACGTTTTCTTAGAGTATTTAAAGTAAATTTATGATTTTGGGTTCCCTTTTTTTCAACCGCATACACTGCCACCGCCGAAGCTAAATAAGCCGCCTGTTTTAAATCTAAATTTAAAGACAAACCCTTAATCAAGCCGGCTCGATAGGCATCGCCAGCGCCAGTAGGATCAAGCGCTTTATCAGTATTTACAGCCGGAATTAAAGTATGCTTACCCTGTGTCACTATTTCCGAACCTTGAGAACCTTTAGTAATAATTAAGCTTTTGGCAGAGTTAATTAAATTAACTGACTTCAATTTTAAAGTTTGTTTAATAATTTCAATCTCATAATCATTACCAATTACAATTTCAGCTCCGCTAATCATTAACTCTAACTCCTCTTGATTAAAATTAACAACTTGCTGACCAGGGTCAAAGATATATTTTATTTTTCTTTTCTTAGCCCACTTTTGAGCAGCCATCATCCTCTTTTTATTATCTGGAGAAATTATTAAATAAGAAATTTCAGTTTTATCAAGAACCTTAAATTTAGCTAAAGCCTCAGATCCGGGATAAAAACCAGAAATTTGATTATCAGCTGAGTCAGTGATAATAAAAGCAGACGCACAAGTATTTTTATCATCCACTGTAACTGCCTTTAAATCAACACCCATATCAGATAAATGTTTTCTGTAACTTAAAAAATCAGCACCAACGGCTGTTAAAATAGATGAGCGCTCTTCTAGGAGCGCTAAATTATAGGCGATATTACCAGCAGTACCCCCGAAGCCGGGCGTGAGACGGTTGAGGACGAAGCTGAGACTAAGATCATGAATTTTTCCAGGAATAATATGAGCTGAGAAACGTCCAGGAAAATTCATCACTACATCAAAGGCAATTGAGCCCGCCACCACTACGACTGCCTTATTTTTCTTGTTCATCATTATTTTTCTGTTTACGTAAACGAGCAATTTCTTGTTTAATAGCTTTATATTCTAAAGAAGAAGGAGAATAATTTTCTAAAGCTGAAGACAGAACCATAAGAGGTGTATTATTTGGCTCCTTTATAGGAGCCGTCTCTGATGATAGGTTGACGTCATCAGTTTCAATAAAAAAATCATCATCAATGTTATTGTTACTCTCATTAGCCATAATATCTTCAATGATATGCTCTAAGCTCTGATCTATTTTTCTAGGTACACCGCCATCAATAATACCAACTTTATTATCTGGCAATATAGCTACAAAGCTCTCCTCTAGGCCACCACGATCGCCAGAAGATCTCTTTAATTTTTCAAAAAAAGAAACTAGTATTTTAATTTTTGACCTATCTTCATCACTTAAGTTTTTAGAGTTAACATCATTAACTAAATACTGGTTAGAGGCTAAAGTATCGACTCTATCAATACCTAATTTAGCATAATAATCTTTCAACCAGTTTGAGATACGTGGTTCTTGCATTAAAGAGCCAAGTTTAATCTTATTTTCACCAATCTTATAATTATTTTTTAATAGCGCATCTCTAACCTTCTTTTTAAATTCATCTCGCGCCTCTAAGCTATCCACTCCCTTCAAATAATCCTTGATTTTTTCATAGATATCAAACAGCGGCTCATCGAAAATAAGCTGAAAATGTTTTTCCATTAACTCCAGAATATCAATCTCCCCTAATTTCGGCAAGTAAACAAATTTAGCCTTAGCTAAGTAAGTTTGATAAATGTCATACAACTTAGGAGCCTCTCTTTTTAATTCAGGATTACGCCTATTAATATCATTAATAGTATCTATTAATTCTCCTGCCTCAACTATTAAGTCCTGTTCAAAAATCATCTTAGATAAGCCATCTAAGCTTTGAATTAATTCTGGATTTTGTAGATTATCAATTATAGACATAAGTTATGAAATATAACCGGCTTTTTTTAAGGCATCAATAATAATAGCCGGATCTAAAGATTGACCATCAGGGTTGCCTCTCTTTTGCAAAGAATCCAAACTAATCTTGCTAATACCCATCTTTATAAGTTCATCCAAAGTATCACCTGAGGTTAAGTTAACAGCAATATTTTGATTTATTCTACCTTCCTGTGCCTTAAAAGTACCATTTTGATCAAGCATTTTAACCAAAACTTTACCTAAATTTGACAGTTTAAACTTACCATTAGCATCCTCTCCTCCATAAGCTAAGCGATTGAGCTGAATAACGACTTTCTGTGGATCCATTTTAGCCACCTCAGATGCAGCCGCAATTACATGCTGCTCGTCATCCCAAACCTCTTTACCATTTGCATCTTTCTCAACATTGCCATTGCTAGTCTTCTTCTTAACTAAGCTTTCCATCTTACCATGAGCATTAACACCGACTGTTTTAGCCATTTCCCAATGACCAACTCTTTCTTCTGACTCAGATAAATCATTTTGTAATTGCAAAATCTCCTGACCACCAAGACCAGCATTAAGACCCTTCCTCTCACCCTTTTCATTCTTATCATTATTCAAGAAAGACACCATGCCGACAGCATTGGAGGCGTAGCCCTTGGTTCTTAGAATTTCATTTAAGTTGCCGTCATTAGAAAGCTTCTCCACAATAGCCACCTGATCGAACTTATTCTTTCTTCTAACTGCGTCTTCATATAATTGAAGTAATTCGTCTGAGTTAGTAACATCCTTATACTTAGCCTTACGATCATTAATAATTTTACGATATTCACCACGACTTTCAAGAGCCTTAGGAGTGGCAATACGAGAAAGACTCTCCTTAGTATTGTTAACGGAGGCCTCTTGTGCGGTAATCTTATCGCTATACTCATCATATTTAGCATCATCCACGGTACGACCGTCCAATTTCTTTTGCCTATCATCCACGCTCTGTTGAACCTCATCTCTTTTTGTTTGCATTTGCTTAAGCTTCTCACTGTCACCAGCCTGTGAAGTGCCAGAACTAATACGTATATTAATATCATTTATATCTCTATCCATGGCAGACACGTCCTTCTTTTTATCATTAATAGAGGTTTGCTCGGCCGCATGATCTTTGGTGGTAATATATGTTTCCCTCTCATCTTTTAATGTTTCCAACTGTGCTTGCTCTTCATCTAATTGCTTACCTTTCACTTTACGCATAATTGGGCGCGCCGTCATTTCTCTAATTCCATGGGCCACTCCCTTTAAGCCTAAGAATCCACTAGTATAGTTATCTGCCCAATCTTGACCAGCACCAACGCCCCCCAAAACAGCCCTGAATCCTCCTCTATCTAGATTTTTAACACCCTTAGTCCTAATCTCATCATTATCATCCTGCTTGGTTTTATTATAACCAGCCTTAATAGCTGTAACGATTGAAGTTGGCCTAAAGTCAAAGCCAGCACCCTTCATTGTCTTACGAGCAAGCATGTTATCTCCGCTGACAATCTTGCCCGCCCATTTCTTACTAAATCCAGCTGTAGCTGCGCCCATAGATGAGAGCTGACTCATCCCCTTGCCTGCCACCGAACCAGCGGCACCACCAATCTGTTGAGAAATTTTTAAACCACCAATTAACATGCCAATGCCAATCACGAATTTAATTAAAACGCCAGGAGTAGATGCTTCTGTCGCCATACCCGCTTTATTAGAACCACTAGCATTACCACTAATAGAGTTGGCAAAGGCAGAGGACTCCTCCGTTGAAGTTGCTGATGAGCCCACTACATCATTAATAGTACTATATGAACCTGTCTGTAGGGCGGCAAAGGAGAGCCAAATAAAAAAAGCTAAGACTGGTCCAACCACTAAATTTTTAATAAACTCGCTCCACCATTCCTTAGCATAGCTTTGTCCACCAGGAAAAGCTGATAATAGATAAGCTAGAGGCGATAAAACAACATATATCCAAATCATGACTAGGCGCATTACCAAGACCATCATCATGGTGGTAATAACGACTAAGGCCACAATCATATATATCAGACCTAGAATATAGGCGCCAACAATCGCCCAAAAGCCGATGTCATCACTTTCGTTAGCGATAGTCACAATTGATTTAATGCCAAGCATATCAACCAAATTACCTCCCGCCACATCCTTAAAGGCATTAACAAAGGTCAACATGATAATCTGAGCGACATCAATCATTAAACCACAAATTGTTTTAGAAAAATTAATCAAAACAGCCATCAAAATTAATTTTGGTAGCCATTTCTTATAATTATATTCTTCTAAGTGTAAAATAGTGGCGAAAGCGATAACTAAGAGAATCACCACAAAGAACATGTTGGCCAAATCACGCACCACCACCCAACCTTCTATAACAGCACCCGAATTAATAAAATTCTGATAAGTGGCGATAAGTAATAAGCCCTTCATGACTAAGATTAAAACTAGCCCAAGGGTCCAGATAAAGACATAAATAATACCGCCCACCACTTCCCCCGCCCAATCACCGAAGGTGCCAGCTAAAGAGGATGGAGCGATAACAAAACTAAGCGAAAAAACTAAAAGAACTAGTAAAACTAGTTTATATTTTTTCAAAAAATTAAATATTTTTAAGCTCATAAATTAAGCTAGTATCTAGCTGCCCGTTAACCAGCTAAAAAATTCTTTAAAAAATGAAACAAAAGTACGTAAAGGATTTGTAACCACCTCAATAATTAAGGCTGGTATGGAAAAGGCAAAAATTATAGCAATCAGTAGAACAATAGTTAAACAACCAACTCCAAACGATTCCATTAATTTAAAAGGCACACCCATTCTTTCTCTCTCCTCGATTGTTAAGCCAGGACGATCACGCCATTCTGAGCCCAGTGGAGCAAAGAGATTCTTGCCAAAAATTTGTTGCAAAAATAAGTGAGCATAGACATAGAGAAATGAAAAACCGAAACTTATAACTATATTACGCCAGGCTGATTGAAGTATTTTGCTAGTAGCAGCACTAAAACTTTTCTGTCCAATTGATAACTTGGCCTTCAACTTACCCGCCTTAGCTCTGATGGCACTCATACGACTAGAACGGAAATCAGTTGCCTCTCCACCTTCAAGCTCACCGCGCTTAGCTCGATTCAGAGCCCCAGCCTTATCAGCGCTACTATCGGGTTCATTGGTCGTATCTGTTTGATTGCGAATCAATTGATCATCAAGAGGCATAAAGAGAGATTTAAAATTAAGACTCTATTAATCTTAGTATAGCGCAAATAGACAATTTTTAAAAATCATATTCTTATTATTATTTTACAATAAAAACAATAAAAAAGAAAGTAAAAATGATATTATAATTAATAAATTTTTCTTTACTTTTTAAGATGAATAAGGTAATTTAAGAATAGTAAAGCAATGCTTAAATTTATGGATAATAATTACGATTTAGTAATAAAAAAGCTTTTTCCCGAGCCTTTAGCAAGCCCTGAAGATTTAGAAATAAAATATCCGCCCAGGAAATTAGCTCCCGAAGCAATGGTAACCCGTGTAGCACCTAGCCCCACCGGCTTTGTGCATTTTGGTGGCCTATATGCTTCTTTAATTTCCGAAAGATTTGCTCATCAAAGCGGCGGCATCTTTATTTTGCGCATTGAAGACACAGATAAAAAACGTGAAGTTGCTGGTACGGCCGAATTATTTGCCAAGAGCCTTAATCAATATGGTATTTTTAACGATGAAGGGCTTAATAAAGATAACAAAGAAATAGGTGATTACGGCCCCTATAAACAAAGTGAGCGCGCTCAAATATATCATTCTTATGTAAAAGACCTATTGCTTAAAGGAAGGGCCTATCCTTGTTTTGCTAGCACCGAAGAATTAGAAGAATTACGCAATCGACAAGAAGTGATGGGCGAACGCAGTGGTTACTACGGTCATTTTGCCGTCTGGCGCAATAAAAGCGTTGACGAAGTCTTAGAGGCTCTAGATAAAGGCCTAAAACCAGTTATCCGCTTGAAATCTCCAGGTAATTTTAATAATAAAGTAATAGTAAATGACTTATTAGTCGGCCGTCGTGAAATGCCAGAAAATGACCAAGACATTGTTATTATGAAAGCAGATGGACTGCCAACCTATCATTTTGCCCACGCCGTTGATGACCATTTAATGAGAACTAGCCATGTTGTTCGTGGCAATGAGTGGTTTCCCTCCCTACCTCTCCACCTACAACTATTTGCAACTCTCGGCTGGGAAGCACCTGTCTATGCTCATTTAGCTCCTATTCAAAAAATGGAGGGAGTTAATAAAAGAAAATTAAGTAAGCGTAAAGATGAAGAGGCTAATTTAGCCTACTACAAAAAAGCCGGCTATCCTGAAGAAGCGGTAATTGAATATTTACTCAACCTAGCCAACTCTAATTTTGAAGATTGGCGTCGCGAAAACGCAGAAATACATAATTCTGAATTTAAATTGAGTTTAAAAAAATTAGCCAAATCAAATGGACCTTTATTTGATTTAATAAAGTTAACTGATATTAGTAAAGATATAATTGCTAGACTTAGCGCCGAAGAAGTCTATATTAGTAGTTTAAAGTGGGCTCAAGAATTTGATACCAGTCTAGCTAAACGTCTACAAACAGATGAAAGCTACGCTAAAAAAATATTTAACATTGAGCGTGAGGGCGCCGTTAAACCTAGGAAAGATATTAGTCGTTGGTCGGAAATAAGTGCAGAAATAAGTTATTTCTATGATGATAACTTTATTTTAGATGCAAGCCTAAAAAAAGAATTAATGAATGAAATTAGCCCAGAGACAGCCAAATTGCTTATTCAAGATTTTCTATCTGTCTACAATACTCAAGATAATCAAGAGGAGTGGTTTAATAAGCTAAAAGATACCGCCGCTAAACACGGTTACGCTGCTAGTAATAAAGAGTATCAAGCTGACACTAGTAAATACAAAGGACAGGTGGGAACAGTGGCAAAACTACTACGCTTCTTATTAACTGGACGCCTGCAAACACCAAATCTTTGCGCTATTATGCAGGCCATGGGAGAAGAAAGAATTATGAAAAGACTAAATAATCTTTAATTATTTTAAACAAGATAAAGATAAAAAATCGGCCAGACTATGGTCGATTTTTATATATGAAAAGCCCGCCTCTTTGTAGAAGCGGGCTATTTTGTTTGAGCCCCATGAAAATTTCAGGGATCGAAATGTTCCTCAGCTAGGCGATCAGCGGAAACCGTGAGGGTTATAGTCACTTTTTCCTCCATTGTGAAGCTCTTGCGGAAATCATAGCTGTAGTTAAGGCTTTCAATTCTCTTAGCGAACCTCCCGAAAATGTAACATTTTTTATGCATATTGTTCTTAACAGAATCGCCTGTTAAGACAATTACCATGGTAGGAAACTCCGTTTGGATGCGGTTAGTAATCTGCTCCTCATCGGAGCGTAGAACCCACATATTGTCTCCACCAAGCAACATCACACCTGGTGGAATAACAAAGTTTATTGTAATCTCCGTTTTATAAACGGTTTCGGGATCGGGATCTGGGTTTGGGGCTGGCCCCAAAGTGTTATCTTTTTCACATGAGATAAAAAATAACGCAATCAACGAAACAATCAGTAAATTTTTCATGGCGTATGTTTTTTTGAGGTGAGTATTCGATTTTCAATTAACTATTGTTGTTAATATACAATATTAATGTAAATAAGTCAATATAATGCAGATAATAAGCCTAATATTAGAAAAGATTAAGGACAGTTAGCAGCGCTGCAAGAGCTATTATTCCTTACACAACAGAAGGTGTTCCAATTATCAGTTACTTTAATCTTAATGGCAGCGTTATTAACACTATTAGCATAATAATGATAAACCTTATGTGGCGAGTTAGCATCTGGATGATGATCTTGATTAACAAGATTTTGAACTGAGCCATCTCCCCAATCAATAATTAAGTCCTTTAGTGGTTGTTGTTCGGTGTCAACAATGGTATTAAAGCTTAAGACGTGAATGCCAGGATTAATAGTTGTGGGAACATTAAAGCCATCTAACTTAACACTACTAACACGTGGCCAAATAGCACAGTTATAAGTATTATAATTGCCATCATTTGTAGATAAATGATTATTTATTGTAGAGCATCGTACGGTAGGAGTATAATCATCCGTATAAATAACCGGGTAATTATTACCACTCATATTATCATAAGTACCAAGTTGATTATTATAGTTAAATTCACCAAAAGACGTATTGAAGATATTCCTCAAAACATTATCTGCTTTAAAACTAGTATCAGTCGAAATATTGTCACCGTTCCATAAAGGAATACAGGTGCCATTAGAGCTACCACAAGATTTTTGATTGACTAAAGAAGTATTGGCACTAGTAGTGGTATCGAGCAGACACATTACATTTGGATTTAAACTGCAATAACCAATGTTATCACAACCAACGCCGGAACAGCCATAGGGTCTGCCCGCAAAAGTTTTTTGATCAATCTTACTAGAATATTGATTCAAAAACTTAACCGGTTCACTAGCTAAAATATTAAAGTTATCTGGAAAAGTGGCGGCACCAAATGGCACTAAGCTTCGATTACGACCATAGGCAGTCATATTAAAATCAGAGCCACCGGGATAAGGGATTGCTCCAGGCGTATCACAAGATACTGGTGCGCCAGCATAATACTTACAGTCACCGACAAGCTTGCCTGCACAAGAACCTTGGCAATGATCACCATGAATAGGGTCACAGACACAACCATTATCACAAGTACAGTATTCCATACACTCACCCGCACCCTCCAAATAACAGCCCGGCCCATAATAAGTGTTGTTGTAACGGAAGAATAGAGGCGTGTTAAAAGGATAGATACTGGTTTTGCTAGTACGACCCGTCCAAGCTTTATTATTACCAGCAGCATCAACTACTTGTACAAACTGATTGCAGGTTGGATAGAACGCATCATCTGGATCAGAAGAGGAAATTAATTTAAGCTGTTCTTCGTCAACAGTTGGATAATCATAATTAAAGACTCGAATATTTGGATTGACTGACGTTGCTTCATCTAAGTTTTTACAAGTGCCCGTCTCGCAATGAACATCACAATTATTACCACAATTATCAGGTATATACTGTCCTGACTGAATATATTTTAAGCCATCATAAACTCCCCAACCCTCATATAAATATTTATCTCTACAAGCGTCCGCGCCGCCAAACAATTTTTTACTAGTAACAAATAGAAGTTTGTTTGGATCAGGGACGCAATAAACACGAAGCCAGGCTGAAACATCGCCATTATTAAGCTCAATCATTGTATTATAATTCTGATCTCCGGCACACCCAGGTGAAATTACACACTTATCATCCCCCCATTCATTTTCATCCGTGCTATGAGCATCATCTAATCTAATTGAAATTCTTTTTTCTACTAAATCAAAATTACCATTAGCCTGAGTACAATAATTTAAGGGGAAAGCTCCTTGATAACCAAGATTAGAGCGGCCCGATTTAGAAGCCGAACTAATTTCATCAACTGGATACCAGACCAAACACACATCGCTATTAGCTGGGTCGTGTTGCAAACAATAACCAACTAAACCATCACTTACCACCTGACTATTCTTACTAGTACAAGAGGTTGCATCCTGACTTGGATACAAACGACACTCCTTAGCAACATATTCATTATTTGCTACTTGCAAAACTGGCTCAATGTTAATGTCATCAAAATAGACATAGCGCTCCTCTTTATTATCAACATTGTTAGCACCTAAGTAGATGTTAATTGATTTAGTAGAAGGTGCCACATTAAATTTAAAGACTTTACGCTCCCAACCATTAGTAGCGCTGGAAGTGGCGGTGGCTATAGCGTCAGAGTTTAAGCGAGCGTTATCATAAATAGAAACCTTAGCTTCGTAGCCACTACCCTTAGTATTAACTAAATAATTTAAATAATAATCTTGACCAGACTGAACGCTTATTGGTGAATTAACTGAATGTGGAGATGTCTGTTGACCAACCATGACGCGTAAATAAGCAGCTCCTTCAGCTGGATAATCAGTTGGCGAATTATTTGGCGAATTAATAATACTATCAGCTACTAAGCCTTGATCAAAGACGCAACTACCACCAAGATCATTCTTACAATCTAGCGACTGAGTGCCGGCTTCAAAATTATAATGTGCGCCTGTATTTAAACCAACCTCCTTCATTGAGGCTAAATTATATTTATTCAATAAAGAATAGCCAGTCAATTTATTAATATTAACATCGTTACTTGGCAATTTAACCTCAGTCGTAGCAACAAAATTACTACATTCATTATTGTCATTTAATTGATTACATAAACCAAGGGCATAGCAAGTTTTCTCCTGTGTTTCAGGGTTAATGGCATAGGTTAAACAATCAAGCCAAGAAGAACAAACGCGATCAGGACGAACTTTAATCAATTGATTAGCGCTACAATCACCACTACTACATAAGACGGGGGTTTGACCATCTTTACTAGCAGCCGCATTCCAGCCGCCGCTTAAAGACAATACTCCTTGTGCACCATTTATGGAACGCTCATTAAACAAGACGCAGCCGTTATCGAAATTAACGATACCATTACAACTAGTCTTATCAATATTTTGTTTAAACTGATAATCTAAAACGGCTGCTTTTAATAGAATTTCATAATTAGATGACGCCCCACTAACAGTGGCGCTTGTATTAGTACGAGAATGGAACATTATTCTCTTACTAGGTTGTTCAGACGGAATTGTTAGAGTAGTGCTAGCAATAGTACTCAAATTATTATCTTCTTGTAAAACATAAACCCCGACTGGAAAAGTGATTCTGACATTAAAATCCATGGACACTAAACTTTCTGGAGCATTAACAGAAAAAATATAAACTTTATTAGGCTCAATCACAATATTTTGTTGAGGAGGATTACCGCTCCAACTACTACTACCATTTTCCCTAGCTGGATCCAAAATTACATTTTCAGCAAAGATGCTGACTGGGTCAATATATTCACTACAACCAGAATTAGCGGACTCACACAAAGCAGCTGACTCCGATGGAGTTGGCACTTGATTACCACCGCCACCAAACCCAAAAGTTTTAAAATAGGAGACTGGGCAATCATAATCGTTATTATCAACTAGACAAGCACTGTTATTGGTACAATCGGAATTAGTAGCGCAAATTGGCTTGCCAATCTCAGTGCCATCAATTTTACCACTACTGTCTAAATCACAACGCATGACCGGAACCTTATACCAAGCCTTGCCTGGTCTAGTAGGATCAGAACTAATACGGTAGACACAGGCATCACTACCTGGATTCTTGAAATAGGAAATACCTGAGCCATCGGCATAATTCCAGGCCTCACAACCAGCGTCAGCTGCTGCACATAAAGTCTTATCGTAGTTATTTGGATTATTACGTTTAAAGACATCGCTCCAATCGTAATTAGTACCAGTTGATAAAGATTCGCCTAAACGAGAACAACCTAAATCAGCACTATTACAGCGCTTAGATTCATCATAAATAGCGTAGAAGAAGCTATCACCATTAACCTTAACACACTCCTCTTCACCGGTATCACAAGCCCCATTATCATTTGTATCCTGCCAAATACCGGACTTGTAATCATTATAGTTAGCAGTATTAATCATTAATTCGCAACCAACAGCTGAATCTTGGCACAAATTACTAAATTGACGTAAATAATGATTACTGCCAGCGCGATCATGGTAGAGAGAACAGCCTAAGTTATAGTCAGATCCTTGATAATTATCAAGCATATCATAGTAACAAACATCAGGAATATTACTCGTATTTTTAATTAAGTAATAACGGTCGGTAATAGCCGTCAAAATAAAGTTATCTAAGTAAAAATCACGATCCGCCATAACTACCAGAGTCTCCTTGCTATCAACTGTATGATTTAGGTTGGATAAATTTAATTCATAAGTACGCCATTCGTTATCACCGCTAACTATAAAACTACCATTAGCATTGATATCGCTGGTATTGAAATAACTTAATTCTCCCTGGCCATTCATTAAGGCTACTTGCACATTAGTATTAGCAGAGGCACTAGCGGTAAATTTAATATTATAAGCTCCTCCTTGGACAACACTAGAACCAAGAGTCTTGCTAATGTGAGCAAAGCTAGCATTGGCGCCAGTCAAGAATTTATCTAACCAAGAAGCACTAGAACCTTCACAGTCAGTTGCTTGTGTGGAACCATTAATATTAGCACCTCTATCATATAAAAGAGAGCGTCCATTATTAGTGTTGACCACCTGCGAGCTCATAGCAGCATCTCCGCACTGCCCCACCCAACCGTCTAAGCCGTTTTCAAAACTATAAACACCAATCATTCTGATATTGTTGCCTAAGCTGCCATTATACTCACGACAACCATTCTGGCGGGCGGAACATTTCTTACCTTCATTTGGTATAGCTTGATATACACAAGCTTGATCCTGTCCACTCCAAATGCCACCATTTTTACAAACATAACAGACAGAGCTGCTTGCATTCCAAGAACGATCACTACCACTACAATTAGCTTGACTGACAGTGCTATCAATATTATTTTCCGTCAAACGATAGGCATGACAATTTTCTGAGCAAGTAATAGTGTAAGCAGATAAGTGATAAGAAATATTACCCGCTTTATTATAAAACTGACGACAATCCGCATTAAAATTAGGGTCGTCAGGAGTTAAATTAAAGATTGCTTGATTGCAAATCTGAGAATCATCAGTTGTCACGGCTGGGTTTCCGCTATTATCCTTCTTTAAGGATAATGTCTTTAACTGATAGCCGCTTTCTTCGGTGCCAACCCAAGTATAGAAATCCGCACAACTGTCGCTAGGCTTAATACATTGTTTTAATTCAGTATAATATTCTAAGCCTTCGCCGCCAGCAGCGACTGCATCTAAATTAGTGAATTCACTACAGCCAGCCGCTTCAGCTCCACAAACATTACTATTTTCTGGAATCATTTTTTCGGCATATGGAGAATAGAAATAACTAGACTTAGAGACATATAAATCATAACCATTGCAACTTGCGTCACAATAATCTGAAGAAACTGCCTGCGCTGCTACTGTAAAGCCAGTACTAGCTTCTTTATAACTCTCGCAACCAACCTCTTCACGATTACATTGACGAGCATAATCCTTACAAATTGAAGGCGCGTCAGTTTTTAAACGATAATCAGGGCTGCCTGGATCAGCATTCACATAACAAGCACTTGCTAAATAAGAAGGTATTAATTGCTCATAAACTTTGAAGCTACCATAATTAGAAAAACCAGAGTCCCAAGCGGTCATTTCAAGTTTTATATTTCTAACCCCAAAAGCAACTTCAGAGCCATTACTATAACCAACCACTGAGAAATCCATTTCTGAGAGAGGTTTGTCTTTAAGGTTACGAGTGACGGAAATATGTCGCCAAACACCCTGATCGCGAGTCTCTACCGCCGCTAAATAATCACCCCCTAAAACAAGATGCACCTTATCTCCACTCTGAATATAGACATCAGCACTTAAAGTATAGGTTTCATCGGATAAGATATTAAAATTGGCAGGGATTAGAGACACGGCGTTATCAGAAAAAACTCCTATAGTCGAGCTAGCGGCATTGCTCGCCGACTTTAAAAATAAAACTTTACCACTATAGTTACTATCTAAATCAGAGGCGCTAATAATTTCTGCCTCCTTATTACCAGGCGACCAAATATTCCAATACTTATTTATCTGTGAATTATTCATGGCATCGCCAATATTATCATTAGCAAAATCAGCTCCCATAACTAAATTCAAACCCCAGCCTGGTTTTACTCTAATCATTTCAGTGCAAGCTTCATCAGTTGGAGAACAATTACTTAAATTATTATTAAAATAGGTACTATTATTAGTACTCTCAGACCAATTAACCTGCCCACTGTCAGTATCATAAATGCCAAACAAAGAATAACGCTTACAACCGACGCTATCAGCATTACAATTAGCATAATCTAAAGTATTTTCTAAATAGGAAGTACGTTGATTGCTGCTAGTGTTAATAAAGGAACTACAAGTATTGTTAATCGGCTCACATGATTTAGAATCAAAACTCCAAGTACGTCTCTCCGACTGACAATAACCATAAGCTTCGCAACTACCATCAGCCCGTTCTTGAATACAGCTTTGCTCATCGGCGCAGTAATCATCCGCACGAGTAATTTGAATAGTATCAGCCTGCCCGTCAATTCCAGTTGGGATAACGGAAATATCAAAAATTTGAGCACTATAGCCCTGCTTAGCGCAATAATTTAAAGGTGCTTTTAAGACCCAATTAGGATCGACTAAATTTCGACACCAAGTCTGATTACCAACATTAAAGTTAGAACTATACTCGTTATAATCATCACTAGCACTAAAGCAAGATATCAAATCAATTAAGCTGGCCTGTTTATTGGCGGCGGCGGCCACCTCCCAACTAACCGGAATCAAGCGATATTTGCGCATAATTTCTAAGTTACGCAAATTATAATTACCCTCGAGATAATCAGTACTAAATAACCAATTTTTATGTAAATAGCCATCTTTTACCGCCTCGGCCACAGTTTTCTTCTCAGTAATTGCTTGCATTAACTTATCATCAATCACGCAGTCAGTTGGTCCTGGATTTTCACGATCACGACACATGCTTAAAGTTGATAAAATATCGTAATCAGCTCTAACGCCAAAGTCAGGCTCAATAATACTAGCGGCGCTTTCTCTAACAGCTGCCTCACCGTAGCGAATATTAGGGTCAGAATTCGGATTATTTATACTTGAACTATTACTAGAAGCAACTTTACCTAAATTACTCATGTACTTACTATAGGCAGTCATAGCTAATTGGTTCAAGAAAACATTAGCCGCGTCAATTAAAGCGTCTCCGGAGAAAGTCGCCATATTATTGATATATCCCTGTTCAGCTATCTCTGCTTTAGTTTCCGCATCACCAGGCATTCCTACCAAATTACCAGCAATATCTTGCATATCCAACCAACCACCGTCGGCAATCAACTTCTTTTCAGTCTTTATCAAATTATCATCTATAGTCTTAGTCATGTCCGTGCGTAGGGTATAATAAATACCCAAATCATTAGAAACTGGATTGAAAAGATTAGAAAAATTATCTAAAAAATCTGGATCTTTAAAAGCAGTCATGCGTTCAGCATAATCGCCCCAATTACTAATCAACTCCGAGGCGCTACAGTTTGGAGCCTGAGGACGATTATAATCAACTAAGCCCATGGCAATTCTTAACTTAGCGTCAATGGATGATGGCTGACAAACGGACACTGTATTATTAGACTGTCGACTAGTAACACCATCACGACCAGTTGTCGTAGTTCCACCAGCATCAATTGATGATTTATTTAAACAGGTAGCGTAAGTAGAATTACATTTATTTTTACAATCATCCTCTTCATCCAGAGGAGTAGAGCTAAATTCAGGGTCACAGCTAGCTAAACATTGAGCATATGGTTGTTGACAAGCAGTTTTATCAGACTCACTATTATCCCAATCATTTCTGTTCCAATTACTAACCGCATCTTCAATAAACTGGCCGGCAGCCTCATCGCCAATACTTCCAATATAACCCCAGAAATTATCAACAAACATTGGTTTTTGGCCCTCTTTGCCAGAGCCAAGCCAAGTAGCGGTATCAAAAGCAACTTTATTTAAAGCGGTTCTAACAGTTTTTTGAAAAGCTGAAGCACCTCCCTTTTCATAAGCCTTCTTAAGAAAGGCCCAAATTGGTGTTAACACGTTATTCACCGCCTGGTTAGCATCAGTCTGTGCATTTACAGGACTTGGAGCTAAGACAAAAAGTGAGGTAGCAAAAAAAGACAAAATAATCAGACTGACTACTTTTTGCCGTGTGAAAAAAGAGTTTGATCGGTTTTTCATAATATTTCCCGCTAAAAATCTTCAAAAAAATAATAAATAAACTATTGAGCGCTAGTCTCTTGACCAGCCAACATTTCCTGATAGGCTTTAAGTAATTCCTCATCACTTAATTGCTGTAACATGGTAGCATCAGCCCCGCTATCAAGTAACAAAGCTCTCAATTGAGCTACATCAGCCTGTCCAGACATCATGAGCTGTAAATTATCCTCACTGCCACTATCACTCATAGCGGTGTCGTTACTCGGCAAAGTCACTATCGTAGTTGTACTAACAGTAGGAGTAACTGCAATGGCGCCGCTACAATCTTGACCAGTAGCACAATTAGGATCAGTACCATTTTCAATTTCCTCACGATCAGAAATTCCGTCACTATCGGTATCTTCTAAATAAGGCGATGTGCCATACAGGCTTCTTTCTTCCGTGTCAGTTAAGCCATCACTATCAGTGTCGAAATTTAGTAAAGCAATTTCAAATTCACTGGTATCAGTAGTAATGTTAGACTGCTGATTTGTAGGTATATAAAAAGGGCTAGAAAGGCGATTATTAAATTGCCAAACCCATAAAACAATAATACCCAAACTGATAACAGACAAGCTTAAAAAAGCAATCCGTTGTGGTTTGGGTAAACTTTTTAAAAATGAGGGACGATTCTCATTATTTAATGGGTCATTTAAATTTTTAGGCATAAGTAATCTTAGCGTTTTATTAACAACGAGAAAAACTAGATTACTAAAATTATAACACAAAAGGAGTGATGCTCGCAACTAAACGCTGCCATTTTTCTAAGCTTAAATCTTCAGCCCGAGTCTTTAAATCAATATCCGCCTCCAACAAAGCTTTTTCAACCTTCTCAGCACTTAATTTTAGCCCTCCCATTAAATTATTTTTCATCATTTTACGTTTAGCACTGAAGCCAATACGAGCAATCCGAAAAAAATTTTTATCAATCGCTAATGATTCTGGAGTGGGCATGGGGCGATTATAAGAAAAATGCAAAATCGCACTATCTACGGCTGGCGCTGGCCAAAAATCCGAAGCTGGAACAATCTTAACAATACTTGGAGCGCCATAGTACTGTACTGATAAAGACAACATGGTCATATCAGGCGCGGTCGTAATGATTCTTTCTGCCACCTCTTTTTGCAACATCACAACTAATGATTTTGGTGGACGCGCTGAAGTTAAAAAAGTACGTAAAAAAATGGAGGTTATGTTATAAGGTAAGTTGGCAACAATACGATAAGGTTCATCAGTCGAAAAATGTTCCGCTGGATTAAAGTTTAAAATATCTTGATTAATTATCTCTACATTTTCTACTCCCTGAGAATCAATCGCAATCGTCAAAATACCAGCCAACTTATCATCTAGCTCAACTGCGATCACTCGCGCCGCCCTTTTAGAAAGTTCAGCTGTTAAAAAACCAAGCCCTGGACCCACTTCAAGTACCGTGTCTTTCTCATCTATTTTAGCAGCATTTACAATCGCTTTATAAATACCGTCATTAATTAGAAAATTCTGGCCCTTGCTGCGAGCAGGCTTGATATCATAAATACGACAAAGTTCTTTAGTTTTAGCAGCAATATTTTCCATATACTCTTTGGTAAATAAAATTAAACGACAAAATTAACTAAACGTCCAGACACATAAATACTTTTTTTTATTTCTTTTCCCTCCAACCATTTTACAACATTAACATCAGCCTTGGCCTTAGTAATAACTTCATCTTCGCTAGCCTCAGCTGGCATCTCAATTTGTGCTCTTAGCTTACCATTAACCTGAATTATATAATTTGTCACTTCGTCTTTTATTAATTTTTCTTCATAAATAGGCCAACTAGATAGAAAAATACTAGACTCATGCCCATTCTGAGACCATAATTCTTCACTTAAATGAGGGGCAAAGGGAGATAAGATTTGCAAGAAAGAGTCCCACTGCTCCCTAGTTAAAGGAGATAACTGTTTAGCTTGTCTATATTCAGTAATAGCATTGATTAAAATCATCAGAGCAGAAACAGCGGTATTAAAATGGAATTCATTAATATCTTCACTCACTTTCTTAATAGTCTTATGTAGTAGAGAAACAATCTTTCTATCTTCTTTAATAGATAGATCAAAGGAAGTATTATTCACCTTTTCTAAAAACTTTCTCGTTCCCGATAAACCATTAGTGTTCCAAGCGGCAGCTTGGTCAAAGGGGCCCATAAACATTTCGTAAATACGTAGGGCATCAGCTCCAAAACGCTCAGTCATGTCGTCAGGGTTAATAACATTACCCCAGCGCTTACTCATTTTACGACCGTCTTCACCCATAATTAAACCAACATGCTTTAAACGAGTAAAAGGCTCATCATAATTAACGACACCAATATCAAATAAAAACTTATGCCAAAAACGAGCGTAAATAAGATGACGAGTAGCATGCTCCGCACCGCCGACATAAAGGTCAACTGGAGACCAATATTTATCCTTATCGCTCGCCACTAAGTCCTGATCATTTTTAGGATCAAGATAACGTAGATAATACCAGCAAGAGCCACCCCATTGTGGCATGGTGTTTGTTTCTCTTTTTGCCTGGCCACCACATTGAGGACAGTCTACATTTACCCAGTCAGTAATAGCTGCTAAAGGTGATTCGCCTGTGCCAGTCGGCTGATAACTTTCAACCTCTGGTAAAATTACCGGTAAGTTTTCTTCCGGCACCGCGACTACGCCACACTTATCACAATGAATTAAAGGAATCGGCTCACCCCAATAACGCTGACGAGAATAAACCCAATCTTTAATTTTATAATTTATTTTTTTTCTGCCTTTGTTAATCGACACCAAATAATCAGACATTTTCTCACGCGCCTCCTTAGAGCTTAAACCAGAAAAATCTCCTGAATTAATTAATTCACCATCATCTGTGTAAGCGATTTCGAAATCAACCCTTTTACTCTCATCAACTATAACCCGACGAATAAGAAGATTGTGCCTTTCTGCAAATTCGAAATCACGCTCATCATGAGCAGGCACGGCCATTACCGCTCCAGTGCCATAGGAATTTAAGACGTAATCAGCTACATAAACCTCCACTTTTTCTTGATTAAAAGGATTGATAGCAAGCACGCCGTCTAAAACCATGCCCGTTTTTTCTTTATTTAAATCTGTCCGCTGTAAATCAGTTTTATTTTTAACTTCTTCAATATATTTTTCAACTTCCGACCAATTTTTTATACTTGCTTTCAATTTTTGCACTAATTCATTTTCAGGGGCTAGCACAACATAAGTGCAACCAAAAATTGTATCAACTCGAGTGGTAAAAACCGTTATTATATCTTCAGAATTGCTAATCTTAAATTCTATTTCTGTCCCCTCACTGCGTCCAATCCAGTTGCGTTGCATTTCTTTAATCGCTTCCTCCCAGTCAGGTAATTTATCTAGGTCTGTTAATAAACGGTCCGCATAATCAGTAATTTTTAAAACCCACTGACGCATCGGGCGTTGTTCTACTAAAGTTCCACAACGTTCACAATGACCATCCTCTAAATCCTCATTGGCTAAACCGGTCTGACAAGATGGACACCAATTAATCGGAGCAAAAGATTCATAGGCTAAACCCTTGCGCCACATTTGTAAAAATATCCACTGTGTCCAACGATAATAACTGGGGTCAGTGGTATTAATCTCTCGACTCCAATCATAGGAAAAGCCCAATAAATTTAATTGACGCTTGAAATTTTTAATATTCTTATCCATGGCCACTTTAGGATGGACTTTATTTTTAATAGCATAATTTTCAGCTGGCAAGCCAAAAGCATCCCAACCCATTGGGTGTAAAACTTGAAAGCCTTCCATTCTCTTTTTACGAGCAATAATATCAGTCGCAATATAGCCTTTAGGATGACCAACATGCAAACCTTCTCCAGAGGGATAAGGAAACATGTCTAAAACATAATATTTAGGAAGAGACTTATCATCCTGAATTTGATATAAATGACTATTCACCCATTGCTCTTGCCACTTCTTTTCAATTTGACGATGATCGTACATATATCTTATTTAAAGCTCAATTCCAACCGGTGCATGGTCCGATCCCTGCACTTGGTCTAAAATAAAAGCCTTACTTATCTTTTTTCTAAGTTTAGCGGAAATTACAAAATAGTCAATCCGCCAACCGACATTGCGTGAGCGTGCTGCCGCCCTAAAACTCCACCAAGAATACTGGATTTTATCAGGATTAAGCAAGCGAAAAGAATCTAAATATCCAGCGTTAATAAGCTTAGAAAACCAAGATCTTTCTTCTTTGGTAAAACCGGCACTACCTTCATTGGCTTTAGGTCGAGCTAAGTCAATCTCCTGATGAGCAACATTAAAATCCCCAGTGATAATAACTGGCTTTTTCTGCTCAAGTTTTTGAATGAATTTAAGCAATTCCTCATTAAAAGCCAAGCGATAGGGCAAACGACTTAATTCTTGATTAGCATTGGGAAAATAAACATTTAACAAATAAGCTTTTTCAAATTCTAAAATTTGTACCCTGCCCTCTTGATCATAAATTGGAAAACCGAAGCCATTTTTAACGCTATACTTCAAGCTACTTTTAACTAAAATAGCAGTTCCGCTATAGCCAGGCCTCTTAGCCCCATGCCAAAAAGATTGATAGCCATCAAATTCTAAATTCAAGCTGAGTCGAGTATCATCATCAATTTTAGTCTCCTGCAAACAGACAATATCTGGCTTTTCTTGCTCTAAAAAATCAATAAAGCCCTTTTTTAAAACTGCTCTAATTCCGTTAATATTCCAAGAAATAATTTTCATAAATAAATTTTAACGCTAATGACAAGCAAATAGCCACAAAACGATGCATATGATATAATATAATCAAATTAAATGCTTATTAAGTATAAAGAAAAAAACATCTTTTTTCAATTAAATATATGAGTTTAAATGAACGCATTGAATATTTAGAAATGAAAGGCAGGCATAAAAATAAGCTCCGCCCTTGGTATAAAAAATGGTGGGGGATAATTGCCATCATTTTAGGATTAATTATTTTATTGGTCATAATCGCATCGACTAATTATGTTATTAGTCAAGTTAAAGATATTCAAAACAATCAAACAGAGCTTAATCAAGACGCGGAAATACAGAAAATTACACAAGCGATTGATGGCCGAGGAGAAAACTATAGCCTAGGGCCAATTAATGCCAAGATAAAAATTGTCATTTTTTCTGACTATGCTTGCCCCTATTGTAAAGAATCGGCTCCGGTTGTGCGTAATTTAGCTAATAAATATGGTGATAGTATTCGCATTACCTTTCGTGACTACCCTCTACACACCAACTCAATTGAATTAGCCTTAGCCGGTAATTGTGCTGGCGTGCAAAATAAATTTTGGGAAATGAATGATTTACTTTTTGCTAGGCAAGATGAACTAATACCTCTAGCCGGCACCGCCCTAACAGATAAATTAAAAAACTTATCCGGTGAGCTTAAATTGAACACCACTGATTTCTCCACTTGTCTGGATGAAAAAACTTATTTATACCGTCTTAATGATGATTTTTCTGACGCTGAACTGCTAGGATTATCTGGTACTCCCACTTGGTTTATTAATCGCTACAAAATTACTGGCCATTACCCAGAAGAATATTTCACCAACATCCTTGACGGCCTGTTAGCGCAATAAAAAACACAACTATTATGATACAAGTTCGTATTCATGGTCGCGGCGGGCAAGGAGTGGTAACAGCCGCTGAGCTTTTAGCTCTAGCTGCTTTTAATGAAGGGTATTTTGCTCAAGCTTTTCCTGCCTTCGGCGTAGAAAGAAGTGGCGCTCCCATCCAATCCTTTGTTCGCATTAATAACGAAGCTATTATTACTAGAGAACAGGTACAAGTACCTGATATTTTAATTGTGCAAGACGCTAGTCTTCTTAATGAGAAAGAAGTTTTACTTGGGCTCAAAAGAACAACACAACTGATTGTAAATAGCCCCCTAGAAGCAGAGGAAATTAGCAAACTTTTAAAAAACAAAATAAAGTCAAACAATATCTACAGCACTCCCGCCACAGATATAGCCTTAAATTTATTGGGCAAGAATATAGTTAACACTGTTATTCTCGGAGCCTTTATTAAACATAATAAAATTATTAAACTAAAAACCTTACTGCAAACTGTTGCCGAAAAATTTGCTGATAAAGGAGAATCTTTAATCAAAAAAAATCAATCCGCCATCACGGCTGCCTATAACTATGTCTCTAAAAAATAATAAAATTAAAAATCCAGTAACTCAACCCGGATCAGCTTTAAATAATAAAACTGGAGATTGGCGCACGGAAAAACCAATTATTGATCCAAATCTTTGTATTGGTTGTTCACGCTGCGTTAAAATGTGTCCCGACGCCTGTATGCTAATGAAACTTGATAAAGAAGGTAAATTAAAAGCCGAAGTTGATTATGATTATTGCAAGGGCTGCGGACTCTGTGCGAGCGAATGCCCAGTCAAGGCGATATTAATGGAAAAAGAGTAAAGCTATGAAAAATAATCTTAAAACTCAATTCTTAGAAGGCTCAAGAGCGGTGTCTTTAACAGTGGCCAACATCCAACCAGATGTAATTTCTGCCTATCCAATCACTCCCCAAACTCATATCGTCGAGGACTTAGCAAAATTTAAAGCTCAAGGCAAAGCTAATTATGAATATCTGCTTGCCGAAAGCGAATTTGCAGCCGCCTCTATTGTTGTTGGCGCCAGTGCTACTGGCAGTCGAGTATATAGCACTACCAGCTCTCAAGGTTTATTACTAATGATGGAGGTTTTATACAATGCCTCTGGATTACGCCTACCTCTAGTTATGACTATTGCCAATCGAGCGGTCGGTGGCCCAATAAATATCTGGAATGATCATAGTGATGCCATGGCTATGCGTGACGCTGGCTGGATAATGTTATTTGCCGAAAATCATCAAGAAGCTGTAGACTTACACGTCATTGCCTATAAGCTAGCGGAAGAATTTAATTTGCCAGCAGCTATTAATATTGATGGCTTCATCCTTACCCATTCTTTTGAAAGTGTTATTATCCCCAGCAAAAAAGATATAAAAAAATATCTCCCTGCCTATAAACCAGCCTTAGGCACATATTTAAATCCTGAAAGACCAGTGACTCTAGGGGCTTTATTTACCCCTGATCATTTCTGGTTAGAAAAAAGACGTATTGATGAAGATTTAAAAAATATTCTCCAGGTTTTTCCAAAAAACTATAAAGACTGGAAAAAAGTATTGCCAAGTGAGTCCCCAATCAAAGCCTTGCTGGACGATGGTCTAGTTGAGTACTGTGGACCAAAAAATCCAGAAACACTTTTAATCGCTATGGGGTCCATCGTAGGCACAATTAAGGAATGCTTAAAAAAAGATAAAAAAACTGGAATTTTAAAAATCAGATCCTACCGACCTTTTCCTGCCAAGAGTGTTAAAAAGATTATTGCTAACTGTAAAAATGTCGCCATTATTGAAAAAGCTATGTCTAGTGGCGCCAATGGACCATTATACAGTGATGTTATGTCTAGTCTATCTGGCTTTAAAGGAGTCTCTAGCAATCATATTGTTGGCCTAGGTGGTCGTGATATTAATATTGAAACAATTAAAAATATTATTAAGTCCGCTAAGCGGACACAAACTAAATTCTGGTAATAATATGAAGAAAAATAAAGCCCTGAATTTTATAAAATTTGCCCTAGTTAGTTTAATCGCCTTCTCTTTTTTAGGACTAATGCCAGCCCAGTCTGCTATTGGTGATCCAATTGTTTTTGAGCCTCAAATTGGCATTCCTGGTTTTAATGCTACTACTACCATGACCGCAAGAAGTACGACTTATATCGGTCAGCTAATTAAAGCTTTTTATGATTATGGATTGGCTATTGGTGGAATTTTAGCAGCAGTAGTCTTAATGGCCGGGGGCTTAATTTGGTTAGCCTCAGGTGGTAGTAGTGATAAAATTACTCAAGCCAAAGGTTTAATTATCGGTAGTATTTCTGGCATCGGCCTATTATTTGGAGCTTGGATTATTTTAAATACAGTGAATCCTGACTTAATTAATTTTAGAATAAAAACCCTTACAAACATTGAACCAATTAATATAGGTTGCTGCCAATATACCAGCAAAGCAGCAATGACCACTGATAAAGAATGTCAGGTAAATGGTGGTAAATTTATGCAAAAAACTTACGATAGACTAAATGGTGATCGCTATTACAATATCGGCAGTGCAGGAACGAAGTGTTCTCTACCTGGGTGCTGCGTTTCAATAGCCAATAATGGCACCGTCCTAAGTTGTGCCGCCACTATGTCTGATAATTGCCCAACAGCAAATTTTTATAATACCGGTTGCGCCTATGCCTCTGGCAATTTCGGCAGCTGTCCAACCACAGATGTTTGTCAAGAAGAAGACACAGAAGACGGCGATGACTGTTTTGAGAAAAGTGGACTTGGTGTATGCTATTGTTACGATAAGATAGCCTGGTACAATAAAGGCGGAGAAGGAGAGCCTTGTGGCAATGAAGACAGAAAAGCAAAATGCACTTCCGAAGGATATATTAATCTTGGCGGTATTCATTGTAATGGCGACCACAATTTTCATGACCAAGGAGGTAGAAGTTGCGGAACGGGCCTCTATTGCTGCTATGATGAAAGAAATTAAAAAATTGATATGTCGACAAATAAAAAAAAATTTAATTCCTTCCTTAGTCCCGGTCATAATGCTTGCGCTGGCTGCGGTCAATTAAGTGCCGCCCAATCTGTCATGAGGGCTTTAACTGATGACACCATCTTAATTAGCTCTACCGGTTGTTTAGAGGTAACTACAACTGCCTATCCCCAAAGTTCTTGGCAACTCCCCTGGATTCATTCTTTATTTGAAAACGCCGCCCCCGTTGCTAGTGGCATCAAAGCAGCCTTAAAGAAAAAAAAGAAAAAAACTAAAGTTGTTATTCAGGCTGGAGATGGCGCTACCTATGATATTGGAATTGGTTTGATTAGTGGCATGTGGGAAAGGAATGAAGAAATTGTTTATATTTGTTATGATACTGAAGCTTATTCTAATACAGGCATCCAAGCCTCCGGCTCAACTCCTTGGGGGGCTAACACTGTTACTACCCCAGCTGGTGAAAAAAGCTTTGGCTCCAATCAACAGAAAAAAGACATGCTTAAAATTGCTTTAGCCCATGGTCTTAATTATGTTGCACAAAGCACAACTGCCTTCCCTGATGATATTACTAATAAAGTTAAAAAAGCTTTAGCGACACCAGGACCTTCATACATTCAAATTCTTAGCCCCTGTGTTCCTGGCTGGAAAATTAAAACAAACCAAGCTGGAGAAGGTGCTCGCTTAGCAGTTCAAACGGCTCTTTACCCATTATTAGAATATACAAATGGTGAATTAAGTAATTCTAGCATTAACAAAAACTTCAAAGCCCTGCCGGTCAGTGACTATTTATCTATCCAGGGTCGATTTAAACATCTGTCCGAAGCAGAAATTAAACAAATTCAAGCTTTAGCCGATAAAAATCTAAAACTTTTTAAACTATGAAAAAACTGATTTTTGCCCTACTATTAATTGCCTTGTTTTTAATTCTGCCTAACAGCACCCTAGCAAAAACAACAACGCTGCTAAATTGCTCTGTAGAAATAAAAAATGACAACCCACTAGTTAGTACCTGCTTGGTTAATGGAGGTAAAGTTGAAGCCCCTTATCAAAACTGTGAAGCTGGATTACTCTCTGATAACAAAGTCTGTTGTTGTCAACCTCAAATTAATTACAGTTGTAGTTGGAAGCCAAAATATTATACACCGGGCACAGGTGGCGGAGGAGTGCAAGCCACTGCTGGTAGTTGGAGTCAGGCTTGTCAAGCAGACGAGACAGGAGGCGATGATTGTGATCCCGCCAAAAAACCTTCTTCTACTACATCTTACGGAGGAAGGACAACTGATTATACATGCTGCTGCCCGGGTGTTGATACTCACGTTGAAAAAGCCAAATTTACCATCCCCCAATTACAGATTCCAATTGACGGGCTAACCTTAAGCACGGCTGAATGTACAGGCCCTGATAATACCGGCGACTGTGCCATCCCTTGGATTGCTCAATATATAACCTTTGTTTACAACTACGGCTTAGGTATCGGCGGGATTTTAGCCGCCGTTGTTCTGATGGCTGGCGGATTACTCTGGCTAGTTTCTGGCGGCGATGTTTCTAAAATAACCCAAGCCAAAAGTTTAATCTTAGGCAGCATTACTGGTTTAATGATATTATTTGGTTCTTATATCTTGCTAGTCCAGATTAATCCTGATCTTATATCCATGAAATCAATTTCTCTTAAAATGCTCGAGGGCATCTACATTCAACCAATTATTAACGGCAGCGATAGCACTAACAATTCATCCTCCAATTGTGCTAATAATAATGATTTAAAAAATATAGAAGGAATTGTCAGCACTAGTGCTCAAACGCCAATACTAACAACGGTTGGCGTCGAAGGATTAGTGAAGGCTGTTGAAGAGGCTAGAAAAATGGGAGTAGAATTACATGTCACCAGTGCTTTTAGAACTGCTGAACACCAGCAAGCGCTATGGGACAGAGCTATGACTAAGTATAATAACGATGCCTCAATAGCAGCTAAATATGTAGCCAGACCTGGTGGTTGCGGTGGTCATCGTAGTGGCCAAGCAATTGATGTTTGCATAAAAGGATCTGCTTCGTGTCAAAAAATGGGCAGTGCGGCTTTCGCTGACTATAAAGATAGTGATGTTACCAAGCTACAAGAAATTATGAAAGCAGCCGGGTGGAAAAGATATTGTGGCGAATGGTGGCACTTTCAATATCAAGAAACACCCAAGTGGTCATGCAGCCCTTAATAAAAATAAAAGCTATCTGTAAAGATAGCTTTTTATAAATATAATTAAAATTATATTATTCTCCTCGATCCATCGCTTCATTAGCGAGCCTGTCTGCTTCTTTATTCTGTTCTCTTGGTATATGAGTAAATTTATATTGTTTAAATTTGGTAAGGAGATTATAGACTTGCAAAAATAGAGGGGCTAATTCCTTATTCTTAACTTTATACTCACGGTTAATTTGTTTTACTATTAGTTCACTGTCTAAAAAACAATCAACTGCCTCCGCCTTTAATTCTAAAGCCTTATTTAAACCGGCAATTAAAGCCTGATACTCAGCCTGATTATTAGTAGCTATTCCCAAAAAAGCAGAAACCTCGGCAACTAATGCCCCGTCTTCGCTATGAAGGCAAGCGCCAATACCAGCTGGACCAGGGTTACCCCTTGCTCCGCCATCACTATGAATAATTAATTTCATATTTTTTTAAAATCAATAATTTTTAATTGCACTTCACGACGACCATTAAATTCATTGATGTCTAAGTAATAGGCTAAATCTATTGTATCACCGATTTTTAATTCTTTATACTCATCCGCTGAGCCAAATGCAATCGCCCAAAAAGAAGCTAAAGTTGGGTTATCAACACTAGATAAACGTAATTTAATATGCTGTTTTTCGCTACCCATTAAGACAATATCATTAATAACTAGATTTTTACTAGCAAATCTTGGTTGTAAGTTATACTGACCAAAAGGGGCTAAGGTATTAATAGCGCCTACTAATTCTAAATTTAGACTAACAAAATCAAGTTCAGCGTCAAGCTTTAATTGTGGTACTAACATCTCTGGGGTTAATTTAGCTTCAGCTACTTTAGAAATAGCCTCCCTAAAATTATTTAACTTCTCTTCGCTAACCACAGAAAAGCCACAGGCCATTGGATGTCCACCATATTTATCTAAGTATTGAGAACACTCTTCAACGGCAGCAATTAAATTAAAACCTTCAATGGATCGACCAGAGCTCTTAAAACTTAGTTTAGTCGCTTTAATTTGTTCATTCCTTTGATCCATTTCAGCCTCCTCCACAATACGAGTAATAATTAAGGTGGGACGATGATATTTTTCACATATTCTACCAGCGACTAAGCCAATCACGCCTTCATTCCAAAATTGATCCTCTTGGGCAAGTCCAATAATAATTTTAGGTAAATTTTTAACATCAATTTGCTTCTCGACATCTTTAGTAATATTTTTAGTAATTTGCTGTCTTTCCTGATTGCGAGAATTTAATTCAAAGGCTAACTCTTTAGCCTCAATTTCTTTATCAGCGACAATCAAAGCAAAAGCGCTATTAGCATGACCAACCCGACTAGCAGCGTTTAAACGCGGCCCCAGTTGCCAACCAACATTCCAAGATTCCAAAGGCTTATCAATAGCAATCTTAGCTGTTTTAAAAATTTCTCTTAAACCAAGTCGACGATTCTGATTAAGGACTGCTAAGCCCTTCTTAACTAACCAACGATTCTCTCCTAGCAAACTAACCATATCAGCAATAGTCCCAACGGCAACTAAGTCTAAAGATCTTTCAGCAATTAAGCGCTTCTGTTCAGCCTCTAATTTTGATTGCTGCAAAATAGCTGAAACTAATTTAAAAGCTACACCTACTCCAGCTAAAAATGGCCAAGGATATGTATCGCTAGCATCAGCCGGATCAATAATGGGGCAATTAGGTAAGTCCTCTCTATTTTCGGGCAAGACATGGTGGTCAGTAATAATCACATCTAGGCCTAGACTCTGAGCAAATTCAACTTCTTTCTTATTTCTAATGCCGTTATCAACGGTAATAATTAATTTAGCCCCTTGAGCGTGTAATTGTGTTAAGGCCTCATTATTCAAGCCATAGCCCTCGCTGACTCTATCGGGTAAATAAACTTCTGTCCTAGCGTGTAAAGTGATTAAAGCTTCTGATAAAACAGCGGATGAAGTTACACCGTCAGCATCATAATCACCATAAACAATAATTTTATTACCTTCTTTAATGTGTTTAATAATTAAATCAACAGCCACCTGCATATCCCTAAAGAGAAAAGGGTTATAAAAGACTAAGCTGCCATTACCCGATATATCCAAGCTTAAAGCTGAATCAATATCATCGCTTAAAAAAGCGCGAATAGCTTCCGCGCTCTCTAAACCTCTATTCCAAAGAATATCAACCAATAAAGCTTCAACTTCAGGTAAAGATTGTTTCAATTCTACTGGTGATGCTTCCGATATCTTCCAATTCTTATGCATATCAATTTAGAAAAAGGTTGCTCCAAAAGTAAAGATAATCATTGAAATAATAATGATAACTGACATGATGGTCCAGGCAACTTTAATAATTTTTTTACGTCTTTTCATAAATTTAAACAATATATTAATTATCTTTTTAAGATTTTAACAAAAGCCTCAGGTGGAATATCAACACTACCTTTACCAGCAGCCATCATTTTCTTTTTCCCCTTCTTTTGTTTTTCTAACAATTTACGCTTACGAGTAACATCGCCACCATAGAGCTTAGCGGTAACATCTTTGCGCATAGCCGAGATACGTTCAGCGGCTATAACCTTAGCTCCAAGCGCTGCCTGTATCTTTAAAGCAAACATCTGACGAGGCAAAGTGTCTTTTAAAATATCAACAATAGCTTTACCCTGACGATAAGCATCATCACGATAAACAATAGTAGCTAAGGCCTCAATTTGATCTTCAGCTACTAAAATATCCATCCGTACAACATCAGCCGGACGATACTCTAAATATTCATAGTTAATAGAAGCGTAGCCAGCCGAAACGCTTTTTATCTTATCATAAAAATCAGTCAAAATAGCTGATAAGGGCATATGATAATGCAAAATAGCTCTGGCCTCTTCGCTGCCGGCCGAAATATATTCCGTATTCTTATAAACACCCCTCTTCTCTTGTGATAAGCTCATGATATTACCAATATACTCTTGTGGAGTAATAACATCTAGCTTTACCCAGGGCTCCTCAATTATAGAAATTTCATTTGGGTCAGGTAAACGTTGAGGAGTTCTAATAATTAATTCTTCTTTATTCTGAGTCAGAACTTTATAAGCTACACTAGGAACGGTCACAATTAAATCAAGTCCATATTCTCGCCTTAATCTTTCTTGGAATATTTCTAAATGTAAAAGCCCCAAAAAACCGCAGCGAAAACCAAGACCTAAGGCATCAGATCGTTCCGGTTCAAAAGATAAAGCGGCATCATTCAGTTTTAATTTATCCATGGCTTCACGTAAGTCTTCAAAGTCACTGCCTTCACGCGGAAAGATGCCCGCAAACACCATCGGCGTAACTTCTTTATAACCAGCTAAGGGAATAACCTTCTCCTTGCTACTGCCAACGACTAAAGTATCGCCAACGCGACATTCACCAACTTGTTTAAAGCCGGTCACCACATAGCCTATTTCTCCCGATTGCAAAGAGCCCGTAGAATGATACTCTGGCTTGAAAACACCAACATCTAAAGCTTCACTGTGAGCATCGGTAGCCAACAATCTTATCTTATCGCCCTTACGAAGCTCTCCTTCAAAAATACGAATAAAAGCAACCACCCCTTTATACTCATCGTATTTAGAATCAAAAATTAGGGCACGAGAAATCGAACCCTCTTCTTTCTTTGGTGACCGACCATGATTTATAACTGCTTGCAAAATTGATTCAACACCTTCACCCGTCTTACCAGATGAAGATAAAATTTCATCCTCACTACAACCAAGCAAACGAACAATTTCAGCCTTAGTTTTTTCTACGTTAGCAGCTGGTAAGTCAATTTTATTTACCACTGGGATAATATTTAAATCTTGTTCTAGAGCTAAATATAAATTAGCTAAAGTCTGTGCTTGAATACCCTGCGTGCAGTCAACTAATAAGACGGCTGTTTCTACCGCTGCCAGTGATCGAGAAACTTCATATGAAAAATCAACATGCCCCGGAGTATCAATTAAATTTAGTTGATAACCTTGATATTGCATGGTGACTGGTTGTAATTTAATGGTAATGCCCCGCTCTCTTTCAATGTCCATACCATCTAAAATTTGATTCTTCATCCTCCTTTTATCAACTGTCCCAGTTATTTCTAACATACGGTCAGCCAAAGTAGACTTACCATGATCAATATGGGCAAGAATGGCAAAATTACGGATTTTATTACTAGATTCGCTCATTTTAAAAAATATATTATTTTATATTTGCTAGGGACACCTTAACATTATTTAAGAGCTCAAGCAAGTCCTTTTTTAAAGCCCACGCGCTTCCCCTTGATCAGCTAAAACTGTCTTTTTCCAAGGCAAACGACGTTTAAAAATGCTTAACACAGCCAATAATTCCTCACTCTTAAATAAATAACACAGCAATATATAAACTGATAAGCCGCCGCCGCCGGCTACTATTAATTGTATAAAAACACCAGCAAATGTTTGCATGTTAATATAAGGCCAAATTAAAAATTTCAAAATCTGAACGGCTAAACCAGCGCCCATGGCAGCCACAATAAATTTGAGAGAGGAATTAAAAATTTTATCAATGTCCAAAGAGCCAACTTTAACATAAAGCCATAGCCAAAGCATAAGAAAATTAAAGATACTGGCAATAGAAAAGGCTAGGGCCAAACCAGCAACGCCAAAATACTGACGTAAGAAATAAGCTAAACCGATGTTAATAAACACTGATATTAGACCTAAATAAAATGGTGTCCAAGAATCACGTCGAGCATAGAACATGCGAACTAATAAAGGAATAGTGGCCTGCGCAAATAAGCTAAGAGCAAAAAAACCTAAAGTATCCATAGTTAAAACCGTATCGCGCCAGTTAAAAGCACCACTACCGAGAATAACGCGAACAATTTGAGCACGGAGAGTAATAATTAAAACCGAAGCCGGAACGATAAAGAATAATATCTGACGAATAGTTGAAGAAAAACGAGCTTTAAGTTCTTCCATATTATAAGCATTTTCTGATAAAAATGGAAAAGCAGCTACTGCAAAAGAAATACCAAAAACCCCCAAAGGAAAAGATTGTAAATTATTAGCAAAATTAAAAATAGCTAAAGAGCCGCTATCTAAAGTGGTGGCCAAAGCCGTCATCGCTACTAAATTAATTTGTGAAACTGCCAAAGATAAAGTACGTGGGCCCATCATTTTAGCTATTTGCAATAAACCTTTATCCCGCCAATTTAAATAGAATTTATAGCGAAAGCCAAGTTGCCAAATGGTTGGCAGCTGAATAGCAAAATGTAAGAATGCCCCTAACACAACCCCCCAGGCTAAACCAGGTAAACCAAAATTAGGCACGAGAACTAAAGCGCCAAAAATAATACCCAAATTATAGAACACAGGCGATAAAGAATAAACGAAAAAACGCTTATAGCTCTGTAAAATGCCTCCCAGGACACCTGACATACCTAAAAAGACAGGAGACAAAAACATAATTCTAGTTAAATTAGCTGTTTGTATTTTAGCCTCAGCACTAAAACCAGGAGCAACCCAGGCCGTCAGAGTATCAGCAAATAAAATACCTAGAATTGATAAAAATATAATTAATAACAACAAGGCATTAAAAATATTATTAGCCAATTTAACTATTTTCTCCTTACCATTAACATCAATAACGGCCTTTTTAATCATCTCTGAAAAAATAGGAATAAAGCCCGCTGATAAAGCACCTAAAACGATTAGGTTATAAATAAAATCTGGCACTCTAAAAGCAGCAAAATATATATCTAACTCAAGGCCACCGCCAAAACTACCAGCTAAAATATGATCCCTAATTACTCCTAAAAAGCGTGAAGCTACCGAAAACGAAGCCACCAAAGCAGCGGCAGCAGTGATAGTGGTAATAGGACGACCAATTAATCTTTTCAAATATGACATACTAAACGAATTATATTCTGATTTTTTAAATTATTACTTTTCCTTTTTTTCAGCTTGCAAGTCCTGTAATCTTAGCTGAGCCTGATAATTAAGCGGATTTGCTTGCAAAGCTTTTTGCCATAATAAAGCAGCCGACTGATATTCTTTTCTCTGATAATACACCCGTCCTAAATTAAATAACGCAATATCATAATTTGGATATAAATCTAATTCTTTATTTAGTTCTGCTTCTGCTCGCCATAAATCACCACGATCAATATAAATAGCTCCTAAATTATTATGAACCATAGCTTCATCAGGATTGAGATTTAAGGCTTGACGGAAACGAATCTCGGCCTTATCTAAGTTGCCATCTAAATAATACATTGCCCCTAGATTTTTTTGAGCTAAGGGGGAGTGAGGAGACGAAGCTGCAGCTGACTCCCAAAAAGTTAAACGATCAGAAAAAATACCAATATGAAAAAAACTGATACCAGCAAAAAAAAGTGTAAGTATCGCGGCTATAAGCAGATGCCTTTTCCTTACCCAAGAGAAAGATCTTAATTCGCTAAACCCAAAGGCTGCAATAGCTAAACCAAGATAGGGCAAATACAAACGATGCTCTAGTAAGAAGGGAGCGGCCTCAGCAATAATAAAAGGAGGGAAAAAGAAAATGCCAAACCAGAAAAAACCAAAAAGGATATAGCGCCAATCTTTATATTTAGAAAAAATAAATAGGAAAATTAAAATTGGTAAAATTATTAAAATATAAATATAACTAGTATCAACTGCCACTGGTAAGCCGGATAAATTAAAAGGCAAAAATATCTTAGCCATCATCGCACCCGATGGTAATAAATTTTCTAAAATAGAAATAAAAGCACTAGTTGAATTTATTTGCCCACCACGAAGAGCTACATCTCTTAATAAAAACCAAATAAACATCACCGTACCTGAACCGAGTAAACTTAATAATAAATTCCTACCCTTAACCCTCCAGTCATACCTAAATATGAAAAAATAAGCAATAAAGAGTAGTGGTAAAAAAATAACTGTTTCTTTACTCAGTAGAGATAAAAAGAAAAATAAAGATAGCGCTATAAAATTACTAATTTTCTCCTTTTCTAAAAAATTTAAGAAGAACCAAAAAGACAATATAGCAAAAACAGTAACCAGAGAATCATTTCTACCTGGTAACCAAGCGACTGCCTGAGATAGGGCGGGATGAACAGCCATAATAACAGCTAATAAAAAGGCTAATTGTTTTCGCTTAAAAAGACGGGATAATAAAGCAAAGCTTAAAACAACAGCCAGAAAATGCCAAATAATATTAGAAAGGTGGTAAACAGCGTAATTTAAAGAACCAAACAGGGCGTCAAACATAAAAGAAACGTTCAACATTGGTCGATAATACAAACGGTTTTCTGAAAAAAAAGCATCAGTGGTAAAAATTGAAGATAGATTGCTAATATCACTTAATATTTCCTGCTTATCTAAAATTAAAGTGTTGTCATCTAAAAAAGTTAAATCAAAAAACAATGATCGACCATAAACTAAAAAAATAAGAACTAACAATAAAAAATAAGGCCGCCAGGTTGCTAGCCAGCCAGTTATAAAAAAATGTTTTTTAAAAAAATCTTTCTTCATAATTATAAGGGCTTCCGTATGATATATTTCAGGGCTAGCAGAAGTGTTTGTAAACCATATTTCAAACTACGTTTCCAATTTATAGAAGATGCCTCTGAAAAATATCTCACTGGTACTGGTATTTCGCCAATTCGCCATTTACGAGCCACAATTTGCAATAATACTTGTGTATCAAAAACAAAATCATTGCTAGTCTTCTCTAATTTCAAGCTACGTAAAACTGCAGCTGAATAAGCACGCATCCCCGTATGCCATTCTGATAAATTTTGACCGGTAGCCAAATTTTCAAAAAAGGTTAAAAAACGATTGGAATAATATTTATAAACAGGCATTCCCCCGGCTAATGTTTCCCGACGGCTACGAATACGTGAGCCAAGCATAACATCAAAATAATCATCAGCAATAAAAGAAGCAAAATAAGAAACTAATCTCGGATCATACTGATAATCGGGGTGAACCATAACAATAATGTCTGCTCCTCTCTCTAGGGCTAGGCGATAGCAACTCTTCTGGTTAGCCCCATAACCACCATTTTTTTGATGACGATAAACAAATAAACCTAATTCTTCAGCAATTTCTGCAGTATTATCATGGCTAGCATCATCTACTAAAATAATCTCATCAACTAAAGTTGGCAAATCCGCTACAGTTTTTTCTAGAGTCTTAGCGGCATTATAAGCTGGTAAAACTACAATTACTTTTTTATTGGCGTACATATAATAGAGTCAGTAAAGCCGAAATTAACCAAGCGACGGTTAAAAAAGCTAAATTAAAGTATAAAATAAATAAACCCGGGAAAATTATCTCCACTAAAAAAGCCAAGGCTAGTAAAGCGCTAAAAAAATAAAAAAATTCCTTGAAAATTATATTCTTTTTCATAGATTTAACCAGTTCTTTATTTTAAACCACAAACTGTTCCCATAAAAACGAATTTTTATTTCTTTTATTTCTAAATATCCCGAAGCAGCCTGGTCTGATTTCAAACCAGGAATGGATAAAATTAAATTATAATTACCTTTTTCTCTGTAAAAATTAGCAGTAGAAAAATCCAGATTACTTTGTAACCAATTATCAGGCAAAGCCTGTGCTAATTCATAATCAGCTAATATATAATCCAAGCTTGTTGTTAAATCTGTAGAGCGATCTAAACGTGGATAATTGGGGTTTAAAATAAATTCTCCTTCTAAGGCGAAGACGCCGTTATTTTCTAAAATTACACCCCCTCTATTCAGATGAATGTTGTACCAAGAATCGCCCTGCTCTCCGCCCCTAATTTCATACTGAGTATAAATCTCTTCAATTTCTAGGGCCGCCTGGTTAAAGGTAAGTGTTTGCAGAGCAGCTGGGTTAAAAGCTTTTACCTGCAAATATGAAGCATCTGTGACTAAATCAATCGGGCCATCATCTTCTAACCAAACTTTATGTAAAGCAGAAAAGTACTGAGAATTGATATTCAAATTATTAATCATTAAATCATCGCTAGCCCTAAAGTCAAGGCGATATAAACCTGGCTTTAAATTATCTCGATTGATAGTAAAAAATTTAGCAGGCCCATCGTCACCACTACCTTCAATTTCTACTCCATCGTCCTTAACTAACAGTGAGGCTATATTTTTTTGACCATAATAAATTGATAACTCAGCGTCATCTCTGTCCTTACCTTCATTACGGTCAAGTAACTCACCAGATAAATTCAAATCTTCTCCACTTAGATAGAAATAAAACTGATGAGAGCCGCGAAGTGTATAAGGGAAAATAAGTGATTTTGTATTTTTATTTAACAAATCTAAATTAATAGCTGGAGGAAAATCTTTTAAATCAAAATTATAAACCGCCAGACAATTTGGCGACGAACAAACTGTGCTGGTATTATTTTGCCAAGCATCAAGGAAGTCAAAAATGGAATCAAACTTCTTCTCTCTCTGAAAAAGATGAAGATTATCTATGGATAAAGACGACCAATTAACCAAATCTTGCTCCAGCCATAAATTATATACCGGTTTTAAATCATAACGCCACAGCTTATTATCTGCCAAAAATCCAGCTTCAATAATAGGAGTGGCCGAACTCAAATGTGGGCGATAAGTAATACTAACTTCAGCTCGACTAAAGGCCCGAGGAGTAAAAACAGAAAAATAGACTGGATCAGCTAAAACTAGCAATGGTCCATTATTGCTACTAATAACCCTGTCTGCTGGAGAAACTTTAGATAAACAGTCTTTTCCGCCTAAAACACCAGGCAAGATATTAAAAGAATTACTACTAAAGTTTTGCTCACAGGTCCACTCACCCCTTGGGGACACCTTTTGCCACAACAAAAATAATAATATTAAAATTACTAATCCTAGCCAAAATATTCGTAATTTACTTTTTGAACTATACATCAAATTTAATAATAATGTCGGTCCCTACTTAAATTTATCTACTCTCATTATACTAAGATTCTAACAAAATTAACAGCCTAAAATACAAAAATCCCTCCAAAAGGGAGGGATTTTTATCAATATTGACAGAATTAAGATTTAACGATTTCTGGTTGAGCTTGAATCTCTTCATACTCTTCTCTAATCTTTTTACCCTTATACCCAGTACCAGCCGGGATTAAACAACCAATAATAACGTTTTCTTTCAGACCTTCAAGGTAGTCAATCTTACCATTAACAGCTGCTTCAATTAAAACACGTGGCGTTTCTTGAAAAGAGGCGGCCGATAAAAAACTATCGGTAGTCAAAGAAGCTTTAGTAATACCCATTAAGAGTCTATCTGCCTTAGCAGCTTTCTTAACCTCTAAATTAGCATGAGCAAAAACTTCTGTTTCAACAATTTCACCAGGCAACATGTTGGTGTCTCCAGAATCGGTAATTAAATAACGTGAAAACATCTGACGAGCAATAATTTCTACGTGTTTATCATTTAAAGGCTGCCCCTGAGAAGAATACACATACTGAATTTCACGAATAATATATTTTTGTGTCTCTAACTTATCTTTAAGCTTATACAATTCACGTAAATCTAAGCTGCCCTCAGTCAACTGAGTTCCTTTTTCGATTTCATCACCATCTTTAACCATCATCATTGTACCTTTCAAAATAGAAAATTCTTTAACCTTATCAACATCCTTAGAAACGCTAATATACTTGTCAGCAACGCTAGCAACGCCGGCTGTTTTTGCCTTAACCGTCTCAGCGCCAACCTTAAATAAGACAGCACCTTTTGAAACCTTGTCACCATCCTTAACTTCGTTCTCAACCACTAATTTCTTTTTATCTTTAGCAGTCATACCAGTGGCTAATTTCATTTCATTAATCTTTTCTGAGAAGTAATATTTATCCTGCTCTTTACCACGATAAACGATACTAAGAACTTTAGCCTGAGGATTAGTAACTACAATATCTTTACCATCTTGATCTTTAATAGTTTTTTGAGCAAATTCAATCTTAATTTTACCAGAAACATCAGCCATTAAAGCTTTTTTCTTAGGGCTACGAGCTTCAAAAATTTCTTCAACTCTAGGCAAACCTTGAGTGATATCATCCTGTCCAGCCACACCACCGGAATGAAAGGTTCTCATAGTTAACTGGGTGCCAGGCTCACCAATAGACTGGGCAGCAATAATACCAACAGCTGAACCTAATTTAACTGGCTTGTTATAAGCTAAGTCCCAGCCATAACATTTAGCACAAACACCTTTTTGTAAATGACAGCTTAATACAGAGCGCAAATCTAAATCTTGAATCTTATTTTCGCGACACTCTTTGGCTACATCATCATTAATTAATGAACCAGCCTTAGCAATCACTTTTCCTTTATTATCAAGAATATCCTGTGCCAAGAATCTTCCAATAATTTTCTTATAAAAATCATCACCAACTTTATCGGCCTCAAGGAAGGTGTAATGAGCTCCCTTCTTATCACCACAGTCCTCTTCCGTTACAATCACGTCTTGAGAAACATCAATTAAACGTCTAGTTAAATAACCAGCATTAGCTGTTCTTAAGGCCGTATCAGATAAACCTTTACGCACACCGTGAGTAGAAATAAAATATTCTAATACACCAAAACCTTCTTTGAAATTACCCTTAACTGGTAATTCAATAATGGCCCCAGACGGAGAGGTAACTAAACCTTTCATACCTAAAATCTGTACTGGCTGAGCCCATGAACCACGAGCCCCAGAATCAATCATAGAATAAACTGGCAAGATATTCATTAAACCTTTCTTACAAATATCAGCAATCTTATCCTTAGTATTAGTCCATTCTTCAATTACCTTAGCGTAACGTTCACTTTCAGTGAGTAAGCCATCTTCATATTGTTCACGAATAAGATCAACACTCTTATTTGCATTATCAATTAAACGATCCTTCTCTGGTAAAGTCGGTAGGTCACCAAATCCCCAAGATAAACCAGATTTAGTAATGAAAGAAAAAGCCTTATTTTTCAAATTATCAATGAAGATAACCGTTTCTTCTTCAGTATAAAGGCGTAAACATTCTCTAATCAAATCTTTTAATTTACTCTTGTTAACGACTTCATTAATAAAGCGAAGTTTTTCAGGAAGAATTTGATTAAAGACCATGCGGCCAGCAGTTGTACGAACCAAAATGCCGTCAATCTTAACCATCACTGGCTCGCTTAAAGTAATAAAGCCATTCTCATAAGCCAATAAAGCATCCTCATCATTATAGAAACGTCTTAAGTCTTTATCTACTAAATCCTTCTTAGCAGGATCTTCTAAAGTAATATAATAAGAGCCCCAAACGATATCTTGTCCAGGAGCTACAATTGGATCGCCAGTCGCCGGTTTCAATAAGTTATGAGAAGACAGCATTAAAGTTGCCGCCTCATGCTTTGCCTCCTTAGTTAAAGGAACGTGTACAGCCATTTGGTCGCCATCAAAGTCAGCATTAAAGGCAGTACAAACTAAAGGATGAATCTGTAAAGCTTTACCTTCAATTAAAATTGGTTTAAAAGCTTGAATACCTAGGCGATGTAAAGTTGGAGCACGGTTTAAAAGCACATAAGCTTCTTTTACGGTCTCTTCTAAAATATCCCAAACCTCGTCATGCCCAGCTTCAATATAACGAGAAGCACTGCGAACATTGTGCACAATTTCTCTTTTAATCAATTGACTGATAATAAAAGGCTTGAATAATTCCAAGGCCATTATTTTTGGTAGACCACACTGATCAAGATTTAATTTTGGATTAACCACAATAACGCTACGTCCAGAATAGTCAACACGTTTACCTAATAAGTTTTGACGAAAACGTCCTTGTTTTCCTTTTAAGCCATCAGCTAAAGATTTTAACTGTCTTTTCTGACCAGTTGAAGCAGTCACGGTTTTAGTATGACGAGCAGAATTATCAATTAAAGCATCAACCGCTTCTTGCAACATGCGTTTTTCGTTACGACAAATAACTTCTGGAGCATTCAAGTCAATCAACTGCTTCAAGCGATTATTACGATTAATGACTCGGCGGTATAAATCATTTAAATCAGAAGCGGCAAAGCGACCACCATCAAGAGCAACCATCGGACGTAAATCTGGTGGCACAATTGGTAAAACAGTTAAAATCATCCATTCCGGACGTAAATTGTTGTTACGAAAACTCTTTAAAAGCTTCAAACGCTTAGTTAATTTATCCTTCTTTGATTCCACCACGTCAATTAACTTCTCTTCCACTTTAGCAACACTTTTATTCAAATCAATTCTTTCTAATAAAGTACGAATAGCTTCAGCGCCAATGCCAGCTTCAAAAATATGACCAAATTTCAAACTTAAATTCTGATATTGATGCTCAGATAAAATTAGTAGTGGCTTAAGATCCTTTAATTCTTTAATAACCTGAGAAAAATCTTCTTCCAACTGTTCAACTTTTTCATCTTTAGCCTGAGTAGTAGCTTTAATTTTACTATTAATCTCCGCATCGGCCTCAGTTTTGTTTTTGCCCTCCTTAATTAATTGAGCGCGTCTTTCCTGAATCTGCTTAATTTGCTGGTTAAAGTCACCATCAATACTCTTACGCTTTGATTTATGTTCTTGTTTAATCTGCTCTAAAGTAGCTTCTTTCAAATTCTCATCCACATCAATCACAATAAAACTAGCAAAATAAATAACCTTCTCCAAAGACTGAATGCCTAAATTTAATAATAAGCCGATTTTTGAAGAAATGCCACGCAAAAACCAAATATGAGTACAAGGTATTTGCAAAGTAATATTGCCCATGCGTTCACGTCTCACAACGCTACGAGTAACCTCCACTCCACACTTATCACAAACGATTCCCTTATATCTTATTTTCTTATACTTACCACAAGCACATTCCCAGTCCTTAGTCGGACCAAAAATCTTTTCGCAGAAAAGACCGTCTTTTTCCGGTTTTTGAGTGCGATAATTAATAGTTTCCGGACGAGTCACTTCGCCATGAGACCAGGAAACAATTTCTTCTGGTGAAGCTAATTTTAGACGAATAGCGTTAAAATCGCTAGTTTTAATTGGGTTCAACATATATTATCAAATAATGTGTGATTGATTAAAGCTTAAACGCAAATGATTACTCTTTTTGAGAGGCCAAATCTTCGGCATCCACTATACTATCTTCTGCGACCACTATTTCTGGTTTATCATAATCAAAGCGGGCGTCTTTTTTTTCTTCAATGTCTAATTCCGTCTCAACTTCTGAGGCTGGCTGACCATTACTGCCACCAAGCAACTCAACGCTTAGACCTAAACCTTTCAATTCGCGAATTAACACATTGAATGATTCTGGAACATTAAGTTTCTCAATTTCTTCACCTTTAATAATAGCTTCATAGGCCTTACTTCTGCCAGGAACATCGTCAGATTTAATAGTGAGCATTTCTTGTAAAGTATGAGCCGCTCCGTAACCTTCAAGTGCCCACACTTCCATTTCTCCAAAACGCTGACCACCAAATTGAGCTTTTCCGCCCAATGGCTGTTGAGTGATAAGAGAATATGGACCAATAGATCTCTGGTGAATCTTATCTTCCACCATATGATTTAATTTCAAAACATATTTATAACCAACCGTAATCTTATGATCAAATGCTTCTCCTGTCTTGCCATCATAAAGAGTTACTTTTCCATCTTCTGGTAAACCAGCTTTCTTTAATTCACCCCTGATTTGATCTTCGGTAATACCATTTAAAGCAGGAGTGGCAACACGATAGCCTAGTTTCTGAACAGCAAAACCTAAGTGAGTTTCTAATAACTGTCCTAAGTTCATACGTGAGATAATACCTAAAGGAGACAAGATGACATCAATTGGCGTACCGTCTTCCATGTAAGGCATGTCTTCTGATGGCACAACCTTGGAAATAACACCCTTATTACCATGACGCCCCGACATCTTATCACCCACCTGAACCTTACGTAAGTTTGCAACTGAGACCTGAATAGATTGTAAAACGCCAGCGGCTAATTTATCACCCTCTTCACGGGAGAAGATTTTCACGTCAACCACCTTTCCGTGCTCACCATGCTCAAGATACAAAGATGAATCACGCACATCCTTAGCTTTCTCACCAAAAATAGCACGTAATAATTTTTCTTCAGCGGAAAGAGTAGTTTCACCTTTAGGTGTAATTTTACCGACTAAAATATCACCCGAAGAAACTTCAGCGCCAATATGAATGATACCCTCTTCGTCCAAATTCTTTAATTTCTCTTCACTGATATTAGGAATATCATTGGTAATAACTTCCGGACCCAACTTAGTATCACGCACATCAATTGTATAATTTTCAATATGAATTGAGGAATAAATATCTTCTTTAACTAAGCGCTCAGAAATAATAATAGCATCTTCATAGTTATAGCCATCCCAAGTCATAAAGGCTACTAGCACATTACGACCCAAAGATAACTCACCATTATCAATCGCCGGTCCATCGGATAGAATTTGGTCAGCTTTAATTTTGTCCCCAACCATTACTAATGGATGTTGGTTAATACAAGTAGAAGAGTTTGAGCGTAAAAATTTATTTAAAGAATATCTAATCACCTGACCTTTTTTATTTTCTACTTCAATCACAGCGGCGTCAGCTTTAACAACAATACCATCCTCCTTAGCAATCACCACATGCCCGCTATCACGAGCAGCCCTTGCTTCAACACCAGTACCAACTATAGGCGCTTCTGCCTTAACCAGAGGCACGGCCTGACGTTGCATGTTTGTTCCCATAAGTGAACGCTGTCCATCATTGTGTTCCATGAAAGGAATAAGCGAAGTGGCAATAGAAATAATTTGATTAGCGGCCACACCAACTAGATCAATTTTATCTACGTCCTCCATTCCTGGCTGACCAAACTTTCTTACTTCATAGCGGGTAGGCATAAAACGGCCAGCGGCATCCGTTGGTATAGTAGAGTCAACAATAATATATTTTTCTTCTTCAAAGGCATCAATATATATAATTTCATCAGTTACATGACTACCTGTTTTACTATGCTTAACCTTGCGATAAGGCGCCTCTAAAAAGCCATAACTATTAAGTCTGGAATAACTAGCTAAATGGCCAACTAAACCAATATTTGGTCCTTCCGGCGTAGCAATCGGACAAATACGTCCATAATGAGTAGAATGTACATCACGAACATCAAAACCAGCCCTTTCTCTGGTCAAACCACCAGGACCCATGGCTGAAAGACGACGCTTATGCTCCAACTCAGCTAAAGGATTGGTTTGATCCATGAATTGAGATAATTGCGAAGACATGAAGAATTCCTTCACCACTCCAATAACAGGACGAGAGTTAACTAATTTATTTGGAGTCAAGGTCGCAATATCAGTAGTAGACATACGATCTTTAATAATACGTTCCATCCTGGCTAAACCGACACGAAAACGATTTTGGATTAAACCACCAATTGCCCGAACACGACGATTACCTAAATGATCAATATCATCTTCTAGTTCTTTAGTAATATTTAAACGAATTACCTCTTTAACAATTAATAATAAGTCTTCTTTTCTTAAAACTCTATTTTCTTTATTATTAGCTAAATCTAAATTAAAGCGACGATTTAATTTGTATCTGCCAACCCGGCCGAAGTCATAACGATCAAAACGGAAAAACATGGAATGAATTAATTGACGAGCATTATCTACAGAAGCTAAATCACCAGGACGAATACGACGATAAACTTCTTGTAAGCCCTCAGCCTCATCTTTGGCAATATCTTTCTCTATAGTAGCTTCGATAAAACTTAATTCATCGGCATCCTTAACCAAGTCAACGTCAGCAAATAATTTCTTTAATTCCTCATCAGTCTCATAGCCAAAAGCACGTAAAAGTGAAGTTACCGCCACCTTACGCTTTCTGTCAATACGTACCCAAATTACTTTATTGGAATCAGTTTCAATCTCTAACCAAGCGCCACGATTAGGAATAATTTTAGCGCCATAACACTTCTTACCCTTACTAAATTCAGCGGTAAACATTACTCCGGCTGATCTAATTAACTGTGATACCACCACGCGTTCAATGCCATTCACAATAAAGGTTCCCTTGTCAGTCATTAAAGGAAAATCACCAAGATAAACTTCTTGATTAACCGTCTGACCAGTCTTCTTGTTAACTAAACGAGTCTTAACACGTAAAGGAGACTCGTAAGTAATATTTTTTAAACGACTCTCTATCTCGGTAAACTTGGGCTCATCAAGATAGTAATCTTCAAAGTATAACTCTAAATCCCGACCGATAAAGTCAGTTACTGGATTGATTTCATCGAATAATTCAATTAGACCCTCTTCTAAAAACCACTTATAAGAATCTTTTTGAATTTCAATTAAATCCGGCAAAGGCATGGCGGCCTTAAAATCGGTAAAAAATTTACGTTCAGCTATTTTTTTATCTACTGTGCTCGTGTTTGGCATAGAGCTGTAAGGGCAACAAACCAATCATCATCCGTCAAGCAGATAGACGATAAGTCGGCCCGAATTTTATATCATGATGAGAATAGATGCTTTCAACAAAAAAACCTCAAACTTAAATGAGCTTGAGTTATTGAATTTATATTTAATTGCAGCTATTATTTATAATCACTTTAGAATAATCATTATTTATAAAGTGAATTCAAGCTAATAATACAAAAAAAATCGGATTGATGAATAGGAAAAAATTTTACACCTTACCGATAAATTTATTATTATTATGCCTGATACTTGATTGTATTATCTATATTATTATATTCGTCAACATTTGTCAATACACAATTTATACACACCTTATCTCAGGCCTAGTGTTGAATAAATATATTTTTTAATAAAGTGGACTGGGCTTAACTCCGCCTAATTCTCTCTAATTCTTCCTTGGCCACTTTCCTGTCATCCCAAGCTAATTTACTATCATTTTTCCCACAAATATACTGTTCCGCGCCCTTGCCAGTAATTAAAATGAGATCTCCACTTTGAGCCAGCTTAAAAGCAAGCGCCATAGCTTCGCGCCGATCAAGCACTTTAAATAGATCTTTATTTTCCTTTTTGCCAGCATTTTCAGCTCCATAGGCAACTGCCTCAATAATTACTTTGGGGTCTTCGTCATAAGGATCTTCATTGGTTACAATAACAATGTCAGCCTCTTTGCCAGCTAGATTACCAAGAATTTGTCGTCGTGACTGATCACGCCCGCCACCAGTTGAGCCAAGAATATGAATTAAACGCTGATACTTAAAATTATTTAGATTTTCATACAGAGAGGCTAAAGCCTTAGGCTCAAAAGCGTAATCAACTAAGACGATAAAATCCTGCCCAGCCTCAATCTTTTCCATCTTACCTACAACCGTTTTAATATCAGTCAAGGATAGGGCTAATTTTTCAGACTCAATATTTAAGACGTGAGCGACACTCAAAGCAGACACGGCGTTATAAACATTATAGGAGCCCAGAATCGGCAAGTGATAACGTTGATTTAGAAATTGGAAATCAGAACCTTCTGTTCCAGAAAATAAAGGTTCATACAAAAATAATTCTGGTGTCGGACTAACCTCTTCCTCTGCCTGAATAATTAAATCTTTGATGGATAGCTTATCATTATTAGTATAAGCATATTTTTTATCCGCAGTAAAAGAAAGAAAATACGCGGCCTGCTCATCATCCCCATTTACAATAATAGACTTCTTAATTTTTCGTAGCTCCGTTTGTCTTAATCCGCTAGCGCCCAACACCACCTTATTTTCCTGATCAAGATACTTGTCCTTACATTTTTTCAAATGAGCGAATAACTTACCCTTAGCACGCTTATAATTTTCAAATCCCCCATGAGCCTCAATGTGCTCTGGATATAAATTGGTAAATAGCAATAAGTCGTAGTTAATAAAACGATGCCTGAATTGTTCAATGCCTTGAGAGGTTGTTTCAATAATAGCAACTCGACAATCATTTTTTATCATCCGACGTAAATTCTTTTGCAGAAAAAAACGTCCGGGCATCGTCATCTTCTTATCATTCAACCATTCCTTTTCCCCATCATTAAACTGAGCAGTTGAAGTATAACCTGCTTTATATCCATTATCAGATAAAAGTCGAGACAATAAATAAACGCTAGTAGTTTTACCAGTGGTTCCGGTCACTCCAATTATTAATAACTTACGGCTAGGAAACTTGTAATACAAAGCAGCCACGTAAGCCATAATAAAATGGTAAATTGGTTGTAAGAATTTAAAAGCTTTTACTGGTATTAATTTTTTTATTTTATTCAACATACATTTATATTATAACAAGAAAGGTAAAAAGAAAAAACTATACAAAAAAGACCAAAATAGGCCTTTTTTATTTAATCCCTATGCTTAAATTATTTACTGAAAAACATTCCTCCATCTTCATCATCAAATATCCGCGGCTTTACATCTTTCTTATTATTATTTTCTTCAGAGTCAGATTTAATATCACCTAAAATTTCATTTTCATCTTTAATATCATCTTCTGGGCCATCATCATCAAGCAGGAAGTCTGGGGTTGTCTCTACAGCCTCCAAATCTTCTCCCTCAACTTCTGGTTTATCATCTTTAACTTCAATGTCTTCATTCGCCTCAGCCGCATCTTCAGTAAAAGCGAGTGTATCATCATCACCTTCATCCAAATAGCTACCAGGCGCCGAAGCCTCATTACGCTTATGAACAGGCACCGCACTTATCCCCTGATTACGCATACCTTCTAATTCTTCCCGACTAACCAGCACTTCTCTAGGCTTAGAGCCATTAGAAGGACTAATAATACCCGCATCTTCTAACATGTCTAAAATTTTAGCAGCCCGTCCATAACCAATTGATAATCTTCTTTGTAATAACGAGGTTGAAGCTTTGCCGGCTTTAATAATAACTTCCTGGGCCTCTTCCATTAATTCATCTTCATCGCCATGAGTACCATCAAGACCTACTCCAGCCACCCCTGCCACTTTCTGACGATCGGTTACGCCCTCTAAATATTCTGCCTCACCACTCTTTTCCTTAATATAACTAATGACATCATTAATTTCTTGATCACTCACATAAGCGCCTTGAATACGTTTTGGTTTAGATAACTCAGCTGTTGTTAGCAACATATCACCTTGACCAAGCAATTTTTCTGCACCACTCACGTCTAAAATAGTTTTAGAATCAACTAAAGAGGTAACCGAAAAAGCGATACGAGCTGGTATATTGGCTTTAATTAAACCAGTGATAACATCCACACTCGGGCGCTGAGTAGCTAGGATTAAATGGATACCAACAGCTCGAGACATCTGTGCCAAGCGAATAATAGCTGCCTCCATTTCTTTACCTGAAGTCATCATAAAGTCAGCTAACTCATCAATAATAAAAATAATAAAAGGCATCTTCTCTTCCGGCTTGCTCTCATTATAACCTTGGATATTTTTCTTACCCGCTTTATTCAAAACATCGTAACGACGGTCCATTTCATTTAAACACCACTTCAAAGCATTAATAGTTTTAGAAACTTCGGTAATTACTGGCGTTAGTAAATGAGGGATACCATTGTAGGCCGGCAATTCCACTCGCTTAGGATCAACCATAATAAAACGTAGATCATCCGGATTATTTTGATACAGAAGAGAAATAATAATTGTATTTAAACAAACTGACTTACCAGAGTTAGTCGCGCCAGCTACTAACAAATGAGGCATACGAGTTAAATCGTAAATCCAAGAGGTCCCAGAAACGTCCTTACCAATAGCCATCATCATATTATGCTTACGGCTAGTAAAAACCTTATCCTCTAAAATTTCACGTAAACCAACCACTGCCTTAGTTCTATTTGGAACTTCAATGCCAACTAACGACTGCCCCGGGATTGGCGCTTCAATACGAATTGGATGAGCGGCCAAGGCAAGTGACAAGTCATTATTTAAAGTAATAATGCGAGAAACTTTTACGCCCTCAGCTGGTTTAAATGTATATTGCGTAACCGTTGGCCCAACTTTTGTTTCCGCCATAGTCACATTGATGCCAAAATTTTCTAAAGTATGTTTTATTTTTTCAGCTGCAGCCTGAGTGTCGCCACCTATGGCCTGTCCCGACTTTGCGCTTAACAACTCCAAAGGCATGTCAATCCGAATTTTCTTTTTGGGGATAATAATTTTTTCTTGTTTTTTAGTTTGCTGCGACGCTGAAATTTTTCTTTGAAGGTCAACAATTTCATCTTCGATTTCTTCGTCTACTTCTTCTTCGACAACAGCTTTACTCTGCCAAGAATCAAGTACGCTGGATCGAGCCTCAGCAATTAATTTTTTGGCTCGTATCCGATCTTCATCAGTCTGCGATGAAGTAAATAAAGTTTGAAATGAACCGGCAATGGCATTAAAAATAGAACCAAAGAAACTTTCACGGCCAATTAATTTAGATAAAGAAGTATTAAACACTAAAACTAAGGACACTAAAAGCAAGCAAATTAAAATAATAACTCCGCCCCAAAAACCAAAAACATAGTCGAAGGCAGTGCTTAGATAATAACCAATATACCCACCACCAGCACCCTCCTTAACAATACTTAGCCATTTTTGTTGAGCAAAGAAAAAATGAAAAAGTGTTTGATAAGAAATAAATAAAAGAAAAAGGCCTAAATAATCACTAAACCTAACTTCCACGGTTTTATCTCTTACTAATAAGATGCCCCAAAATAATAAAATGAGTGGCACTAACCATTTACCAAAACCAAAAATAAGAATTAACCACTTAGACAAAAAAATTCCGGTCTGGCCAGACATATTAAAAAGACCGAGCAAGGAAATTAAACCTAAAGCAAAAATTATAACAATAACAATACTACGTTTAGCCCTCTCATCAAGCTCAAAGGCGGGCAGATTAAATCTATCAAAAGGATTGTCCGATTTTTTCTTTTTTCTAGCCATAAACATTTAACCCCGCTAAATAGCGAAGATATTATTAATTACGCTTTCATTATACAAAAAGCTGGATAAAAGCTCAAATGGAAGCATAGAGATAGTCTAAATTTTTTGATACAACTCTTTATATCCTGATATTAATGTCTGCTATATTTCTTAAGCTAATCCTGAGCGTGGCATCTAGTAATTAAATTGTTTTTTACTTTATCGATATTATTAGCCGCCTTATTAGGCTCACAATCATGCTTTAAAAGCCAGAAAGTGGCGGTGCGGATAGCCGTCCAATTGTAATAAAGATCTATTCGGGCTTGCAAAGATGCATCGAGCGTTAAACCTGAATATTCTAAATATGACTTAAGGAATAACTGTTTCATGGCCGATGCTAGAGATTGATCATTAAAATGACGCATAATTTTATATTCCAATTGCTGCATAAACGTACCAATATCCCGAGCGAAATCAGCTGGACAGAAATCAGTAAAATCAATCAAACCAATTCTATTTTTCCCAGCCGCAATAATATTTTCCGGATGAGCATCGCCATGAATTAACCAACGCCTATCAGTGCTATTAAAAAACTTTTTTTCTTCAGCAATAAAATAATCGTAGAGCTCAGAAATGCTGTCAACATAAATATTGCCAAAACGATCACGGATCTCATGTACAATCAAATCTCTCCCAGGGACTACCGTTTGCAAAGAACGATTGGCATCACTAAAAATACTTAAATCTTCCGGTAACCCTAAGTTATGCAAACGAGTAAACAAATACGCTGACTGCGTAATCATCTTTTTAATTTTCATTTTCTTGCCCTCTTTAATAAAACGCAGTAAATGCTTACCCTCAACCGCACGATAAAAAGTACCGTTATACTCAGAGCTAAAAAATAATGGTCTTGGTAAGGCAATATTATCATCGCTTAAATCGCTTTTCTCTAAATACTTCAAAACCTTAAAAACAACTTCTCTTGGCTCATTGCTATGAGCCGAACAAACTATTTCCAATTTATTTTTCTCACCAGCAATATCTAAAAAGGTTACCCGGTAAGCAATCACCACGTGATAGGTACTTGTCCAGATAAACTCTTTATATGGTTTAATTTTTAAAGATAAAATTCTAGTAAAATCAGGATACAAAGGCAAAACCTCCCGCTCCAATAGTTCGCGAACAACTTTTTCATCAAACAAAGCTAATATTTTATTCATAAATACACTCCGATTTTACGGAAATAAATTTAATAATTACGCATTATCATCCAACCAATGTTCTGACCAGTGTCTTAACCAAAGAGCGCGTCTAATTTCACTGACCAATTTTTCAGCTTTAATTTTATATTTCAAAGATTTTTTATTCTCAATAGAACGAATGGAGCGTAATAAATCATTAAGCCCACTCTCCACTTCATCTGGGTTCCAAGCAATTGGCCCAAAATTATGAGAAAAATTACGACCACTAGCCCACCAAAAAGCACAACTTGCTAAACCACGATCTAAATGCCAGCGACACCAAGTATAATTATTATCATTTTTAAACTTCTGTTCACACTTCATGGCCAATTCAGCTAAATCCCATAATAATGACTGAGTCTTATTACCCTTCTCATGCCAAATAACAAAAGGCTGCCCCTTATCAAATTGCCAATTCGTTTCCCATGAGGCTGACTGAAATTTAAGTTTAGATAATTTATCGCTATTATCAAAATAATTAGTAATAGTAACTGTTTCTAGGCCATTTATTTTGGCCATTTTCTCTAGTTCAGCACTAGGGTCTTTATGACGTAAGCCATATAGCTCAGCATCGGTGGCCGTTACTATCATATCTGGAAGATTGTTCTCAAGTAATAAATTATTTATTAAATCTGGGGCATAGGCATTAGAGAATTCTCTTTGACGAACAAGCACAAATAGACCGCTATTGCTATCAATATAAGCATTCTGCTGATTAGTTAAAGTTGAAGGCAAAGAAGCCTCATCTAATATTAACCACCTGTATCCTAATTTCTTAACTATTTTTGCCAAGGATGGTGTGTAGGCCATTTCCGGAAAAAAGAAACCGCCATCCTTAAGATTAATACCTAATATATCTAAAGTAATTTCTTCTTGTTTTTTGATTTGATAAATAATTTCTGATTCTGGTAAATAAGGCAGAAAAGCGTGATAAGCAGCTGACCCCACCAATTCTAAGCGACCAGATTTTGCCAGAGATTTTAATGAATTTAAAATATCAACATAAGCTTCATCTCGTAAACGCTCCAAAAGACAGCCACTAATATTAGCAGTGAAATTTAAGTTTGGATGCTCCTCCATTAATCTAACTAACCGGGCATAGCTTTTAGAAACTGCCTCTTGAATACGTTCAAGCGGGCTATTAGCCGGCTGATATAAGTGTATAAAATTTATCCAAAGCATAATATTATAAGTGTTTAGCTCGGCGATAAAGCTGAACATATTTTTTAGCTGGAATTTCCCAGCTATTTGACTGTCTCATTACCTGTTTAACCAAATCTTCCCAGGCAAAGCGATGTTTATAATTCTCTAAACCTCGACTAATAGCGCCAAAAAAATCTAAGCCATCTTCTTGTCTAAAAGTGAAGCCATTGCCTCTTTTAGTAGCTGGATTATAGTCATCAACCGTATCATAAAGTCCACCAATTTCTCTAACTACTGGGATACAACCATAACGCATAGCAATTAACTGATTAATACCACAGGGCTCATGATTTGAAGGTAATAAGAAAAAGTCTGAAGCGGCGTATAAAGATGTTTCTAATTTTTCATCAAAAGGCAACCAAATTATCTTACGTTTAAATTTTTTCTGCCAGCCCTTCAAACTGTTAATATATTCTTTACTGCCATCGCCCATAAATACCACCTGTATGTCTAGGCGTAAAAGTGCCGGCATTATACGAAGAATCAAATTGAAACCTTTTTGAAAAGTCACTCTTGAGGTAGTGCATAACATTGGCGTTAATGACTCCTGAGGTAAACCAATCTTAGTTTGGAAGGCTAGCTTATTAGCTTTCTTGGCAGATAAACGTTTACCGAGAGTATTAGCGCTATATTTTTGCACTAGACCAACGTCTTTTTCAGGGTTATAAGCATTATAATCAATGCCATTAATGATACCAAATAAACGTTCGGAACGATTACGTAAAATTCGATGTAAATCTTGACCAAATTTTTTAGTCATAATTTCCATACGGTATTGCTCACTGACGGTATTAATAATGTCAGCTGATAAAATGGCTCGTTTGGCAAAATTAATATTTTCTAATTGCGGATTATCAAGATGGGGGATGCGACTACGTCCGTAATCTTTATCAGCCAAAGGAACTCCCCACCAATTATGGCCAAACTGAAAAATTAGATTATGGATAGTGAAAACAGTCTTAGCGTTTTTCAAAGTCTTAGAATAACGGAAATCATGCTTTAAATAATAAGGGATAAGCCCAGTCTGCCAATCATGACAATGAATAATATCAGCTTCAAATTTTAATAGAGATAAAAGTTTTAAAGCAGCCACATCAAATACTAAAAAGCGGGCGTTTTCTTTAATTGATCCATACAGGCTCTTATGCTTAGAAAAAAACTGAGCCTGTTCAATAAAATAAACCGGCAGATCTTCCATTAATTGACCCTGCCAATAATTAACCACCACACTTTCTGTAGAATTAAGCACTACTTTTACCTCAGCAAATAAAAGCTTTAAATTGTATTCTGACTTATTAATTATCTTGCCATACAAAGGAGTAATAATTCTCACATCATGACCTAAGCGATTTAAGGCCTTAGGCAAACTACGGACTACATCGCCAAGACCACCCGTTTTTGAAAACGGAGCCACCTCAGAAGCGATATGCACTATCTTTAAATTTTTACTCATAAATTTAATTAATATTGACGATGATTAGCTCCGCAAATAGCAACTGCTAAAGCATCGGCCGCATCATCCGGCTGGGGTAATTCTTTTAAATTTAAAATTAATTTAACCATTTTTTGGACCTGTAACTTTGAAGCTTGTCCATATGCAGAGACTGCCTGTTTTACTTGTCCTGGAGTGAAATCAATCACCGGCACTTTCGCCAAGCTAATTGTTAATAGAGCGACACCTCGAGCTTGACCAACAATTAAGGCTGTCTTTACATTTTTATTAAAAAATAATTGTTCCATAGCTGCTCTTTCTGGTTTATATTTTTTAATTAAGGACGACAACTCTTTATGTAGCATTTGTAAGCGCAAAGAAAGATCCTCATTGGCTGGAGTTTTTATTGACCCATAAGCTAGGCACTCTAAACGATTACCATTAACTTTAATAAAACCATAACCGGTATCCGCAATGCCAGGATCTATTCCTAAAATAATTTTTGCCATAGAAAGTACAACTCGAAATTAGAGCTTACCACCTCCGAGTCTTAAAAAATAATTAATCGGCAATGTTAGTAAAACAATTACTAACATCCTCATTGTCATCTAACTCTTCTAAAAATTTATCGCACATCACTTGATCCTCAGCCGATAAACTAAGCTTTTCCTTAGCCACATATTCAATTTCTGCTGACTCAACTTTTAGATTCCTTGTTTGTAGATAATCCTGCATTTTCTGAAAATCACTAAGTGCCGTATATATAGTTAAACCCTCTTCATCCTTAACAATATCATTAGCCCCATTATCAATCAGTTCCAACTCAAATTCATCAAAATTAATTTTTTCAACATCTAAAGCTTCTTGACTCAACATAATAACCCCGGCCTGATCAAAATTCCACATCACGGATCCAAATGAACCATTATTTTTAGTAAAGGCATGCCTAACAGTAGAGGCGCTACGATTACGATTATCAGTTAAACACTTCACAATAGTCTGAATGCCGGCCGGACCAATACCTTCATAATATAATTCCTCAATTTGATCACCACCTAATTCACCTGTGCCTTTTTTAATAGCTCTTTCAATATTATCTTTAGGCATACTCACTTCACGCGCACGATCAATGGCTGAACGTAAACTAGGGTTAGAGTCAGGATCGCCACCTTGTTTAGCGGCAATCGAAATAAGATTGGCAAATTTAGTAAAGATAGCCCCACGTTTGGCATCAACAATAGCCTTTTGACGATGCGTAGTCGCCCATTTTGAGTGTCCGGACATAAGTTTAAAAATTAATTATTTACGCCCCAATCTTAACTTAAATTGAAATAAAAATCAATATCCGTTATAATAAAAACACCAATAAAATTAGCTAAATTAACAACAATATGTCCAATTTAGAACTAGATTCTATAAATATTACCACTTTAAAAGCTTTGGAATATTTTCGTAGTGTGAAAATTCCTCGTTTAGATTTAAAAAAGTACCCCTTTCCTATTGTCGTTGGTAGTGGCAATGCTTTAAATGCTGGCATGGCTATCTTTGGACAACAAAAAGCTGTCTTTGCCAGTGAAAGTAATTTTAAAGAAATACTCAAACGTTATCGTGATTTAATTAAAAAGAAACAAATTAGCCACGGTATTATCATTTCTGCTTCTGGCGAAAAAGATTCAGTCTGGGAAATTAAAGCTGCCCATAAAGCTGGACTTAAAACTGTTTTACTAACTTGTTCATCTGAATCAAGTGCCGCCAAAATTGCTGAAGAGGTCCATGTTTTTCCTAAGCTAGCTGAACCTTATACCTATAACACTTCTACCTACTTAGCTATGTTCCTAGCATCAGGTCAAGAAAAAGTAGCTATGATTGAAAAATACATTCTCACCCTTAAACTACCAAAAAACTTTAAAAAATATCGTGCCTATGCCTTTATCCTCCCTGATGAATTAGCAGCTATCGCTCCAATGTTAGAGATTAAAAAAAGCGAACTCTTTGGTTCTAATGTTTCTTTACGTGCTTTTAGTTATGGCGAATCAAGACACGCTAAGTTTGTTATCCAATCAAAAGACGAATTAGTCATTAGCTTTGGTAAAAATATATATTTTGGTCATCCTCAGCATCGCCTAGAATTGATTCCGCCAAAAACAGCCGGCAAAGCTTGGGTAATGGCAGTTAGTTATTTTCTAATTGGCTTAATTCAAAATTCAAAACCAGATTATTACCGACAAAATATTAAAAAGTTCTGTACTGACTACGGCTATAAAGCTTATCCTGGCTCAAAGCCATTTCCAGTAATTGTGCCTGGTAATTAATCTACAAATAATCTCTACCATAATTTTTACAATAAAAATATGAAAACAGATACACCTGTAATACTAATCATTCGTGATGGCTGGGGCTACAGCCCAAAAAAAGAAAATAACCCTATCTTTCTAGCCAAAACACCTAATGAAGACTACTATCTAAAAAATTATCCTCATGGGCTTTTAGCTGCCAGTGGAACAGCAGTTGGCTCAGAAAAAGGTTATCAAGGTAATTCTGAAGTCGGGCACCTCACCATGGGATCTGGCAGAACCATCCTTGAGTCGATGGCTCGTATTAATGAGGATATTAAGGATAAAAACTTTTTTAAAAATAAAGTTTTAATAAAAATAATTAAACAATGCCAAAAAAATAAAAGCACCTTACACTTGCTTGGACTACTGCAAGACCAAGGTGTCCACGCGCACATTAAACATCTTTTTGCTTTATTAGATTTATGCCAAAAATTAAAATTTCAAGATGTTTACATACATATAATCACCGATGGTCGTGACGCGCCGGTAACAGAAAGCCTAAAGCATCTTAAATCTTTAGAACAAAAAATAAAAACTTTGGGCTTTGGCAAGATTGTGAGTGTTAGCGGAAGATATTATGCCATGGATAGAAACAAAAGATGGGCTAGAACGAAAACTGCTTATAATTGCATAGCCTCAGGTAAAGGAAATAAGTTTATTCAAGCTCGCCAACAAATTATTGATTGTCATAAAAAAGGTGAAACTGATGAATTTATTAAACCAAGCTGCTTACAAGATTACCAAGGTTTGAACAAAAAAGATGGAGTAATTTTCTTCAATTTCCGTACCGATCGCACAAGACAATTAACAAAAGCTTTAGTAGAAAGAAAATTTACAGGCTTTAAAAGAAAGCTTCTAGATATAAACCTGGTTGCCATGACTCAATATTACAAACCCATGAATGCACCAGCTGCTTACGCCGAAAAACCCTTAACTAATTTATTGGGAGAATGCATTAGTAAAGCGAACTTAAAACAATTACGTATTAGCGAGACTGAAAAGTATGCTCATGTTACCTTTTTCTTTAACGGACAAAAAGAAGTAGCTAATAAAGGCGAGGACAGGATTATGATTAAATCGCCCCATGTGACTACTTATGATCTAACCCCAGCAATGAGTGTCTTTAAAATTGCAAAGCGCTTAAAAAAAGAAATTAAGAAAAAATACTACGATTTCATAGTTGTTAATCTAGTTAACGGAGACATGGTTGGTCACACAGGCAAAATAAAAAAAATAATAGAAGCGCTGGAGGCTGTTGATAAAGCACAAGGAGAAATTATTAGTGCTGCGCTAGAAGCTAATTACAATTGTTTAGTTTTAGCTGATCATGGTAATGCTGAAGATAAAAGTGCTTTAACCTCAACTAGCCACACCACTAATCCTGTACCAGTTATTTTGGTATCTAATAATCCTAAATTTAAAAAGGCAAAAATAACAGAAGGGGCAGGACTAAGAGATGTTGCACCAAGCATTTTAAAAATAATGGACTTAAATATCCCCAAAGATATGAATGGACATTGCTTTTTAAAATACTAAAAATATATTCCGGAAAATTGACGTAAAAAGGACTAGAGTGTTAGAATATTAGAGATAAGTTGAAATTTTATTGCTATACAACATAATTCAAAATTAAAGAAGTTAGCGATTGAAACACTTTTATTCTTACTTAAATTACTAATTCATTTAAAAGAATTGATCGCTAAGACTATACCGGCTCTAATTAAGCCGTTTTTTTGGCTAATAAAACTAATATTTCATCGTCCTTTTATATGGCTTTACTATCTAATCTTTCGGGTAAAGAAGTATGATTTAGGGCAACAATCAACTAAAGAATTAATTAAAAATAAGTCTCTACACTTGGCCGCCTTGACTCTTATTTTTCTAGCTATTTTACTTAATATAAGCGATAAAAAACAAGCTAGTGCCGCTATTGGGAAAACTCCCAAAAGCGTTATGGCGGAAATAGTAGCTAATGAATTTAGCGATATCGGCCAAAACAATGACGAGCTCATTCAAGAAACGGCTCAAACTATAAATCAGGAGACTTTAAGCTCTGAAAAATATTTAGGCAAAAATACTGGTGTAGTTTCTATTAAAGGTTTAAATACTGAGCCGATCGTAGAAACAGAAAATCAACCAACAATTGATTATGATGGCAATATGTTGCTTAAGCCGCAACAAGTTGCGATTGAACAACTAGATAATACTAGCAGCCCAAGCAATGACGGTAACACTAATAACAAGCGTTCAGAAATTATTACTTATAAAGTGCAATCAGGCGATACCATTAGTACCATTGCTAGACGTTTCAGTTTAAATGTAAATACCGTACTCTGGGCCAATAATTTAAGTTCATTCAGTATTATTCGCATTGGCGATGAATTAACAATTCTGCCAAGCAACGGATTCTTATATAAAGTTAAGAGTGGTGATACTATTGGCAAGCTAGCCCAAATTTATGATGCTAGTGCCGAAGAAATAGTAGCAGTTAATAATCTCAACAGTGCTGGTACAATTAGTATTGGCAAGGAATTAATAATTCCTGGCACAAAAATTGTTACAAGCGTTGCTAAAAGCCCCACTACTAATAGCTACTCTGCTCTTGAGGTTATTAAAGATATTGTTGTAGCTAACAAACCAGTCGTCAGTAGTAATAAAATGCTATGGCCAACTGAGGGCAGCCGTATTAGTCAGTACTTTTCTTGGCAGCATAATGGCCTTGACATTGCCAACAAGGTTGGAACACCTATTTACGCTGCTGATGACGGTGTCGTCGAAATAGCCCAAAACGGTTATAATGGTGGTTATGGAAATACCATTCTATTAAATCATGGTGGTGGCAAAAAAACTCGTTATGGGCATGCCTCCAAACTATTAGTGAAGAAAGGGGAGACGGTAGAAAAGGGGCAAGTAATTGCTTTAATGGGCTCAACTGGTCGCTCAACTGGATCACACTTACACTTTGAAGTCGTTATTAATGGTGCTCGTTATAATCCTCTTAATTATATTAAATATTAATTTATGTTTATTCTTGGTATTTTGATTATTGCTGTCGGCACTTTCTTAGTGCTAAAAACTGAATGGTTTATGGATAATTTTGGGCGTATGGCCTGGTTTGAAGACAAACTTGGTAGTGATGGAGGCTCTCGGCTTGGCTACAAATTAGTAGGGATTGTTGCTATCTTTATTGGCATTGTTTTACTTTCAGGTAACGGCAGCAACTTCTTCACCTGGATGCTAAGCCCCTTAATTCCTGAAGCTTAAAAGGGGTTGACGATTATAAAAAATCCCGATAAACTTCTTACTAGGAATCAGGGCCCTTAGCTCATCTGGTAGAGCACCTGCTTTGCAAGCAGGGGGTGGCAGGTTCGAGTCCTGTAGGGTCCACCAAAAACACGAAGTAATTTACTTCGTGTTTTTATTTATACAATATTTAAATATAAAAATGTTACAACAACTGATAAACGACAAACAATAAGTACAAACCAATTAAAACGCCACCCTCCCAACGTTGAAAACGCTTACCGCTCACATAAAATATAGACACGATTGAAAGTATTAAAAAAATGAAAACAATTAATATATAATAAGCCCAAGATTGCGTCACCGTAATTGGCGTCATGAAACTTAAAATAGCCAAAATTAAAATATTACTAACAGCCGAGCCTATTAAATGACCAAAGGATAAATCACCACTTTTAGTTTTTAAAGCTCTAAACATAACAGTAATTTCAGGTAAGTTGGTGCCAATAGAAAAAATGAGAACACCAACTAAAAATGGTGGTAAAGCAAAGATGTCCATTGCCATACTTGTTAGCTCCATTAAGACATAAGAGGATATAGACACTAAAAACAAACCAATCACCGCCCACCGAGTTTCCACGCTTAACTCTCTTCTCCAATATAACCAGTGATTTTCTAAGCGCTGCCAAGTATTATGGGGCAGCTCAACGCTTAAAACTGCTTTTTCGGCCGAGACATCTTTCTGATAATTTCCACCAGACAAATAATCAAAATAAATAAGAACTAAATAAAAGGCTAGCAATAATAAACCATCATAATAATGGAAGCTTCCTTTTAAACCTAAAAATAGAGACAGTAAAATAAAGACAAAACTCGGTAGGATAACCGATAAGTGACCATCAGTTTTTATTTCTTTCTGTAGAAAAATAGCCAAGCCTAAAATTAAACCCAAGATCACAATAATACCCCCCCAAATATTACCCAAGGAAACAGCAGGCACATCCTGACGAATAGCATTTAAGCCAACCATTAACTCAGGCATAGTGGTTAATAGTCCTAAAATTGTACCCAATAATACCGGATGAACCTTAGTCTTATCAGTTAAGGCCCTTAAATTTCCCACCAATAAATCAGCCCCTCTGCCTAAAATCACAAAGAATACTAGTGCTAAAAATAATAAAGACAAAATTAACATTGTGGTTTAAGCTAAATCTATTAATTTATTAATCAACCCGGTATAAGTATAACCGCTATTTATCATTAATTGAGGATACATAGATATATCGGTAAAACCAGGCAAGCTATTTATTTCATTAAGGTATATTTTTTTACCATCAACAAAAAAATCTACCCGAGCAAAGCCGCGGCAATCAGCTAAACGATAAGCCTGGCCAGCTAATGCTCTAATTTTTTCTATTTGTTGCTTACTTAAAGGTGCGGGAATTAACATCTGGGTGCGACCATTTTTATACTTTTCTGCATAATCATAAAAACCTTGTCCTAAATCTAATTCACCCGGCATAGAAATATTTAATATATCGTTACCCAGGACAGCCACCTCAATTTCTCTGACTTTTTTAACTCCCTGCTCAATTAAAATCTTAGAATCGTGCTGAGTCGCCAATTTAATAGCTGCATTTAATTTAGTCCAGTTCTCAACTTTAGTAATTCCTACGGAAGATCCAGAATTAGCTGGCTTCACAAAAACTGGTAAAGCTAAATTATGCTTCAGCTTGGTAATAGTAACATTCCTTTCCTTAACGCTTTCACGCTTAAGATCTAATAAAAAATATGGCACTTGTGGAATTCCTTGGCCATCCATCAAAACTTTAAAAACAGCCTTATCCATACATAAAGCTGAGCTCAAAACTCCGCAACCACTATAAGGGATACGCTGACTTTCTAGTATGCCTTGTAAAGCTCCATCCTCACCATAACGTCCATGAGTCATCAAAAGAGCAATCTCAAAGTTTCTCTTAAAAGCGGAAATTTCTAAACGCTGCTTATTTTTTAAAGTTTTAATCTGCTCTATTTTTGATAACTTATAGAAACAACCGTCATTATGCCAATAAATTAACACCAATTGCTGGCGCTTATAATCAAAATTATTAACGATATTTTGAGCTGAAGTAATAGAAACCTCGGCCTCATTACTTAAGCCCCCAAAAAATAAGGCTATTTTACGCATACAATTATTATTATTATTATTATTACTCTATTCTATCAAACTAAATGTGAAAAACAAAGACTTGACTTATGCCTGTATTGTTTTACAATCAGAATACACTAAAGCTCTTTTATATGAAAAATTTAAGTACCATACTAGGTGTCACCGGCTCAACGCCAACAATTCTTCGGCCGATTGAAATGATGACAAAATTCATGCCTTACAAACCCTACAGAGGCATGCTTCTAAAAGGCGCCAACCAAAGAAAAGAATTTGGAAGGGCCAGACGAAACCTTATTTAATCTTTAATTGCTAACACAAACGGCGCTCCAAAAGAGCGCTTTTTTATTCTAAACAATTCCTTTGCCTATTAGCTTTAGCTCGTGCTAAAATAAGTACATGAAGAAAAATACTCCAAAATTCATGATTATTGACGGCAATGCCTTGATTCACCGTAGTTTTCATGCCATTCCGCCAACTCTAAGAACTAAAGACGGTCGCCTAGTTAATGCTGTCTATGGCTTTACCTCTTTTATCCTAAGAGCCTTTTTAGAATTAAGGCCTGAGTTTGTAGTTTTAACTTTAGATCGTAAAGGGCCTACTTTCCGCCACGAAGAATATGCTGAATATAAAGCCACTCGTGTTAAAGCTCCCGATGAGCTTTATGAACAAATTCCTATTGTCAAAGAAGTAGCCCAAGTTCTTGATATCCCCATATTTGAAAAAGATGGCTTTGAGGCCGATGACTTAATCGGCACCTTAGCCAAGCAGGCCAAGACCAATAGTGACTGGCATAGTGTTATTATTACCGGGGACATGGATACTTTACAGTTAATAGATGATCGCACCAGTGTCTATACTATGAGTCGCGGTTTTAGTGACAGCATCTTATACGGAGCCGGTGAAGTTAAAGCTAAATATGGACTTAATCCCAATCAAATAGTTGACTACAAGGCCTTACGTGGTGATGCCAGTGATAATATTCCTGGCGTTAAAGGTATTGGTGAAAAAGGGGCAACTGAATTATTGCAAAACTTTAAAACTTTAGATGGCGTTTATCTGGCTGCCGAAAAAGATAGCGATAAAATCAAGACTCGTACCAAAGAATTGTTATTAGCCGATAAAGACAAAGCTTATTTAAGCCAAAGTCTAGCTACAATTGATTGCGAGGTGCCAATAAAAATTAATTGGGATGAATTTTGTCTAGATTCTTTTTCTGAAGAGAAAGCAATTCAGCTTTTTCAAGATTTAGAATTTAAATCTTTATTAACTAAGTTGAAACAAGTAAAGAATTTACATAACAGCGCCAGTGAAGAAGTTTCAGCAGACAAATTTCAACGTAATCAGACTCAGAAAAAATATAAACTAATTACCGCTGAAAAAGATTTTGATAATTTCTTTAAAGAGCTAAAAAAACAAAATTCTTTTGCTATTGATACTGAAACAGAAGGTCTAGACCCTTTAAATGCTAAACTCCTGGGGCTATCTTTTTGTTGGCAAAACAACGAAGCTTATTATCTCCACCTTGGCGCTAGCACAGAACAAAATCATGACCTCTTTAATTATCAACAAACAAAAAGTGCTACTCACAGTTGGTTAGAGAAATTAAAGCCAATTTTGGAAGATAGAGAAATAAAAAAATACGGACATAATTTAAAATTTGATTGGCGTGTTTTAAAAAATAACGGCGTAACTTTACATGGGATTTATTTTGACACTCTCCTCGCCTCCTATATACTTCACCCCGAAACAAGACAACATAGTTTAGATAGTGTCTCTCTACGAGAATTGGGTTGGGAAAAAATAAGTACGGAAGATTTAATTGGTAAAGGCAAAGATATTATCTCTTTCTCCCAGGTGAGCGCTGATAAGATGACTCAGTATTCTGGTGAAGACGTTGATTGCGTCTGGCAACTACAAAAAATTCTAGAGAAACAAATAAAAACCCAGGAGCTAGAAAATCTATTTTTCAACTTAGAAATGCCCCTACTTACTGTCCTGGGGAAAATGGAAGAAAGAGGTATTAAGCTCAATCCTAAACCACTAGCAAAACTCGCGCAAAGACTACAAGAGCGTTTAGATAATATTACTAAAGAAGCTTACAAATTAGCAGGCGAAGAATTTAATCTTAACTCTCCTAAACAATTACAGGTAGTTTTATTTGAAAAATTAGAGCTAAACAAACAAGGTCTTAAAAAAACAAAGACAGGAATTTCTACGGCTGATGATGAGTTAGAAAAATTACGAGATCAACATGAAATAATTCCCTTAATTCAAGAATATCGGGAGATGAATAAACTACAAAACACCTATGTCCTCGCCTTACCAGAAATGATTAATGAAAAAGATGGACGTATTCATAGTAATTTCAACCAAACTGTGGCTGCCACTGGTAGATTGTCTTCCAATGAGCCCAACTTACAAAACATCCCTGCCCGCAGTGAAGAAGGCAGAGAAATCAGAGCAGCCTTTATTGCCAGTCCTGGCTATAAGCTATTAAGTCTTGATTATTCACAGATTGAACTACGTTTAGCTGCTCATATTTCTAAAGATAAGAAAATGATAGCCGCCTTTAAAAATGGTGAGGATATTCATAGCGCTACTGCCGCTGCTATTAACAATGTTAAATTGGAAGAAGTAACAAAGAAAATGCGTTTTAGTGCTAAGGCAATTAATTTTGGCATTCTTTACGGACAGGGCCCTCATGGCTTAAGCCAGGGTGCTGGCATCAGCTATACTGAGGCTCGTGATTTTATTGATCGCTATCTCGAAGTTTATCCTGGCATTAAAAAAATGATGACTAAGTTTATTAAAGATGCTGAAAAAAATGCCTACGCCGAAACCTTATTTAAACGACGCCGACCATTACCAGAATTAAATTCTGATATTGCTATGATGCGTAAAGCGGCCGAAAGAATGGCTATTAATATGCCTATCCAGGGCACTGCCGCTGACATGATTAAGCAAGCCATGCTCAACATTGATCGTTACTTGAGTGGCAAAGAAAATGATATCCAGCTATTAGTACAGGTTCATGATGAATTGATTTTTGAAGTAAAAGCCGATAAGCTGGAAGAATATACTGAATCTTTAAGGCGTTTAATGGCCGACGCCCTGCCATTATCAGTACCGGTCATAGTTGAAGCTTCCTTCGGTGACAATTGGGGAGATTTAAAATAATTTATATGAATTTAAATTCACAAAACATTGCCCTCCTGGGACTAGGCAAAGAAAACCAAGCTTTTTTAAGCTGGCTCTTTAAACATAACTACAGAGGACAGATAACTATCTGTGATTATCGCAAGCAACAACAATTAGAAGATATTTTAAAAAATAATAAAATATCCCCAAATAATGTCAAAAATATACAGTGGCAGATAGGTGCTATGTTTAATAAAAATTTATTTAATTTTGAAGTTTTATTTCGCTCTCCCGGATGGCCAATTGCCTGCCCAGGAATACAAGCCGCTTTAAAAAAAGGGATATTGTTAACCAGCCCAATGGAATACTTCTTGGCAGCTTGTCCCACCTCTAAAACTATCGGTGTGACTGGCAGTAAGGGGAAAGGCACAACCGCATCATTAATAACCGCCATTTTAAAAAAAGCCGGACATAAAGTTTGGCTAGGTGGTAATATTGGCATCGCACCCTTTACCTTTTTTGATAAAATTAAAAAAGATGACTGGGTGGTTTTAGAATTATCTAGTTTTCAATTAGAAGATTTAAGCTTAAGCCCCAGGTATGCAGTTATTACCAACTTATTTAAGGAACACCTAGCTCCAGCTGACCCCTATAATCCAAATTATCACAAGAATTTTAATGATTACTGGCAAGCTAAATTACAAATTGCACTTAATCCAAATAATAGCGTATTAGTTATTAATGAAAAATTAAAAGATAAGCTAGAGAAAGAAAAAATAAATTCTAAAATAGTTTATTTCACTAAAGCCTCTCTGCCTACTGGCCTAAAAGGCGATTATAACCAAGAAAATATTGGCGCCGCCGTTGAGTTAAGTAAAATATTAAAAATTCCTGCCCAAGCTTATAATCCAACTATAAAAAATTTTCACAATCTTGAACATAGATTGGAATTTGTTTTAGAACAAAAAGGAATAAAATATTTTGATAATAGCTTCTCAACCACACCTGAGAGTACAATTTTAGACCTATTATCTTTTACCGAACCAATTATCCAAATTGCTGGAGGAGCCGATAAAGGCTCCAGTTTTAAGAACTTAGCCCAAGCTATTGCTAAAAAAGTGAAGATTTTGATTTTATTAAAAGGCGAGGCTACTCCTCGCTTATTAGCAGAAGTAAAAAAAACAAATTTTAGTAATGAAAAAATATTTGCGGCCGACAGCATGGAAGAGGCCTTAAAAATTTCTAAAAAGTATGCAATTAGCGGTGACATAGTCTTACTTTCCACTGCCTGTGCTAGTTTTGGTATTTTTAAAAATTATAAAGAGCGTGGTGATCAATTTAAATTTTATGCCCGACAATAAAAATATAAAAATAGGCGTTTTCGACTCTGGACTCGGAGGATTAACGGTGCTTAAACACTTTTTAAAAAAATTACCTCAATATGATTATTTGTATTTAGGCGATACTGCCCGCCTGCCCTATGGTGGACACTCCCAAGCTGTCATTTATCGCTATACCCAAGAAGCGGTTGATTTTCTTTTTTCTAAAGGTTGTCAATTAATTATCTTAGCTTGTAATACTGCCTCAGCTCAAGCTTTACATCGCTTACAACAAGAATATTTACCCACTAAGTATCCTGACCGTCGCATTTTAGGAGTAATTATTCCTTTGTCTGAAAAAGTGGCTAATAGAAAAAAAATAGGAGTCATTGGCACTCGCGCCACTATTTCCTCTGGTGCCTATGAACAAGAGATAAAAAAAGTAAATCCTAAGGCGCAAATATTTCATAATAGCGCTCCACTTTTAGTGCCTTTAATTGAAGAGGGTCTAGCCGGAAAAGATGTAACTAATAAAATCTTAAAAAAATATTTACGTCCGCTCAAACAAGAAAAAATAAATACCCTGATTCTTGGTTGTACTCACTACCCCTTTCTACTGAAAGATGTTCAACGTTTAATGGGAAAAAACTGCGATGTTTTTGATCCAGGCAAAATTATCGGCGATAGTCTAGACGACTATCTAAAGCGCCACCCAGAATTTAAGTCTTCTAATAAAAAAACAGGCAAGAGAAATTTTTATTTAACCGACCAGCCTGAAAATTTTATTCGCTTAGGGGAGCATTTCTTAGGTGAAAAAATCAATAATTGGGAAACAATTTCCTTATGATCTTTTTTCTATATGGCCCTGATTCTTTTCGGCGCCGTCAAAAACTAAATGAACTAAAAGAACGTTTCATGTCGACGGTTGACGCCTTAGGACAAAGTTTAATTGTGCTCGACGGTTCTCAAACAACTCCACAAATTCTGCAGGAGAAGATTAGTAGTGGCTCTCTATTTACCAAGAAGAGAATGGTCGTAATTGAAAACATCTTTTTAAATAAGAATGAGGCTGTCTTTACTTCCCTCTTAAATATCTGCAACAAAAATGCTAGCGCTAATGACAATGCTATTGTTTTTAGTGAAGCGGAAATTGTTGTTAGTAAGCTAAAGGCTGAAGCAAAAAAATTAAATAATTTATTAAAGAAGCAACCGTTTGTACAAGAATTTGCTTTATTAAGCGGCAATAATTTATTGGCCTTTGCTCAAAAAGAAATTCAAAAACAAAAAGGAAGCATAGCAACTCAAGCCCTTTCACTTTTATGTCACCGCGTTGGTAATGACCTTTGGCGCCTTAACAATGAAATCGCTAAACTCACCGCTTGTGCCGGAGAAAAAATTATTGATCAAGCCTTGGTTGAAGAAATGGTAAAGAGCGAAGCTGATGATAATATATTTGCTTTAACCGACGCTCTGGGAGCAAAAAATATTAAACTAGCCCTACAACTTTTAGAAGAACAGTTTGCTGCTGGCTTAAGTGCCGAATACATCTTAGTTATGTTCCAGCGTCAGTTTAAAATCATGCTGGAAATAAAAGTTGCCCAGAATCAAGGAACAACTAATGAGACTCAAATTGCTTCAAAATTAAAACTACACCCCTTTGTTGTAAAAAAGACTGCTAGCCAAAGTAATAAATTTTCTTTGGAAGAATTAAATCAATACTGGGACGAACTATTAAACTTAGATTTTCGCAATAAACAAGGACGCGCCGATATAAAAAGCGAACTCTATGCTTTAATTGCCGGACTAGTCTAAAAACTTCTTAAATTGCATGAATGATGATTGTTACTTTTCTTGAAATCTGACGTTGTATTAGCATAAGTTTCAATTGATCATAATATTTTTAAATAACTAATCAATAATTTTATGCAAAAATTAAAAAAATTTCTTCCACTTTTTGTTTTAACCCTAACTATTATAATTATGGCCCCTTTTGCCACTAAGGCAGAAGAAGCGGTAATCACTACTAGCTTAGATGCCGGTAGAGCTTGCACCTTAGAATATATGCCAGTTTGTGGTGTTGACGGCATTACCTATGGTAATAATTGTATGGCTGGAAATAAAGAAATTTCTCATGAAGGCGAGTGTAAGACCGAAAAAGCATTACTTTGCACTAGAGAATATATGCCAGTTTGTGGTAAAGATGGAAAAACATATAGCAATAAATGCTTAGCACAGATAGTAGGAGTTAGTCATGATGGGAAATGTGAGATAACAAGCGCTGATTTGAATAATGAGCAGAAAGAATTAGAAATAATTCCTCATCCAGAACAAATAAAATACTTTAAGGTAATGAAAAAGAAAAATGGCACGCTCTATGGCATTCGTTTAGATAATTTAGATGATTCTAAACCTGCTATTTCTCGTGTGGATAGCAACCTAGAGATAATTCCTCATCCAGAACAAATTAAGTATTTCAGAGTGATCAAAAAAGATAATAATTCTCTTTACGGTGAGCGCCTAGAAAAAATTGCCGCACCTCAATTTATCTCTCTATACAGAAATATTAAGCCGATAAATAATGCCTTGTGGGGAGTAAAGAAATAATTAATTAAATATATTTTTTGAAAAAGTCGTAATTATTTACGACTTTTTCATATCTAATAAAAAAATTGTTGCTCTTATATAAACCAAGCAAACTTAAGCTCTCATTCATTTAATATTTTATAAATACACAACCTCTAAATCAATATTTATTTAATATACATTTTACTGAACAATATATCACTTAATAGCTCTTGCTTTTTTATTCTCCTTCTGTTATATTTTAGCAATAAGTTGCCAGAAACTGATTTTTTATTGTTGTTTTCCTAAAATAAAGGGCAATTAGCTCAGTTGGTTAGAGCGCAACACTGATAATGTTGAGGTCGGAGGTTCGAATCCTCCATTGCCCACCACTCTTAAAATTAAAATATAGCGGGATAGAGCAGTTGGCAGCTCGCCAGGCCCATAACCTGGAGGTCGTCGGTTCGAATCCGACTCCCGCAACTAGTTCAGATTCAGGCCTCGGTAGCTCAGTGGTAGAGCAAAGGACTGGTTTTCGGTCCGTTCGATAGAAATATCGATATGTAAATCGGGTGAATTCGGGGAAACCTAAAGTATTATTCTAATACCAAGGCAATCCCGAGCCAAGTTTCAATCGGGTTTAAGATTGAAAAAGGTGTAGAGACTAGCGGGTGAGCCCAACAATAACCCCGCCGCGAGCGCCCGACTCCGCCCTCTATTCTTGTGATAGAACGGAGATGATATAGTCCAATCCCTAGGGAAACCTAGGCTCAGATAAAGGAAAATCCTTGTGTCGTCAGTTCGATTCTGACCCGGGGCACAATTAGTAAAAGGCTATAAAGTTATAAGCAAGATTAAATAAATTTTATTTATAGCTTTATAGCCTTTTTACTTCTAATAGGATGAAGGAAATTACGGGGTATGGCCTAATTGGCTAGGGCGCCTGCTTTGGGAGCAGGAGATTCTGGGTTCAAGTCCCAGTACCCCGACATTAATTTATAAAAATTTTACTAATTTTAAAGTAAAATTTTTTAAACATTAGAGAGGCTCTAGCCTTGATTTTTATTTAGTTTTGTGCTAACATAAGAATACTTTTAAAAAAATTACCTAATTTATCACCTAGTATGCCAAACAAGAAATCGGCAAAGAAAGAATTACGCAAAAGCGTTAAGAGAGAAGTTGCCAATCTCAAAGTAAAAAATACAATGAAAGTTGCAGTTAAGAAGAGCTTGAAAAAAATTGTAGCTGAAGATAAAAGCGTTAAAGATGATTTAGCAACTATTATGAAAGCTGTTGATAAGGCTGCTAAAAAGGGAGTTATTAAGAAACAAACTGCTGATCGTAAAAAATCTCGTTTAGCTAAAAAAATTAATTCACTTAAATAAATTAACCAGCACTTCTTCTGGGTGGCGGGTGTAAGTCCCCTTTCTCGGAAAAAGCGATAAGTCTATGTTAGATAAAAAAACAAAGGAAAAAATCATTAAAAAATACCGTGTCCACGACACCGATACTGGTTCTCCTCAGGTTCAAATTGCTATTTTAACTGAGGAAATTAAGGAATTAACCGAGCATTTAAAACAACATAAGCATGACTACTCTTCACGTCGCGGTTTATTAAAGAAAGTTAGTGAAAGACGTAAGCTTCTCAAATATTTACAAAAAGAAAACAGTGATCAGTTTAAAGAATTAGCCACCAAGTTAAAATTAAGAATCGCTCAGAAACTACAGGCCGAAGAAGATGAAGAAAAGGCCAAGGAAAAGAAATATGTAGTTGCGACTGAAGATGAAGATGATACTTTAGAGGTTGACGCAAGTGAAACTGACACCAAAAAATAAATAAAATGATAAAACACAAAGAACAACGCGTTGGCATTCTTGTCGATGTAGCAAACATGTATCATTCTGCTAAAAATCTTTATAGCAGACGCGTTAACTTTAAAGAAATACTTACCAAAGCAGTGGCCGACCGAAAGTTAATTCGGGCCACTGCTTATGTTATACACTCAGAAAGCGAAGAAGAGACGGCCTTTTTTGAGGCCTTAAACCAACAAGGTTTTGAGGTTCGCATGAAAGATTTGCAGATATTTGCTGGTGGCGCTAAAAAAGCCGACTGGGATGTTGGAATTGCTATTGATGCCATTAAATTAGCCGATAAACTTGATGTAATTATTATTGTTTCCGGTGATGGTGATTATTTACCTTTAGTCTCTTACCTCCAAAATAACAAAGGCTGTTTAGTTGAGGTAATGGCTTTTAGAAAAACATGTTCATCACGACTAATTGAAGAGGTTGATGATTTTACCGATTTAGGTTCAGATCGTAAATATCTTCTTGGTCGTTAAAATATAAATTAATAAATTAAAGTTTTGGCCTTTAAATAGATAGCGCTGTAAACCACTTGAGGACACTCTTAGTGATTGTAATACAGTTCTGTAATTTAAAGGTCAAGCGCATAATTAATTATGGAAAAAATTGTAAGTTGTGATTGGCTTGGCCGCCAACTCATCATGAAAACAGGCAAATTAGCCCTCCAAGCTGATGCTGCCGTCATCGTCCAATACGGTGAAACAGTGGTTATGGCTACTGTTGTTCAAAATAAAGTCGCTCGTACAGGGATTGATTTCTTCCCTTTAATGGTGGAATTTCAAGAAAAACTTTATGCCGCTGGCATAATTAAAGGTTCTCGTTGGGTCAAACGTGAAGGTCGTCCTACTGATGAATCAGTTTTAACCGGACGTATGATTGATCGCTCCATTCGTCCTCTTTTTAATCAAGAAGACAAGCGCGACGTTCAAGTGATTGTTACCGTCTTATCAGTTGATCAAGAAAATGATCACGATGTCGTCTCCTTAGTAGCGGCATCAGCTGCTTTATCTATTGCTAATGTTGGCTGGAATGGACCGATTGGTGGCATTAGAGTTGGTAGAATAGAAAATGAATTTGTTTTTAATCCAACCTACGAACAAGTGGCTAAAAGTGATATCGATGTGATTGTAGCTGGTACAAGTTCTAAATCTATAATGATTGAAGCTAATGCTAACGAAATTTCAGAAGATGTAATGTATGAAGCTATTATTGCTGGTCAATCAAAAATGCAACCAGCGATTGATTTAATTAAAAAACTACAACAAGAAGTTACTCCAAAAGTAACCCATGAAAAACAAGTACTTAAGAGTGAGGAAGATATAAAAAATGAAGCAGAAAAGAAAGAACTCTTAAAAGATGGAGAGGTTTGGTTAAAGGAAAATGTAAATAAGATTCTTTTTAATAAAGAATATTACAGTAAAGGGGAGAGAAAAGCGGCTGTTACTGCTATTAAAGAACAGCTTGATGCTTATTTATTTGCTAAAAATATTAGCGCTGATAAACGCGATTCTGTTATTAAATCACTAGTTGAGAAAGCAGTTGATGAAGAAATAACCAAAGCAATTTTAGAAGACGGCCGCCGTGTTGATGGCAGGGCTATCAATGAAATTAGAGATTTAAACGCTGAAGTAGCTTTGATCCCTCGTGATCACGGCACCTCTTTATTCTCCCGTGGCGAGACTCAAGTAATGTCTATTGTTACTTTAGGTGCCCCTGGCATGGAACAATCCTTAGAAGGTATTGAAGGTGTGAGCAAGAAGCGTTACATGCATCATTATAATTTCCCTCCATATTCTGTAGGCGAAGCCTCCCCTTTACGTGGAACTGGTCGTCGCGAAATCGGTCATGGCGCTTTAGCTGAAAAAGCTCTAATTCCAGTAATTCCTACTAAAGAAGAATTTCCTTACACCGTTCGCGTTGTTAGTGAAACTTTAGGTTCGAACGGATCATCTTCGATGGCCTCAACTTGTGCTTCTACTTTAGCCCTAATGGACGCTGGTGTACCCATTAAACGTCCAGTAGTTGGCATTGCTATGGGTCTAGCCTCCTATCCTGATATGAGCAAATGGAAAGTTTTAACTGATATTCAAGACCTAGAAGATGGTAATGGTGGTATGGACTTTAAGATTACTGGCACCTCTACCGGCATCACTGCTATTCAATTAGATACAAAAACTGAAGGCTTGATGCCAGAAATTATCAGCCAAACTTTCAAACAAGGACGTGAAGCGTTAAACAATATCTTAGAAATAATTGTTAAAGCTATTCCTAGTCCTAGAGCTGAACTTTCACCTTATGCCCCAAGAATTATCAGTTTTCACGTTGATACTGAAAAGATTGGCGCTATTATTGGTCCCGGCGGCAAGATTATTAACAAAATTATTGATGAAACCGGTGTTAGCATTGATATTGACGATGACGGCTTAGTGATGATTTGTGGAACTGACCCTATAAAAGTCCAGGAGGCCGTCAGACAAGTCAAAGAAATTGTTCACGTCTTCGAAGCTGGTGAAATATTAAAAGGCAAAGTTGTTAGAATCTTAGATTTTGGAGCTTTTGTTGAATTAAATGCCAGTCAAGATGGCATGGTTCATGTTAGTGAATTAGCTCCATACAGAGTAGAAAAGCCTAGTGATTTCCTTACTATTGGCGATATTGTTACCGTTAAAATCAAGGAGATTGACGACCAAGGTCGTATCAATTTGAGTATGAAAGGTATAAATGAAAACGAGGCCATGTGGAAGGATGAAAAAGGTAAATCAACTAGTGATGGTCGTTCAAATGGCTTTAGCCGGCCAAATAATGGTCGCTCACAAGGTAGTGATAGCACTCCACGTCGTCCACGCTTCTAACTTGACTTTTGTATAGTGTTAAGCTAATATTTGTCAATAAAGGAAAGAAAAGCGTTATACGCTTGATTAATAAATCTCGGGCACGCCCCATAAAAAAGAAGATTATATGTTAATGATTAAACTATCAAAAATTGGTAAAACAAACAAAAAGGTTTTTCGTCTTATTATTTCTGAAAAAGGACGTGATCCTTACGGAAGAGCTTTAGAAATTTTAGGCTCATACAACCCTTATTCCAAAGACTTACAGGTTAAAACTGACCGCGTTAAACACTGGCTAAGTAAGGGTGCTGGCATGACCGAGACTATTAACAATTTATTAGTAGGCAAAGGCATTATTGAAGGCAAAAAAGTTAAAGCTTCAAAGGTTGGCGTTGCTAATGAGAAAAGAGCCACCCAATTAAAGAGTAAGGCTGATAAACAAGCTGCTGCTAAGAAAGAGGTAGAGGCCCCAGTGGTTAAAGAAGTAGAAGAAAATGTTGTTGAGGCCGCAGAAAAAACCGAAGAGAAGAAAGATGAGGAAGTAGCAGTCGCCCCAGAAGAAAGCACAGAAGTAAAAGCTTAAATTGACAAAGTTAAAAAATAATTATAATATTAGGGTAAATCTTGTGTAAACAAGATAATATAATTAAAGGCTAGGGACTTTCAATTTCAACGAATGTTTATTCGATTGACTTGAAGGCCCAGTAACAACAAGTATGGAAAATGCAGACAAACAGTTTCTCGAGATGATTGTAAAGAACATCGTCAGCAACCCTGAAGACGTAAATGTCGAACGGACCGTCGATGAAATGGGAGTTCTTTTAACTCTTAAGATCAACCCAGCGGATATGGGTTATGTTATTGGCCGTAAGGGTCAAACAGCGCAGGCAATCCGAACTTTATTAAAGATTGTTGGTGCTAAAAATAACTCTCGCGTAAATTTAAAGATCTTTGATCCAGAAGGTGGTGCTCGTCGCACTTCACGCCCAACTGAGGGTGCTCAGAGCAATCAGAGTGCAGATTTAAGTGACGTTGACACCTCTGCCTTGGACGATCTCAAAATCTAATTCAAAATTGAACAAGCTTAAAAAAGTCGGATTTCCCAATCCGGCTTTTTTGTTATAAAATATTAACATATGAAATTTAAACTATTAAGCATCTTCCCCAACATTCTTGATTCTTATCTCGATGATAGCATTATCAAAAGAGCTATAGATTATAAGATTATTGATGTTACAAAATTTAACCTACGCGACTGGACACATGATCGTCATCGCACAGTTGATGATACACCCTATGGCGGCGGTGCGGGCATGTTAATGAAAATAGAGCCCCTATATCAGGCTCTCAAAGATATAAAAAAGAAAAGCAAAGCTAGCCCTAAAAAAAGGAAGGTTGTTCTATTATCTGCTAGCGGAAAAACTTGGAATCAAAAATTGGCTCGTCAATACACTAAACTTGATGAAATTATTTTTATCTGTGGACGCTATGAAGGGGTGGATGCAAGAATCAAGAAATTTATTGACACGGAAATATCTATCGGCGATTATGTTTTGACTGGCGGTGAACTACCAGCTATGATTATAATTGATTCTATTACTCGTCTCTTGCCAGGAGTGTTAGGTAATAGTGCTAGCATTGAAGAAGAATCTCATTCTGAAACAAACATTCTAGAATATCCCCAATATACTCGTCCAGCCGTCTTTGAAGCTGAAGGCAAAAAATATGCCGTCCCTAAAATATTATTAGAGGGTCATCATGCTAAAATAAAGGATTGGAGAAACAAAAAACAAAAAACAAAAAAATAAAAAGAAGACTCCTGTTGGAGTCTTCTTTATCAACTATTTTTAACCAAAATTCCATATCCGTATTTGTGCATTTATACCAGTTCGGCTATACACTTTATACTTCAAAGAAAATTGTTTTTTACCAGCATCTAGCTGACTAATAATATGATATGAAGGAACTTGATACATTGCGTGTACACTGCCGTCATTAATCTTTAATTTAACGCTTTCGACTATATCCGCTGTCTTAGCTAATTCTTTGGCTATGACCTCGTTAGTAAAAGGATTCAAAGGCTCAACGAACCAGTTTGTTGTTACCGTTTTCTTTTTCATGATTTTGTTGTTTAAGAACTATTAATTTATTAATTTATTATCTGCCAATTATTACCAATTTTTTCTAAGTGACCAGGAATACTAAAACCAGAGGCTCGCTTGTGGCCACCACCACCAAGAGTTCTAGCTAATTTATCAACCATAAAACCATTCGGAGTGCTCCGTAAACTTCCTTTAACGTAACCGTCTTCTTCTTCATATAACAATAAAATCGCTTTAGCGCCAGCTAAGTTACTTAAAAAACCAGAGAGACCACTAAACAAATCGCTTTCGCTGGCAGTATCTAAGGCGTCTTGGCCAAGAATGTTTTTAATATCAGCCCGCGTAATAACCGAAGTGGCCATCTGATAACGAGAGTTTATTTTCAATCTTTCCAAAGCTAAGCCCCACATCTTAACCACTGCCATATCTTTGTTCTGTAGAGTATAACTTACAATTTTAGAATAATGAGCCCCAGCTGCTAAAGTGGCCGCAACGGCTTTTAAAGTTTCATTACTTGCCGACGGATAGAGGAAGTTTCCAGTATCCATTAAAATTCCGGTTAAAACGCAATCAGCCAACTCCCGACTGAGAAATATTTTATTGACAATAATAAATTGATAGATTAATTCGGCTGTTGAAGACAGGTCAGGATAGCGGATTTCTAAATCGGCATATTCATCAATGCGGGGATGGTGATCAAACTCAATTATTTTTCCGCCAGCCTGCTTGTAATCAGTAATTTCTTGAACTAAAGCAGTGCGGGTTAGCGCTCCACAATCCGCTACTATCACTAGATCAAATTTATCAATAATATTACCTTCAAATTCATACTTAGACTTCAAATAATCCCAATCAGACTCTATTTCTTGAAAGCCAGGCAAATAATCAAATAACTGTTGATTTTTTTGTTGACAATAACAAGCGGTTTGCTTGCCTAAATCTTTAACAACTAAACGCAAGGCTGCTACCGAAGACAAAGCATCGCCATCAGGACGAAGATGGGCAATTATTAAAACACTGCTGGCCGCTGCCATCATTTCATAAGCTTGAATTAATTTGCTTTGTATAGACATAACCAATTATTTTATAGATAAAAATAATAAATGTCAAAGCGCCCTACAAAAAAACTCCATAAAGACTCGTGGTCATGGAGTTTATCTAAATGAGAGCGATTTAAAATTAAAAATTTATATCCTCATCCTCATCTTCATCAATTTTTAAGAAAACATCTTCCAAAATAGCCGCTTTTCTTTCAGTTGGATCAAATTCCCATAATAAGCGAGGCACTTTGCGTAGGCGAGTCTTTTTGGTAATACTAGATACAATTCTACCCGAAGCAGCTTTAAGTTTCTTTAAAGCAGTGCCCGCCATTTTATCAGGCAAAACTGAAACAATTACTTTAGCGAACTGTAAATCAGGCATACAGGAGACATAAGTAACTGTCACAAAAACTTCAGGCAACTCTAATTCTCTGTTGATTGCTTCTGCTAATTCGCGATGTAATAATTCATTTAACTGATCAACTTTGGACATAATTAAATTGTTTTTACATTTTTATCTTCACGATAAAACTCTAAAGTGTCACCTTCTAATATAACTGGTTCGCCTTCAAATTTAAGACCGCACTCTTCTCCTTCTTCCACAAACTTAACCTCTTGTTTGGCAGACTGCAAGCTAGTAATTAAACCGGTAGTAACAAATTCTTCTCCGCGCCAAACATTAACAGTGGCATTATTTTCGGGCTTACCACTCACCACCTTGCCACCAATAATCTGCTGCTGTTTCTCCGTACGGAAAATAGCCAAAACTTTCAATTTCCCTAAATCAACTCGAGTAATTTCAACTGGCACCATTTTCTGCATCTCTTCTTTAACATATTTAATTAAATCATAAATAACCGAATAAGCCTTTACAGTAATATTTTGGTTACGAGCTACATTTTCAACTGCTGGTGACATTTTAGTATTAAAACAAATAATCTGAGCACCAGAATCTTCGGCTCTTTTAATATCCCCCTCAGTAACATTGCCAAGTCCTTTAGAAATAATCTTCACTTTAACAATCTCTGTATTTATTTTCATTAGTGACTCTTCAATTGCTTCAGCCGAACCCAAGAAATCACTCTTAATAATTAGATTGACTTTAGGGGTGTTATCATCAGCGTTTTCTTGTTGAGCAATCGACATAATCTTTTCTTTTTTCACATCAGAGCTCTTAATTTTACGCATTTTTAATTTTTTACCGTCACCAACATAAAGAATATCACCAACTGAAGGAGAAATTTTTAAACCTAAAATTTTAACTGGGACTGATAGCCCTGCTTCTTTAATATTTTCTCCTAAATGATTTTTTAAAGATTTTACTTTACCATAGATAACATCTTCAAAACAAAGCTGATCACCAACTTTTAAAGTACCGTTTTGCACTAACAGAGTTGCGACCGGCCCGGCCGCTTTATCCATGTTCGATTCTACAACAGTCCCGGCGGCATCAGCCGCTGGATTAGCCCGCAAAGTATCACCTAAGGCAGCGTCAGCTGTTAACAGCACCATGTCTAAGAGATCTTCAATTCCAGTACCTTCTTTAGCAGAAATAGGCACGGTTATAATTTTTCCACCCCAGTCTTCTGGAGTAATATTAAGCTTATTAGCCAAATCTTGTTTGGTGCGCATGACATCCGACTCTGGTTTATCAATTTTATTAATTGCAACTAAATATGGTAATTTAGCTGCTTCAATAATACGAAAAGCTTCTACTGTCTGCAGCTTAACGCCATCATCAGCTGCCACTACTAGAATGGCAATATCAGCCACTTTAGCTCCACGACTACGCATAGCGGTAAAAGCCTCGTGTCCGGGAGTATCAATAAAAGTTAAAGCTCTATTATTACGAACCACTTGATAAGCGCCAATATGCTGAGTGATACCACCAGCCTCATTGTCAATCACATGACTTAAACGAATAGAATCTAATAATTTTGTCTTACCGTGGTCAACGTGACCCATAACTACTACAACCGGCGGCCGAAGCTCCATATCTTCTGGCTTTTCTAAATCAAGAATATCTTTTAATTTCTTTTCTTCATCTTCTTCGCTGTCATCATCTTCTTCGAGCAACTGAACATCTAAATTTAAATCACTCCCAATAATAGAGGCTGCGTCAAAGTCAATTTTTTCATTAATAGAAGCAAAAACGCCATTTTTAATTAATTCCGTCAAAATACGATTAACTGGTATCTGCGCAATCTCCGCTAAAGCCCTAACCGTAATAACGGCGGGTATCTGAATCGTTCTTTTCTCTTTAGGCAATATCTCTTCATCCTTCTTTTTAGCTCTCTCCGCGGCCTTACGTTGCTCCCATTGTCGCCTAAAACTAGGCCAATTTCTGATAATTTTTTTGGCCGTATTATTATCTACTTTGATCGCCTTTTGACCAATAGCAAAACCTAATTCGGGCAATAAATCACGCAATTCTTGCGGTGAGATACGTAATATTCGAGCTAATTCTGTAATATTCATAATTAAATTTAATTTAGCCTTACAACAAAGGCTTTGCTTGTATATTAATTGTTTTTTAATATTACGTTATTTTTTTGATTTAGTCAACAAAAATAAGGCTAAAAATAAGCCAAAAACGACTTTACAAAGATAAAAATACTTGCTAATATAATTACAATATCACTTAGCAATTAATTAATAACCGGAACTCAAGATTGGCGCGGTTACCAGCAATTTGTTTAACAATAAACCGCATTCTGTTTAAATTTTATCTTATATTAATTCGGATTTCATGTTTATCATTTCCGTTACTACAAAAAGTCTCACACAACAAACCTTGATATAAGGGGAAATTTTATTTTTTCAGGCAACCCGCTCTCTCGACTTCGGTTCGTATTTTATGGAATATATCATTGCCCTCATTGTGGCAGTTCTAGGATTTTTTATCGGCACCTGGTTTCAACAAAAAAAAGCTAGTAGACAGGCTGATAATGCACAGAATAAGGCTGAAAAGATTCTTAGCGAGGCTAAAACTAAGGAAAAAGAGCTTTTACTAAGAGCTCAGGATAAGGCTCTCAAAATCCTTGATGAAGCTAAAAAAGAAGAAAGTCAGCGACGCAAAGAAATTAGCGATTTACAACATCGCTTAGAACAAAGAGAGACCTCATTCTCACAAAAATTACTTGACCTTCAGGAAAAACAACAAAAGCTGTATGATAAAGTCACTGAAGTTCAAGAAATAAAAGAAAGGATCAAAGGCATTCAAGAGGAGCAATTACAAAAACTGGAAGAAGTGGCCGGTCTCGGAAAAGAAGAGGCTAAAGAAATACTTTTGAAAAACGTCGAAGAACAAGCCGCTGAAGATTTAATGGTTAGAATTCATAAGCTTGAGGACGAAAGTAATGATCAATTACAAGAAAAATCAAAAAGTATTATGGCCCTAGCCATGCAACGCATGGTTTCCTCCTACACAGTAGAGCTAACAACTACCACCATTGACCTGCCTAACGATGAAATGAAGGGTCGTATTATCGGGCGTGAAGGAAGAAATATTAAAGCCATTGAACAGATGACGGGTGTAGAGATTATCGTTGACGACACCCCTAATGCCATTACCGTTTCTGGCTTTTCCCTAATCAGACGGCATATCGCTAAAAAAACTTTAGATTATTTAATAAAGGACGGCAGAATTCATCCAACTAAAATTGAAGATGCAGTTGAAATGGCTAAAAAAGAATTAGCGGTTGACATCAAAAAGGCTGGAGAAGAAGCAATGTATGAAGTTGGCGTTACTGGCTTTGAACCCAAATTAGTTCAGATTTTAGGACGTTTAAAATATCGCACCAGCTATGGACAGAATGTTTTAAGCCACTCTATTGAGGTTGCTCATTTAGCCGCTATGCTAGCTGAAGAATTGGGCGCCGATGTAACTTTAGCTAAGAAGGGTGGATTATTACATGATATTGGCAAAGCGGTTGATCATGAAATTCAAGGAAATCATACGGAAATTGGTCGTGACATTGCTAAAAAATTTAATTTATCTGAAGAAATTATTGCCCCAATTGCCACTCATCACGATGATCAGCCATCAACACTCATTGCTGTTATTGTTAAAGTAGCCGATGCCATCTCTTCCGCTCGACCGGGGGCCCGCAGTGATAGTCAAGAGAATTACATACAACGCCTAGAAGAACTGGAAAAGATTGCTACTAGCTTTGAAGGCATTGAAAAAGCTTACGCCATTCAAGCTGGTCGAGAAATTCGCGTTTTTGTAAAACCAGATGTAGTCGATGACTTAAGAGCTCACAATCTGGCCAGAGACATTGCCAAGCAGATTGAAACTGAGTTAAAATACCCAGGTGAAATTAAAATCAATGTTATCCGTGAAACAAGGGTAATTGAATACGCTCGCTAATTATAATTAACGTCCTCAAGCTCAATTAAGGGCCGGGCGCCAAATATATGAATAAAGCACAACTTATCGACAAACTCTACCGTGAGGTGGAAGGTCTCAACAAAAAACAGGCCGAAAAGATGTTAGACGTTTTAACCGACACTATCATTGACGAACTTAAAAGTGACCGTGAGGTTACTATCACCGGCTTCGGCACCTTTCTTTCTCGAGTTAGATACTCTCGAGGCGGTGTTAATCCTCAAAATCCAAAAGAAAGAATCACTATTCCCGCAGTTAAGGTAGCTAAATTTAAGACTGGTTACAACCTTAAGCAAGCCTTAAAGGGTAAGCGCTAAATAATCAAATATTAAAGAAACGGGCTTGCTCAGATCTTTTTTGGGCAAGCCTTATGGCTTTTAAAATTTAAAATATTTTAAAGCTTACTCTTATCGCTCCGGTAGCTCAATTGGATAGAGTGTGTGGCTTCGGACCACAAGGTTAGAGGTTCGAGTCCTCTCCGGAGCACTGCGCAAGTTTAATCCAAAATAAATTTTTATTCAGGCCTTGACTCTTATTAATTTCATAAATATAATAGACCTGTATCAATTTTTTAATTTCAACTAATCAATCATTCACATTGTCCGGAGCTTTTACTGGCTCATCAAATATGGCTGGGTAGCTCAGCTGGTTAGAGCGTAGCACTCATAACGCTAAGGTCGAGGGTTCGAGCCCCTCTCCAGCCACCATTGCACAATCAAAACAACTAAATTGCGTCTATAGCTCAGTTGGTAGAGCAGCTCCCTCTTAAGGAGACGGTCGTGGGTTCGAATCCCTCTGGACGCACCTATAAGTAGTTCATTTTTTCAATAAATATGTTTAACCTTATAATATTTGGTCCGCCTGGGGCGGGCAAGGGCACGCAAGCTCAAAAGATTTCTGAGGACTTTAATTTAATACATCTCTCAACTGGAGCGCTGTTGCGGGAAGAAGTTAGTCAACAAACGACTATTGGCAAACAAGTACAAACAATAGTAGCGGGTGGTGGTTTAGTTGATGATAATATCGTTGATACAATTGTCAAAAATGAGATAGAAAAAAACGGCCCAAGCGCCGGTTTTGTTTTTGACGGCTATCCACGAAACATTAACCAAGCTTTAAAACTAGACACACTTCTTACCACAAAGGCCCTTCCGTTAGTATTAAATTTGGAGGTAAACCAAGAAGAATTAATAAGTAGATTAAAATTACGCGGACAAAAATTAGGACGCGCTGATGATAATAAAACTACTATTTCTAACCGTCTTTTAATCTATGCCCAGCAAACCCAGCCATTACTCGACTTTTATGCCGAAAAAGAACGCTTGATCAGCGTTGATGGACAGGGCTCAATCGAAGAAGTATTTGAGCATCTAAAAGAGCAGATATTAAAAAGAAAATAAACATAATAAAAAAGACTAGCCCTATATAAGCTAGTCTTTTTTATTATAGTCAATATTTTAAGGATGAATAATTGTACCTTGATATTTCTTTTTATCTAAAAATTTATGAACATTACTCATTTTATTACCATTTAAAACTGCCACCTGAAGATTTAATTCTTGAGCCAGGCGTGAAGCGACTGGGTCAAAGGGAGCGTTTAAGCCCGGGTGCCATTCATTCCCAACAATCTCACGAAAATCATGCCAATTAATATCCTTAATTGGTTTAGCATTCTTATTTTTTCTAGGATCGGTATCGTAGACATAATCAATATTTGATAAATTGATAACTGTCTTGGCTTTATATTTTTTAGCCAATAAAACGGCTACATAATCGGTTGACCAACCAGGTCGATAACCGCCCGCTACTAAAACTCGGCTTTTTACTTGAATCACCTTATCGGGATTAGTTACAATCTCAGGGTGAGCCAGATCTCTTAGAATTGTTCTTACTAAATGAGCATTGAGACGAGTAGCATGAATGCCGAGCCAATCTTGATCATCTTCTGGAACCTTTTCCACTGTCGCCGAGGCCTTAACATACTGACGTGCCACTGAACCACCGCCAGTAACAATTATTAAGCGATCCTCTTGATCATAACGAGTTAATACAAATTTACGCAGTGATTTAAGGAACTGCGTATCAATACCTGCTGGCGGAACAATTAATGATCCCCCGATTGATAATACATAAGTCATAGACTAAATAACAGGCGTCCAAATGGACGCCTATTGATGATAAATATAAATGATTATTTATTACTTTCTTGCACTTCAATTTCCTTGCTTTTTATCTCAGTTAAAATTGCTTTTCTGATTTCTGCTAATAACTTTTTATCGTGTTTAATGGTTTTCTTAGCAGCTTCACGGCCAACGCCTAATTTAACATCACCAAAAGTATAGGAATTGCCACTTTTCTTAATAACACCATATTCAACTCCGGTATCAAGCAAGTCTCCAGAAACCGAAATACCTTCATTATACATAATATCAAACTCGCAAGTCTTAAAAGGGGCGGCCACTTTATTCTTTACAATTTTTACCTTCACACGATTGCCAACAATGCTTTCTCCCTGTTTAATTTGAGCGGCCCTTCTAATCTCTACTCGCACCGAGCAATAAAATTTTAAGGCATTGCCGCCAGAAGTGGTTTCAGGGTTGCCGAAGAAAACACCAATCTTGTGTCTAATTTGATTAATAAAAATAACACTAGTTTTTGTCTTGGCCACAATTCCAGTTAATTTACGTAAGGCCTGACTCATTAAACGAGCTTGCAAACCCATATGCTGATCACCCATCTCTCCCTCAATTTCTTTCTGAGGCACTAAGGCGGCCACACTATCAATAACAATTACATCAACCGCATTAGAACGAACTAAAGTTTCTACAATCTCCAAGGCCTGTTCGCCTGAATCTGGCTGAGAAATTAAAAGATCATTAATATTAACTCCAATTTTAGCGGCATAATCAGGGTCAAGTGCATGTTCAGCGTCAACGAAGGCGGCAATGCCACCAATTTTTTGTACTTCTGCCACAATATGCTGAGCCAAGGTTGTTTTACCAGATGATTCAGGGCCATATATTTCAATAATACGTCCTCTAGGCACGCCGCCAATACCAAAAGCAACGTCAAGTGATAAGCAGCCAGTAGAAATCGCATCGACATTGGTTTTGCGAACATCACCAAATCTCATAATTGAACCTTCTCCAAATTTAGTTTTAATTTGTTCAATTGCATCGGCAGCAGCCGCAACTCTTTTATCATGATTTTCCGAGTTAGTACTTTCACTAACCGGCTTAGTCTTTTTATCTTTAGTCATACATATATCGCTAAAACGTTAGATATGAATCAATCGTTTCTCAGCGCACATTAATATTAATAATTTTAAAGTAGCACAGTTAGGTTAACTTAAAGCTAAAAAATAATTAAACTGTGTCTATCAAGCTTAGATATTATACAATACTTAAGTGATTTATAATAGTGACTCTTTATTACTCCGAAATTGTTTCACTATATTTTAACCAGTAAAAAGACCAGAATTTCTGCCAGGCATTATTGTATAATTTCACATCCAGATAATACTCCGGGGCTTTTTCTACAATATCACCCACAAAACTGCGAAATTCATTTTCCTCACCGTTTTCATTATTAATGTATTCTGAAGCAGAGCCACTAATATTATTATACATTCCTGGAATATCCGTTGCGAAACTAGAGCTGTCGTTAGCTTCTCCAATTTCGTGCATGTTATCATTGTTTTTAAGGTTAGAGCTTGTCTCTGTCTTTGGCAAGAACGCACTAATAACCGATCCCGTAATTTTAAATGATTCACTTAACCAAGAAATCGACTGTTTATTATCTGTCATTGTCCCGTCTTCTTCGCTGTCATTAAACCAAACTGTTACAAAAATTGTTAAGAATAAAAAAATAATTAAAAATACAATCTGTGAGATAATCTTGAACATAGAATATATCTAAATATATAAAAAATTAAATAATTATTTTAACATTAACTCCTCAGCGATAGCTAATTCTTCTTTACTATTTATACCCATAGATTCACGCGGCCCGACCATAATAGAGTCTATGATCCTGTTTTGTGTTGCCGCCATCTTCACTAAATCTGTTAAATAAAATTCATTAGCTTTATTTTCTGAATTTAAATTATCGATATTATCAAACAACCAAGAACGATTGAAACACATAAAGCCCATATTGATTTCTAGTATTTCCTTGTCCTTGTCACTAGCATCTTTAAATTCAATAATTCCAGAAACTCGCCCAGAATCATCTCTAGCAATCCTGCCTAAGTGAAAAAAATTATGATGCCAGTTTTTAAAGTCAGGTAAGAGCGTTGGCATTATTGTTAACGCTTCTGGCTTACTTAAAGCAAAAGATTTTATTGATTCAGAAGTTAAAAATGGATGATCTCCATATAAAACTAAAACATTATCATAACTGGCATCAACTAAAGAACGGGCGCAACCAACAGCATGTCCAGTGCCAAGCTGCTTTTCTTGAATCGCATAAACAACTTTATAACCAGATAACTCCTGTTCAATAAGATTCTTATTCTCAGGCGAAACAACAACTATTGGGCAATCATCAACCCCTGAATCATAAACCGCTTTCATCAAACAACTTATCATTGATTTACCTTTTAACAATACCAGAACTTTAGGCAACTCTGACCCCATACGCGTGCCTCTACCAGCAGCTAGGATAACTATTTTTGTCTTCATAAATTAGATAATTATAAAAAATAATAGGAAATAAATCCACAATTTCACTTATATTTTAGCATTTTTAAAGCCCTGGGGCAAACACTAGTAACAGAAATATTTTAACTAAAATCAGCCAATATTATATCTTTTACTTCCTTCACCTTAAGTTCTGCTTGCTTCATTGTTTTAGCTTCTGCGTAAATACGAATGATTGGCTCCGTATTAGAGGCACGTAAGTGCACCCAGGAGTCTTCCCAATCAATTTTTATACCATCAATATCGGTGATATTCTCACCAGAAAATTTTGTTTTTACCTTTTCTAAAATCGCTGGCACATCCGTACCAATCTCTAAATCTATTCGATCTTTAACCATTTCATACTGAGGAAACTGTTTTTTGTATTCCGACATTTTCATTTTATTATCAGCTAAAGCACTTAAAAATAAAGCTGTTCCCACAAGAGCATCCCGTCCATAGTGTAATTCGGGAAAAATAATTCCACCATTACCTTCGCCACCAATAATAGCGCCCGTCTCTTTCATTTTAGTCACTACATTAACTTCTCCCACAGCGGTAGCGTAATAAGCGCCACCTCTTTTTTCAGTTATATCTTTAAGCGCTCGTGAAGAAGATAAATTAGAAACAGAAATTTTTTGATAATAACAGGAACAAGAATCGTGCATTACATAATCAGCCACGGCCACTAAAGTATATTCTTCGCCAAACATCTCTCCATTTTCATCAATAAAAGCTAAGCGATCAACGTCAGGGTCAACCACTATCCCCAAATCAGCCTTACTTGTTTTAACGCGTTCTTTAATCTCATTTAGGTGTTTATCTAAAGGCTCAGGATTATGATTAAATTCACCATTAACCTCGGCATTAATTACTTCAATATTCTTTAAACCTAAAGCTTTCAATAATTCCGGAATAGCAAAGGCGCCAACAGAATTAATTCCGTCCACTACAACTTTAAAGTTGGCCTTAGTAATCTCAGGCGCCTTAACCAATTTTAAGGCCAGTATGGCCTGTATATGACCTTCTAGAGCATCCTTAATTATCTTTTGTTCACCAATACTATCAACTTCGGCGTAATTAAAGGAAGCAGTCTTAGTCCTAGCTAAAAGCTCTTGCCCATCATCTGCATTTAAAAATTCTCCTTGCTCATTTAACAACTTTAAGGCATTCCATTGACGTGGGTTGTGAGACGCACTTAAAATGATGCCCCCTTGAGCCTTTTCTCTAATAACACTCATTTCAACTGTTGGCGTGGTGGCTAAATCCAAGGATAAAACATTAAGGCCCAACAATCGTAAAGTTGCAGAAACTAAATCATAAACAGGGGCGCCGCTAATGCGACCATCCCGTCCCAGAACAATGCTTGGATTTTTTATTTCAGCAAATTTTTCTTTTATTTGCTCAGCATAAGCAGACACAAAAGTAACTAAATTAGGAGGAGTTAAATTATCATCCCCACCGCCGCCAATAGTACCGCGAATACCTGAAATTGATTTAATTAAAGTCATATATTATTATTTAATACTTTAATATTAACACCTTTATAAAAGTGAGGCAAAAACAAAAGACACTGCGAATATCGCAGTGTCTAAAATATATTTAACTAGCCTGTTTTGCCAATAAAAAAACACCATTGTTCCGGCGGCGACCTACTTTCCCAGGGCTCAGGCCCAAGTATCATCGGCGCGAAGAGGCTTAACTTCTGAGTTCGGGATGGGATCAGGTGTGGCCCTCTTGCTTTGCCACCAAAACGATGGTGTCTTTTTATTTGTGTTTCACAACTCTTAAGAGTAGAAACGTTTTTTCGATGCAAATTCTCCTAGCGATATACCAATAAATTAGTATAAAGCCAAGGCGAAGTATTGAAAAACAAAAGTGTGGGAAAATCTAACGACTTATTAGTACTGCTCCGCTCAATCCATTACTGGACTTACACGTACAGCCTATCAAGGTTGTATTCTTCAACCAGTCTGTGAAACCTAATCTTAGAGACAGCTTCGCGCTTAGATGCTTTCAGCGCTTATCTAAACCGAAGGTAGCTACCCTGCAATGCCCTTGGTAGAACAGCAGGTACACTAGAGCTTCGTCCTTCCCGGTCCTCTCGTACTAAGGAAGGGCCTCTTCAAGTTTCCGCGACCACAGTGGATAGGAGACCGACCTGTCTTACGCATGTTATTCACTTATTACTAAGTGCACGGACTATACCTTCATCCTGAAACGCTTTCAGGAGGCCGACGTTTAGTCTCTACGGGGTCAACTTATGTTTGATGCGTTTCTTAGAATAATTTATATCTGCAAATTTATTTACTAAATCCATTAATTTTGAGAAATCTTTGGCACTTTTTACCAAATCTTTCTTTCTAAAAATTTCTTCAAGTAAATCCGCTTGTCGTCGTTTAAGAATTAAATATGGTTTAATTACCTTAATTAAAGACACTATTTCTTCTCTGCGACCGATAGTATATTCTAATATCCCATCTTTTCTTCTGCGCAAGTAGCCACAACTTAACAATTTACAAATTTTTTGAAAATGTATTTCATCTTTAGCTGATTGAAATAAAACTATATAAGGAGCAATCTGAAAACCATAACGATAGCTATCGTTCGGCTTCAGTCTTACATAAATACTTCCATCGCCATCGATGAATCCTGCTAAGTAAGCTAATTGTGTTTGCGTTAATTTTAACATAAGCGACTTCCCTCGATATTATCCTAACATATGACAGGTTAATTTTCAATTACCTGTTAGGACTTCATCGATATGAGTCAGCTTTTATACCAATATCAATTACTTGATATTGCCGCCGTATTTGATGTCTTGCCTCTGGATTCAGAGTGTTTAATAGCCAATATAATTAGCTGCTAAACGGTCTGAACCCAGCTCGCGTGCCGCTTTAATGGGCGAACAGCCCAACCCTTGGGAGCTTCTCCACCCCCAGGATGCGACGAGCCGACATCGAGGTGCCGAACCAGGTCGTCGATGTGGACTCTTG